>CACZIT010000004.1 GCA_902781315.1 uncultured Prevotellaceae bacterium
GACACGGATGATATTAACCAATTGTCAATGATTCATATCCGATTACCTTACTACAAATTTCTTGCCATTCTGGATGTAGATGCCTTTGGGGAGCCTACCCCCGGGGAGCCTACCCCCGGGGAGCCCACCCCCAGCTCCTCCGTCGCGAATGAGGGATTCGCTCCCCTTTGTGGGGCCGCAGCCACGCCAGTGGCTGCTCTAAAGACCCCAGTCGCCTCCCGAGGGGAGGGGAGTTAAAAATGTGAGAGAGGGTGCTCCGACGTGAGGTTGGGGCGCTCTTTTTTTGTTGATAGCGCAATAATACCATTATTAAAACTTGCGCGTGAAAAGAATCGTAGCCGGCACGTCCTTGGGGGGCGGAACACGCGGCGAAGAGATATTTTCTATAGCTCTCAGAAAAGAAAAAACGGTTTTCTCTTTGCTTTTTGCTCACTTATTTGTAACTTTGCACTCAGAAAATCAGTTATTACAAAACCATCAATCAAAAAATGAAGCAAACAATTCTTGTTACAGGCGGAACCGGTTTCATCGGTTCGCACACCACCGTAGAACTGCAGCAGGCAGGCTACGAAGTTGTTATTGTCGACAATCTGTCGAACTCGAAGATTGAAGTACTCGACGGCATTGAGAAAATCACGGGCATCCGTCCGGCCTTTGAGCAGGTGGACTTGCGCGACAAGGACGCCACTGAGGCCGTCTTCCAGAAGTATCCGAAGATTGAAGGCATCATCCACTTTGCTGCCTCGAAGGCTGTCGGCGAGAGCGTGGAGAAGCCGCTGCTCTACTATCGCAACAACATCGTTTCGCTCATCAACCTGCTGGAGATCATGCCTAAGTACGACGTGAAGGGCATCATCTTCTCCAGCTCGTGCACCGTCTACGGTCAGCCCTCAAAGGAAAACCTGCCCGTCACCGAGGAAGCCCCCATTCAGAAGGCCCTCTCGCCCTATGGCAACACGAAGCAGATCAACGAGGAAATCATCGCCGATTACATCCACTCTGGCGCTCCCATCAAGTCGATCGTTCTGCGCTACTTCAATCCCATCGGTGCTCATCCCAGTGCTGAGATTGGCGAATTGCCCATCGGCGTGCCCATGAACCTGATTCCCTTCGTCACTCAGACGGCCATCGGCGTGCGCAAGCAGCTGAAGATTTTCGGCAACGACTACAACACTCCCGACGGCACTTGCATCCGCGACTACATCTACGTGGTTGACCTTGCCAAGGCTCACGTGAAGGCTATGACCCGCGTGCTCGACGGTGATGGCGACAAACTGGAGTATTTCAACATCGGCACTGGTCGCGGTCTGTCGACTCTTGAGGTGGTGGAAGGCTTCGAGAAGGCTACGGGCGTGAAGCTCAACTGGGAGTTTGCTCCGCGTCGCGAAGGCGACATCGAGAAGGTGTGGGGCAATGTAGACAAAGCCAACAAGGTATTGGGCTGGAAAGCCGAAACACCTATTGAGGATGTGCTTGCTTCGGCTTGGAAATGGCAGAAGAAACTGCGCGAAGACGGCGTGATGTAGAGAAAGAATGTTAAAAATTGCTGTCCGACAGCCATTTTTTCATTCATCGCTTCTCGTATGTCAATAATTCTTCGTACCTTTGCAGCCGCTATTACGAGATAGTAGCATGAAATTCAATTTTAACAACAAAAAATTTAACAAAAACAATGGCAACAAAAATCAGATTGCAGCGCGGCGGTCGCAAGGGCTATGCAGTGTATCGCATTGTAGCCGCTGACGTGAGAGCACCACGAGATGGTAAGTTTATCGAGAAGATTGGTATGTACAATCCTAACACCAATCCTGCTACTGTAGATTTGAATTTCGAGCGTGCACTTTATTGGTTGGAGGTTGGCGCACAGCCCACCGACACAGTTCGTAACATCCTGAGCCGTGAGGGCGTGCTGCTGATGAAGCACCTCCGTGGCGGTGTGAAGAAGGGTGCTTTCGACGAGGCTGCTGCCCAGGCTAAGTTTGACGCTTGGAAGCAGGCTAAGGAGAAGGGTCTCAACGCTGTTCGCGAAAGCGAGCTGAAGGCCAAGAAAGACGCTGCTGCCAAGGAACTTGAGGCAGAGAAGAAGATGAACGAGGCTATTGCCAAGAAGGTGGCCGACAAGAAGGCTGCCGCAGCTGCTGCTGAGGCTGAGGCCGAGGCTGCTCCTGCAGAAGAGGCTCCCGCTGAGGCTTAAAGCCGACGTTGGATGCGTTCATTTATCCGAAAAAGAAAACAGTAATCGTGCCGCAGCGCTCATCGTAGTGTCTGCGGCATTTTTTCGTTAGTTCAGTTTTGTTTCATCAAGCATTTTCATCTATAAAACCTTATGGCACGTATTTCCCTTTACACATTGACTTCGCCGCTTCACGACGAACAGGCCGTAGAAGCGGTCACCAAGGAGTTTCTGCATAGTTTGAACATAGATTTTGAGTATCGTTCAGCCGACTACGCTGACTACGGTTCGGCCCCGTTGTCGCTCATCTACGTCAGAACGGGTGGCACCGAGGGCGTCTTCCGTCAGTTGTTGCCATCATTGCTGCCAAAGAGTGGTCAACCCTTCTATCTGCTGACGTCAGGAAAAAGCAATTCGCTGGCGGCATCGATGGAAATCCTGTCGTTCCTGCGCCAACAGGGGCTGAAAGGAGAAATCCTGCACGGCTCGCAAGCGTACGTGAGCCATCGTATAGAGACGTTGGCGAGGGTGGGGGAAGCACGCCAGAGGCTGAAAGGATGTCGTCTGGGCATTGTCGGCGAGCCTTCCGACTGGTTGATTTCGAGTGTCTATGACGCGAGTGTCGTCAGGGAAAAGCTTGGAATAGAATTGGTTTCGATTCAGATGGAAGAATTGCTCGACGAGTTCCATGCTCTGGCGCAGGCCGATGTATCGGAAGAAGTGGCTGACCTGTCGGCTCATGTGGCTCCACTGCGCCGACAGGATGCTACGGCCGTCAAGGATTCCTTAAACGATGCCACGAGGCTATATTTCGCTTTAAAGAATATTGCCGAACGACATGAACTACAGGGACTTACCATTCGCTGCTTCGACCTGTTGACAGCCGTCCGCAATACGGGTTGCATCGCTCTGGCAAGACTCAACAGCGAAGGACTTGTGGCTGGTTGCGAAGGCGATGTGCCCACGATGATTTCGATGATGATTGCCCGCACTTTGATAGGGGTGTCGGGATTTCAGGCTAACCCCGCTCATATCAGTACCGAAACGGGCGAAGTGCTGTTTGCCCATTGCACCATACCGCTCGCAATGACTGAACGATATGAACTGGACACCCACTTCGAGTCGGGCATTGGCGTCGGCATCAGGGGCTACGTGAAGGAAGGCCCGGTCACCATCTTCAAGACTTCCGGCAGGCTGGATCGTTTCTTCGCAGCGGAAGGCACGCTGGAAGCATGCCAGTCGAAGAGCGACTTGTGCCGTACTCAGCAAGTCATCAGGCTCAGTTGTCCTGATGAAGCCAACTACTTCCTCAGGAATCCTATTGGCAATCATCACGTCGTCCTTCCTGGCCACGTGAAGGAGTTGCTGGAAGCCATGTTTGAATGACGGTTTCGGTCAGGACTTTTCCTCAAGCAGCGCTTGCAGGCGCAGAATTTCGTCGCGATACTGGGCAGCCTGTAGGAAGTCCAGTTCTTTGGCGGCCTGTTGCATGAGTGCCGTGGTGTTGTCGATGCTCTTTTGAAGTTGCTCGCGTGTCATATGCTGAACAATCGGGTCGGCCACCATGCGCCCACTCTCGTTGCCTGCCGACGGTACGTAAGGCATGGGTTGGCGCTGAGGGCTTGTGGGCATAGTTCTTCCCGACTGAGCGTCGTGGTTCTTCTCCGTGTTGAGCGAAGAACCGATGGCCTTCACAATCTGTTGTGGCGTGATGCCATGTTCCTCGTTATACTTCAACTGCTTCGTGCGGCGGCGGTTGGTTTCGTCAATCGTGCGTTGCATACTCTCCGTAATCGTGTCGGCATACATGATGACATGTCCGTTCACGTTGCGTGCTGCCCGGCCTGCCGTCTGGGTGAGCGAGCGGTGATTGCGTAGGAACCCTTCCTTGTCGGCATCGAGAATGGCAACCAGGGACACCTCTGGTAAGTCGAGGCCTTCGCGAAGCAGATTGACGCCAACAAGCACGTCGAACAGTCCTGCGCGAAGGTCGGTCATGATTTTCACTCGGTCGAGTGTCGCCACGTCCGAATGGATGTAGTTGGCTCTGATCTCGTGGTTGAGCAGATACGTCGTCAACTCTTCAGCCATGCGCTTTGTAAGGGTGGTGACGAGTACTCGCTCATCGCGTTCGGCACGCTGGATGATTTCGTCGAGCAGGTCGTCAATCTGGTTCTCCGTTGGCCTTACTTCGATCTCTGGGTCAAGCAGTCCCGTCGGACGTATCACCTGTTCAACGACGACGCCCTCGGACTCCATCAGCTCGAAGTCGGCAGGGGTGGCCGAGACGTAGATAACTTGATTGACCATCTCCTGAAACTCGTCGAAGCGCAAGGGGCGGTTGTCGAAAGCGGCAGGAAGACGGAATCCATATTCCACAAGATTCTGTTTGCGTGCCCTGTCGCCACCATACATGGCGTTGAGCTGAGGCACGGAAACGTGGCTCTCGTCGATGACCATGAGATAGTCGTCAGGGAAGAAGTCGAGCAGGCAATAAGGCTTTTGCCCCGGCTCTCGTCCGTCGAAGTAGCGCGAGTAGTTCTCGATGCCTGAGCAGTGGCCAAGTTCTTTAATCATCTCCATGTCGTATTCCACACGCTCCTTAATGCGATTAGCTCGCAGCGGGTCACCAAGTTCGTTATAGTATTCTACGCGCTCAACAAGGTCGTCTTGTATCTGGCGGATGGCAACCTCCGTCTGTTCCTTTGAAGTGACAAACAGGTTGGCAGGGTAAATCTGATAATCGTCGAAACTGGCCAGCCGGTGATTGGTGATGGCATCTATTTCCTCGATTTCGTCAATCTCATCATCCCACCACGTGATGCGTAACACGTTTTCGGAATAAGCCATGAACACGTCAACGTGGTCGCCTTTCACGCGGAAATTGCCACGCTGCAGGTCAACGTCGTTGCGTACATACAACGCGTCTACCAACCTGCGCAGCAGCATGTTGCGGTCGAGCTTCTGTCCTTTCTTGATGGGAATGACGCTGCTATGCATGGCGGCAGGTCCGCCCATGCCGTAGATGCACGAAACGCTGGAAATGATGACAACATCTCTTCTGCCAGAGAGCAAGGCTGTTACTGCAGAAAGGCGCAGTCGATCAATCTCGTCGTTGATGGCAAGGTCTTTTTCAATATACGTGTCGCTGGAAGGCAGGTAGGCCTCCGGTTGATAGTAATCATAGTAGCTGACGTAGTATTCGATGGCATTGTCAGGAAAGAACCCGCGCATCTCTTCATACAGCTGGGCAGCCAAGGTCTTGTTGTGGCTCAGGATGAGAGTCGGTTTGTTAACGTTGGCAATGACGTTTGCCACCGTGAAGGTCTTGCCAGATCCTGTGACGCCCAACAGCACTTGTGCATGGTCGCCTCGGTTGATGCCGTCGGTCAGTTGCCTGATGGCTTCTGGTTGGTCGCCTGTAGGCTTATATGCAGAGTTCAGTTTGAAATCCATAATGTGTAGATTCTTAAGGAAATGATGGTTTCGAAGTGCAAAAATAGTCATTTTTGCCGTAACAAACGTTTAAAAGCACGATAAATTATCAAAAAACTTTTAAATGCTTTTGCTTTTTGCCGAATATTGTGTACTTTTGCAGTTCAAAACGAATTTTAAAATGAAAAAATCGGTTTTTATCATATTGTCGGCTACGCTCCTTCTGCTCATGACGAGTTGTGCTAAGGAGTTCAATCGTGTCTACAAATCCGATAACTATCAGTATAAATACGAGTATGCGAAGGAATGTTTTGCCCGTGGTCAGTACACCCGCGCCATTACATTGCTTGAAGGCATCGTGACGATGATGAAGGGCAAGCAGAATGGCGAGGAATGTCTCTACATGCTTGCTATGGCCGAGTATATGAACAAGGACTATGAAACGGCTGCAGAGTATTTCAAGAAGTACTACTCGTCCTATCCCAGAGGCGAATATGCAGAAATGGCAAAGTTCTTTATCGGTCAGAGCCTATACATGAGTACTCCCGAGCCTCGACTGGATCAGAGTCAGACGCTGACAGCCATTACGGCTTTCCAGGAATATCTTGACGTTTATCCGATGGCTGTGAAGAAACAGGCTGCTCAGGACCGCTTGTTCTCTCTTCAGGACAAACTGGTGAAGAAGGAACTCTATTCGGCCCAACTCTATTATGACCTTGGTACTTATTTCGGCAATTGTAATGCCAGTGGCGAGAGCAACTATCTGGCATGCATCATCACCGCCCAGAATGCGCTGAAGGATTATCCATACAGTTCGCTCCGCGAGGATTTCTCGGTATTGCTGATAAAGAGCAAGTTTGAGTTGGCAGAGAATTCCGTTGAGTCCAAAAAACTGGAACGCTATCAGGATGCTGAAGATGAGTGCTACGGATTCCTGAATGAGTATCCTGACTCAAAAAACAAGTCGCTGGCCGAGAAGTTTATTGCAAAATGTAAAAAGTATACAAAGTCGGCTGCAAATTCTGAAGAAACGGAGTAGCATCATTAACTTTAAAAACATCAGAACAATTATTAATAACGTAAATAATATGGATTATAAGAAGTCAAAAGCACCTGTGAACACGCAGACACGCAACATTATGGACCTTTGCGAGGAAACGGGCAACATCTATGAAAGCGTTGTCATCATCGCAAAGCGTGCAAATCAGATTAGCAGTGAGATCAAGCAGGATCTGACGAAGAAACTGGCAGAATTCGCCTCCTACAACGACTCACTGGAGGAAGTGTTTGAGAACCGTGAGCAGATTGAAATTTCCCGCTATTACGAGAAGTTGCCGAAGCCGTCGCTGCTGGCCACGCAGGAGTTTGTGGAGGGAAATATCTACTATCGCGATCCGGCGAAGGAGAACAATAACGACGAGTTGCTGTAATTAAAGAGTTTCATAGCTTTTTAGTAGTATGATTCAGCGTAAGCAAACGATTTATCTCTTCCTTGCTTTTGTGGCATGTGTAGTATGCATGTGCTTGCCGTTGGGCAGCCTGCAACTGCAGGGTATGGGTGTTGAGCCTGTGCTCTATAACATGGCACTCGTAAAGGTTGAGGGAAATAGCAATAGCTACGATTTTGCCTATCTGCCGTTGTTCTTCCTTTTGGTGATTCCTGCATTGGTTGCTCTTGTGGCCATCTTTCTTTATAAGAATCGTCGGCTGCAGGCACGTCTTTGCTCGTTCAATCTTTTCATGTTGCTGGTTTGGATGGTTTTATTTGCTTATTACAAATACTTCCAGCTCAATGAAACGGGAGCTCTTCAGCAGACGTGGTCGTCCTTCCTGCCTTTTGTGGCAGCCGTGTTCAACTATCTGGCCTTCAAGGGCATTCGTGCTGACGAGCGTCTGGTACGTGCTGCCGATCGCATTCGCTAAGAGCTTGCATAATAAAGGTACATCCATTATAAGAAAAACATCCCCCGAGAGAACTACCTTCGGGGGATGTTTTTTTTGTATCAGGCTCTTTGATCAGAGTTTGCTGCTTACCTTCACAATTTGTTCGCCAAGGCCAATGGTATAGCCTTCGGACGAGAATACCACGCGGTTGAAGGTGTCTGCAATGATGAATAGCGGCAGTTGACCACCGTTTTGCAGTTTCATTTGGGCAGCAATCTGTTTGCGTATGCTGCCATCCCTGTCAATGCCGTAAACGGTGTTCTTTGGCATCTGCCCATAGTCTTCACGTGCAAACTGGCGGGCATCGCTCTCGCTTTCGAAAAGCAACACTAATGGGCGTCCCCATTTGTCGAGGTCGGCTTTGGCCCTGGCAATATCGCGGAGAGCATGGTTGGTGGGTTCCTGACCTACACCAAGTACACCAACAACGAAATAGCCACGACCCGTCTGTGAGAGTATGCTCACGGGGTCAGCACCAGCCTTCACCTCTTTGTTGCCATTCTTCATGAAGTCGGGCAGCAACGTGAAGCGGGATTCCGAATCAAATGATCCGATGACACTTACCTCATGATCGCTTTGGCGCAAGAGTATGGGTAACGTTGTGGTCTCACCTGCCTTGACATGGAAGAGGCGGTTGCTGGCCAACACACTGCCGTTTGCCATTCGCATGCCCGTAGTAAGCATATAGGTGCCCTCATCGAGTTTAGTGCCATTTTCGAAAGTGTTTTTCCAACTTGTTCCACCACCCATGTCTACCTGGCCTTCGTCAAAATTCAGCAGCTTTGTGGTACCGTTGTCTAAAACCTGCGTGATGCTGAAGTGACTGTAATACTTCGGATCGTCAAGCAGTTTCGTTGGCTCGTACGTGAGTTTCAGTATACCAGTGGGAGCGCTGGTTTGCTCTGTAGCCTCGAAGTCTACGTCTGTCCATTCATTGCTTCCGGCAACTTTATATTGTACTTTGCTCGTGACCACGTCTTTTTGTGCTTCTATGCCCAACGAACGGGCCATGCTCACAAAGAAAATATCGCGCGAACGGGTGTCGGTCATGCGGCTACGCCATACGCCCAGTGGGGTTTGTGCGATGCGCAACGTCTTCTGGTCGGGATAGATATGAATGTTCTGCTGTGTCCATTTTACCAGAAGAGAGGGATCCCGTTTGAAATCTTTACCACTGACTCGCGTGCCATCGTTCAAGGTCCATACGCTGTCGGCCATTGCTTGTTGGAAAATGCGCTTGTAGGGGAGGATGATCATCTCGCTCTCCACACGTGGACAAAGTTGGTCGCTTTCTGCATAGTAATTGTCGTCCAGGATGTCGGCCGTGATGTCGCGAAGGTCTTTGTCGCTGAGCGAACGCAGAAGGGCCAATGCCCGTTTCGAATCATCAGCATGGTTGAAGAGGAAAGTGGAGATGGTCTGCCAGTTGCCACGCGACTTTACGAGCAAGTCGGCAGCCTCAGGATAGATGCGCTTGGCTTCCTCTGCATTCAGGAATGTAGCCTCATAAGCCTTGCGGAGCGAATCCTCATAGGCAAAACGTATCTTGTTCTGCTTTGTCAATTCTTCTGCCACAGGAGGTAGCAGTGCATGTTCGGCAGGAGGCACGATGTCCAGAGCAACGGCTTCAAGGTCTTTCCGAGAAAGTGATTGGTTGTTTTTGTTCAGACGAATCGTTATTTGTTTATCTTTTCCGAACGAGGCCTTGGCATAGCCGTACCATCCATCCTTCGAAGCCCAGACAAGCATGTCGCCACGGCCTGCTGTCAGGAATGTCTGACCTTTCTTGTCGGTATATTTTGTAACGGCACTGTAGAACTCGGCGTAGTTGTAGATTTTGAAGTCTACGCGTGCACCGCTGACAGCACGTCCCTTCCGGTCGACGATGCGGAAATCTGTGCGGCCTGTCGATCCGTAGTTGTCAATAAGATTGATTTCCGTGAAGTTGCTGGTGCGCAGCATCACCTCTTCCGGGCCGTTGTAGTCGCCGAAAGCACGAGTATGCATCAGCAATGCTCTTGAAGCAGGAGCGTTGAACCACCCCAGGTTCAGTACCGGTTCAGGTTCACAGGCACCAAGGAAATACCATTCGCCGTCGGCCCAGGCTTCCACCCAAGCATGGTTGTCGTCGGTGTGTGCCCATCGGGGAGTATAGACCTGTCGGGCGGGAATGCCAACCGAGCGCAGTGCGGTCACGGTGAAAGTTGATTCCTCTCCACAGCGGCCAATGGCTGTTTTCACGCAAGCCAGAGGCGACAGTGTGCGGGCATCACTTGGCTGATAGGTGACGTGCTCGTGGCACCAATGGTTGACTTCCAGAATAGCATCCTTCATGTCCATTCCTTTCACTCGTTCCTTCAGGTCCTTAAAGAACACGAGTCGGGCCTCGTCGAGCGCTTCGTTGTTGACGCGTTGAGGCAGCACGAAGTGGCGGAAAAGCAATTCTGGCACCTTTTCTCCCCATGCCATCTGCTTCTGGGCCTCAAAGGCTGCCCGAACGTTGGCAAGATGGTAGGCTGTCTGGTAGTCGGTAATGTCGGCCAAAGGCATGTAAGCATATAGGAAATGCAGTGCCTCCAGTTCTTTGGAAGTCAGTTTCTGGCCTTGCAAATCAAAGAATTGGCTACCGACCAACTGCATTTTCTCCTGAAAGGCTGTTTCTACCTTTTGCCTGAATTCTGCATCGCTGATGAAGTGGCTATCATCGGTAGCAGATTGTGCCCATACACCAAGTCCACATATAAATGTAGCACATATTGTTAAGAAAAACTTCTTCATATATAATATAATAGATTAGGTGTGGATAATAAAAAAGGGAGCAGTTGCGTGCCCCCTTGATTCTTTAAAGTTGACTTTCTGGAACACTAAACGTTGTCGTGTTCATGTCGCCAGTCTGGATACCCAGCTTCAGCCATCTCATGCGCTGAGCCGATGTGCCGTGGGTGAACGACTCGGGCTGCACATAGCCTTGAGCCTTCTTCTGAAGATAGTTGTCACCAATCTTCTGGGCGCAGTCGATGGCTTCTTCCACGTCGCCTGCTTCCAGTGAGTTGTATTCTTCGTTGTCGTAGTGGGCCCATACGCCAGCATAGTAGTCGGCCAGCAACTCTAAGCGGACGCTGATCTTGTTGGCCGAAACCTTGTCGGTTTGGTTCATCTGCTGGTGAGCCTTGCCCAGAATGCCCAGCAAGTTCTCCACATGGTGACCCACCTCATGGGCAATCACGTAAGCATAGGAGAAATCACCGTCGGCACCCAGCTGCTGCTTCATGGTGGTGAAGAAGCTCAGGTCAATGTACAGTTTCTGGTCGCCAGAGCAGTAGAAAGGACCTACTGCCGACGAAGCCGTACCGCAGGCAGAATTCACGCGGTTGGTAAACAGCACCAGCGTAGGAGCCGTGTACTTGCGTCCCATCTTCTGGAATACCTCGCCCCACACATCTTCGGTGGCAGCCAGCACCTGGCGCGAGAACTTAGCCAACTCCTGCTCTTCCTCAGTGAATTCGCGCTGGCCGTCTATCTGCTCCTCCTGCACACTGCCGAGTTCGCCAAGACCGCCTTGCTGGATCACGTTTCCTACTACATCGCCCAGATTGCCTCCACTCAAAAGCGTGAAAAGGGCAATCATGATGATGCCACCCAGACCGCCAATACCAGCCTTAGCTGCGGTTGACATACCACGGCGATCTTCAACATTCTGACTTTCTCTTCTTCCGTCTAATCTCATGTTGTTTTTTTTGTTTAAGTTAATTGTTTGTGTGCAAAGATAGTAATTTCTTTTTTTCCCACCAAACATTTGCACTAAGATTCATTCTTTGGAATGGTTAACAGAGGTTAAATAGAAAAGAAGACGCACTTAGCTTTGGATGAAGACAATAGAGTAATGAGAGCAAAATCAGTTGATTTACTCACCAATTTAAGTTAATTTGGTTGACAAAATAACTCAATTTGCAAATTTAGAGCATGCGGTTACTGGGGGCTTGCTGCTTCTTTCGTCAGGAGTTTCAAGGGGAGCACTTTCGGCAGCTTCAGCCATTTACTCTTCACGACGATGCGCAGCGGACTGCCTTCCAGCTGACGTAATTGGTAGGAACCATCCTGCAACAGGGTGAGCATGGCCAGAAGGTCCTCGCTACCATAATCGTTGATGATTTCGAGGCGTGCGTTATGGTCGTCAATTTTTTCCACTGCCGTAACCAGCCACTTGCGAGGATCGCGTTTGGCTCCTATGTAGCCGTTGATAGCTCCAAATATTTCCTGGTCGGGAACGGTAATGGTTTGGTCGTCGAGGTCAATGTCGAGCCATACTTGATACTCGTCGTTCACAAGGTGAAGAGGAGCAGGCGAGGCCTTCGTTTCTTCTTGAGGAAGGCGTGATGTGGCTACTTCCGTTTGGGCTTGCGTGGCAACAGAAGTTAAGGCGAAAACCGCTGCCATCAGTGAGGATATCAGGTGGTGACGTTTCATTGTTTTTTATTTCCTTTCTATTTTTGCGCAAAGTTAGTTAATATAAATCAAGAAGTGCAAGATTTTGGCATTTTTTATTGTGTTGAGGCCTAAAGTTTAAGATTTTTTTATTAACTTTGTGGCCTCAAATTAAGACGCGTATTAGTTTTTTATGTTAAAGGACAAGTTGGTTCCCGACTATATATTCGAATCGAGTTGGGAAGTCTGCAATAAAGTTGGTGGTATCTACACAGTATTGTCGACACGGGCAAAAACCCTTCAGGAGGCGTTGCCCGATAGGATTATTTTTATAGGTCCGCTTTTCGACGATGCCCCTACGACTGCTCTCAATGAGAACGCTACATTGCCATCGTGGCTCATGGCATGGCAACAGCAGGCTGCTGGTGAAGGACTCCGAGTGAAAGTTGGCCGTTGGGCCATTCCGGGCGAGCCGTTAGCCGTGTTGGTTGACTTCAAGCCTTATTTTGCTCAAAAGAATGAACTCTACACACGCCTGTGGGAACACTTCGGCGTTGACTCGTTGCATGCCTACGGAGATTATGACGAGGCATCGATGTTCTCTTATGCAGCTGCCAAGGTTGTGGAGAGCGTTTACTCCCAATTGTCCACTCCCGAATCGGAACCGAAAGTCATCTATCACGGCAACGAATGGATGACAGGTCTCGGCCTGCTTTATTTACGCTATGCGTTGCCTCAAGTTGCCACGGTCTTTACGACTCATGCCACTAGTATCGGTCGTTCTATTGCCGGCAACAACAAGCCCCTTTATGACTATCTCTTTGCTTACAACGGCACGCAGATGGCTGGAGAGTTGAACGTGGAGAGCAAGCATTCCATTGAGCGCCAAACAGCTCACAACGTCGATTGTTTTACTACCGTGAGTGATATCACAGCGCGCGAGTGTTTGGAGCTTCTTGATAAGCCTGTAGATGTGGTGTTGCCCAATGGCTTCGAAGATAATTTTGTGCCACGTGGCGCAACGTTTACTCGGAAACGCAAGGCCGCACGACGTCGTTTGCTCAATGTTGCTAATGCGCTGATGGGCACAGATTTAGACGATGATACCTTGATTGTTTCTACAAGTGGACGCTATGAGTTCCGCAATAAGGGTATTGATGTCTTTATTGAAGCCATGAATCGTCTGTTGCGCGACCGCAACCTGAAGAAGACGGTGCTGGCCTTCATCGTCGTGCCTGGTTGGGTAGGCGAGCCCCGTCAGGATCTTGTAGAAAGAATGAAGAAAGGGGAGAAGGAGCACGAACCATTGGAGGTGCCGATGATTACCCACTGGCTTCATAACATGGGACACGATAACGTGCTGAACATGATGAAGTTCTACGACATGCACAATCGTAAGGACGACCGCGTGAAGCTCATTTTCCTGCCTTGCTATCTGACTGGCAACGACGGAGTGGTCAATATGACCTACTACGACGTGGTGTTGGGCAACGATCTCTGCATCTATCCGTCCTACTATGAGCCTTGGGGATACACACCGCTGGAGGCAGTAGCCTTCCACGTGCCCTGTATTACTACAGACCTGGCAGGCTTCGGTATGTGGGCAAACAAGGTGATTGGGCACGAAGGCCAGATAAGCGATGGCGTGAAGGTGATTCACCGTACAGACTATAATTACTCCGAGGTGGCTGACATTATCAAGGATACTGTTTCAGAGTATTCTGCTATGACGGCCGACGAGGTAAAGGCTGCTCGCAAACATGCTGAGCAACTCTCGAAGAAGGCACTGTGGAAGCACTTTATCGAGTACTACTACACGGCCTACGACGTAGCACTTCGAGCTGCAGAAAAAAGAAAAACCGTAAAATAGTAAATAAACATTATGAAGATTAAAGCTGATTACACCAGTGCTCCCGTATGGAGGGAGCTTTCCGTAAAGTCAAGTCTGCCAGAGCAACTGAAACCTCTGGACGAGATTGCTCACAACTTGTGGTGGGTTTGGAACTATGAGGCCCGCGATTTGTTCCGCGACCTTGATCCTGAACTCTACCACGACGTGCGTCACAACCCCGTGCTGCTTCTGGAGCGACTCAGTTTCGCCCGCAAGGAGCAAATAGTGCAAGACAAGGCACTGATGAAGCGCATCAAGAATGTTTATGAGCAGTTCCGCGCCTATATGGATGTGGAACCTGATCATAGCCGTCCTTCCGTGGCCTACTTCTGCATGGAGTATGGTATGCACTCGGCCCTGAAAATCTATTCAGGTGGTCTTGGCATGCTCGCTGGCGACTATGTGAAGGAAGCGTCAGACTCTAACGTTGATATGTGTGCCGTCGGTTTCATGTATCGCTTCGGCTATTTTACCCAGAGCCTTTCGATGGACGGTCAGCAGATTGCCAAATACGAGTCGCAGGACTTCCACTCTCTGCCCGTTGAGCGTCAGCTTGATGCCGACGGCACTCCACTTGTTATTGATGTGCCCTATACTAATTATATGGTGCACGCATACGTGTGGCGCGTGAATGTGGGTCGTGTGAAACTCTATCTGCTTGATACTGACAACGAACTCAATTCCGAGTTTGACAAGCCTATTACTCACTCGCTTTATGGTGGCGACTGGGAGAATCGTCTGAAGCAAGAGATTCTGCTGGGTATTGGTGGTATGCAGCTGCTGAAGAAGCTCGGCATCAAGAAGGACGTTTATCATTGCAACGAGGGCCATGCCGCTCTTTGCAACCTGCAGCGTCTCTGCGACTATATTCAGGAAGGACTGACCTTCAATCAGGCACTCGAATTGGTGCGTGCCAGCGGTCTTTATACAGTACACACGCCTGTGCCTGCCGGTCACGACTATTTCGACGAAGGACTCTTCGGCAAGTATATGGGTGGCTATCCGCAGATGCTTGGCATCACTTGGGATGAATTCATTGGCATGGGTCGTACCAATCCTGATGACAAGTCTGAAAAGTTCTGCATGTCGACATTCGCTTGCAACACTTGCCAGGAGGTGAATGGTGTTTCGAAGCTTCATGGTTGGGTGTCGCAGAAGATGTTTGCTCCCATCTGGAAGGGCTACTTCCCTGAAGAAAACCATGTGGGTTATGTCACCAATGGTGTTCACTTCCCGACTTGGGCCGCCACCGAGTGGCGTAAACTTTATGCCAAGTACTTCGATGAGTCCTTCATGAGTGACCAGTCGAACCAGAAGATTTGGGAGGCTATTTACAATTGTCCCGATGATGAAATCTGGGCAACTCGCATGGCGCTGAAGAAGAAACTGTTCGCCTACATTAAGGAGCAGTTCCGCGAGACTTGGCTGAAGAACCAGGGCGATCCCTCGCGCGTGGTAAGCCTGCTGGAGAAAATGAACCCCAATGCACTGGTTATTGGCTTCTGCCGTCGCTTCGCTACTTACAAGCGTGCACATCTGCTCTTCACTGACGTCGATCGTCTGTCTAAGATTGTGAACAATCCTGAGCACCCCGTGATTTTCCTCTTTGCTGGTAAGGCTCATCCTGCTGATGGTGCTGGCCAGGGACTGATCAAGAAAATCTACGAAATTTCTCAGCGTCCTGAGTTCCTCGGAAAAATCATCTTCCTTGAGGACTACGACTTCCTGCTGGCTCGCCGCCTTGTTTCGGGTGTTGACATTTGGATGAATACTCCTACACGTCCTCTTGAGGCCAGCGGTACCAGTGGTGAGAAGGCTGAGATGAACGGTGTTGTCAATCTCTCTGTGCTTGATGGATGGTGGCTTGAGGGCTACCGCGAAGGTGCTGGCTGGGCGCTCACCGAGAAGCGCACTTATCAGAATCAGGGCTATCAGGATGCACTCGATGCTGCCACTATCTATGGTCTGCTTGAGAACGAAATCATTCCGCTCTACTACAAGAAGAACAAGAAGGGCTACTCAGAAGGTTGGGTGAAAGTAATCAAGAACTCTATCGCTCAGATTGCCCCGCACTATACGATGAAGCGTCAGCTCGATGACTATTATTCGAAGTTCTACTGTAAGGAAGCAAAGCGTTTCAAGGAAATTGCTGCCAACAACTATCGCCTTGCCAAGGACATTGCTCAGTGGAAGGAGACGGTTGCCGAGCGTTGGGACGCCATCAACGTGCTAAGTGCTGAGTGGGAGGTTCCTGCATCTGGTGCAGAGACTGGTAAGCAGTATAAGTTGCGCTATGTCGTCAATGAGCAAGGTCTTGATGATGCTGTTGGCATGGAACTCGTCAACATTCGCACTGATAAGAATGGTGAGGAGCATGTCTTCTCTAAGGTTGGACTGAATGTGGTCGGACGTGAAGGCAACAACTATATCTTCGAAGGCATGATGGAGCCGGACAATGCTGGTATCTTCAAGAGTGCCGTTCGTATGTATCCTAAGAACGATCTGCTGCCTCATCGTCAGGACTTCAGCTATGTGAAGTGGGTAGAGCTTCCTTAATTAGGAATTGAACATAAAAAAACTTCCCAGGGAGAAATCCTTGGGAAGTTTTTTTATGCGTTGAAATCGAAAAGGAATCGATTACTCGCCCTTGATGGCTGCAACACCGGGGAGAACCTTGCCTTCGATGGCTTCGAGCAGAGCGCCACCACCAGTAGAGATGTAGCTCACCTGGTCGGCCATGCCGAACTTGTTGATGCAGGCAACAGAGTCGCCACCACCGATGAGTGAGAAGGCACCATTGGCAGTAGCCTTGGCAATGGCGTCTGCAATAGCCTTCGAACCGCCGATAAAGTTGTCGAACTCAAACACGCCGGCAGGACCGTTCCAAAGGATGGTCTTAGCATTCTCAATGGCAGCAGCAAAAGCCTTGCGGGTCTCAGGACCAGCATCCAGACCTTCCCATCCTTCGGGAATGGCGTTGGCGGGGCACACCTGTGTGTTGGCATCGTTGGCAAACTTGTCAGCTGCGATGCAGTCGGTGCCGAGCACGAGGTTCACACCATTCTCCTTGGCTTTCTTCATCACGTCGAGAGCGACATCGAGCTTGTCGAGCTCAACGATGGAGTTGCCGATCTCGCCACCCATGGCCTTTGCGAAGGTGTAGGTCATGCCGCCGCAGAGAATAAGGTTGTCGACCTTGCCAAGCAGGTTCTCGATGATACCGATCTTTGTGGAAACCTTTGAACCACCCATGATAGCGGTGAAAGGACGCTTGATGTTCGACAGGATGTTGTCAACAGCCTGGACTTCCTTCTCCATGAGGTAGCCCAGCATCTTGTGGTCAGCATCGAAGTAATCGGCGATGACAGCCGTGGAAGCGTGCTTGCGGTGAGCGGTTCCGAAGGCGTCCATGACGTAGGCGTCAGCATAGGAAGCAAGTGTCTTGGCAAACTCCTTCTGGCTCTGCTTCATGGCCTTCTTAGCCTCGTCGTATTCGGGAGTACCTTTCTCAACACCCACGGGCTTGCCTTCCTCCTCAGGGTAGAAGCGGAGGTTCTCAAGCAGCAGCACTTCACCCATCTTCAGGGCAGCAGCCTGCTCCTGAGCCTTGGCGCAGTCGGGAGCAAAAGTAACGGGAGCACCCAGAGCCTCAGCCACGGCGTCCTTGATCTGACCCAGCGAGAGCTTCGGATTCACCTTGCCTTTGGGCTTACCCATGTGGCTCATGATGATGAGTGCACCACCATCGGCCAGCACTTTCTTCAGTGTGGGCAGGGCACCACGAATGCGGGTGTCGTCAGTGATCTTACCATTTTCATCGAGGGGCACGTTGAAGTCAACGCGCACGATTGCCTTCTTACCGGCAAAATTGAACTCATTGATTGTCATACCTATTTGAATATTAGTTTAAATAAAGAATCTTCGTCTATATCTTTGCAAAGTTACTATTTTTTGCTGACATTCTCACATTTTCATTTATTATTTAGCGTTTTTTTATGATTCGCTCGGTTAGCTGTGTTCCTATCGCCTTGGGAGTTTGCGTAGTTGGCGGTGACCCATTTTTACATTCTTGCGTTGTGACAGTTCGCCAGGATTTGTGCCAGGCTTGCCTTCTGGCACTTCCATGCCGTGACGGGCATAGAAGTGAATCCAATAATCAGTGATTTGTCCTGAAGCATCGTGAAATGACATGGGAACAGGCGAGAATAGGGGTTGGCCGTGTTTGTCAACAAAGGCCAACTGCACAAGCTCAGAACAGTAAATGCTTTCATTGTCTGGCAAGTAAAGATAATCATAAGTGCGGCCAAGGTACTCAAGTGCCCTTTGAATTGATTTTTGCCTGTCAGCACCTTTCACTCTTGCCTTGACGTAATAGCCGTCTTGCTCTAAAAGTGAAGCAATGGAACTCTTCACAACACCCTTACCAACCGCTTCAACTACACTGTCTGGCGAGATAACGATGGCTACGTGGTCAATCATGCCTGGCGTAACAGTTGTGATGGCATTTTCTTTGTCGGCAACGTGAAAAAGGAGGTCACCCGTTTTCAGCGTTTGACATCCAGAGAGTAAACTCACTATTGTGAGCGCTACAGCGCATGTGTGAATTTTCATCCTTAATTTAAAGCTTAATTACCACTCAACATTTGCAGCAGTTCCTTGGTCCAATCCTCACCGTTTTTCGGACAAAATGTCTTGAGCCCAAGCTGCGCGGCGATTGCCATGTTCCTTGGACCGTCGTCAACGAACAACGTCTCGGTGGGATTCAGGTTCTCCTGAGTGAGCACAAAATCAAAGAATGCAGGGTCTGGTTTCATACGCTTCACCTCGTAACTCTTATAGCTTGCATCGAAATAGTAGGATAGGGGGTGGCCGCAACCATCGAAGTCATTGCTCTCAGCCCAGCTCATCATATAAGGATTGGTGTTGGAAAGCAAAACAAGACGGTAGCCTTTGGATTTCAATAGTCGTAGCATGTCGAGATTCCGTTGTGGAAGTTCACTGCGATAGCCCAGCCAAGCATCCAGACATTGCTCGTGGCTCACTTCGTGGCCTACGAGTTGGCTGAATGCTAAGCGAAACTCTTCGGCATCAATACGTCCAACTTCCATATCGCCGAAAATGCCGCCTTGCGTGTAGGGGTCCAATTGGTGTTCTGCATCGGCAAGCCCCAGGGCTTGAAATCTTCTTACTGCTTGCTGATGGTCGAGCGTAATGATGACGCCACCAAAGTCGAAGATGATAGTCTTAATCATTTTGGCGGATGCTTTTAGAAATGTTTGATTGCCCGGTCTATTTCTCGTCGGTCCTCCTTTTCCTTCAGCGTCTGGCGTTTGTCATACTGCTTCTTGCCTCGACAGAGGGCGATGTCCACTTTGGCACGACCGTTCTGGTCGATGAAGATGAGCGTCGGCACGATAGTATAACCAGGCAACTTCTCGGCTTCTTGCAACTTGTTAATCTCGCGTCGGGTGAGCAGAAGCTTGCGGTCGCGCTTAGCTTCATGGTTGGCATATGAACCATAGAAGTAGGGCGAAATGTTGATGCCCTTGGCCCAAATCTCGCCGTTGATGATGTGGCAATAGGTATCGACCAACGAAGCCTTGCCCGCACGAATAGATTTGATTTCCGTGCCGGTCAGTACGATTCCTGCCGTATATTCCTCAACGAAGAAATATTCGAACGATGCCTTCTTGTTCTTTATTTGTACGGGACTCTTCTTGCGTAGTTCCTGTTGTTCCTTGTTCATCTTGCTCGCGTTTCTATATACATTATTTAATAATAACGAACTGCTCCAGATGTTCATCGACATAGTAGGCAATGGCCGATGTCCATTCTTCTTCGTTTTCTACAAACGTGTCGTCAAACTCGTCGAATTGAGGGAACTGTTCGAACAAAGCCATGAACTCCTCGTCGCTGCATTCCTTCTCCAACTCTTCATGGCATGCGTAGTAGAGTTTCTTCACTTTATTCATCAGCCTGGCCAATTCTTGCAGTCCCCACTGGCGCATGGCCTTTGCAAAGGGATTTTGGAAAAAGAAAGGACCGTAGCCATTGTGGATGAGTTGTACGAACCCACCGTCCATCACTTCCTCATGCAGCATGTTGTATGCCAGCAGTGTCACCTGGTCGCTGCTGAGTTCGCCGATGTTCTCGCCCGTCAATGATCCGCCTATGGCGTTAAGGGTTGCCTGAGTCACTGCCGACAAGAACTCATCGATTCCTGATTGAGCTGCCTTTTGCAATTCGGCATCGCTGATGATTACTTCCTTCATGACTTCTTTTTATGCTTGTTACTACGTGCAAAGGTAGTGATAATAATCGAAAAAACACATAAAACGACCCCTGTTTTTGTAAAAATACGGATAAAAACGCATTTTTTTTGCCTTTTTAGAAAAAAAAGTCCGAAAAAGTTTGGTGGTTAACAAAAAACGTTGTACCTTTGCAACCGCAAATCAGAAATCAAACATCTGAGGCGCACAACACGAGCACTCTTAGCTCAGTTGGTAGAGCAACTGACTCTTAATCAGTGGGTCCAGGGTTCGAACCCCTGAGAGTGTACGAAAAGAAGGAACTTAGAATTACTCTGAGTTCCTTCTTTTTTTGTTTTTTCTATCTGTCTTTATTCCTCAACTATCCCGGCTTCCTGCCATTGGCGAAGCAGGTTTGTGGCGTCGGCCTGGGCCGTCTCATTGTCTACCTCATAGGCATCCACAAGAAGCTCGGCCATTTCTTTCGGAGTGAACGACTCCATCTTCTGCACGCGCTCCCAGAGGTAGGCGGCAGTTTCATTCATGCTGATGATGTTTGAGAAATCAATGTTCTCTTTTCCTTCGGCCACGATGATTTTCTCACCGCAGACGTCTCTTAGGTTGAATCCCTTTTTTGCTTTCATATTGTGTTTTGTTTTTTATGTTTACGTTTGTTGTATCAAATAGTCTTGGGTTTGAAAACTTTCAGCCAGATGCGGCGGTGGAAAGCCAGCAGATAGCGGCGGATGGGGTAGAGGTTCATCCAGAACCAAGAGTAGATGCGCCATTTCAGCCCGTCGGTCCGGTCGAGTTGTTGGCGGCCTTTGCGGTAGAAACCGATGACGGCCCCTTTCACGTCGCTGAGCAGGCAATGTTCGTCGGCCAGATTGCCATCGCCGCGCAGGGTGACATTTTCCCCTTCGATGGCCACGATACGATGCAGCACGAAGTGCCCAGGCTGAATCTCTGCCAAGACTGGGTCGCCCACTTTCGGATGGGTGGGGCGGGTGAGCAGAGCCTTGTCGCGGTTGTCTTCCAAGAAGGGACGCATGCTGTAGCCTCTGAGCCGCAGGGTCACGGTGTGGCCTTCGTTAAGCATTTTGACAATTTCAGGCAGCAACAGGGCGTTGGCAAACTGTTTGGTCTCGCAATTCATACGATGGCAATAGTTTCGTTACAAATGATGGCAGCCTCTTTGTTAGGCAGGCAGTGCAAGGTGTATATGCCCGTCGTTTCTACGATTCGGGTGACGGTGTTGCATATGCGGTTGAAGATGTCTTCATCCCATTTCATAGACGAACAAGCTGGCAGCAGCGAGGCAAAGGCCTCGATGGGGCGCAGCCGTTCAATGCTGTTGGCAGGAGCGCGGTCGATGCGGGTGATGGCGCCGAGGCGTGCTTTCACATTGCGGTAGCAAGGCGTCTTGCCGCTCCATGGACCACCGAAGATGTAGGGCTGTCCGTCGATGATGCGCACAATGGGGTTGTCGTCGTTCATCAGGTCGCAGCCAGGCAGATGGCGCAGCCAGAGGCTCACGTGCGTGCTCTTTCCCGTTCCGCTCTTGGCGATGAAGGCATAGCCGTAGCCGTTCTGCCTGACGAGTGAGGCATGGATGAGCAACGTGTCATGATAGCTGCCGGCAAAGGCAAAGATCAGCATCAGTGCGTTGTTCAGTCCGAAGGAGCGCATGTTGTAGTTGCCGTTGAGCGCGCAATGACACTCCGTGAACTCTTTGTTGGAGCGTAGCAGGGCACATTCAGCACCTTCGATGTTCTTGATGATGTACTGATAGCCACCATCGTCGATCAGGTCGACCACCGTCTCGCCGTTGCCCGTGTCGAACTTGCGGATGCGTTCGCGTCGCTCCTTGGGCACAGGGCGCAGCGTGTCGTCCACGGTCAGGTGGAAGAAATACTTCCCGTCGCTCGGTGCTTCGCTTTCAAAGGGTTGGAATGACGGCAAAAGGCGAACGCTGTTACGGTCGCCTTCTGCAAAGTCTATGCGTACGCAATGCTCTGCTATACGGTAGAAATGAGATTGTGCCATCACTTCTTCTTCAGTTCCTTGGCCCTCTGCTTGGCATCAGCCATAGCCTTTACTCGTGCTTCCTTCTTGGCCTGCTTGTCGGCCTTTGCCTTGGCTGCGGCTTTCTTTTTGGCTTCTTTCAGTTCAGCCTTCTCCTTCTTGATGGCTTCCTTCAGCTCCTCAGCCGTGTAGCGGGCCTCTGGGGTGTCGGGTGTAATGTGTGTAAAGGAGAACGCCGTCGGGTCGATGTTCTTCAGAATGTAGTTGATATTTTTCTTCTGTCGCTTTTTGGCACTGGGTGCATAGCGCTTCTTGAACTTCAGGTATTTCTTCTCGATGTTCTTGCGCTTTTCGGCAAATAGGACCACGCTCGTGGGGTGGGCAATGCCAGCCTCTTCCTGCAGATATCGTCTCAGCTGATCCGAGTAGTTTTCGCGACTGTAGAGGAAGCCCGTCTTCGTGTCCACCCATGCTGAGTCGACGTGTTGTATTTCCGTGAGATAGACGGTAGAGTCGTTGAGCGACATGCCGAAGCCGAACATGTAGAGTGGTGTCTGCTTGTTGATGGCCTGCGTTTGCATGGGCATGAGTGAGCTGATCGCCACGGTCATGACCGCCAGAAGGATGTTCCTATGTTTCATGTGTTTCTGGGTTCCTGTTGTTTATAAGTATGTTTTCAGTACTTTGTTTTTCGTGTTCTTGCGCAGTTTGCGAATAGCTTTCTCCTTGATTTGTCTGACGCGCTCGCGGGTGAGGCCGTACTTGTTGCCGATTTCCTCGAGTGTAATCTCCGGCTGATTGATGCCGTAGAAGGCCTCGATGATGTTGCGCTCGCGTTCCGAGAGCACTTGCAGGGCGTTGGCAATCTCTTTGCGCAGCGATTCGCGCAGCAGTTCGTTGTCGGCTTCGGGCGAGTCGTTGTTGGGCAGCACGTCGAGCAGGCTGCTGCTCTCGTCGTCGTGGAAAGGAGCATCCACCGACACGTGGCGTCCGCCTTGCTTCATGGCCACCTCAATTTTCTCCTCGGGCAGGTCAATCTGGTCGGCAATCTCGTTGACGTTGGGCCGGCGTTCGTTCTCTTGCTCAAACTGGTTGAGCACCTTGTTGATCTTGTTGTAGGCGCCCACCTGGTTGAGCGGCACTTTCACGATGCGGCTCTGCTCGGCAATGGCTTGCAGAATGCTCTGGCGAATCCACCACACGGCATAGGAGATAAACTTGAAACCTCGGGTCTCATCGAATCGTTCGGCAGCCTTGATGAGTCCCATGTTGCCCTCGTTGATGAGGTCGGAGAGGCTCATACCCTGATTCTGATATTGCTTGGCCACCGAAACAACAAAGCGCAGATTGGCTTTCGTGAGACGTTCCAAAGCCTCACGGTCGCCCTTCCTGATGCGCTGCGACAGTTCCACTTCTTCTTCGGCAGTCAGCAGTTCCTCATGACCGATTTCCTGCAAGTACTTGTCGAGCGAAGCATCTTCGCGATTGGTAATCGATTTTGTAATTTTCAGTTGTCTCATTAGACTCGTTGTTGAAGTTTAGCTGCAAAAATACGAAAGTTTTTTGTAATAGACAAAGAAAAGTGGAAATATTTGTACATTTCCACTCTTCCTTGTTATCTTTTGCCGCTATTTGCTCTATTGGCCCAGATCTACGATGAAGTAGCCGCGCTTGCCTGTGGGATAGGTTCCGCGGATGACGAGCACGGGCTCCTTGCTCATCGAAGCATCCTTCACAGCCTGCTGCAGGTCTTCCACCGTCTTCATGTCGGCGTCGTTTACTCTCTGGATGACGAAGCCCTTCGTAATGCCGGCCTCTTTCAGTTTGCCGTTGTTCACCTTGATGACCTCCAGACCGTAGTTGATGTTGAGCTGTTCTTTCTGCTGCGAGGTGATGGGGCGCACGTCGGCTCCCAGTACGTCCATGTCGGCCTGCTTCACGACGTTCGTGTTGCCCTGGGCGTTCTTCAGCGTGACGGTCTTCGTATGGCTCTTCTTATTGTGCAGGAAGGTCAGGCTGATCTTGTCGCCCGGACGCTTGTTAAACATAATCTCCTGAAGTTCAGACATCTTGGTCACCTTCTTGCCGTCCAGGTGGGTAATCACGTCGCCCGTCTCCAGACCGGCATCAGCACCTGCTCCGTCGGCTTCCACCTCAGAGACGTAGACGCCCTCGTTGGTACCGAGGTCAACTTCCTTTTCTTTGTCCTTCTGCTCGTTGATGTAGTTGATCACGTCGCCACCCTTGATGCCCAGCAGCGCACGCTGCACGGTGCCATACTGCTTGATGTCGGCCACCACCTTGTTCATCAGGGTTGTGGGAATGGCAAAACCGTAGCCGATGTTCGAGCCAGTGGGCGATACGAGCATGTCGTTGATGCCCACGAGTTCACCACGTGCATTCACCAGTGCGCCACCAGAGTTACCCTGGTTGATGGCTGCGTCGGTCTGAATGAACGACTCAACGCCGTTGGCACCGATGGAGCGAGCCTTAGCCGAAACGATGCCGGCTGTCACCGTGTTGTTCAGTCCGAGCGGGTTGCCTACGGCCAGCACCCATTCGCCCACCTTCAGGTCGTCGCTGTTGGCAATGGAGATGGTAGGCAGGTTCTTGCCGTCTACCTTGATCAGAGCCAGGTCGGTGGTCTTGTCGGTGCCCACGATGCGGGCCGAGAACTCGCGGTTGTCGTTCAGTGTCACGGTGAGTTCGTCGGCACCTTCCACCATGTGGTTGTTGGTGACGATGTAGCCGTCGGGCGAGATAATCACACCCGAGCCCGTAGCAGTCTTCTTAGGAGTCTGCACCTGGCGCTCGCGCGTGCCTCCCTGCGGGCCGCCGAAGAATCCGAACGGATCGCTGAAGAAGTCCTCAAACGGGTCGCTTTGCATGCGCACGGTCTGCGTCTTCGAGTTCTGTACATACTTGATGTGTACGACTGCCGGCAGTGCCTTCTCGGCTGCATAGGTCAAGTCGACGGGTTGTCCCGAAATCGTAACGGCTTCGCTTGCCGCATTTACCTTCATGAATGTTCCTGCTGAAATGCCAAGTGCTGCAATGCACATGGCTCCAAACAAATACTTTTGAACCTTTTTCATTGTCTCAACTTGTTTTTATTGGTTTAACTTTCTTGTTTATTCTTCTTGTTGCCTTCGTGCTGGAAGAGGGGGCTATGGTTTCCCGGACTCCTCTTTGTCAGACGCAAAAGGCCTGCAAATGTTTATTTTTTCGCCTGCAAATTTAAGCGCAAAAAATGTTAATCTGACAAATTGTCGCGTTTCTTTATCCCTATTTAACAATAGAAAACCGCTTATTAACGGCTCTTAATGACACGGCCGCCCCTTGTTAATCTTTTTTTTCAATAGATTCCATCGGTTGCAAACGTTTGTTCCTGTCAGCCTCCGCCTCCCTCGGGCATCATCTTCACGGCTCTTCTGCACCTACTGCCACGGCCTTCCAGAATCAGTACCACGGCCTGGTACATCGTTTACCACGGCCTGGTACATCGTTTACTACGGCCTGGTACATCGTTTACCACGTGCTGGTACATCGTTTACCACGTGCTGGTACAAATCTGGTAATCATGCTTTGGTTCAGGCAAGAGGCGGAAGGAGTATAAAAAAACGAACGTCCTGCTGTCTTTTCGACAGCGGAACGTTCGTCGTATGCCTGCATCCTCCCGACGTCGGGAAGCAGCTTTGTAGGCGGTGTTTCTTTATTTGATTAGGTCGACGGAGCGCTTCAAGAAGGCATCGAGGGCAGCACCCTTCAGCATGCCGTTCTGCAGCAGGGCGAGGTCGATGAGCTGATGGACAACGCTGTTCTGCTTGGCATAGTCGGCCAGCAGGGCGTTCTTCTTCTCCTTCTGCTCGTTGACGGCCTTTTCGGCTTCGGCTTTCTGGTCCTTGTCCTCCTGCGTCAGTTCGTCGTACTTCTTCTTGTCCTGCGTCTGACGGATGGCGGCAAGGCGAGCCTCCTGACCTTTCAGTTCGCTGAGGATGGGCTTCAGCGCCTCGGCGGTGTTGGCCTCGGTGTCGGCGAGAACGCGCTTCACCAGTTCGTGGTCGGCGTTCAACACGATGCTGTACATGTCGGGCATCTGGGCGTAGAAGCCCATTCCACTCTGGAAGCGGCTCATGTCCTTCATGCGGCGCATGTATTCGCTCTGCGTGATGAGCACGGGCTGAGCCTGCTCGCCCAGCGACTGCACCTCGACGGAGAACTCCGTCTTGTCCATCTTCGGCATCTGCGAACGGAATACTTGTGACAAACTGTCAGTCTGCTCTACGCTCAGTCCCGTCTTTTTGCGGTCTTCCTTCATGATGAGGCGGTCGATGATGTCGCCGTCAACGCGTGTGAACTTCGTCTTCTCGAGCTTTTGTTCCAGCATCTGAGCCACGGCCGTGTCGAGTTGTCCGTCGAAGAGCAACACGCTGTAGCCGCGCTGCTTGGCGGTCTCGATGTAGGAGTACTGCTCCTCCTTGTTGTTGGCGTAGAGGTAGACGAGCATGCCTTCCTTGTCGGTCTGCTCGCCCTTGATGAGCGTCTTGTACTCGTCGAGCGTGAAGTACTTTCCGTCGACGTCCTTCAGCAGGGCGAAGTCCTTGGCGCGGTCGTAGAAGTCTTCCTGAGTGAGCATGCCGTAGTTGATGAATATCTTCAGGTTGTCCCACTTCTCTTCGTACTCCTTGCGGTTTTCGTTGAAGATGCTCTTCAGGCGGTCGGCCACCTTCTTGGTGATGTAGGTCGAAATCTTCTTCACGTTGGCGTCGCTCTGCAGGTAAGAACGGCTGACGTTCAGAGGAATGTCGGGCGAGTCGATGACGCCGTGGAGCAGCGTGAGGAACTCAGGCACGATGCCTTCCACCTGGTCGGTGACGAACACCTGGTTGCAGTAGAGCTGAATCTTGTTCTTCTGTAAGTCGATGTTAGACTGTATGCGCGGGAAATACAGAATACCCGTGAGGTTGAAGGGGTAGTCAACGTTCAGGTGAATCCAGAACAGAGGCTCGTCCTGCATGGGGTAGAGCGTGCGGTAGAACTCCTTGTAGTCCTCGTCCTTGAGCGTAGAAGGTGTCTTTGTCCAAAGCGGCTCCACATTATTTATAATATTGTCCTCGTCGGTATCCTGCATCTTGCCGTCCTTCCACTCCTGCTTCTTTCCGAAGCTCACGGGCACAGCCATGAACTTGCAGTACTTGTTGAGCAGCTCTTGAATCTTCTGTTTCTCGAGGAATTCCTTGCAGTCGTCGGCAATATGGAGGATGATGTCGGTGCCGCGGTCCTCGCGCTCGGCATCTTCGATGGTGAACTCGGGGCTGCCGTCGCACGTCCAGCGCACGGCCTTGGCGCCTTCTTTATACGAGTGGGTGAGTATTTCCACCTTCTCCGAGACCATGAAGGCCGAGTAGAAGCCCAGTCCGAAGTGGCCGATGATGGCGTTAGCCGAGTCCTTATATTTGTCGAGGAAGTCGGTGACACCCGAGAAAGCTATCTGGTTGATGTACTTGTCAATCTCCTCTTCGGTCATGCCGATGCCTCGGTCGCTGATGGTGAGCGTTTTGGCCTTATCGTCGAGCGCAACGCGTACGGTCAGGTCGCCCAGCTCGCCTTTGAACTCACCGCGGTCGGCCAGTGTCTTCAGTTTCTGCGTGGCATCGACGGCATTCGATATCATTTCGCGCAAGAATATCTCGTGATCGCTGTAGAGAAACTTTTTGATGACGGGGAATATGTTCTCGGTTGTAACCCCGATGTTGCCTTTTTGCATAGTTGTATTGTTTTGTTGTTTCAAGTTTCAGTTATGATTCTTTGTTATGCTCCATTGCAAATTGCGTGCCAAAATGATTCCAATTGTTGAAAAGAATGAAGGATGCATAAAAAAGATTTGATTGTTTTTGCAGTTCAGAAAAAAGTAGTAATTTTGCAGCACTATGCCTCAAACAACTCAGAATACAGGAAAGGGCCGGCGCTCGTCGGCCCCTATCGACAATGCCTACGGCCATCTGCAGCCGCAGGCCACCGACATCGAGCGCGTCGTGCTCGGTGCGTTGATGATAGATAAGGATGCTTTCTCAATCGTAGCCGAGATTATCAATCCGGAAACATTCTACGAACCGCGCCATCAGAAGATTTTCTCGGCCATTCGATCGCTGAACATGGACGACAAGCCCGTGGACTTCATGACAGTCACCGAGGAACTGAAGCGCGACGGAGTGCTGGAAGACGTAGGCGGTGTAGCCTATATCATGGAGCTGACGCAGCACGTGGCTTCGTCGGCCCACATAGAATATCATGCCCACATCCTGGCGCAGAAGTCGCTGATGCGCCAGCTCATTTCCTATACCAGCCGCATTCAGGAAAAGGCTTTCGACGAGACCGTCGACCCCGATCTGCTCATGCAGGAGGCTGAGGGAAGCCTGTTCGAGATTTCGCAGAAGAACATGAAGTCTGACTACACCCACATCGACCCCGTCATCAAGAAGGCCGTTGAGGTGTTGCAGAAGGCTGCCCGCAATACGACGGGCCTGACGGGTGTGCCTACGGGCTATCCGAAACTCGACGACATGACGGCAGGATGGCAGGCGAGCGACTTGGTGATTATTGCCGGACGCCCCGCAATGGGTAAGACGGCCTTTGCCCTTTCGCTGGCAAAGAATATTGCCGTCGACCATCAGGTGCCTATTGCTTTCTTCTCGTTGGAAATGAGTTCCGTACAGCTGGTGTATCGTCTGATGGCTAACGTCTGCGAGGTGAGTGGTAAGAAACTGCTGAATGGTCAGTTGTCGGATGACGAATGGGAACGCTTCGACCGCAATCTGGGCCGACTGGAAGGTGCTCCTATTTATATTGACGACACTCCAGGTGTCTCAATCTTTGAACTGCGTACGAAGGCCCGCCGCCTGGTTCGCGAGAAAGGCGTGAAGATTATCATGATTGACTACCTGCAGCTGATGAACGCCAATGGTATGCGCTTTGGAAGCCGACAGGAAGAAGTGTCGAATATCTCACGTTCGCTGAAGGGGCTGGCCAAGGAACTCGATATTCCAATACTTGCTCTGTCACAGCTCAACCGTGGCGTAGAAAACCGAGAGGGAAATGAGGCTAAGCGTCCGCAACTCAGTGACTTACGTGAGTCTGGTGCCATTGAGCAGGATGCCGATATGGTGTTGTTCGTACATCGTCCTGAGTACTATCGCATCTTCGAGGACGACCACGGCCGCGACCTGCGTGGTATGGCTCAGATCATCATAGCAAAGCATCGTAAGGGAGGCACGGGCGACGTCACTCTGCGCTTTAAGGGCGACTTCACTCGATTTGAGAATCCCGACGAAGAAATGATGCAGCCTATGCCCGATGACCGAGAAGGCGAAATCAAGGGAAGCCGAATGAACAATGGCGACATGCCGTTTGATCCGCAAGCACCCGTTGACTTTTTAGGATAGCCTATGAAGACGAACGGCAGTATCTTCCTGAAATCAATCCTTGTGAGCTTCGTTCTGTTCCTGAACTTGGCTGTGCCTGTGTATGGCCAAGCATTGCAGGACTCGCTCAGGCGTGCCATCAATGATCTTGAGTATCATCCTGATTCCGTGGAACTCCGATTGCGGAAGGCTGCCATCAACATGGAATTGCAGCAGTGGCAGATTGCCAAGGATGAATATGACATTGTGTTGAGATTGAGTCCGGAGAATCTGACAGCCCTTTATTTCAGGGCGTATGCCAACGAGCGTTTGCGCCGCTACCAGTTTGCACGGCTCGATTACGAGCACGTGCTGCGCATCGTGCCAGGCCATTTTGAAGCTGAACTGGGATTGGCCCTGCTGAATCAGAAAAGCAAACGCTATACAGAGGCCTACGATTTGCTGAGCATCATAATCAGCCAGCATCCTGATAGTGCCATTGCCTATGCGGCCCGAGCAGAAATAGAAGTAGAGCTTCAACAATATGAACCTGCCGAATATGACTACACGGTGGCTCTATCGAAAGAACCGGAAAACCAGGACTGGCTGTTGGCGCGGGCCAATCTGAGAATCGCGATGAAGCGATATTCCGATGCTTTGGACGACCTCGACAGGATGGTGGCACTTGGCACGCCGCGTTCAGCACTCTCTGAGTATTATCGGAAAGTGCTGAAGAAAACTAAAAAGCGGAGATCAAAGTAATCTGAAGTATCTTTTTGTTGAAGGGCGTTCTTGGGGTTTTAAGCAAGCGCAAGCGCTACTTCCACCATGCGGCAGAAGGTTGTTTCACGTTCTTTCGAAGTGGTTTCTTCACCTGTAATCAGGTTGTCGGAAATCGTGCAAATAGCCAGAGCCCTGTTGCCCGAGCGGGCAGCATTCATGTAGAGTGCTGCGGCTTCCATCTCAACGGCCAGCACGCCCATCTTGACCCATTTGTCCAAGTGAGATTCCTCTGAATAGAACACGTCGGAAGACAGCACGTTGCCAACACGGTAGCGATAGCCGTTATGCTCGCATTCCTCAACTGCTTGACGAAGAAGACCAAAATCAGCTATCGGGGCAAACGTCCCGGGCAAGCCGTAGTTGGAGGCGTAGTTTGAATCGGTGCAAGCTCCCATGGCGATGACAAGGTCGCCCAACTTCAGATCGGCGTGATAGGAGCCGGCAGAGCCTACGCGGATGATGGTTTTTACCCCGTAGAAATGGAAGAGTTCATAGGTATAAATGGCTATGGAAGGAATGCCCATACCATGGCCCATCATGCTTACGCGCTTGCCTTTGTAGGTGCCGGTGTAGCCGTACATTCCGCGAACGTTGTTGAACTGGCTGCAGTCGGACAGGTATCGTTCAGCCATAAACTTGATGCGCAAGGGGTCGCCAGCCATAATGACGGTTTCGGCGATGTCACCTATTTTGGCGCCAATGTGTGGGGTAGGGGTCAGGTCAGTCATTGTTGTAGTTTGTTTATATTATAAAAAAAAGGAGGTTCTTATGAAAGAACTTCCCGATTGAGTATTTTGGAGGTGCGTAGCGGAGTCGAACCGCTCTATTTGGTTTTGCAGACCAACACATAACCGCTTTGTTAACGCACCAATTTCAGATGAGGAAGCCACAGGTTTCCTTTTTGCGGATGCAAAGATAGAACTTTTTATCGGAATGGCCAAATAATTTGGTTACTTTTTCTCAAAACACTCGCATTTTCTTCCTTTTTTTAAGTGTTGATGCCGCATTTGCTCACGCAGCGCACAGCCTTTGCAACCATAGCAAGGGTCGTTGGCGCCCTTTATAACCTGATGCAACCTATAGGAAGCGTAGGCAATGGAAAGGGCGACAACGACCGCTATGATGGCATATTGAATCATTCCGATTAATAGGCGAAGAGAGGATAGTTCTTCATGGTTTCGTTTACGCGCTGGCGTACGCTGGCAATCACCTTCTCGTCCTCAGGTGCATTAAGCACTTCTTCGATGAGTTCGGCAATGAGCACCATCAAATCTTCCTTGGCACCGCGCGTCGTGATGGCCGGTGTGCCCAGACGCAAGCCGGAAGTCTGGAAGGCCGAGCGCGTGTCGAACGGCACCATGTTCTTGTTCACGGTGATGTCGGCAGCCACGAGGGCATTCTCAGCAACCTTGCCCGTCAGGTCGGGATACTTGGTGCGAAGGTCGACGAGCATGGAATGGTTGTCGGTACCGCCACTGACAATGTGGAAACCACGCTTGATGAGCTCTTCTGCCAAAACGGCTGCGTTCTTCTTCACCTGCAGTGCCCACTGCTTAAACTCTGGTTTCAAAGCCTCGCCAAATGCAACGGCTTTAGCGGCGATGACATGCTCCAGCGGACCACCTTGCTGGCCGGGGAACACTGCTGAGTTCAGAATCTGCGACATCATCTTCACCACACCCTTCGGAGTCTTCAGCCCCCACGGATTCTCAAAGTCTTTACCCATCAGGATGATACCGCCACGAGGACCACGCAGGGTCTTATGAGTAGTGGAAGTGACAATGTGAGCGTACTTCACAGGGTTATCGAGCAAGCCGGCTGCGATAAGTCCTGCGGGGTGAGCCATATCGACCATCAGCAGGGCACCTACCTTGTCGGCAATCTCGCGCATGCGCTTATAGTCCCATTCGCGGCTGTAAGCAGAGCCGCCGCCAATAATCAGTTTAGGCTTGTGCTCCAATGCCAGCTGTTCCATCTCGTCGTAGTCAACTCTTCCTGTCTCACGATTCAGGTTGTAGCCGACAGGATTGTATAGAATACCGCTTGTGTTGACGCGAGAACCGTGCGACAGGTGACCGCCGTGGTCGAGGTTCATGCCCATGAATGTGTCGCCGGGTTTCAGTACTGCCAGCAGCACGGCAGCGTTGGCCTGTGCACCAGAGTGAGGCTGTACGTTGGCATATTCTGCATCAAACAACTTGCATACACGCTCAATAGCAATAGTTTCGACCTCGTCAACAACCTGGCAACCACCATAGTAACGCTTGCCAGGATAGCCTTCGGCGTATTTGTTTGTAAGATAGGACCCCATTGCTTCCATGACTTCGTCGCTAACGAAATTCTCGGAGGCGATAAGCTCCATTCCCTTCAACTGACGCTGATGTTCTTTCTCAATCAGCTCAAAAATTACATTGTCTCTTTCCATAGGGTCTGTTATTTAAGATTTAAATAGATAAATGATTTACTACTTAGCAAAGCTTGACACGGCTCATCTCTTGCTCCATGTCACAATAATGGCATTTGCAGATGCCGCGGTCTTTGTCGACAACATGGAAAATCGTCTTCATCGGCTCGTTATTGGTGATGCAGACAGGATTATTACACCTGACGATGCCAAACAATTCGTCTGGCGTGTCGACAGTTTTCTTCTCTACAACCTCGTAGTCGCGAATGATGTTGAGCACCACCTTGGGTGCAACGACGGAAAGCCTGGATATTTCTTCGTCGGTGAAGAACTTGTCTGACACCTTGATGATGCCCTTTTTCCCCACTTTCTCTGAGGCATAGTTGTTGCCTATGGTCGTAAGATTGGCCGATTCGAGCAAACCTAACAACTGTGCCACCTGAAAGGTCTTTTGGGCGGGGATATGGTCAATCACGGTTCCGTTCTCAATGGCGGCAACGAGACGTTCTTTTTTCTTATCCATATTTTGTAAGTGATACTTTGTGATTCAAAAATAAGTACATCAAATATGCATCAGCCGATGATGGTTTTGTCGGCCTTGATGTCTTCCAAAGAAATGCCGAGGCAGTAACAGAAGATGGCTTCACGAGCATAGAGACCATTTTGGGCCTGCTGGATGTAGTAGGCATGTGGGTTGTCGTCTACATCGTATGCGATTTCATTGACTCGGGGTAGGGGATGAAGGATGCGCATGTTGTTCTTCACGTTTCCCAACATGTCGTTTTTCAGAATGTAGACATTCTTCACGCGCTCATATTCCATCAGGTCGGAGAAACGCTCTTTTTGTACGCGTGTCATATAAATAATGTCGGCGTCGGCAATCACTTTCTCATTGAAGGCAGTATGCTCCTGATACTTGATGTTCTGCTCGCGGCAGTACACCTTGTATTCATTGGGCATGGCCAGCTCTTTCGGTGCAACGAAATGGAAAGTAGGATTGAAATGGCGCATGGCCATCAGTAATGAATGGACGGTTCTGCCGTATTTTAAGTCGCCGACCAGATAGATGTTCAGATTCTCCAGCGTTCCCTGAGTCTTATAGATGGAGTAGAGGTCGAGCATGGTTTGCGAAGGATGTTGGTGAGAGCCGTCTCCAGCGTTGATGATGGGTATCGGGGCCACTTCGCTTGCATATTGGGCCGCTCCTTCCAGTTTATGACGCATAGCAATGACATCGGCATAGTTGCTCACCATCAGAATCGTGTCCTTCAGCGTCTCGCCCTTGGCTACGCTTGATGCCTTGGCGTCGGAAAAACCAATAACGCGTGCCCCCAGTCGGTTGGCGGCAGTTTCAAAACTCAAGCGGGTACGTGTGGACGGTTCATAAAAAAGTGTGGCAACAACCTTTCCCTTCAGGAGTTCCCTGTTGGGATGTTTCTCAAACTCGCTGGCCATTTCGATGAGATACTTAATCTTCTCCCTCGAGAGGTCGGCAATCGTCACAAAATTATGTTTTTCCATTTCTTTTTGGGTTGAAAGTTCATTTTCGACCGCTAAGTTACGCATATTTTTTTGAAATATGCTGATTATTAAAAAGAAAATTCGTATTTTTGCAGAAATTTAGTTTTTCATTGCAATGAGAAGAGCATTTATCCGCTTTCTATGGAAAGCTTTACTGGGTATCATCGCACTGGTGGTTGCCTCTTTTGCAGCCATCTGGTTTGGACTGATTGGCTACATGCCCGATATTGAGGAATTGCAGAACCCGATCAGTCGCTCGGCCACGCAAGTGTTCTCTGCCGATGGGCAAGTCATTGGTACTTGGAACTACAATCGTGAGAACCGAATCCTCGTGTCATACAACAATCTTTCACCTCATCTGGTGCATGCCTTGGTTGCCACGGAGGATGAGCGTTTCTACGAGCATTCGGGTATTGATTTCATTGCACTTGGACGTGCCATCGTGAAACGTGGCATTCTTGGACAGGCAAGCGCCGGCGGTGGTTCAACTATCACACAGCAGTTGGCTAAGCAGCTATATTCCGAGACGGCTCATTCCAAGTTGGAACGATTGCTCCAGAAACCCATTGAATGGGTTATTGCTGTGAAGTTGGAACGTAATTATACAAAGGAGGAAATCATTTCGCTCTATCTGAATTATTTTGACTTCCTACATAATGCCGTTGGTATCAAGACTGCCGCTAATACATATTTTAATAAGGAGCCGCGCGATCTGACGCTTGAGGAATCGGCTACGTTGATAGGCCTTTGTAAGAACCCCTCGCTTTTCAACCCTGTTCGTTATCCTGACAGGTGCCGTGATCGCCGCAATGTGGTGCTTTCACAGATGCAGAAGGCAGGCTACTTGTCGAAAGCTGAATGTGCAGAGTCAAGTGAGAAACCTCTTGTCTTGGACTTCCATCGTACGGATCACAAAGATGGAACAGCACCTTATTTCCGCGAGTTCCTTCGTCAATATATGATGGCAAAGCGGCCTGCATTAAGCGACTATCCCTCGTGGAACAAGAATCAATATTTTCTTGATTCCATTGCTTGGCAGACAGATCCGCTTTACGGCTGGTGCAACAAAAACCATCGTAAGGATGGCAAACCCTACAATCTGTATACAGACGGACTGAAGGTTTACACGACGATAGATACACGAATGCAGCAATATGCAGAAGAGGCTGTCTATCAGCATGTGGTAAAATTCCTGCAACCGGCATTTGACAAGGCTATGCGCTCGAAGCCGAATGCTCCGTTCACCAGTGAACTGACACCTACTCAGGTACGTCAGATCCTGAATCGTTCCATGCTTCAAAGCGAGCGTTATCGCACGATGAAAGCTGCAGGATTCTCTGACGAGGAAATTCGCGCTGCTTTCAATAAAAAGATTGACATGACTATCTTCAGCTATCATGGTGATATTGATACGCTGATGTCACCCATGGATTCCATTCGCTATTACAAGTCGTTCCTGCGTTCTGGCTTTATGAGCATGGATCCCAAGACAGGTCATGTGAAAGCCTATGTGGGTGGTGTCGATTTCACTCACTTCATGTATGACATGGTGATGACGGGACGTCGTCAGGTGGGGTCAACCATTAAGCCTTATCTCTATTCATTGGCCATGGAAAATGGTTTCTCGCCTTGCGACTATGCCCCCAACGTGCAACGCACTTATATGGTGGCAGGAAAGCCTTGGACTCCGAGAAACGCTTCTCGAAGCCGTTACGGACAGATGGTGTCGTTGAAGTGGGGACTGGCCCAGTCTAACAACTGGATTTCTGCTTATCTGATGAGTAAGCTGAACCCGCAGCAGTTTGTCAACTTGTTGCATGAGTATGGCATCAATAACCCTGACATTCATGCCTCCATGGCATTGTGTCTCGGCCCTTGCGAAGTTTCTGTCGGCGAGATGGTCAGCGCCTACACTACATTTGCCAACCATGGCATCCGCACGGCTCCAATGTTTGTCTCGCGCATTGAGGACAATGAGGGCAACCTGATTGTTCAGTTCCAATCGCGAATGAACGAAGTCATCAGTGCCGAGAGTGCCAACAAGATGCTCGTCCTGTTGCAAGCAGTTGTCAACGAGGGTACGGCAGGACGTATTCGTCATCGCTACAACATTGAGGGTGAAATTGGCGGAAAGACTGGTACCACCAACCGCAACTCCGATGCATGGTTCATGGGCCTTACCCCGCAGTTGGTCAGTGGTTGCTGGGTTGGCGGTGAAGACCGAGACATCCACTTCGACTCGATGTCAATGGGTCAGGGTGCTACGATGGCATTGCCTATCTGGGCATATTACATGAAGAAAATATATGCTGACAAGACATTAGGCTATTCGCCAGATGTGAAGTTTGATGTGCCGGAGGATTATAACCCATGTTCCAGCGAGATGGAATCAGACGTCGATGAGTTTGGTATCGACGAAGTATTTGAATAGGTTACACATCGTTCGCAAATAATAAAGCACCTGAATCGCTGCCGATTCAGGTGCTTTTCTTTTATATCTCTGACTCGCAATGATTAGGAATTCATTGAAAGCAGGAATTCTTCGTTGTCAAGGGTTGACGACATACGCTCATGAATTGTATTCATAGCCTCAATGGGATTCATGTCGGCAATATACTTGCGCAGGATCCACATGCGGTCGAGCGTGGTCTTGTCTTGCAGCAGGTCATCGCGACGCGTGCTACTCTGAACTAGGTTCACAGACGGGAAGATGCGCTTGTTAGACAATGAACGGTCGAGCACAAGCTCCATGTTACCAGTTCCCTTGAACTCTTCGAAGATCACTTCATCCATCTTTGAGCCGGTATCAATCAGTGCGGTAGCAACAATGGTGAGCGAGCCGCCTCCCTCAATGTTGCGGGCTGCGCCAAAGAAACGTTTCGGTTTCTGCAGGGCGTTGGCATCAACACCACCAGTAAGCACCTTGCCGCTGGCAGGAGCAACGGTGTTGTAGGCGCGGGCAAGGCGAGTGATACTGTCAAGGAAAATCACAACATCATGGCCGCATTCCACCATACGCTTTGCTTTCTCCAACACGATGGCGGCAATCTTCACATGACGCTCGGCTGGCTCGTCGAATGTTGAGGCAATGACCTCGGCATTGACCGTTCTAGCCATGTCGGTCACCTCTTCAGGGCGCTCGTCGATGAGCAACATCATGAGGTAGGCTTCAGGATGGTTGGCAGCAATGGCGTTGGCAATGTCCTTCATCAGGATTGTCTTACCAGTCTTTGGCTGAGCCACGATGAGTGCGCGCTGGCCTTTACCAATAGGGGCGAACAGGTCTACGATGCGGGTAGAGAGGTTTGTGGTGGCTTTGTCACCGCAAAGCGTATACTTTTCTTCCGGGAACAGCGGCGTGAGGTGTTCGAAAGGCATGCGGTCGCGAATGGCCGAAGGCTCACGACCGTTGATTTTGCTGATGCCAGTGAGCGGGAAGTACTTTTCGCCTTCGCGCGGAGGACGAACCGTACTCTCAACGACATCACCAGTCTTCAACCCATATCGCTTGATCTGGTTGGTTGAAACGTATACATCGTCGGGTGACGAAAGGTAGTTATAGTCGCTGGAGCGAAGGAATCCGTAGCCATCAGGCATGATCTCAAGGACGCCATTTGCCTTGATGAGGTCTTCGAAGTCGTAAGGACCATCGCCGTTTTCCATTTCCTGAGAGTTCATCTGGCCGTCGGCTTGCATATTCATCATATCCATGCCAGAAGGCTGGCCCATATATGCAGGCGTGATAGGATTGTCGAACATATCGTATGTGGGTACGGCCCCATGATCCTCAATGGGCAGGTCGAAGACCGTGATGAAGTCTGTTCCGTCGCCCGGATCGCCTTCCCAAACGCCGTCAACTTGCTCTTGTTCGCTGTACGGAGCATTGTTCTGCTCGTTGTGGGCATTCACTTTTGCCTTCAAACGGGCCAAAAGGTCGCTGCTGTCATCGGCGGCATCGTCGTCGTCAGCATTGCCTTGTGCAAACATGGCTTCCGGCACAATGTCGTCTTCACCTTCTTCTTCCTGCTCAGCCATTTGAGCCTTGAGGGCCTCAATAGTGGCAATCAGTTCCTGTTCGCGCTTCGATTTGCGGCCACGATGATTCGAAAGGGTTTTCAGTTCCTCTTCCAATTGGGCGAGCAATTCTTCGTTGGAAACAACTTCTTCCCCTTCTTGTTGTGATGCCTGAGTGGGCTCAGTAGAAGGTTCTCCAGCCTCGGGCTCAGCAGCACCTTCTGCCACTACGTCTGTTGCCTCTGCTACAACGTCTGCTTCCTTTTCTTCTGCAGGCTCAGCTGTCATCTCCTCTATTGGCATGGACACTTCCTCTGCCTGTTGTGGTTTTTCGGCATCCTCAGTGACATCTTTAAATAGGGGAGCAGGTTCGTTGGCTGCCACCTTATTCTTTTTCATGTCAAGATTCTCACCGTCTTTTCCATTGACAGTATATACGTGGTCGGTGTCCTTTTTCAGAATACGCGTACGCTTTCTCTTCTGGCCGAGAGGATTCTTCACTGCTTCTGCCGAAGCCTGTTTCTCCAGAATATCGTAGACCAAGCTTTCCTTGTCGCTGATGCTCGCATCGGCGCCCAATTCATTGGCGATATCAACGAGTTCAGCAAAATCTTTCGCTAATAAGTCGTCTTTGTAGTACATGGGTATAATAAACTCTGATTTTATGATTTTCAATAATGATGATTGGAAATAATGAAAGCGCTACAAGAACTGTAACACTTGTTTCTTTCAAAATCGAATGCAAAGGTACTATATTTTGGATAAAAAGACGAATGATGGCTCAGTTTTTGGCTTTTGGTTAACAATAATTAATAAATAAGAAAGGCCTGCACTAAGAAGTGCAAGCCTTTCCTTATAATGTGTATGGTAATCGTCTGCGGATTACTCGCCCTTTTCGAGCTTAGCCTTCAGTTCAGCCAGTGCGTCGAGGTCGCCAAGCGTGGTGCTGGCAGCAACGTTCTGGATGGTGGGAGCGGCTTCCTTCTTAGGAGCAGCCTTGCGGGGAGCGGCCTTCTTCACGTCGTCCTTACCCTCTTCGAAAGTACGGCTGTGAGAGAGGATGATGCGCTTGGTCTCCTTCACGAACTCAATCACCTTGAACTCGAGCTCCTCACCCGTCTGAGCCTGTGTGCCATCGGCCTTCACGAGGTGCTTCGGAGTGGCAAAGCCCTCACCGCCCTCGTTGAGCGTGATCACGGCACCCTTGTCCATCATCTCGGTAATCTTACCAGTGTGGACGCTGCCAGGAGTGTAGAGAGTCTCGTAGGTATCCCAAGGATTGTCCTCAAGCTGCTTGTGGCCAAGGCTCAGACGACGGTTCTCCTTGTCGATTTCGAGCACGACAACGTCGATGTCGGCACCCTGCTGAGTGAACTCAGAGGGATGCTTCACCTTCTTCGTCCAAGAGAGGTCGCTGATGTGGATAAGACCGTCAACACCCTCTTCGAGCTCAACGAAGATACCGAAGTTGGTGAAGTTGCGAACCTTGGCAGTGTGCTTCGAACCAACAGGATACTTGGTCTCGATAGCCTCCCACGGATCTTCCTTCAGCTGCTTGATGCCGAGCGACATCTTGCGCTCCTCGCGGTCGAGCGTCAGGATGACAGCCTCCACCTCGTCGCCCACGTGCAGGAACTCCTGAGCGCTGCGCAGGTGCTGGCTCCAAGACATCTCGCTGACGTGAATCAGACCCTCAACACCCGGAGCAATCTCAACGAATGCACCGTAGTCGGCAATCACGACAACCTTACCCTTCACGTGGTCGCCCACCTTCAGTTCGCTGTCGAGAGCATCCCAAGGATGCGGAGTGAGCTGCTTCAGACCGAGAGCAATGCGCTTCTTCTCGTCGTCGAAGTCGAGGATGACGACATTGATCTTCTGGTCGAGGGCAACAACCTCGTGCGGATCGCTTACGCGGCCCCAAGACAGATCGGTGATGTGGATGAGTCCGTCAACACCGCCCAGGTCAACGAATACACCGTAAGAAGTGATGTTCTTGACGGTACCCTCGAGGATCTGGCCCTTCTCGAGCTTCGAGATAATCTCGCGCTTCTGAGCTTCGAGCTCGGCCTCGATGAGAGCCTTGTGGCTGACAACAACGTTGCGGAACTCCTGGTTGATCTTCACAATCTTGAACTCCATCGTCTTGCCTACGAATACGTCGTAGTCGCGGATGGGGTGAACGTCAATCTGGCTGCCGGGCAGGAATGCCTCGATGCCAAATACGTCCACAATCATACCGCCCTTCGTGCGGCACTTGATGTAGCCAGTGACGACCTCTTCATTGTCGAGAGCAGCGTTCACACGCTCCCAGCTCTTCGACATGCGGGCCTTCTTGTGCGAAAGAACAAGCTGGCCCTTCTTGTCCTCTGCATTTTCTACGTACACCTCTACGATGTCACCAACCTTCAGGTCGGGATTGTAGCGGAATTCTGAAGCGGGGATGATACCGTCGCTCTTGTAGCCAATGTTCACGATAACTTCCTTCTTGTCTACGGAAGTCACCTTACCATCGACGACCTGGTGATCGGCTACCTTGTTGAGTGTTTCGTCGTAAGCTTTTTGAAGCTCATCGCGGCTTACGCCTGCGGTCGAACCGTTTTCAAATTCTTCCCAATTGAAGTCCTGCAGCGGTTCAATGTTTTTTAGATTTGACATAAATGTTAATTAAAAAGTTTTAAACTAATAAAGTTAGACTTTATGTGAATTTTAAAAATCGGGTGCAAAATTACATAAAATATTTTTCTTATTTATATAATAAGGTGACGGAATCGGCGGATTTATGAATTATTCACATTTTTTAGGCAAAGTTGTTCGTCCAAGCGGCCTCTTTTTACGTTGTTGTACGGCTTTCTTTGTGTTATTATGCTATTTTCTTTCCTACGTAAACAGCCGTTCCTTTGTGTCTGCCTCGGTGTTCCGTTGTGTGTACTACGGTGTTCCACAGTGTGTACCACGGCCAGGTAATGTGTTTACCTCGGCGTGGTAATGTGTTTACCACGGCCTGGTACATGGTGTACCAGCGCGTGGTACATGGTTTACCAGGCCTTGGTAATCGGATTACCAGCGCGTGGTAAATAGTTGGTAATGTGGCTATGGGCTGTCTGGCTCACAGCTTATATATAGAATAAGGTGTAGTGGGGGTGTTCAGGTGGTGGCAGTTTCGTTGCTTTCCTCAGCTCGCAAGATGACGCTCGTGGCTCCTATGGTGAAAAGGGTGCCGTCGCTGATGACGCGTCGTTCGCGGTCGCCAAGTATCTGATTGTCGACGAAGGTGCCGGTGTTGCTGGGTCCGTCGCGCAGGGTGTACTTCAGTAGTCCTTTCTTGTCGCGGCTGACGTTGATGACGCAGTGGGTGATGTCGATGCTGGGATCGACGGTTTCAATCGGGCAGTTGACGCGGCTGTCCTTCTGGTAACGGCCTATGATGTTGTCGCCCATGCGTAGGGGGATGACTTGCTTGAAGTGGAACACGTTTTCGATGACTACGATGGAGCCGCATCCCAGCTCGTTGGCTTGTTCGTCGGGATTGTTTTCTTCGCGTTGCGACTTGCGCAATTTCGACACGCCGATGCGAATGCCAAACTGCTTACCGCAGTTGGCGCATTGAAAGACGAGCGATTGTCCCGCTTCATAGTTGGAGTCGTCGAAGATGGTGAACTGGTCGCATTTGGGGCATCGTACGCGTTTCATAGTAGAAAATGCATGGAATGATGTGTTAATGATGTGGCGGAAAACTTCATGGTTTCACTTTCATGACCCAGCCTTCAGCAAATTCGGAAGACTTGCTTCGCAGGGGGCGAAGGGCGTTGTAGGCCTCGCTTTCGCTGGCGAAGTGGCCGTAGATGACACGGGTGTTCTTGCCTGCAAGCAGTACTTCTGCCAGGGAGAAACCGTCTTTGTGGAGCTGCTCGACATAGTAGTCTGCGTTCTTCTTGCTCACCTGCGATGCCAGCACGATGGTGAAGTAGTCTTCAACCACAGGCGCTTCTTCTTTTTCCTTGGCGATGGGGGCGCTTTGAACAGTCTTTGCCGGCTGCGGCACCACGGCCTTTGGCTTGCCTGTTGTGACATTCTTGGGCATCATGTGCTGCATGATTTCGGAACTGGCTTGCAGCTGCTGGGCCGACTGGTGGGCGTCGTTGCTGAACTGAGAGGGGAAAAGCCACAGAACCAGCACGGCAATGCAGGCTGCTGCGATGTTCCGCAGGGTGCTCACCTTGATGGAAATGGTGGCAGCCGAAGGTCTTTCGTCTTCAGCTTCTTTGACTTCCGTCTGCTCTTCTTGCTGTGGTTGCTCGGTGAGAGGCACTATCGTCGCCGTCTGTCGGGCCAGCGGTTGCATCTCGAAAGAACTGAGCGCGTAGAGTGAAGGCGTGAGAATGCCTGCTTCGCAAGGAGTGAACTCGTAGTTGCCGTCGTCGTTCAGGTAGATGGTGCCCAGGTCGTTCAGCTCGTAGGAGCCGTTCTCGTTGAGGTGCTGCTTCAGCTCGCTCACTTCACCTGCAATACGTCTCAGTGCTTCAGGATAGCTGATGTCGTAGGCTTCGATGTAAGATTGGGCCAGCAGAGAGTCGTTGAGCCGCAGTTGCGGATTGAAACCCAGCGTGCGCAGAGGGGGCAGGAAGAGGCTTTCGTCTTCCTCGTAGTGCGCCTCTATGTGGTGAGCCATGAAGCCACCAAAGTCAGGAACAATGACACAGTCATTGCTCAGAAGCAGGATTTCTATATGTCTCTCTATTTGAATCACGTTTGCAAAGGTACAAAAAAAGATGAAAGACAGTAGATGAAAGAGGGAAGTTTTTTCCTCATTTAACAAAAATTCATATACCCAGAAAAAAAGAACGAGGCGTTCGTCGGCTTGTTTGAAGTTTTTTTTGTATCTTTGCAAATTGAATGAAAAGAAGCGATTAGAACGCAATTAACTATGGAATATATAAAAACTGCAATAGAAGGAGTCTATGTGATTGAGCCAAAGGTGTTTGAGGATGCCCGAGGCTACTTCTTCGAGGCTTGGAAACAAGGGGAGTTTGTCGCAAATATCGGTAAGGTGGACTTTGTACAGGACAATGAGTCGAAGTCGTCGTTCGGTGTGTTGCGCGGCTTGCACTATCAGCGTGGCGAGTTTTCTCAGGCCAAACTGGTGAGGGTCATCAGTGGCCGCGTGCTTGATGTGGCCGTCGATCTTCGTCGCAATTCACCTACCTTTGGCCAACACGTCATGGTGGAACTGAGCGGCGAGAACAAGCGCCAGTTCTTTATTCCCCGCGGTTTTGCTCATGGTTTTCTGGTACTGAGCGATGAGGCTATCTTTACCTATAAGGTTGACAACGCCTATGCCCCTCAAGCCGAAGCTTCCATTCTTTGGAATGACGAGCAGCTGTCAATCGATTGGCCGTTAGGGGAAGATCAATTGTTGCTGAGCGAAAAAGATAAGAAGGCAAAGCCTTTCAGCGAGGCGGAGTACTTCTAAGGATAAATACTTGATTGATAATAGATTAACAACCAATGAATATAGCGATTGTTGGAACGGGATATGTAGGACTGGTGTCGGGCGCATGCTTTGCCGATACGGGTGCAAACGTGACTTGTGTCGATGTCGATGCTGCCAAGATTGAACGACTTAAGAAGGGTGATATTCCCATTTATGAGCCAGGATTGGAAGATTTGGTGGTGAAGAATGTGCGTGCGGGTCGTTTGAAGTTTACCACTTCGTTGGCAGAGGTGCTCAACGAACAGCAGATAGTCTTCTCTGCTGTAGGCACTCCTCCTGATGAAGACGGATCGGCCGACTTGAAGTACGTGCTGCAAGTGGCCGAGACTATAGGTCGCCACCTTAATAAATATATGGTGGTAGTGACAAAGAGTACGGTTCCCGTCGGTACGGCTCAGAAAGTGAACGATGCTATTCAGCGTGAACTTGACAAGCGTGGAGTCGACGTGAAGTTTGACGTGGCCAGCAATCCTGAGTTTCTGAAAGAAGGCAATGCCATCAAAGACTTCATGAGTCCAGACCGCGTGGTGGTGGGTGTTGATAGCGAACGTGCCCGCAAACTGCTCTCGCGTCTCTACAAACCATTCATGATGAACAATTTCCGCGTGATTTTCATGGATGTGCCCAGTGCTGAAATGACGAAGTATGCTGCCAACTCGATGCTTGCAACGCGTATCTCGTTCATGAACGACATTGCCAACCTGTGCGAACTGGTGGGCGCCGACGTGAACATGGTGCGTCAGGGCATCGGCAGCGATACACGCATTGGCAGGAAGTTTCTCTATCCCGGTTGTGGCTACGGTGGCTCTTGCTTCCCTAAAGACGTGAAGGCACTCATCAAAACCGCCGACCAGAATGGCTATTCGATGGAGGTGCTGAAGGCTGTTGAGCGTGTGAATGCCCATCAAAAGAGCATTCTTTTCGAGAAACTGCAGCGCGCATTCGAGGGCGAATCGCTGAAAGGCAAGACGATTACGCTCTGGGGCCTTTCCTTCAAACCCGAAACTGACGATATGCGCGAAGCCACTTCACTCGTGATGATCGACCTGTTGCTGAAGGCTGGCTGCACCGTTCGTGTGTACGACCCGGTGGCTATGGACGAATGCCGTCGCCGGTTGGGTGATGCTGTCGTGTATTGTCGCGACATGTATGACGCAGTACTGAATGCTGACGCCTTGCTCTTGCTGACAGAATGGAAGGAGTTCCGTCTGCCAAGTTGGGAAGTAGTGGGCAAAGCCATGCGCCGTCGGCTGGTTATTGATGGGCGCAACATCTTCGACCATGCAGAATTGGAAGAAGCCGAGTTTGAATACCATTGTATCGGTAAACGATAAGTATTGTGATGAGATTTATTCATAATAGAGAGAAAGGAAGAGACTACGTTCGGGCGTTCCTGCCGTTGCTGGTGGGAATGGCTATCGTTTTGGGATCGTGTGGTCGTGAGAAGGCATCTTCGACTGCTTCTGCTGACGTGCAGGAGGACATGCGTGCCAAGCAGATGCTGCAGGGTGTATGGTTGAATGCCGACGACGATGAGCCCGTCTTCCGCATAGTGGGCGACACCATCTTTTTCCCTGACTCCACCAGTCTGCCCACTCTTTTCCAAGTGTTTGGAGATACGCTAGTGATGCATGGGGCCAGCGATGTCAGATATGCCATCGTAAGGCAGGCTCCCCATCTCTTTGAGTTCCGCAATCAGGCAGGTGACGTTGTGAAACTTGTGAAAAGTGACGACACGGATGATGCAACACTCTTTGAGAAGTCGGCTCCTGTGGCTATCAATCAGAACCTGCTCATCAAGCGCGACACAATCTTTATGAGCCAGGGCAAGCGCTACCATTGTTATGTGCAGGTGAACCCTACAACCTATAAGGTTATCAAGACGACCTACAACGACGAAGGAGTGTCGGTGGGTAACGTGTACTATGACAACATCATCAACCTGGCTGTTTTCCAAGGTGCTCAGAAAGTGTTCTCAAGCGATTTCCATAAGAATGACTTTGCAAAGCACGTGCCTGCTGAGGTGTTGAAACAAAGTATCTTGAGTGATATGCTATTCAGTCATGTCGATGAGGAGGGCATTCATTACAGCGCTCTCATCTGTGAACCGGATTCGCCAAGCAGTTATGCTGTTGACGTGCTTATTTCCTACAACGGCAAAATAACTTTCAAGAATAATAAAGAATAGCCTTTCCGAAGTGGAAAGGCTATTCCCTTTATAGTGATTTGTATGTTTCCAGAGAGGAGCTTAGAACTCGCTGGTGAAGTGGAAACGGATGTGCTCGAAATCTTGCTGGGCCATTGATAGCACGTAGCCAGAGTCGGCCAGGAACACATCTCGGCCTTCCCGGTCCTTGGCCATATACTGATACTTACGCTTCTTGAAGGCATCGAGTTCCTTCTCGTCATCGGCTTCCACCCAGCATGCTTTGTACAGATGCACGGGTTCCCAACGGCATTTGGCATTGTACTCGTTCTCCAGGCGATATTGGATGACTTCAAACTGCAGCTGTCCGACGGTTCCGATAATCTTTCGATTGTTGAACTGATTGACGAACAATTGAGCGACACCTTCATCCATCAGCTGATTGATACCCTTCTCGAGCTGCTTTGACTTCATGGGATCGTCGTTCTCGATATACTTGAACATTTCGGGTGAGAACGAAGGCAACCCGCGGAAGTGGAGCAGTTCACCTTCTGTCAGCGTGTCGCCTATCTTGAAGGTGCCGTTATCGGGCAGACCTACGATATCGCCCACCCATGCTTCGTCGATGGTAGACTTGCGTTGGGCCATGAACTGGGTGGGGGAAGAGAAACGCAGAGTCTTTCCCTGACGCACGTGCAGATAGGGTTGGTTGCGCATGAACTTGCCCGAGCACACCTTGCAGAATGCAATACACGAACGGTGGTTGGGGTCGATATTGGCCGTAATCTTGAAAATGAATCCGGTGAACTTCTGCTCATTGGGATCTACCAAACGCTCTTCAGCCTTTGTCGGGCGAGGGGAGGGGGCAATCTCGACAAAGCAATTCAGCAATTCCTGCACACCAAAATTGTTCAGGGCAGAGCCAAAGAATACTGGGGCTACTTCTGCCGAGCGATATGTCTCTACTTCAAATTCTGGATAGACGCCATCAACCAGTTCGAGGTCATCACGCAATTGCTGTGCATCCTTTTCACCTACTTGGTCGTCGAGCTGTGAGCTTTCGATGTCAACCTCTATCTTTTCCGTGACACGCTGCTTGTCTGGCGTGAAGAGATCGAGTTTCTGCTCATAGATGTTGTAGACGCCTTTGAACTTGGCACCTTGGTTAATGGGCCATGACAAAGGGCGCACTTTGATTTTCAGTTCCTGTTCGAGTTCGTCAAGCAAGTCGAAAGGATCGCGGCCTTCGCGGTCCATCTTGTTGATGAAGATAATGACAGGTGTCTGGCGCATGCGACATACTTCCATCAGTTTGCGTGTCTGAGTCTCAACACCCTTGGCCCCGTCGACGACAATGATTGCTGAGTCGACGGCTGTCAGCGTTCGATAGGTATCCTCGGCAAAATCTTGGTGGCCAGGGGTGTCAAGGATGTTCACCTTGTACTCGATGTCAGAGCCCTCAGGGGTATAGTCGAATTCCATGACTGAGGTCGACACAGAGATACCACGCTGCTTTTCAATGTCCATCCAGTCACTGGTTGCAGTCTTCTTGATTTTGTTGCTTTTCACTGCGCCGGCCACTTGTATCTGTCCGCCGAAGAGCAGAAACTTCTCTGTCAGTGTGGTCTTACCAGCATCAGGGTGCGATATGATGGCAAAAGTTCTTCTTCTTTCTATTTCTGGATTCATATATATAATAATACTTTTTATTACTCTTCAATCATTTTGGCTATACATTCGGCCAACGACTCTTCCCAATATGGAATCTCGATGCCATAGGTCTGCTTGATTTTCGTCTTGTCGAGAACGGAGTAGGGGGGGCGCTTGGCAGCAGTAGGGTATTCACTTGTGTGAAGCGGACGTACGTGGCAATGATCAATGCCTGCCAACCTATGAATGGCTTTTGTGAAATCGTACCATGAGATGACACCCTCATTGGAGAAATGATAGATACCTGGTACAATCCCTTTGCGGATGGCAGTCATGATGGCTGTTGCGAGATCGCGGGCGTAGGTGGGGGTGCCAATCTGATCGAAGATTACTCCCAATTGTTCCTTCTCACGCCCCAAGCGGATCATAGTCTTTACGAAGTTGTTGCCAAAAGTACTGTAAAGCCAGGCTGTGCGGATGACCATAGAACGGCGGCACAGTTTCATCACGTTAAATTCTCCAACAAGTTTCGTTCGTCCATATACGCTGTTCGGACAAGTATCGTCGTCTTCATGATAGGGCGTATGATGGGTACCATCAAAAACATAATCGGTAGAAATCTGAACCATCCATCCCCCACGCTTCTCTATAGCAGCGGCAAGATAGGCTGGAGCCTCAGCATTCAGCAACGTGCAAAGCTCTTCGTTGGCTTCGGCTTTGTCAACAGCTGTGTAGGCCGCACAATTCACGATGCCGTCGATGCGATGCTCAGCGACATATCTTTCGATAGCTTCAACGCTTGTGATATCCAGTTCTGCAATATCCGTATTATAATAGCAGTTGTCTGAATCGTTTTTTTGAAGGAGCTGCATTTCGTTGCCGAGTTGGCCGTTGCATCCTGTTATGAGAATATTCATAGTTTACCTTTATTTAGGGGTCACTCTAATTCCAGACCTTCTTCCTTGTCTTTCTTATAATAATCGGAAAGCATGCCCAACAAGGTAGTGATTTCTTGTATGGCATGTGATGTATTGGGTGTTATCTCCTTGTTCTGCAAACGCAGCATCATGGTGCCGTAAAGAGCATCGAGACAGGTCTCGATTTCATTCTTGTCCTTTCCACTACGATTGCGCAATTCAACGATGAAGGGCAATACCTTGTAATATTGTGATGTGTAGAACGGAAATTTTGTGCTTTGAAGCAGTTGTGCATGGAGTTCAGAAAGTTGCTGAAGTACCACCTGATTGACTTGCAAATGGCCACTTTGGCGCTTCCCCTCCTGATTCATCATAGTAACCAAGTCACCATACCAATCGGTCATGTCTTCAAGCTGTTCGTCGGAATAGTCAAAGCGGGAAATGTATTCTTTTCTGATGCGCGAAAGCGAGCAGTCGTAGGCACGGATGATATCCTCAACCTGCCACATGTAGAGCAAGTATTCTACAATGTTCTTTTGACGTAAATCTTGTGCAATAAACACGGTTGTTTCTTTCTGTTATGATGATTAAAAATATGTTGCAAATAGAGCGGCGTTGGCGCGCGTCGTCAGAAGAATCTCAGAAGGTTAGTGGTAGTGCCAAGCAACATGATGATACTTCCTATCATCACGGCAACACCAATAACCTGATTGATAATCTTGATGCCTTGTTCGTCGAATTTCAGTCTTATCTTATCGACCAGCCAAGTGAGTCCCCACCACCACAACAGCGCACCACCAACAATACTCATGAAGCCTACAATCATTTCAAAAGGATGGTCGGGGAGCACAAAGGCGAATTGTGCATAGAGTGCCATGAAGAGGAATACAATAAGAGGATTGCTGAGGGTTACCAAGAATGCAGTAATGGTGTTGTAGGCCAAAGTGCCTTTATCATTACTGGAATGATGCATGTTTTTGGTGGGGTCGGTTCTGTAAGTATACCATCCGAAAGCCATCAGCATCAGGCTACCGATGATTTGCAGATAAAACTTAGTCTGAGCATTGTTGACAAAATCCATGACAAAGGCCATACCGAAACCAGTAATGGCAGCATAGATGATATCGCTGGCAGCAGCTCCGACACCGGTAACAAATCCATACCAGCGGCCTTTCTTCAGCGTACGCTGAACACAAAGGACACCAACAGGCCCCATCGGAGCAGAAGCAATCATGCCGATGAGCATTCCCTTGAATATAAAATCCAAGATGTTTATGGGTATATGGAATGGCATAACGAGTGCAAAGGTACAAATAAATTTGGAACTATCAAAACTTTTTCGTACCTTTGCAGCAATACTATTAACAAATAAACCAAAGTTTTAAGAAAATGGATACACAACAGGCTATTAAACCCTATGTAATCGGGTTGGATTTGGGCGGAACGAACTCCGTCTTCGGAATTGTTGACAGTCGTGGCGAGATCAAGGCTACGACAGCAATCAAGACGCAAGGCTATGACAAGGTGGAAGATTATGTCGACGCCTGTGTAAACGCATTGGAACCAATTATTGAGCAAGTTGGTGGTATTGAGATGATTAAGGCAATGGGCATCGGCGCTCCCAATGGTAATTACTATAATGGTACCATTGAGTTTGCTCCGAACCTTTCGTGGGGTCACGATGGCATTGTTCCTCTGGCAGCTATGTTCAAAGAGCGTCTGGGCATTCCTGTTGCACTGACTAATGATGCCAATGCAGCCGCTATTGGCGAAATGACCTACGGTGTTGCTCGTGGCATGAAGAATTTCATCATGATTACGTTGGGTACTGGTGTGGGATCTGGTATTGTAATCAATGGCCAGTTGGTATATGGTTGCGATGGTTTCGCAGGCGAGCTTGGTCATGTCATTGTTCGCCGTGAGAATGGCCGTCCCTGTGGCTGTGGTCGCAAGGGATGCCTTGAGACCTATTGCTCAGCCACAGGTGTTGCCCGCACGGCACGTGAATTGCTTTCCACAACTCAAGAGCCCTCCATGCTTCGCGACCTGAATCCAGAGGAAATCACGAGTCTTGATGTGGCTATTGCTGCCGGCAAGGGCGACAAGTTGGCTAATGAGATTTATGAGTTTACAGGACGCCTGCTCGGTGAGGCCTGTGCTGATTTTGCAGCCTTCTCTTCGCCCGAGGCATTTGTGTTCTTCGGTGGAATGACAAAAGCTGGCGACCTGATTATGAAACCCATTGAGAAGGCCTACGACGAGAATGTGCTGAAGATTTTCAAGGGAAAGGCCAAGTTCCTTGTCAGTGGTCTTGAAGGCTCTAGTGCTGCTGTCCTTGGAGCTAGTGCCGTAGGATGGGAAATTTAAATGAAGGCAAGACAGTGGGCTTTTATTTTTGAATCTGGTATATCCAAAGTGTTTCTGCTTTGGATATACTGGATTTTTATATTTCTTCTTCAGAAGCCTTTGTTCATGCTCTACTACAAAGGCCTCTATGCAGAGCAAGGAGTGGGCGAATGGTTAAGAGTTTGCTGGCATGGACTTCCTCTTGATGTGTCAATGGCAGGCTATCTGACCGCCCTTCCACTTGTTGTTGTGCTTATCCATCTTTGGCGCCCAGCCAAATGGCTTCGTATCTGCTGCCAGGTATGGCTGGGGATCAGCAGTTTGCTTGTGGCATTGACGTTTCTTTTGAATGTTGTGCTTTATGAATATTGGAATTTTCCACTCGATGCCACTCCATTGTTCTATTTCTTCACGTCGCCGAAGGATGCTTTTGCAAGTGCCACACCTTTTTTATTAATAATGGGTGTTGTTTTGCTGGTGCTGTTGTCATTGTTGCTCTATTTCGGTGCATCGCGTGCACTTTCCATTCGTGAGTTGGGGTGGCGAAAACGCATGATGCTTGGCCAGCAACTTGCTGCCACCATATTGTTCTTATTCTTCGGGGTGCTGATGTTTGTTGCCATCAGAGGTGGCCTTAAAGTGTCGTCGATGAACACTGGCAAGGTCTATTTCAGCCATCATCAATCCTTGAATCATGCGGCAGTCAATCCTATGTTTAGTTTATTGGAGTCATTGTCCCATCAGAATGACTTTGACAAGCAATACCGGTTTATGGATGAAAAAGAGGCAACACTTCTCTTTCGACAGATGACCAGGCATGGCAACGGATGTGTTGACTCATTATTCACCCTCTCTCGTCCAGATATCTATCTGGTCATCTTGGAGAGTTTTTCATCGAAACTGATGAAGACCTTAGGCGGAAATGGTGTTGCTGCTTCACTCGACAAATTGGCAGACGAGGGGCTGCTGTTTACAAATTTCTATGCCAATAGTTTCCGTACCGATCGCGGACTTGTCTCCATTCTTTGTGGCTATCCAGCCCAACCAACAATGAGTTTAATGAAGTATCCCCATAAAACTTCTTCACTGCCTTCATTGGCTAAAAGCTTGAAAAAGGAAGGCTATGAATTGGCATATTATTATGGTGGGGATGCTGATTTTACCAATATGCGCTCATTTTTGCTGAACCAAGGTTTTGAGCGTTTGATTTCAGACGTTGATTTCCCTATGAAGGACAGACTTAGCAAGTGGGGAGTTCCTGACCACTTGGTGTTTGAGCGGATGAAGAGTGATTTGGCAGAAGAGTGGTCGGCTGAAATCTCAAAGAAAGAGATAACCCCATGCTTTAGAGTTCTTCAGACCTCCAGTTCGCACGAACCTTTCGATGTCCCCTACCACAAGTTGCCGGACGAGCGACTAAATGCATTTGCCTACACAGATACTTATCTCGGACGTTTCATAGAATGGCTTAGACATACTGACCGATGGGAGCACTCGCTCGTCATCATCGTACCCGACCACTTGGGATGTTATCCGCAAGGAATCAGCAACTTTGATTTCAGCCGATATCAGATTCCTTTGCTCATGGTAGGTGGTGCTCTGAAGTGTCATAAGCACATCGATGTATTTGGTTCGCAGCAGGATATAGCGGCTACGTTGCTTTCTCAATTGGGTATTGACCATCATGAGTTCCTGTTTAGTAAGGATATGCTTGATCAGTCGGCACCTCATTTTGCCTTTTTTGCTGTCCCCGATGCATTTGGCATCGTGAAAGATGGCAAGGAGCGTCTTATCTATGATAACAAGTCGGGCAAAGTTGTCGCAGGTGATATGTCTGATTCATTATTGATGAGCGGAAAGGCATATCTTCAGAAATTATATGATGATATAGATAAACGATAGGATAAAAGTGATGACAGAAGTTCTAACATATCTGAGTGATCTCGACACGTCTCTCTTGCTGGCTGTCAATAGTAATCATAGCAGCTACTGGGATGCATTCATGTGGCTTTGCAGCCGTAAGTTTGAATGGATTCCCTTTTATGTTTCCATATTCTACGTGCTGTTTAGAAACTTTGAATTGCGGGTGGTGCTCTTTTCGCTAGTGGCGATGGCCGTTGTTCTATTGTTCACTGACTGTTTTTCTTCTCATGTTATACGACCTTTTGTGGCCAGGCTTCGTCCCAGCAATCTTGAGAATCCTGTCAGCCAGTTCATACATATCGTGGACAATCATAGAGGAGGTCGTTACGGATTCCCTTCTTCTCATGCAAGCAACACTTGGGGCTTGGTGTTCTTCATAGCATGGCTGCTAAGACGTCATTTCCTTACCTTTTTTATGGCTGCATGGGCCCTGCTTGTTTGTTATTCCAGGCTTTATTTAGGGGTACATTATCCAAGTGACTTGTTGGCAGGCATGGTGATGGGAGCCGTGGGTGCTTCATTGGCCTATTATGTCTTCTGTCGTATCAGTGGGCAAGAAGTGCTCACTGACCTCAAGCATCCTTACATGCCCGTTCTTGTCGGTTTACTTACTATCGTTGTTTTTTTGTCGGCCTCTTCCTTCATAGAACTCAGCTAATCCAATTTGTTATGGATATATTTCCTATAGCTCATTTTCGTTCGCCATTTACGTCGAAATTTGGAATACCTAAGCAGAGCGGACTTGTTGAGGAATTGAGAGGTTCCATCATTTTTGAGCCTAAGTATCGTAATTCAGACTACATCAGAGGGCTTGAGGATTTTGATTTCCTTTGGCTCATCTGGGAGTTTTCTGCCAATCCCCACCGGGCTGTCAGCCCTGTGGTTCGTCCTCCAGTTCTTGGCGGAAATGAGAGGGTGGGGGTGTTTGCAACGCGCTCGCCTTTTCGCCCCAATCCTTTGGGACTTTCGTCTGTCAAGATTGATCACGTTGAAATGAGCGATTCACTGGGACCGGTTATTCATGTGTTGGGAGCCGACCTAATGGATGGAACACCAATCTTCGATATTAAACCCTACATTGCTTATGCTGACAGTCATGTAGGAGTGAGAAGCGGTTTTGTAGACCAGAGAAAGTGGCCGAAACTTAGTGTAGTGATTCCTCCTTCTCTTGAGGCGTTTCTCAGTAAAGAGCAATTGGAAGCACTTCGTCACACATTGGAGCTAGACCCACGTCCTCATTATCAAAACGACCCTCAAAAGGTCTATGGAATGCCTTTTGAAGGTCGTGATATTCATTTCTTGGTCAATGATGGGGTGTTGACGGTATTGGACGACTGACGTTTATCGGATTATTTTCCTTACTCTTCGTGTACCATCGCTCATAATATCGGTTCGAATAATTACGCCTTTCGTTAGCGGGGAAACCTGCTTGCCTGACACGTTGTGATAGACTGTTTTCCTTGTGATAAGCTTGTCATCTGAATTAGCAATACCTGTTGTGAAAGGCTCACCCTCCTTGATGTCAAGCGTTGCGCCTGCCCCGGTCTCCTCATTAGAGATGGCCTCCTTTACGAGGTTGGCATCAAAGGCCTCGTAAGCATAAGTTTCAGAGGGGATAAAATAGTCTTCTTGCTTTTGATCTTTTGTGTCGCTGATACCCTGACAGCCCTTGAAAATGAAACTATGGTCGTCCTGCCCTGAAGTGGAAGCATATTTCCAAACCTTATGCGAACTGTTGATGGTAAAATCGAAGACGGAATTCTCTACATAGGTGCGAGCCTTAAAGCCTATTCCCACGGCATAGCTGGTGACACTACTTGAATAGAGGCAGTTCAGAATGTGTATGCGTCCGAAGCGAATGCGAGGCATGCGTTCGCGGCAGCCCTCGTCCCACCAGCAGCATACGAATGTTGTATTCAGGTAGCCGTCGTCGTCGGCAGAGTCGCTACCTCCCCAAAGGTTGCTGAAGCGGTGGTCGTTGCTTCCGCCTGATCCTCCAGCCTTGGGAGAGATGAGATAGCGAAAACGGCACCAGCTTACGCAAATGTTGTTAGATTGGCTGTTGCAATCGAAATTGCCGTCTACGCCATCTTGGAAGTCACAATGGTCAATCCAGATATGTTTGCTGGATTGCAGAGTGAGGTTGTCGTTACCATCTATATCATAGGCACCTGCACTTTTGAATGTCATGTTGCGCATGATGATGTTCTCACAACGCTTGATAACGAGAATACCAGTCGACGATTTGGTGTCGCGGTTCTTGTTGATGAGTGCCGAACCAGGAAGACCATAGATAGTGATGTTCTTGGAGTCTTGGAGGTAAATGACTGACGATGTCTCAATTTCGCCTTTTACGTAGATTGTCATCTTGTAACCAGCATCTTTCTTGATGTTGTCACGTGCAGTCTTCAAGGCTGCATTCAATTCGCTGAGCGAACTGACGACAACGGCATTCTCATCGTTGCTACCTGTGGTCTGACCTTCTACGGTAGCCCATCCTATAGGACGTCCTAGGTCGTAAGGTGAGAGGCTGCCGTCTGCTTTGACATTAAAAGCAGAAAGAAGCAACAGTGATAGGGTGATTAGTCGTTTCATTGTCTTGGTTATTGGCTTTGGTGATATATGAAAATGAAAAACCCCGGCTCCATCACGGATAACCGGGGACTAATGAAAGGAGGAGTGGTGCCTCCAGGAATCGAACCGGGGACACACGGATTTTCAGTCCGATGCTCTACCAACTGAGCTAAGGCACCCCATTGTTTTCACGCTTCCTTTCGTTTGCGGATGCAAAGGTACAACTATTTTCTGATTCTCCAAAATTTTTGTGCAATTATTTTCAAAAAAAGTTGTTTTTCTTTTGCTTTCCGCTAGATTGTCGCCGTTTTATCCTTATTTGTCAGCTTTTTCAATCTTATTCCTGAGTTTTTAGAGGGTTCCATCCTTGGGCTGTGATTTCAAACTCTTGCCCATCGCGACTGACAAGTTGTGCACCTAGTTCGACACGAGTGATGTGTCCGATAAGCTTTACGCCTTCAATCTCCTCTATTTTCTCATGGTCTCCAATGGGCACGGTAAAGAGTAGTTCGTAGTCCTCACCTCCATTGAGGGCGCAGGTCGTGACGTTCATATTGAGTTCCTCAGCCATTACAGCCGTTTGGTAGTCAATGGGTAGGTTCTTTTCGAATATGCGGCACCCTACGTTCGATTGTTTGCAGATGTGTAGCAATTCAGAGGAAAGACCGTCGCTAATGTCCATCATTGCTGTCGGACGGATGCCTGCCTCGCGCAGCTTCTGAATGATATCGCCCCGAGCATCGGGTTCTAGCTGTCGTTGCAGGAGGTATTCCTTTCCGGCAAAGTCTGGTTGGAAATCGGGTTCTGGTTCGTTAGGATGCTTTTTCTGGTGCTCATTGAGCAATTGGTAGTAGACGGCCTTCTCGCGTTCAAGCAGTTGTAAGCCCATGTAGGCAGCCCCAAGGTCGCCACTGACGCAGATGAGGTCGGTGTCGTGTGCACCTTTGCGATATACAATATCTTCCTTGTGAGCTTCTCCGATACATGTGATGCTAATGGCGAGGCCTGTGTAGGAGGAGGTTGTATCTCCGCCCACTATATCGACATTCCACTTCACACATGCAGCACGAAGTCCCTGATAGAAGTCTTCAAGGTCTTCAACAGTGAAGCGTTTGCTAAGAGCAATGCTCACAATGAGCTGGCGCGGTGTGCCGTTCATAGCAAAGATGTCGCTGATGTTGACCATAGCCGACTTATAGCCAAGGTTCCGCATAGAGATGTAGGTAAGGTCGAAATGGATGCCCTCCATGAGCATATCGCTTGTTACCAGCACTTCTGTGTCGGGGTAGTGCATGACAGCACAATCGTCACCTATGCCATAGAGCGTAGATGCATTCTGAGGCCTAATGTCGTGGGTAAGATGTTCGATGAGACCGAACTCACCGAGTTTTGCTATTTCCATTGGATTGATTTCTCTTTTTATGTGTTGCTACAGAATCGAAACAGGTTAGGGACTAGATGGAGAGTTAGTCGAGGCGATTGACCATTTCCCGGATAAGGCCTGTCATGATGGGCTGTGCTCGGTTTGCAGCTTCTTGTACTTCCTCATGACTCACCTCTACAGGCACGTCAAAGCCCCCAAGATCTGTTACGATGCTGATTCCGAAGACACGTATGCCACAATGGTTGGCCACAATGACCTCAGGCACGGTCGACATGCCCACGGTGTCGCCTCCCAATGTGCGATACATACGATATTCGGCTGGTGTCTCGAAGGTGGGTCCTTGTACGCCAGTGTATACGCCATAGACGAGCCTTATCTTCTTCTCTTTGGCAATCTTGCTGGCCAACTTGATGAGTTCGGCGTCGTATGCCTGATGCATGTCAGGAAAACGTGGGCCGGTTGGGAAGTTCTTTCCGCGTAGGGGGTGCTCAGGGAAGAAGTTAATATGGTCTGTGATAACCATGAGGTCTCCAATCTTAAAGGCAGGGTTCATACCGCCTGCAGCGTTGGAAACAAAAAGGATCTTGATGCCCAGTTCGTACATCACACGTTCTGGAAAAGTGACCTCTTTCATGGAATAACCTTCGTAGTAGTGGAATCGGCCCTTCATGGCCATGATATCCTTGTTGCCGAGTTTTCCAAAAATGAGCTTTCCGCTATGTCCCTCTACTGTGGAGACAGGGAAATTGGGTATATCTTCGTAAGGAATCTCTACTGCATCAGTTATCTCGGAAGCTAATTCTCCGAGGCCGCTCCCCAGAATGATTGCTATCTTTGGGCTTGACGTCATCCTTTGTTTTAACCAGGATGCTGTTTCTTGAATTTTTTTGTACATAGCTTAGTATTTTTTGATTAAAGTTTTCTTCTTGATCAAGCATGAACTTGATGCATATAGGCAGAGCATAGATGTTTTTGCGTATCTCGTCAGAGAGTCCTTCTATATTGTCGAGCCTGGCGGCATCTTTCTCTGTCGTGATAATAATGCGCGGTGTAGGCAATGCCTCAAAAGCATCGTTAATACGGCGAATGTCCTTTGGGCGGAAGTAGTGGTGATCTCCAAACGTGAGAGGAGTGATGGTGTTGCAATGCTCCTGCAAATCTTCCACCATCTGCTGTGGCGAGGCGATACCTGTAAGCAGTAGAATGTTGACATCTTTCATTTGTTCTGTCTTCATTATTGTGCTCTCTTTGGGGAAGAGCGGCAACAGTGTGCCATATTCAAGTGTGGTAAAAAAGAGTCCCTGATATGGAAAAAGATCCATAGCCTTTGTGAGCACACGGAACTCCATCGGCTTCAGGTCTTTCGGACATTTTGTTATTATAACCATATCTGCTCTTCGCTTGCCTTTCATCGACTCGCGCAGTCGCCCGGCCGGTAACAGCTTGTCGTAAATGATAAGCCGGTGATAGTCGACGAGCAAAATGTTGATGCCAGGTTTTACATAGCGGTGCTGGAAGGCATCGTCAAGCAAAATCACATCAACGTCACTGGTGGCTTCATCGTGGGTGAGCCTGTCAATTCCACGTCTGCGTTTCTTGTCGACTGCAATATATGTTTTAGGGAACTTCTGCTTCATTTGCAAAGGCTCGTCACCGATGTCTCGTGCTGTCGACGATGAGTCTGCTAGTAGATAACCTTTCGTCTTGCGCTTATAGCCCCGAGAAAGAACAGCCACCTTCATCTTTTCCTGAAGGAGTCTGACAAGGTGCTCCACATGTGGGGTCTTTCCTGCTCCCCCAACCGTGATATTACCGACAGAAATGACGGGTATGTCGTAAGCACGACTCTTCAGGATGCCTATATCAAACATCCAGTTTCTGAAGGTTACTACCGCGCCGTAGATCCAGCTTAACGGCAGTAGCCATTCGTTCACCTTTATGAAGTCACCCTCGCTACGCATATCTTATTTAATATTCAGGAAATAGGGCAGGCGTGCCTGCACGGGTGACATCTGGTTGGCTTCGCGCATGAGCATAAACGGCTGGTAATATTCGCCCAGCGCCACGCGCAATTGGTCGTCAAGGTAGTTGCCTCCCTTGGCTTGATTCATGAGTTGATCGAAGATTGAGGGCGGTGCAGGGTAGTTGTTGGTATAATATTCGTCGATTTTGGCCAACTGGGCAGCTTTAGCAATGGCCTTGTCAAGACCTCCAAGTTCGTCTACGAGCTTAATCTTCAGTGCGTCGGCACCCGTGAAGACGTGACCCTGAGCGATGGCCTCTACTTGCTCAATAGTCATTTTGCGTCCGTCGGCAACACGCTTGCGGAAGAGCTGGTAGCCACGGTTGATGTACGACTGCAGATAAGAGATTTCTTCAGCATTGAACGGGCGTGAACTGGTGCCGAATGCAGCGTTCTTGTTGGTCTTTACCTCGTCGAACTTCAGTCCCAGTTTCTTTGTCATGAGTTCCGAGCGGTCTGGAATGGTACCGAAGATACCGATAGAGCCAGTCAGAGTGGTGGGCTCAGCAAAGATATAGTTGGCACCTGAGCTCATGTAGTAGCCACCAGAAGCAGCATAGCCGCCCATCGATACAACTACAGGTTTCTTCTGTTTGAGTACCTCAATCTGGTGCCAAAGTTGTTCGGAAGCATATGCTGATCCACCAGGTGAGTTGACACGGATGACAACAGCCTTCACGTTATCGTCGTCAGCAAGGCTCTGTAGGTCGCTGTTCACATCGTTGGCCACAATCTGATGACCTCCTCCCATGAGCATTCCCTGGGTAGGAGAATCTACGATGTCGCCATAGGCATAGTACACAGCCACCTGTTCTCCGTCCTTCTTACGCTTCACGGTTTGCATGTCGCTGATGCTCAGTTGGTTGATACTCTTGTCGTCATCCAGCTTCAAGAGTTTCTTCACCTCAGCCTTTACCTGATCATGGTAAAGTAGGGCGTCTACCAACTTATACTTTTTCTGTGCCTCTGCGCCTTCGAACATCACCAAACGGTCGGCATAGGCGTTGAGAGAGTCAACTGATATCTTTCTGCTGGACGATACATCATTTGTAATTTGTTTCCAAATGCTGTTGATGTAGGCCTGTGTCTGCTCGCGGTTGGCATCGCTCATGTGATCTTCAGTGTACATCTCTGTAGCGCTCTTGTACTTGCCCACCTTGATGACCTGCATCTTGATACCCACCTTTGCCAACAAGTCTTTTACGAATATCGGCTGTGATGCCATGCCGTGCCAGTCAATCTCACCACTAGGATTCATCCACACCTTATCTGCCACCGAGCAGAGGTAGTAGGTGGCTTGCGTATATATGTCGCCGTAAGCCACTATCCACTTGCCACTCTTCTTAAAGTCGAGTAGTGCGTTGCGTACTTCCTGCAATGAAGCGTAATCAGCAGAGAATGAGCCGGCTTCAATGTATATGCCTTTCACATTGTCGTTCTCCTTAGCCTTCTGGATAGCTTCCAGTGTTTCTTGCAGGCCCATAGTGCTTGCAGCCGAGCCAAGGAATTGATTCAGCGTATTGTCGCCAGCTTGCTCCTCCATGGTGCCCGAGAGGTTTACAACAAGCACAGAGTTGTCACTCACGTTCTTGGTGGCTTCACCCGATGCCACCATGCCCACTAGGCTCATGGCACCCAAAATAGCCATTACAACGAAAAGAATTACAATGCCAACAATTGTGGCTAGCACATACTTGAAAAAGTCTTTCATAAGCGTGTTCTGTTGTTTTTGTTGATATATCTTATGCAAAGGTACGAATAATTTTGGAAAACGCAAATTTTTTCAGCCAAATCTTTTACCTTATTAAATAAATAGTGTAATTTTGCAAGCGTAATTTATTATAATTGAAAGAAATGAAAAGAGCTGTTGTAATGGGAGCCTCGTCTGGTATTGGCCGTGAAGTGGCTCGCCTGCTGCTCCAGCAAGGTTGGTGTGTGGGTGTGGCTGCTAGACGCATTGAACGTCTTGATGAATTGTGTAGCGCTTTTCCGCAACTGGCTGTGGCAGAGACTATTGATGTAACCAGTCAGAATGCTGCCGAAAGGCTTCGGACGCTCATTGATAGGTTGGGCGGCATGGATATCTACATCCATTCTTCGGGTGTAGGTTGGCAGAATGTCACCCTTGATGCAGAACTTGAGATATGTACCGTCGTGACCAATGGAGTGGGATTTACGAGAATGGTGAATGCTGCTTTTCAGTATTTCCGGGAACAAAATGGTGGTCATATTGTAGCCATTTCGTCGATTGCGGGTACAAAAGGGTTAGGACCTGCGCCTTCCTATAGTGCCACGAAAGCTTTTCAGAACACCTACCTCGAATCTCTGGAGCAACTCTCCTGCAACCTTCGGCTGGGTATCTGCATAACTGATATACGTCCTGGCTTTGTTGACACCCCGCTCATTGAGAATGCTAATTATCCATTGAAGCTTAATTCGCAAGATGTTGCCCGTCAAATAGTTAAGGCTATTGTAAAGAAACGTCATGTGTGTGTTGTCGACTGGCGCTATAGGTGCCTTGTCGCTATTTGGCGAATGCTGCCCCGTTGGTTATGGCGAAAACTTCCCTTGTGCAATATGTAGTCATTTTTTCACTTATGTGTTACTAGTCCTATGTCCTCATATTTGGCTGTTACAATAATTTTTCATAATTTTGCATCAGAAATGAAACAACATCATTGAAAACCTTCATTTATCTTAGACAGAATATGAAAAGAATTCTCTTGATATTGTGCCTGCTCATAGTTGCTGCAACTGCTGTTCAGGCAAAAAAAAAGAAATTAATTGCTCCTACGTGGCCCGATGGTTCGCAGATGGAAGCATGGTTCATGGATACCACGCGTGTCAACGTTGAAACGTTGGGCCGTCAGTATTTGGTGACTGATTACGGAGTTGTGGCCGACGACTCGTTGCTTGTTCAGACCCAACAACTTCAACACGTCATCGATCTGGCTGCCCAAGAGGGTGGAGGCGTGGTGGTGCTACCTGAGGGTGTGTTCCTGAGCGGCGCACTCCACTTCCGTCAGGGCACTAATCTGTGGCTGCGTGAAGGCGCACGCCTGAAAGGCAGTGATCGCATTATCGACTTTCCTGTCTGCCTGACACGTATTGAAGGAGAAACCTGCCAATATTTCCCAGCTCTGGTGAATGCTGATGGTCTCGATGGCTTTACAATTCTTGGACCAGGTACAATTGATGGCAATGGCCGTGCCTATTGGCAGGAGTTCTGGATTAGACGCCAGTGGAACCCTCAATGTACGAACAAGGATGCTCAGCGCCCACGACTTGTTTACATCTCAAACTCAAAAAACGTCACTGTTGAGGGTGTTCGGACTATCAACTCACCGTTCTGGACTAACCACCTTTATCGATGTGAGCGCGTGCGCTACAGAGATTGCTTCATTTATGCTCCTACAGGTGGTGTGTTCGACTTTTCGGGCCGTGAGCATGGAGCACCTAGTTCTGATGCTATCGACTTAGATGCCTGCAAAGATGTAGTGGTGAGAGGTTGTTACATGCACGTGTGCGATGATGCTGTAGTGCTGAAAGGAGGAAAAGGCACGTGGGCCGACCAGCAACCTGAGAATGGCCCCTGCGAGCGAGTGCTCATCGAGAGTTGCCGCTATGGGCGTGTTCATGGTTGCCTGACGTTGGGTAGTGAGTCGCTGCACGACTGCAACATTATCCTAAGGCATTGCCATGCAGACGATGCCAACCGCGTGCTCTGGCTCAAGATGCGTCCTGACACTCCGCAGCATTATGAATACGTCAGTGTGGAGAATATGACAGGTCGTACGGGTAGTTTCCTTGTTGTGCGTCCTTGGACTCAGTTTTACAAGCCTGGTGACCGTAAGGACATGCCCCTGTCGGAGTGCAATAACATCATGATGATGAACATCCGCATGGATTGCCGTAACTTCTTCGACGTGGGTACCAGTGAGAAGTATCGCATTCATGATTTTACCTTTGAGAATATAGATGTCAGCGATGAGCGTCGTGCCTTTGATGCGATGCTTATTGAAAACACAATTGTGAAGAATGTGAAAATCAACGGCGAGTTCTATCAATAACTGGAATCAAAACAATACTGCAATCTGTTTCAACATCTTAAAAAAATACTGATGACTAAAAATATTCTGCTGACGAGCATGTTGCTCTTTGCTACATTGGCCAGTAATGCCCAGTCGTTCGACATAGATTTAAGTCACCAACCGCAAGGTGAGCCCTTCCGCTACAGCGTGAGTGTGCCTGATGGCAACTATCGTGTCAGCGTGACCATAGGCAGCAAACGTCAGGCTGCTGAGACTTGTGTCAGGGCTGAGTCACGTCGTCTCTTCTTTGAGCCCCAACAGACAAAAAAAGGAGAGACAAAAACGCTCACGTTTGTAGTGAACAAGCGTTCACCCTATATATACACGGAAGGCTCCATTGCCAAGCGGCAATCGCCAAAAGATTCTATTCGAATTAAGGAGCGTGAGCGCTACTATGTGAATTGGGATGACTCTCTGACTCTGGAGTTTTGCGGCCGTCACCCAGCCGTGAGTCGGTTGCAAATAGAACGCGATTCTACAGCCACGACCCTCTATCTCTGCGGCAATTCTACCGTTGTTGACCAGGAGTTTGAACCTTGGGCTTCATGGGGACAGATGATTACACGATGGTTCGACGCGGAGGTCAGCGTAGCTAATTATGCCGAAAGTGGACTTACTGCTACCACTTTTCTTGCCCAGAAACGTTTTGACAAGGTACTTTCCATGTTACGCAAAGGCGATTATGTAATCTGCGAGTTTGGTCACAATGATCAGAAAGAACGATTCGAAGGCGCTGGTGCTTACTACAATTTTGCTTACTCCTTAAAGCGCCTTATCGACGGCGCACGCAAAAAGGGTGCCACTGTAGTGTTTTGTACACCTACCCAGCGCCGTTCGTTCGACGAGCAGAAGCGTTTCATAAAAGAGACACACGGCGATTATCCGCAGGCCATGCGCGAGGTGGCGCGAAGAGAGGGTGTGCCCGTGATAGAACTGCACGAGATGACACGCACTTTCTTCGAAACACTGGGCTTCAACGGATCGCGTGAGGCATTGGTGCATTATCCTGCTAATACCTTTCCTGGGCAGGTTAAGGAATTGGCCGACAATACCCACTTTAACCCTTACGGAGCCTACGAGGTTGCGAAAATGGTTGTTCAGGGTATGAAGACTCTCCACTTATCGCTGGCTGATCACGTGAGAGCCGATTTTAATGGCTTTGACCCCGCCGAGCCTGATGGCCCCTCGTCATTCGTGTGGCCTTCGTCGGGACTCTTCGAGTTGAAGAAACCAGATGGCAACTGAACTATCCTCAGGTTAGATGATTGTTAAAAACGGTCATAAACAATTTGCTTTCAATTTTTTTTAGTATTTTTGCACGTCTTATGAAATCAAAATAAACAAAATAAATATTTACAAATGAAAAGAATCTTTCTCATGCTAATGCTGATGGCGGCCTTTACGACAATGTCTGCCCAGCGCACCACAGACAAACTAGATCGCGGCCTCGTTGCTGTGCCTGGTCAGTCGGGTGGCAATTTCGTAAGTTGGAAAATCTTTGGCGAGGAGTACTACGATACAGAGTACAACCTCTATTGCAATGGCACAAAGCTGAATAGTAAGCCCCTCCGTACGTCCAACTTTCAACATACCTCGGGAAATGCCCAGAGTAGGTATCAGGTGGCAGCAGTTGTACGGGGCGTGGAACAGGAAAAGTCAAAGGAGGTAGGTCGCTGGTCACAGCAGTACTTCGACATCCCTGTTTCGGCCGTTCAAGACCGTAATGGGACTACTGTCACTTCAGAATACGAACTGAACGACGTGTCGCTGGCCGACGTGACAGGTGACGGAGTACCAGAGTTTATTGTGAAGAGAAACTTCACGGGCGACATCCTCAATTCGTCGAACAAGACAAAGTTCCATCATTATGAGTGCTATACGTTGAGCGGAAAGCGCCTCTGGTGGATCGATCTCGGACCTAACCTTATGGCTGGCCCCGACGAGCAGTGGGATATCGTAGGCTTCGACTGGGATCAGGATGGCAAGGCAGAATGCATAATGCGTGGTGCCGACAACATGATATTCCACACTGCATCAGGTAAGATCATTAACATTGGAAACATGAATTATACGGCGCCTCGCGACGAGTATACCCATCAGGGAGCCGAATACCTTATTTATTTCAATGGTGAGACAGGTGAGCCCTTTGCCTGGGACGGTCAGAGCCAAACTTTCACACCGATGGAATATCCGCTACCGCGATTTGAGAAAGGCGAGAGTGACTACGCCACCGCATGGGGAAAAGCCGACACTGGCCATCGTTCGTCAAAGCATTACTTCGGTGCTCCCTTCCTTGATGGGCGCCATGCCAGCATCTTCCTTGGACGTGGCTGTTACACGCGCCATAAGATGTGTGCACTTGACGTGAATCCGCAGACACATGAACTCAATCAGCGCTGGCGTTGGGACAACAACGGCGGTTGGAACGATCCGTGGTTTGGTAATGGATTCCATAATTTTGCCATTGCCGACGTTGACTGGGATGGTCGTGACGAGATAGTGTTTGGCTCTATGATCATTGATGACAACGGTAAAGGTTTATGTACTACAGGTAATGGACATGGCGACGCTCAGCATTGTGCCGACCTCGATCCCTATCGCCATGGCCAGGAGCAGTTCACCTGTAATGAGGACGAGCCTGCCTGTACTTATTATAATGCTACTACGGGTCAGATCTACTATCGTCTGCAATCAACGAGCGACGATGGCCGCGCCCTCTGCGCCAACTTCTCAAATAGCTACCCTGGTTCACTTGGACGTACAACGCAGACAGGACTTGTCTCAACTGTTGCCGACAAGGTGATTACCGGAGGACCAGCCACAGCCGATGCCAATGATGCCCTGTTCTGGAGCCATTTGAATTTCCGTATTTACTGGGATGGCGACCTTTGCGACGAAGTGCTCGACTCGCCTGGCAGCAATGCACGTGACGCAGCCGTTTACAAGCCAGGCGGCGGCCGACTTCTCACCACATCAGGTTGCTCCACCAACAATAGTTCGAAGAATAATCCTTGTGCTTCGGCCGACATCTTTGGCGACTGGCGCGAGGAAATCGTAGTGCGCACAAGCGACAACACCAAACTGCGTATCTACACTACCAATATCCCCACAGAGTATCGCATCTACACGCTTTGGCACGATCATCAGTATCGCAATGGTATGGTGTGGCAGTGCGTGGGCTACAACCAACCGCCTCACAAGAGTTTCTTCCTTGGACAGATGGAAGGCATCACAGTAGCTCCGCCACCTTTCACCATGACGGGCCGTACGGAGATCAAGAATGGTGGCACCATCTCGTCTGCAAATGACGATGAGCACGTTATTGTCTGCGAGACCAATGACACGAAAGTTACAGTGGCCGACGGTGCTAAGCCCCATGTTGCTACGTTCAACGTGCCATCGTGGGTGCAAGGTACTAATAGCCCCCTTCTCAACGGTAAAGCCAAAATTGATTATCAGTATTACACCTGCACAGTTAGCGGTGGTGCCTTTACGGGCGACATGCGCCTTGTGAAGCAGGGCGATGGCATTCTGACGCTCCCAGCAGTGGAGCAAACCTATACGGGTAACACCGACATCTGGGCCGGCACACTCAACTTCGATGGTAAGTTGCTCCAGTCGTCACTATGGCTTAATCGCTTTGCCGAACTCAATTCCGATGGCGGCCAGTTCCGTAGTATTAAGATGGATTATGACTCCAAGTTGCGCCCGGGTGGGGCTGACAAGGCTGGTGTCGTGACCACTGACTCGCTGATCTTGGGCTTTGGCTCGCGTCTTGTACTCGACCTTTTCAATGATGGCATGCAGGCCGATCATCTGAATACCAAGGTACTGGAGATTGAGACCAAGAACTGGCAGTTTGGGCCAAAGAACCTCACCCCTGTCGTTGAGTTTGTAGCTCATCTGGGCGCCGATACTGAGATAGCACAGGGACGTTATTTCTTAGGTGAAGTAGGCGAGTTAAAGGGCGACCTCACGAAGCTGAAGATTGAAGGTCTGGGTAATTCTCACAAGACTCAGTTGGTACTTGAGGACGGAAAACTTTACATAGAGGTATCAGGTCTGCGTGATGCTGGTACCGTCTATTGGAATGGTACTGAGAGTAATGCTTGGAATCTGGGTGGAGCAGAGAACTTCCTTGCTGCCGACGGTGAGAAAGCTGATGTGTTTGTGAGTGGTGACAAAGTCTACTTTACGGATAATGCCAAGCTCTTCAACGTGTCCTTGGAAGGCGAGATTGAGGCCGATTCCATCATCGTCGATAATACGAAGGCTTATACCTTTGCTGGCAATGGATCTATTATTGGTAATACTGTGCTTGTAAAGCGAGGTACAGGAAATCTTACAATTAGGACTGACAATACCTACACTGGTGGCACGCGCATTTCAGATGGCGCAGTGATCGTTACGTCGCTTTCAAATGCCAATCAGGCTGTAGGTAATTTGGGCGGTGTTGTTACGAGTAATGCGAAATTCGTCATAGAAAATGGTGCCGAGTTGCGTACAACTGCTGCAGTCACTCAAGGCTCCCCCATGAGGATGGAAACACCTGAGGGCGGTGTCATTCAGAATTCTGCAGACTTTATTGTCAACAAGGCTATTACTGGAACCAAGCTTACCAAGAGGGGATCGGGTTGGATGAAACTCAACATTGCCAACAGTGTCGACACGATGGTGGTAGCAGCAGGAACCGTACAGTGTGTTTCTTGCTCAACTCCTGCCAGGAATGTCGTCTATCACGGTGGCACGCTGCGCGAGAACGCCGGTACTAGTTACGCCGTTAACGTGCCGAAGGGTAAGACAGGCACATGGTATCTGGCTAACCGTTCTACCTATTCAAACAAAATTACGGGTGCAGGCACCTTAACTATCTATGGCGTCACGGAGAAGGGTTCCAACTACTATGCTACACGCACACCCATCCAATGCAATTTCAGTGACTTCGAAGGTACTATCAAGCCAACTTCCAGTGTCGATGATCCGGCTCTCTTGCGCTTCACGCTCAACGTGGCAGGCAGCTGCCCCAAGGGCACGTTCGACATCGCCTCAGGTGTGGAAGTACAGAACTCTGGCAAGACTTTCACCATCGGAAAGGTTAGCGGAGCAGGTAGTCTGGGCGGTTCTTGCACGTTCAGCAATGGAGCAAGTGTAGGCGCCAATACCTGGCGAGTAGGTAACGACGACAACTTCACTTGGGAAGGTAAGGTTACTTCGAACGCTCTCTTCCAGAAAATAGGTGAAGGCAAAATGACCGTTAAGGGAGCGTGGTCGACTAGTGGCAGTGTTGCCGTCAATGAAGGCGAACTGGCCTTCACGTCTGCCGCCTCGCTCGGCACGGGTGCCCTAACCGTTGCCAAGGGTGCCGTGTTGTCCGGTATCACCAGTCTCTCAGGTTCGTTGAAGAACTCTTCCTATACGATCAATGGTACGCTTCAGGTGGGATCGTCGAAGGTCTCGACCAGCGGCGTCATTAATCTCAACGACAAGAATGTGACGTTTGGTAAAGAAAGTACATACATTGTAGGTGCTTCTCGCTGCGCCACAGCTTCCAATAATGGCTGTACGAGCCTTCAGGGTGTCAATCGCCTTGTCATGAACGGTACTATCAGTGTCTTCCTTGCAGATAATCACAATCTTCAGGCTGGTGACTCCATCCGCATCTTTGTTGCTAAGTCTTTTGGTGGTTCTCCCACCTTCGACCTGCCCGAGATTGGCAATGGTCTTGATTGGGATACTAGCCGCATCAGCGAAGGTCTGCTCTTCGTGAAGGTAAGCACTGGTATTGATGCCCTTCTTACCGATAAGAACGGCAAGGGTGTTGACATCTATAATGCCAGTGGCCAGTTCGTGCGACGTCATGCACGCTCGTTGGAAGGTCTGCCTCGCGGCGTCTACTTTGTTCGTGGTCGGAAGATTGTCGTGAAGTAAAGATGAGAAAGGCTTTTCTACTTTTCACTATAGCGCTCTTCTGTGTTAATTTGCTAGCAGAAGAGCGCTCGAGGACAAACTTCAATGGCAATTGGTTGCTTGCCATTGGTGACATGGACGGTGCTCAGTCAGCCTCGTTCGACGACCAGGGGTGGGAGCAAGTGACGCTCCCACATGCCTGGAACGAGCAGGAGGCTTTCCGTATTGCCTGTGCCCAACTCTCAGATACAATTGTATGGTATCGCAAGCATTTCACTGTCGATGAAACGGAAAGTAGGAAATTTTTCATCGAATTTGAAGGTGCTCGCTTTGCCGCCGATGTCTATCTGAATGGCCATTTGCTTGGTATTTCAGAGAATGGGGTGATGGCATTTGGCTTCGACATGACTCCTTATATTAAAAAAGGTGAGAACGTCTTAGCCGTGCGAACCGACAATAGTTGGAATTACCACGAGCTTTCCACAGGTAGCACCTACCAGTGGAACAACAAGAACTTTAATGCCAACTATGGCGGATTGCCGAAGAACGTATGGCTTCATTCGACTGGGCTCCTGCATCAGACGTTGCCCCTTTATAGCAATTTAGGAACCACTGGTACCTATGTTTATGGTTCCGACTACGATGTTCCTCAGCGTTCTGTCGTAGTTAATGTTGAGTCGGAGGTGAAGAACGACGATGCCGTGCCCCACACCTTTTGCTTGTTGGTGCAGGTGCTTGATGCAGAGGGTAGGGAAGTGCTCACTTTCCAAGGCACCCCCTGCACCCTACAGGCTGGCCAGACCATTATTGCTCATGCCCGTGGCCTTTTGCGCGATGCCCACTTCTGGTCGTGGGGTTATGGGTATCTCTATACTGTCAACACATCTCTTGTTAGTAGCGACTCAGCTGCTTCCGTCGACCTCGTTTCCACCCGAACGGGCTTTCGCAAGACGCGCTTTGCTGAAGGTAAGATATGGCTCAACGATCGCGTCATCATGATGCATGGCTATGCCCAGCGCACTTCAAATGAGTGGCCGTCGGTGGGTATGAGTGTGCCGGCATGGATGAGCGACTTTTCCAATTGCCTGATGGTGGAGTCTGGCGGCAATCTGGTACGTTGGATGCATGTCACGCCTTGGAAGCAGGATATAGAGTCGTGCGACCGTGTGGGCCTCATTCAGGCCATGCCTGCCGGCGATGCTGAGAAAGATATTGAGGGGCGCCGATGGGAGCAGCGTGTGGAACTGATGCGTGACGCCATCATCTATAATCGCAACAATCCCAGTATTCTTTTCTATGAAGGTGGCAACGAATCTATTTCGCGTGATCACATGCTTCAACTGAAAGCCGTTCGTGATCGTTTTGACCCTCATGGGGGGCGCGCCGTAGGTTCACGCGAAATGCTCGACATCGTAGAAGCCGAGTACGGTGGTGAGATGCTCTATGTCAACAAGTCGGCGAAGCACCCCATGTGGCAGATGGAATATTGCCGCGACGAAGGGCTCCGTAAGTATTGGGACGAGTGGAGTTATCCTTTCCATAAAGAGGGAGCAGGGCCGCTCTATCGCAATGCACCGGCACATGAGTACAACCACAATATGGATGCCTTTGCCGTAGAGATGGTACGCCGCTGGTATGATTATTGGCTTGAGCGTCCAGGCACAGGCCATCGTGTAAATAGTGGCGGTGCGAAGATTGTTTTCTCCGACACCAATACTCACTTCCGTGGCGAATCGAACTATCGCACCAGTGGTGTCACAGATGCCATGCGCCTGCCTAAGGACGCATTCTTTGTCCATCAGGTGATGTGGGATGGATGGGTGACGCCAGAGCGCGATCGTACTTATATTGTCGGCCACTGGAATTATGCCGATACCCTCACGCTGACCAAGTATGTTGTATCAACGGGCGACGAAGTAGAACTTTTCCTCAATGGCCGCTCGCTCGGCAAAGGCGAACGCTCCTATCAGTATCTTTTCACTTTTGCCAATATTCCTTATGAAGCAGGTCGTTTGGAAGCTGTCAGCTATCGTGGGGCGCGCGAGGTGAGTCGCTACGCCATTGAAACGGCGGGCAAGCCTCATCATTTGCATGTCACCACTATCGAGAATCCTGATGGTTTCAAGGCTGATGGAGCTGATATGGCCATCGTGCAGTTTGAGGTGGTCGACGAACAGGGCCGCCGATGTCCACTCGACAATCGCATGGTGCATTTCAATCTCTGGGGCGAAGGCCGTTGGCTGGGTGGCATTGCTACCCAGCAAGGCTCGTGGCCCTATCCATCGAATCAGGCCGCTGCAGAACAAAAAATCCCTCTTGCTAATTCATCTGCCTTGCTCGACGGTCCTGAACACCCATCAGTCTTCGACAACTTCATCCGCCACCAGTCTCTGCCCGTGGAGTGTGGAGTCAATCGTGTGCTTGTGCGCAGCACCACCCATCCCGGCAACATTACGCTTACCTGTGCTGCCGAGGGACTGCAACCTGTCACCATAGATCTGCAGACCGTCAGGCAGCCATCATCCCCACTTCCTCTCAACCTCACTCGTGGCGAAACTCCCTCTACACCTTCTTACAGCGACCATTCTGTAAGTATCGATATTGTTGATGCCACATCTGGTAGCAATGCCACGTCGCTCGCCAATAGTTTCGACGACAACGAACTCTCAGAGTGGGCGAGCGATGGCTTGCGAGAAAACGCCTGGGCCACCTATCGTCTTGCCCGTAAAGCACCTGTCGATGAGGTCGTGCTGAAACTCACGGGCTGGCGTAACAAGTGCTACCCGCTGGCTATCTATGCTGGCAAAAAGAAACTTTGGGAAGGCATCACTTATGCCACGTTGGGTTATGTCCATATCCCGATTGCCACCCCTGTCACCACCGACCAAATCACGCTTCGCATGCTGGGGCCTGTTCAGAATAGTTCGGCCTTCGGAGAAATCAAGGAACTGGCGGGTGGTGCCACAGGTGAACTCGACCGCGTACGCACGTCGAAGGGCGAAGTGAAGTTGCGCATCGTGGAAGTGGAATTCCATCAGAAGAATCAATAATGAAAATAAAACAACTAAAGACATGAAAAAACATCTGCTATCAATCCTCGCTATCCTCTGTGTGCTTGGCGTTCATGCTCAAACCGCCCGCCAGTTCACGCTTCTGCTCAGCGATCGTCAGCTGTCGTCCATCACGCCTCATAGCAACAACGATGGTGGTATCGGCGTCGCCATGCTCACGTGTTATCTGCCCGAGATGCCTTCTGGACGGGCCATCATCGACTGTCCTGGCGGCGGCTACAGCCATCTTGCCATGCAGCATGAAGGACACGATTGGGCCTCGTTCTTCAATGCAAAGGGCATTGCCTTCTTCGTTTTGAAGTATCGCATGCCCAATGGCGACCGCAACATCCCTCTCGGCGATGCCTACGAAGCCTTCCGGCTCGTGCGCGATAGTGCTGAGGTCTGGGGCATATCGCCCACAAACGTGGGCATTATGGGCTTCTCCGCTGGAGGCCACTTGGCTTCAGCCGTCAGCACCCATGCGCCAGAAGAGGCACGTCCCAACTTCTCCATTCTTTTTTATCCTGTCATCTCGATGGACGAACGCGTTACCCACAAAGGCTCTGTCCACGGCTTCCTGGGTGATTCGCGCTCCGACGCTGCTCTTGTCGGCGAGTTCTCCAGCGACAAGGCTGTCCGCAAAGGCATTACCCCTCCAGCCTTGATTCTCACGAGTAACGACGATGGAACCGTGCCGCCCGTCACCAATGCCATTGCCTACTATTCGGCCATGCAGCAGGCTGGCAACAGCTGTACCCTGCACGTCTATGCCTCTGGCGGTCATGGATGGGGATTCCGCGAGAACTTCCGCCATCATCGTCAGATGGTAAGCGACCTCAACCATTGGCTTTCCGAACTGAAAATGAAGTAGCCTGTGACCATTTTATAATATTTAACATCGCAGAACCACTTCGTGCATAAGGTTTTTTGTACCTTTGCATGAATTAATTATCTCTACATTCTGAAATGAAAATGAAAAAACAGATTGCTCTTTTCCTCTTGTCTCTGCTGATGCCCTTGGCTGCAACGGCTGCCGAGCGCCTCACGCTGAAGGCCATCACGGGTGGCGAATTTGCTCCCCAGCGTGTATATGGTGTCAATCCCATCGAGGGTACCGACCGCTATGCCAGTATCTCAAACGACGGCAAACGCATCGTTGAGTATTCGTTCAAGACGGGGCAGGAGACTGGGGTGCTCTTCGACGTTGAGAAGACACAGGGCGAGAAGATTGAGCGCTTCGACGGTTACGTCATGTCGCCCGACGGCACCCGCATGCTCATCCAAACCAATACGGAGGCTGTCTATCGCCGTTCCTTCAAGGCCGACTATTATATCTACACCATCAAGAGCCGCAAGCTGGAGCGCCTCTCCGACGGCGGCAAGCAGCAGGTTCCCTTGTGGAGCCCTGACGGACTGCAGGTGGCCTTCGTGCGCGACAACAACCTTTTCCTCGTCAAGTTGCTCTACGACAATGCTGAGAGCCAGGTGACGAAGGACGGCCGTTTCAACGAGGTCATCAATGGTATTCCCGACTGGGTTTACGAGGAGGAGTTTGAATATAATCGCGCCTTCTGCTTCACGGCCGATGGCACGATGCTTTGCTGGGTGCGCTTCGACGAGAAGGCCGTACCTGAGTATTCCCTGCAGTTCTTCCAGGGCATGAAGCCCCAGCGTCAGGAGTACGAACTCTATCCTGGTTTCTACAGCTATAAGTATCCGAAGGCTGGTGAGCAGAACTCAACGGTGACAGCCTGGAGCTACGACATCAAGAGTCGCCAGACGCGCCAGCTGCAGGTGCCTGTTGATGCCGATGGTTACCTGCCTCGCATCCTGCCTATGAGCGAGCCCGACAAGGTCATCGTGGCTTCCATGAACCGCCATCAGGACGAGCTCAATCTCTACACGGTGAACGCTCGCTCCACTGTGGCCCAGTTGCTCATCAAGGAGAGCGTGCCCAAGTATGTGAGGGAAGACGTGCTCGGGCAGATGATTGTTGGCAAGAGCCACATCCTCCTGCCCAGCGACCGCGACGGCTTCATGCATCTTTATTTATATACGATGAATGGCACGCAGGAGCGCAAGATAGGTGATGGTCAGTATGACATTACCGACGTCTACGGCTACAACGAGCTGACGGGCGACGTGTTCTATCAGGCTGCCACCGAAAGTGCCCGCGACCGTCAGGTCTACGTCAGCCATAAGAATGGCAAGACCGAGCGCCTCACCAATCAGGCTGGTTGGAACTCTGCCGTCTTCTCTGGCGACTATCAGTATTTCCTCAATACCTGGAGCGATGCCAATACGCCCTATGTCTTTACCGTATGCGACAAGAAGGGCAAGGTGCTCTCCACACGTGTCGACAATGCCGACCTGCGCGCCAAACTCTCGCGTTATGCCTTGGGCAAGAAGGAGTTCTTCCGCTTCACCACCGGCGAGGGCATCGAGTTGGAGGGCTGGATGATGAAGCCGGCCGACTTCGATGCTTCTAAGCGCTATCCTGTGGTTATGTTCCAGTATAGCGGTCCCGGCAGCCAGCAGGTCACCGACTCATGGAACATCGGCTCGATGGGGCAGGGCGGTCTCTTCGACAGCTACCTTTGCCAGGAAGGCTTCATCGTGGTGTGCGTGGATGGTCGTGGCACTGGTGCCCGCGGTGCCGAGTTTGAGAAGTGCACGTATCTGCATCTGGGCAACCTTGAGGCCAAGGACCAAGTAGAGACAGCCCTCTGGTTGGGCCGTCAGCCCTACGTCGACAAGGACCGCATCGGCATCTGGGGCTGGAGCTATGGCGGCTTCTGCACGCTGATGAGCATGAGCGAGGGGCGCCCGGTGTTCCGTGCCGGTGTGGCTGTGGCACCGCCTACCAGCTATCGCTTCTACGACTCCGTCTATACCGAACGCTACATGCGTACGCCGAAAGAGAATTCCGACGGCTATGCCGACAACGCCATCACGCGTGCCGACAAGCTGCACGGAGCCTTGCTGCTCTGTCACGGTGTGGCTGACGACAACGTGCATCCGCAGAACACCTTCGAATACACCGAGGCGCTCGTGCAGGCAGACAAGGATTTCAAGATGAATCTCTATACCAACCGCAACCACAGCATCTATGGCGGCAACACCCGCAACCACTTGCTGCGCCAGATTGCCCAGTTCTTCATCCAGGAAATGAAGTAAACCATTTAAGCCCTTTTTACCATATGATGAACCGATACAAAATGATTCTTGGGGCCTTAGTCGCCCTGATGGTGCCCACTCAACTGATGGCACAGAAAGTGAAAATACGCGTCTCTAACGACGAGAAAATCCAGCGACAGGAAGTCGTTGAGGTCGATGCCGCTCAGGTCTACAAGCAACTTGGCATCCGCCAGGGCGAACCCTTCATCGTGAAGAACGCCCTTGGTCAGGAGGTTGGCTATCAACTCACCTACGACGGCCGACTGCTGCTCGATGCTGCTGTACGTCCGTGTGGAACGGCTGAGTTCTTCGCCGAGCCTGGACGTCCCCAACCCGCCAAGGTGTTCGTCACGGGACGCCAGTATCCTGAGCGTGTCGACGACATCGCATGGGAGAACGACCGCACCGCCTATCGCCTTTATGGTCCAGCCCTGCAGCGCTCTGGCGAGCGTGCTTTTGGCATCGACGTCTGGCTGAAGAACACGCCCGACCTTGAGGTAGAGGGGCGCTACAAGACCGAACTCTCCAACCACTCGCAGATTCAGGCTCTTCGTGCTGCTGGCAAGAAGGATGAGGCCTTCGAGGTGGAGAAGGCCACTACCTACCACTTCGATCACGGGTACGGCCTCGACTGCTATAAAGTTGGTCCAACGCTGGGCTGCGGAGCCCCCGCTCTCATGGATGGCAAGAACCTCCTCTTGCCCTATTGCTACGAGTCTTATAAGATTCTCGACAACGGCCCCCTGCGCTTCACCGTTGAACTCACCTATCCCGCTGTAGAGGTGAAGAAGGACAAGGCTGTCGTCGAGCATCGCATTTTGAGTCTCGACAAGGGCTCCAATTTCAACAAGATGACAGTCTGGTACGACGGTCTTAAGAAGTCTCGCGACCTGGCTGCCGGAGTGGTGATTCATGCAGAGGACACCGAGAGTGTCGTGCTGGGCAAGAACTACGTTCAATATGCCGACCCCACCGACAACCCCGCGGCTCAGAACTTCCAGATCTACGTGGCTTGCCTCTTCCCGGAGGGCAATGTGGAGACCAAGAAACTGCTCGATAAGAAGCCTGCCCCTGGCACCGTGGGTCATGCTGTCGGCATTCTGAAAGACTACCGCAGCGGCCAGCGTTTCACCTACTACTTCGGCAGTGCCTGGAGCAAGAACGACGTTCGCACCCAGCGCGAGTGGCAACTGCGCATTGATGAGTTCCTCGATGCCCTTGCCCAGCCCTTGCAGGTCACAGTGGAGTAGGGACTATTTGTAAGCATTTTTGCTTAAAAAAGCCCCTGTAGAATTAAAAATTCTGCATCAGAAAATATTTTTCCGCAAATACGCCCGTATTTCCGCAAAGTCTCTAACCCGTTGTCAGTCAACATGTTAGGGACTTTTTCGTTTCCCCGCGCTTCTTCCGTCCCCTCTAAAGCATAGGTCTGATGTATGTATCTCATAGGTTTAGTGTATGTATCTCTTTGAGTTAGTGCAAACAACTCATTGAGATAGAGGTTCTATCTCATAGCTCTGCATGGTCTGCACCCTTGATTTGGAGGGTCTATCTGCCGCTGACGGAGGGTTTAGGTCTTACTTCCGGATGTTTCACGCTCTAGTTTGATGTTTCACGCCGCAGTCGTTTTGTCGGAAAAATTCAGAGAAAGGGCATAAAGGGCTTAAAGGGGAGTGGAAGGGCATAAAGGGGAGTAAAAGGGCATGCAGGGGAGTTGTGCGCTTTCACGTAGAGGGATGTGGTTCGTTGCGCGCTAAAAGAGAGGTTTTTCTGATTCTCTGAAGAAAAACCGCGTTTTTGTTTTGCGGTTAGGAGAAAAATTTGTATTTTTGCATGGAAATAACTAAAGAACACAATTATAGTCTTAATCTAACAAATAACATGAAGAAACTTTTATTAGGAGATGAGGCAATTGCCCAAGGAGCTATCGATGCCGGACTGAGCGGTGTCTATGCTTACCCAGGCACGCCTTCAACGGAAATCACAGAGTTTATTCAACTGTCGCCACTGGCCAAGGAGCGTGGCATTCACAGTCGCTGGTCGACCAACGAGAAGACTGCTATGGAGGCAGCACTCGGCATGTCGTTCATGGGCAAGCGTGCGCTGGTGTGCATGAAGCACGTGGGCCTGAACGTCTGCGCCGACCCGTTTGTCAATTCGGGAATGACGGGTGTCAATGGTGGACTCATCGTGCTGGTGGCCGACGATCCCTCGATGCACTCGTCGCAGGACGAGCAGGACTCGCGCTTCTATGGCAAGTTTGCCATGTTGCCCACGTTCGAACCCTCTTCGCAGCAGGAAGCCTACGACATGGTGGCTGCAGCCTTCGACTATTCTGAACAGCAGAAGTTGCCCGTGCTCATGCGCGTCACCACTCGCATGGCCCATTCGCGTGCCGTTGTCGAGGTGAAGGCTGAGGCTCGCAAGGAGAACGACATGAACTACGACGCCGAGGCAAAGAACTGGGTGCTGTTGCCTGCTAACGCCCGTCGCCGCAACGACCACGTCACGGCTCAGCAGGCGGCTCTCGAGGAGGACGCTGTGGCATCGCCCTACAACGTCTATACTGATGCTGCAGACCACTCGCTTGGCATCATCGCCAGCGGTATCGGCTACAACTACGTGCGCGAGTGCTTTGCTGGTGGGCAGGTACCCTATCCGCTGCTGAAGATTTCGCAATATCCGCTGCCGAAGAAGCTCGTGCGCCGCATGCTCTCAGAGTGTGAGCGCGTGCTCATCGTTGAGGAAGGACAGCCCTTCGTCGAGGACATCGTGCGCGGCGTGGCTGAGATGCCCAACGTCTTGGGACGCCTCACGGGCGAGCTGCCTCGCACGGGTGAGTTGAATCCCGATGTCGTGAAGAAAGCCCTCGGCATGGAGGTGGGCGAGAACTATGCTCCCTGCGAGGATGTGGCTCCGCGTCCGCCGGCACTCTGTCAGGGTTGCGGCCATCGCGATGTCTATACGGCTTTGAACGAAGTGCTGCGGGAATATGACAATCCACGCGTCTTCGGCGACATCGGTTGCTACACGCTCGGCTTCCTGCCACCCTACAAGGCCATTCACTCCTGCGTCGACATGGGAGCCTCGATCACGATGGCCAAAGGTGCTGCCGATGCCGGTCAGTGGCCTGCAGTAGCCATCATCGGCGACTCCACGTTCACACACTCTGGCATGACGGGTTTGCTCGATGCCATCAACGAGAATGCCGACATCACCGTCATCATCAGCGACAACCTCACCACGGGCATGACCGGCGGCCAGGACTCTGCCGGCACCAATAAATTCGAAGCCATCTGCCGCGGACTCGGCCTGAGCGACGAACACCTGCACGTCGTGGTGCCCCTGCCGAAGAACATGCCCGAGATTACGAGCATCATGCGTCAGGAAATCAACTATCACGGCACCAGCGTGATTATCCCGCGCCGTGAGTGCATCCAGACCTTGCAGCGACATCTGAAGCAAAAGAAGGCACAGGAAGAAAATCGTAAATCGTAAATCCCGTAAATCGTCAATCATGAAAACCGATATCATCCTTTGCGGTGTGGGAGGACAAGGCATCCTCTCCATTGCTACCATCATAGGCGAGGCCGCCATGAACGAGAACCTTTACATCAAGCAGGCCGAAGTGCACGGCATGAGCCAGCGTGGCGGCGACGTGCAGTCGAACCTTCGCATCTCCAGCGAGCCCATCGCCAGCGACCTCATTGCCAAGGGCGGCGCCGACGTCATCATCTCGATGGAGCCCATGGAAGCCCTGCGCTATCTGCCATTCCTCAGCAAGGAAGGCTGGATCATCACTTCGAGCACGCCCTTCAAGAACATTCCCAACTATCCCGAGATGGAAGTCATCATGGGCGACCTGCAGAAGCTGCCCCACGTCATCACGCTCGACTTGGAGCAGATGGCGAAGGACGGCGGCGTGCCTCGTTCGGCCAACGTCATCCTGTTGGGTGCTGCCCAGAAGGCACTCGGAATTGAGTATCAGAAACTTGAAGATGCCATCCGCCGCGTGTTCGGCCGTAAGGGCGAAGCCGTGGTCGAGGCCAACATCAAGGCCCTTGCCATGGGCCGTGAGGCACAGAAGTAAAAGATATGAATCATGCAAACACCTATTAAGAAAGAAATCGTCGACACACTGATTGCACAGCTTGGCATACAGGACTTTGCCAAGGCCACCATTCGCGAGGTGAAGCAGGTGGCTGCCATGGCCGAGCAGCAGTCGGGTGTGGAATACATCAAGATGGAGATGGGCATCCCTGGCCTGCCTGCTGCCAAGGTGGGTGTTGATGCCCAGATTAAGGCCCTGCAAAACGGCATCGCCTCGCAATATCCCGACATTCAGGGCTATCCCGAACTGAAACGGCAGGCCTCGCGCTTCGTGAAGGCTTTCATCGGCATCGATATCGCCCCAGAGGGCTGCGTGCCCGTGGTGGGTTCCATGCAGGGCGCCTTTGCCTCGTTCCTCACCTGTTCGCAGGCTGACAAGAAAAAAGATACCGTGCTCTTCATCGACCCGGGCTTCCCTGTGCAGAAGATGCAGTTGCAGGTGCAGGGCGTCAGCTATGAGACGTTCGATGTCTACGACTACCGCGGCGAGCGGCTCGGTCCGAAACTCGAGAGCTATCTTGAGAAAGGCAACATCTGTGCCATTATCTACTCCAATCCCAACAACCCCTCGTGGGTGTGTCTCACGGAGGACGAGCTGCGCACCATCGGCACGCTGGCCACTAAGTACGATACCATTATCATCGAAGACCTGGCCTACTTCGCCATGGACTTCCGACAGGACCTGAGCACGCCCTTCCAGCCGCCTTATCAGCCTACGGTAGGACGCTACACCGACAACTACCTGCTGCTCATTTCCGGTTCGAAGGCGTTCAGCTATGCCGGCGAGCGCATCGGCGTGGTGTGCATCAGCGACAAGTTGTTCCATCGCCACTATCCCGACCTTGCCGCACGTTACGAAGGGCTGCCCTTCGGACTGGTGTTCTCCACGCGCATGCTCTACGCTCTTTCCTCGGGCACGAGCCATTCGGCCCAGTATGCAATGGCGGAACTCTTCCGTGCTGCCTGCGACGGCGAGTACAACTTCCGCGACGACATCAAGGTTTATGGCGAGCGTGCTCACAAGCTGAAGGAAATCTTCCTGCGCCACGGCTTTTACGTGGTCTACGACAAAGACCTCGACCAGCCCATAGCCGACGGCTTCTATTTCACCATCGGCTATCCGGGCATGAACAGTGGCGAGCTCGCCCGCGAGCTGATGTACTATGGCGTGTCGGCCATTTGTCTCATCACCACGGGCAGCCATCAGGAAGGCTTGCGTGTCTGCACGTCGTTCATTCGCGACCATCAGTACGAGCAGCTCGACAAGCGAATGGCCATATTCGCCCAGAACAATCCTCGCTGAAGTTTTTGAGAACCATCAAAATAAAAAGGTCACGAAGCCCAGTTCGACAGGTTTCGTGACCTTTTATTATAGGTGCAATCTGTTGCTACTTCACGCAGAATACGACGATGCTTGCCGGCGGCAGCACGACTTTTGCCTTGTCGCCTTTCTTCTTGGCAAGGTTGATCTTGAGCGACTGCTTCTTCTTGCCCATCGAGACCTCGACAGACTTACCCGGCTTACTGTTTTGGAACTTTACGGGAGCCACACGCGTGGGGTGTTCGAAATCGTTGTAGTCGCGTACGTCGGCAGCCGAGAGAATGCTGCCCTCAATGGTTGCTCCACTGAGACCATCGATAGAAATCTCTTGCGATTTGTCGAGCGATACATTTGAAAGTGAAACGACAAGCGTGCCATCTTTAATCTTTGCTGCAGAAGCACTTACGAGCGGCAGCGTGCGATGGCCCTGTTCGTTGTTGGGGTCCATCTGCTTGCGCATGTCGTGGCGCACACTTGTTTCGGCACATTGCAGGTCGAGTGGGAGATAGGTGGCCTCCTGGAAGGGCGTGTACATCTGGAACACGTGGTAGGTAGGTGTGAGCACCATGTGACCACCATCCTTGGTGTCAGTTAGAATCATCGATTGCAGCACGTTCACCACCTGGGCAATATTGGCCATGCGCACGCGGTCGCAGTGGCGATGGAACACATTCAGCGAAAGAGCGGCCACGAATGCATCGCGCATAGTGTTCTGCTGGTAGAGGTGGCCGCGCACGGTGCCAGGCTCCTCGTCCCACCAAGTGCCCCATTCGTCGACCATCAAGCCGATTCGCTTCTGCGGGTCGCTCTCGTCCATGATGGCAGCATGCTTCTTGATGACATCCTCAATCTCAAGGCACTTTCCCAACGTCCAGTAGTATTCGTCATTGTCGTAGACCAGAGCCGAGCCTTTGGACCCGTTCCAACCGCTCACAGTATAATAATGCAGAGAGACACCATTCATCTGTCCGCCTACCTGCTTCATCAGCACGCGAGTCCAATTGTAGTCGTAGTCGCTGGCACCAGAGGCAATCTTGTAGAGACGGTTGCCGTCGTAGTTGCGGCAATAGGTTTGATATCGGCGGTAGAGATCGCTGTAGTATTCTGGCCGCATATTGCCGCCACAACCCCATGACTCGTTGCCTACGCCAAGATACTTTACCTTCCAAGCCTTGTCGCGTCCGTTCTGACGACGCAACTTAGCCATTGGCGTATCGCCTTCGCTAGTCATGTACTCTACCCATTTGGCAAGTTCCTCAACAGTTCCACTGCCCACGTTGCCACTGATGTAGGGTTCGCAGCCGATGAGTTCGCACAGATTCAGGAATTCATGTGTGCCAAAGGAATTATCCTCGATGGTGCCTCCCCAGTTGTTGTTCTGCATCTTCGGACGCTCAGAGCGCGGGCCGATGCCGTCGCGCCAATGATACTCGTCGGCAAAGCATCCGCCTGGCCAGCGCAGTACGGGGACCTTCAGGTCCTTGAGCGCCTGCAGCACGTCGTTGCGGTAGCCATCGGTATTGGGGATGTCAGACTCAGGTCCTACCCAGAGTCCGCCGTAGATACACGTGCCGAGATGCTCGGCAAACTGGCCGTAGATTTCTTTGTGAATTTTCTGTGTGCCCTCGCTGGCGTGAATAGTCACGGTAGCATCTTGGGCATTGGCACTCAGGGCAAATGCTGCGGCGAGTGCGAAGGTCGTCAATTGTTTTTTCATAACGCGGTGTAGATAATGTTTGGTTTTTGTTTTGCAAATGTACAAAAAAACTTTCTACGTTGCAATAAAACAAGGTATAAATATGTTTTTTAGCGGTAATAATTTTGCCAGTCGCGTTTTTTTTGCGACCTTTGCAGTGGATTTACGTCTATCCCTGAGTCTTGCTATCTCAAACAAATATCTATAAACTAACAATCTTAAAACAAAATGCTTAAGTTAAAAAGGCTACACATTCTCTTTGCTCTTCTGCTCATGGCAGGAATTGCCGGCGCACAAGAGTACTCTCTTGGCGGACCTCTTCGCGTGAAGGCCATCCCACAAGAATTCTTATCGTCGAAGGCCTTATTCTCGACTCCACAGATGAAGGCTCCCAGCCGTGCTGTAGAAGTCGACTCCTGGCGGCAGATGTGGTGGGGCTACTATCAGACTCCCAGGGAGTTCGTAGGTATGGGGACGAACGAGGCTGAGACTTATTGGGCAGCTATCGGTATTCCCGTGTCGCAGACTATTTGTCAGGACAAGGACATCAAGGCCGTGCGCTTCATGGTGGCTGCAACGAAGTATATGAAAGACTTCGCCATCTGGTTCTCGGAGACCCTTCCCAATGAATCAACCAGTAACTACAAGAAGATTCCTATCGACATGTCGCTCATCAAGGATGGGGAGATGACAGAAATCGAGTTAGAAGAGCCCTATGCCATTCCGGCCAAGACGCTCTATGTCGGCTACACGTTCACCATTACTGAGGCCAATGACGAATCGAAGTTTCCCATCATTATCAACTATGACGGCACTAAAGTGAAGAACGCGCTCCTTTTCCGCACGTCGAAGAAACAAACCGACTGGATTGACTTGGCTGACAATAAGACTGGTTATGGCGAGTTGGCCCTGCAGGTATTGCTGGATGGGGAGTTCGACCACAACGCCGTTTCGGTGAGCGGTTCGTTTATTGATGTCTATTCACTCGTCAACGGGACGGCCAACGCCACTGTTACGCTCACCAGTCAGGGACTTGGAAAGGTCAGCAGTATCGACTACACCGAGACTACTCCCAGCGGAACAAGCGAGGAGCGCCATCTCGACTTTGAACCCATGGAAGGCATTGGTGCCCAGCGTACCGTTAGCATTCCTCTCACGGCTGATGCTCAGTCAGGTCGTACGGAGCGCACCATTTCTATCCATAAGGTGAATGGCGAGCCCAACGAAGACGGCATTGCCACGTCGAAGGGCTATTTCGTGTCGCTTACCAAGGGAGCCAAGAAGAAAGTGCTCGTCGAGGAGTTCACGGGTACATGGTGTGGCTGGTGTCCGCGTGGCATCGTGGGCCTCGACATGCTCAACGAGAAATATCCCGACGACGTTGTGACAGTGGCTGTTCATAATGATGACCCGATGGTCGCCAATTACGGCGTTGAGGCCCCCAGCTTCCCCTATGCTTTGGTGAATCGTGCAACTCCTGCTGATCCCTATTATGGACTCAACGGCAAGCCCTTCGGTATTGGCGACCTTGTGGCTGAGCAACTGGAAATCCCGGCTGAAGCCTCATTGGCCCTGTCAGAGCCTCAGATGGATGTCAATGGCAAGATTACGTTCTCGACCGAAGTTGTGTTCAACTACAGCAGTACCACTGCTCCTTATGCTCTTGCCTTTGCCGTGGTGACAGACGGTTTGAAGGGCGATGGCCGTAAGTGGGCCCAGGCCAACTACTATTCCCACAATGCTGATTATGCTGACGATGATAACCTGAAGACCTGGTACGAAGGCAGTTCCTATATGGCTCAGGTCTATGACCATGTTGCAATCGCCGGCAAAGGTGTCAATGCAGGCCTCACGGGCAGCATCAAGGCTCCCATTGTGGAAGGCGAGACCAAGACCTACAGCAACTATATCAACGTATCGGGCAACAGCCTGACCACCAATCTCGATAAACTCTTTGTCGTGGCCATGCTCATCAACAAGACCACTGGAGCCATCGTGAATGCCGACAAACGTGCTGTGAAGGTTGACGAAACCTTCCCAGTGAACAGTGCTTCGATAGGTGCATTCAATCAGGTGACAGCCGTTCTCGGTGGTACTGCCGATGCGAAGGTGCCCATGAAGAGTGTTGGCAGTGCAGGTGTGAAAAGCATCGACTACGTAGTGCGCTCGGGGCTCAACGACAGCGAACTGATGCACGTTGATCTGGCAGAACCCATCAGGGGCATTGGCGTTTCGCGCTACGTGAATCTGCCCGTTCCTGCTGACACAGTTACTGGTATCGTCAACCGTGCTATCGTGCTGAAAGCCATCAACGGTCAGGAAAACGAAGCTAAGACTGGTACCTCGGCTACAGGCAAACTGATGACCATTGCAAAGTATTCGCCCCGAAAGACCGTTATCGAAGAGTACACAGGTACGTGGTGCATGTTTTGTCCGCGAGGCATAGCAGGTCTGAAGCGAGCTCATGATGAATATGGTGACGACGTAGTCTTGATGGCAATCCATAGTGGCAGCGGCAGCAACGTCGACCCGATGCAGGTCAGCGCTTTCTCGTCGCGCCTTTCTGGACGCGGCTTCCCCTCGGCCGACGTGAACCGCTATCGTGCCGTCGATCCCTATATGGGTGAAGGTTCAGAAGGTTGGGGATTGGGAACCGTCATCGACGATGAGCAGGCAAGTCAGGTAGAGGCTGGAATCGACCTAAAGCAGCCCATTCTCGACGAAGAGACTGGCATCATCAACTTCACTACCGACGTCACCTTCCAGATTTCGCGCCGCAACGCACCCTATCTGCTCTCGTATGTGCTGATAGCTGACGGACTCACAGGCACCGACGACAACTGGAAGCAGACGAATATCTATTATGTGTATGCAGGTTCCTATGATGATGATCCCTACATGAAGGAAGTCACTGAATGGCCCCTTTATGTGGAAGGCCTTGTCTACGACCACGTTGCTATCAATGCCCTCGGCATCTCGTCGGGTGTTGCCGGCAGTTTAAAGTCGAAAGTAGAAGAAGGACAGGTGCAGAGCCATAGTTCGCAATTCAGCATCAAGAACAATACGTTGGCCAAGAAGGCTACAAAACTCTATGTGGCTGCTTTGCTCTACGACAAAGAACAAAAGAAATTCATCAATGCTGATCAGAAGGAAGTCATCAGTTCCACCGTTGGCATTGACTCGAACGTAGCTGAGAAGAATGTCGTTGAAGTAGCCCGTTACGCTGCCGACGGCAAGCGCATCGCCCATGCCCAGAAGGGCCTGAACATTGTCCGCATGAGCGATGGTAGCGTTCGCAAACTCATGGTGAAGTAGGCTTCTACGCCTTTTCGTTATATTAAGCAATACAGCCTGTCAGTACTCGACTGACGGGCTGTATCGTTTTTGGGGGGAAATAATCAATTATCCAAAGAGCAGTCGAAGAGCTTCTTCCACCTTGCGCACAGGATGCAGTTTGATGGTGTAGGCCGATGTGTCGAGTCCCTGCAGGTTGAAACGTGGCAGAACGAAATGGGTGAATCCGAGTTTTTGGGCTTCGGCTATGCGCTGTTGGATGCGGCTGACGGGACGCACTTCTCCCGATAGTCCCACTTCGCCTGCCAGGCACCAGCCGCTTTCGATGGGCATGTCGAGGTTGGAAGACAGCACGGCTGCGATGACGCTGAGGTCGGTGGCAAGGTCGGTGACGCGCAGACCGCCGGCAATATTCAGGAAGACATCTTTCAGCATGAGTTTGAAACCGACGCGTTTCTCAAGTACTGCCAGCAGCATGTTCAGACGTCGTTGGTCGAAGCCCGTGGCTGACCGTTGGGGAGTCCCATAAGCGGCGCTGGAGACCAGTGCCTGCGTTTCGAGCAGGAAGGGGCGCACACCCTCGATGGCAGCCGAAATGGCGATGCCCGAGAGGGCTTCGTCGTGGTGAGTGAGCAGCAGTTCGCTGGGATTGGTTACAGGGCGGAGTCCCGTATTCTGCATCTCGTAGATACCCAGTTCGGCTGTCGAGCCGAAGCGATTCTTGATGCTTCGTAGGATGCGGTAGATGTGCTGCTGGTCACCTTCGAACTGGATGACAGTGTCGACGATGTGTTCCAGAATCTTCGGTCCGGCGAGACTGCCTTCCTTGTTGATGTGGCCGATGAGCAACACGGGCACCTGGCTGGTCTTGGCAAAGCGCAGCAGAGCCGAAGCACACTCCCTGACCTGGCTGACACTGCCTGGCGAACTGTCCACGTCTTCTGTCTCGATGGTCTGGATAGAGTCGATAATCAGCAGTTGTGGCTGCACCTCACGAATGTGTTCGAAGATGGCTTCGAGTGAAGTTTCCGCCAGTATGAGCAGGTTCTCGTTGGCGATTGGCGAGGCGGGAGAGTCAGGTAGGGCGGCTGAAAGTCTTTCTGCGCGCATCTTGAGCTGCTGCGGACTTTCTTCACCCGACACGTATAGCACGCGCATTTCGCTGAGTCCCAGGATGGTTTGCAGCGTGAGCGTACTTTTGCCGATACCTGGTTCGCCGCCCAGCAGGACAATGGAGCCGGGCACAAGACCGCCACCTAACACGCGGTCGAGTTCAGGATCGAGTGTGCTGATGCGTGGCTGCGATGTATAGGTGATGGCCGTCAGTGGCTGTGGCTTGTTGCCTTTGGCCAGAGGCGATTGTAGGGCCTTGGCAGTAGAGTGGGCAGCCATCGAGCTGGTCGTATGGGCAGCCACCTTGATTTCCTTAAAAGTATTCCACTGGAAGCAGGAAGGGCACTTGCCAATCCACTTGGGTGATTCCTGTCCGCAATTTGAGCAGACGTACATGGTTTTGTCTTTAGGCATAGTCCGTGTATATTTTTGTCGCAAAGATACGAAGAATAGTTGAAAGATGAAAGGCTGAAAGGATGAAAAGTAGAAAAGTTGGATGGTTTTTTGAAAAAAACTCTCTTCTTTCATCTTTTGTCTTTCATCTTTTTTGTACTTTTGCAAAAAAATAGACAGAAGATGAAAAAGATATTATTGCTGGCTTGTTGCAGCCTGTTGTTATTATGGTCGTGTGGCGAGACGCCTGTAGAGAAACGTCGGCTGACGAAAGCCGAGCGCGAAAGACTGAAGGCAGAGGAGCGCCAGGCGCTGAAGTTCGGCGTTCTTCCCACGCTTGACTGTCTGCCCTTGTTTGTGGCAAAGGAGCGCGGCGTTTTCGAAAAATTAGGAGTTGACGTGCGTCTGCGTCCCTGCAAGGCTCAGATGGACATCGACACGGCATTGGTGGGCGGCAGCATGAACGGAGCCGTCAGCGACTCGGTGCGCGTGGCAAGGATGATTTCGCGCGGAACACCGTTGAAGAGTCTCGGACGTAGCATAGCCGACTGGCAACTGATAGCCAATCGCTCTGCCCGTTTGAAAGAGGTGAAGCAACTGGGAGACAAAATGGTGGCGATGACACGCTATTCGGCCACCGACTATCTGACTGACCACGTGCTCAAAGGTGTGAAGACGCAGGCCACGGTGTATCGGGTGCAGATCAACGATGTCTCGTTGCGCCTGCAGATGCTGCTCAACAACGAGATGGACGCCCTATGGTTGCCTGAGCCTCAAGCCACGGTGGCACGCGAACATGGCAACACCGTGCTTTGGGACACCCGTAAGGCTGGGATGAAGCTTGGTCGTATGGTGGTGCGCGAAAAGGACATTGCCGACAAGCGCGTGAGAGAGCAGGTAGAGAAATTGGTGAAAGGTTACAACATGGCTTGCGACTCGTTGAATGCCAAAGGCTTATCGGCTTATGGTGAAGTGATAGTGAAGTATTGCCATGTGGAAGAAAAGAGCATAGGCGCTCTGCCCAAAGTGAGGTTTGAAAAGTTGAAATAATCATGGATGTCAAGGAGATAAAAAGCAGTATCTTGCATAGTGGCGACCTGGGGGAGGTGCTTGCCGAGATGAGGTTGCTGGCTGGCAATCAGCCTCAGTTGATTACCGGTGAGCTGGTCAGGCGCATGGTGGACATTGGTAGCGACTATGAGCTGATGCGCGACTTCATGCTGCGTGGCTATGCCGACAATCAGCGGGAAGAACTCTATCGGAAATTGCTCAGAAAAGCCTATCGCTTGGCTTGCGACTGGGAAATGCGTATGTATGCTGTGCAGGCAGGGCATCCGGCAGCAGGGGAATCCCCCCTGCACAGTGATGACGTAAAGCGCATGCTGGAGGAATATGTGGCTGAGTTGGGGATAGGAAACCTACAACTGGAAGAGGAGCCTCTCCACATGGGCGGGCAGAGCGAGGAAGATTTGCGGGCACGACACCTGAAGGATATAAATGCTGTTTTCGAATCTATCGTCTATTCCTTCCAATGGACTCAGGGCGATGAAGATTTCTATCGCTCGTTGCTTCTTTCGCCGACCATCGATATCAATGATGCCCGGATGCTGGTGAGTGCCGTGATGCTGGCTGCCATGATGGAGCCCGACTACCACAAACTGAATGCTCTTGCCGGTATCTATTCTATGGCCGACGACGAGGAACTTCGTCAGCGGGCGCTGGTAGGTGTAGCCTTTGCCATGCCTCAGGGTCTGGACATGCTTTTCCCTGAGTACCAGCTGATTGGCAAACGACTCATGGATGAGGAGAAATGCCGTAAGGAGATGCTTGAACTGCAAATGCAGGTATTCCTCTGCATGAATGCAGAAAAAGATAACGAGCGCATTCAGCGCGACATTATGCCGGGGCTGATGAAGAATCAAAACTTCCGTATCACGCGCTTTGGCATAGAGGAAAAGGAGAAGGACACGCTGGAGGATATTCTGCATCCCGATGCCGAGGACAAGGCCATGGAGGAACTCGAGGCAAACGTGAATAAAATGCTCGATATGCAAAAGAATGGTGCCGACATTTATTTCGGCGGCTTCTCCCACATGAAACGCTATTCGTTCTTCTACACGCTCTGCAACTGGTTTGTGCCTTTCTATCCTGAGCATCCTGGCCTGAGCCAAGTGGTGAAGAAACTCAGCGGCAGCAAATTGTTGGATATCCTCTTTATGAATGCTCCGCTCTGCGATTCCGATAAGTATTCGTTTGCGCTGGCCGTGGCGTCTGTCATCGACAAGGTACCGGCTAACATGCGCGAGTTGCTGGAGCTGCAAGGTGGCTTGGGGCCGACTGTAGAGAATGCCGAACGCCAGTCGGGGGCTTTCATTCGCCGTTCCTATCTGCAAGACCTGTTCCGTTTCTTCCGGCTCTATCCTCAAAAGACCAATTTCCCGTCGCCCTTCGACTATCAGCATCATCCCGAGCGCTTCTTCATGGGCAATCCCCTTATCTTGAGCAGCGAAGAGATGGACGAGACAACGATGAAACTCTCCCGCTTCCTGCTGAAGCACAATTTGCTTTCGCCTCTGATGACCGTGTTGGACAATCATGAGAACTGGGAAGACGCCGACTATTGTATGATGGAAGGATTTGTTGCCCTGAAATGCGAGAATTATTATGATGCTCAGTCGAAACTGGAGCGCTCGTTGGAGATGCGTCCTGGCAACAAGCAAGTGACGAAGGCATTGGCTCAGGCGGCTTTCCACAATGGCGACTTCGATGTGGCTGAAAAGTGCTACAGGTCGTTGCTGGAGATGGAACCTGGCCACGTGGGCTACGAGCTGAACATGGCTATTGCTCAGGTGAACAACGATCAACGGGCAGAGGGACTGCAAACGCTCTATAAGCTGCACTTCGAGGACGAAGGCAATCTGAACGTCCTTCGCGGTCTGGCCTGGGGACAGATGCTTGAGGGCAATCTGGAGCAGGCTGAAAAACTATATGGAAAGCTATTGCAGGCCGGCCACGACGAGGACTGCCTGAATGCCGGTTACTGCGCATGGCTCTTTGGAAAAACGCAAGAGGCTGTCGATTTGTTCCGTCGTTATTTGAAACTACGCAAGGGAGACCGAAAGCAGTTGTTGGCAGATTTTGCCAACGACGCCCGCTTGCTGAGATTGTTTGCAAAAAGTGATGTCGAGCAAAGAATCATGGCCGACATCGTCTGCAACTGACGAAGACTCTTTCTTGCTGAACGATGAACTTGAGTTCAACGAAAACGTTGAAAAGGGTATCACCCTGAAGAATCGCTGCTAATCAGTGGCTTCTGAACATTCGGCGGGTGACTTCTTGTCTGAAACCTTGTGCTTGGAAGTGTGATCTGCATTACCAGATTGATTACCACTATCTGGTAACACTTGTACCAGCACGTGGTAATACTTGTACCAGCACGTGGTAAATGGATTACCAGGCCGTGGTAAAGATATTACCAAGGCGTGGTACATTCTTGGGAACGTGGCTGAGTAGCCAGAAAAAAACGCGAGTGCAATTGAAACCAATTACACTCACGTTCATCATCAGCCGATTATTATCGCCGGACTTTCGTTTTATTTACTTCGCCGGTTCCTTTATGAGCGTGTCCACAGGGGCAGCGGCTTTCTTTTGTTTGATGCCGAAGAGGTCTGAAAGTCCGTTGAAATCTTTCTTCATCAGCAAGCCGATACCCTGCGTGTTGAGCGAGTTTCGGGTGAAATAGCGGTCGTTGGTCTGGTTGTAGACCTTGATGGAGAGATTGCCGTTGGGGCGCAGCAGATAGCGAATATCGAAGTCGCCAATGAACGAACTCGTGGCATTGGGATTGTCGCGATAGCCGAACTCGCCATTGATGAGCAGGCGGTTGTTGAGCAATCGGCCGCTGAGCAAGCCTTCGTATTCGGCGTTGTAGAAGCCCTGGTCGCCCGTAGAGATGTTGGCACCGAAGTTCCAATTCTGATTCTTCACCACACTCGACAGCACGTTGTTGAGTTGCTGGGAAATAGTTCCGCTGAGCAGACTCTGCATAGCAAGGCTGGTCTGGCTCTGCTGGGCAGGGCCTTCGCCGGCGTTGTTGGCTCCCTGGTTATAGAAGCGGCCCACAGCCAGCAGATAAAGCACCTGCTGATTCATTTCCTCTTCTGAATTGATCAGGCTGAAAATCATCTGTTTGGCATCGGTGCCGATAGTTGGCAGGTCGAGCTCGAAGTCTACTCGCGGCTGGCCAGGCGTGCCCGAGATGTTCATCAGGCAGTTCACGCGAATGTTATTGCTGCTGAACGAGCGTCCGATATTCAGGTCGGAGAGTGGAACTCCCGCCACCGTGTACTGCGCTTTCAGGTTGAGGGCAGCATGGAAGGGATCGCCGCCGAAGGCTATCGTGCTGCCTTCCTGGAACTGGAAGTCCTTCTTGATGACGTTCTGGATGGTGAGTTTGTAAATGCCGTGGTCAACGTTATAGTTGCCAAACATGTCGAACGTACCTTTATTATAATAGGTGGCGCGAATGGCTCCGTTGCCGTTGAGTGCGATGTAGTCGCCCGACTGCTGGTCCATGATGACCTTCAGCGTGGCGTCGGGTGTGGCATTGATGTTGAAGTTCAGTCGGATGTCGGTCGGAATATCCACTTCCTCGTCTTTCTCCTTGCTGGGCAGGGCTACGTGGGTGACCAGCGTCGTCGTGTCGGTGGCATTCCTGTCGTTCCATGTGATGAACTCGCTATTGCTGATGGCATCGGGGCTGGCAGCGTTGTATCTGATTTCAGAATCTTTCTCTGGCGTCACGTCGACGTCTATCGTCACCTCGCCGCTGCGACCTCTGATGGTGCAGTTGCCAGTGCCGTAGACAGTTCCGCAGAAGGTGTCGTCACCAAAGTCGTGTACGTCGAAGGCCAGCAAGTCTTGTGCCTGCACGCCAATGTCGTATGACAAGTTGGTAAGACTCTTGTGATGCAGGGCTCCCGTGACGATGCCTATATGTTCGCGTGCGTCGTAGATGGTGTCTTGCATGAACATGATTTCGTCGGGTATGAGCCTGATGGTATCGTTGCGCAGCGTGTAGGACGTGTTGAGTGGCTTGATGCCAAGCGTGCCGTTAGCGACGGCATCACCCGTGAGGTTGATGTCGCTGAGAGGTCCGTAGAGACGCAGTTCGCCGTCGACACACACGTTGACGTCGCGCATAAAGCTCTCGCAGAATGTCTGGAGGAACTCGCCTCGTGTGTGGTGGGCGCCTATGAACAGTTCTATGTCGTTGCGCTGGGGCGATACGAATCCCTTCACGGTGGTGTATGAGAACGGTACTGATAGTTCGGGCTGCTCGCGGTGGAGGAAATCGAAGCCGGGAGAGTCGAGCGAGAACAGATTGTCGTTGGCTACGGCGTCGATGTCAATCTGATTCAGTTCGTTGTTCAGACGGGCGTTGGCCGTCAGCACGCCCATTCTGCCATTTTGGAAACGGAACCCGTCAACCACGAGGTTGGCCGATGCCTCAGGCTTCTGGAATGCCTGGGTGAGCACAGCCTTGCCCGTTGCCTTGCCGCTGAAGTCGACCGAGTGGAAGTTCACCAGGTCAAGGATGTATTTCACGTCTACGTCTTTCAGCTCGGCTATGAGCGTGTCGGAGGGCAGAGTGGTGGCATGGCCGTCGATGAAAATGTGTTGTGCCCCGTGCTTCACGGCCAGATGGTCAATGGTAACGTTGTTCTTGCTGTAGACGATGGTGCCGGGCTCTACGGTCCAGATACTGTCGCCCACCACAATCTCCGATGAGTGAATATCTACATGGGCTGCATCCTTATTTTCGTCGGTCTTGAAGAATTGGGCGTCGGCATTCAGTTGTCCGCGTATGGATTGGCGGGTCTGGCTGTCGAATAGCAGCGAGGTGCCTAAGTGGTTGTCGGCCGCAGCGGCATCGAGCTCTAACGTCAGTCTGTTGTTTCCCTCGCCGATGCGCTGTATGTTGGCATGCGTGCGCAGCGTATCGTCTTGAGTGGTGATGTCGAGAAGTCCGCCGCGATATTCCTTTTCGTCATAGGTGAAGTGGGGGAGCGTGGCGTGTAGTTGCAACAGCTGGTCGTAGTCGTCCAGTTCACCGTTGATAACGATGGGTTCGTGCAGTGTCAGCGGAATGTCGAAGAAGTGGCGTATGAAGTCGCTGTTGCTGATGTCGGCACTCAGCGTGAAATCGTTTCTGACGTTCCCGGTCGTCGTCTTGGGGAGGCCGGGCAATGTGGGCAGTCTCGAGCCAATTGTATTTGTGATGCTCTGCAGCAGCGTTTTGTAGTCATACTGGCCTTCTACTTCCACGTTGGCAAAATCACTTTCCACGCTGAGTCGCTGGCGTCCGTCTTTGGCCGAAGCCAGCAGCAGCATATTGTCGAAGGCGAAACTGTTGCCGCAGTCGTCCATCATGAATTGCGAAATGTTCACGCTTCCGTCAACCGTGCGCAGGCTTCTTCCCTTTACGTCGGCCGTCAAATCGAAAGAGAAGGTGGCGTTGCCCCATTTATCGCTGATTTTTAGCCCTTTGGGGTTGAAGGCCTTCACCTCAGCCGTGATGTTTGCCAACTGGTGGGAGGGCTCGGTAGAGGCTGTGCCCCAGAGTGTCAGCTTGGCGTTTGGATCGTCCAGCGACGCCTGGCCATCGATAAGTCCGTTGCGGTAGGTGCCGTTGATTTCGATGTTGCGGTAGGCGTAGTCATTATAGTCTAACCGGCCTATGCGTCCTTCAGCCTTCAGCGATGGTTTCCCTTGATGGGGTAGGATGCCATCCAGATCGATGTCGGCATCGACGATGCCAAAGTGTTCGTTATCAAGTATTTGCCTCAGGTTGATGCCCTCTGTGGTAAGGTGGCCAGTGAATTGCTGGCCGTTCTTGCCCAGGGCTATCAACATGTCGCCGGCCTCAGTGTTGAAAAGTCCTTTTACGGCCACATCTTTTCCTACACCTCCGAGTGTTCCACTAAAGTCGATATCGCCAAGTCTGACAACCTCCTGCGGCAGTTCGGAATGGCTATTCAGGGCTGAGAGTACCGTCTGTAATCCCAGGGTGCTTGCATGCAGTTTTTCGATGTTTCCATTCCAGCGTGGCTTAGCCTGCCAGTCGCTGATAGAGCCGTCGGCTCGCAGGGCCAGACTGCCGTCGGCCGTGTTCACGTCGAGTTGTGACACGCGCAGGTTGGTGCTGGTTCCGGAGAAGGTCGATAGGAGTGAAAGCGTATTATTGTTATCCTTTAGGGAAGGGATGAAAGGCGCTAATTCAGAAAGAGTTACATAAGAATTGTCGATACCTCCCTCATACTGAAGAGTGGCCAGCTGCAACTTGTCGTTCTCGAATCTATAGGTAGCTCCGATGTGGCCTATGTTCAGTTGTGAGGCGGGCAATGTAAGAATGAAGTTGTCGAGGTTTGCCTGGCTCTTGTTGGCCACGGCTTTCAGTTGCAGGGACTTCACGTTGATACCCGATGCCTCCTTAAACGAGAGCCTCTTCAGGTTCAGGTTGAGCGAATCGTCCTTGAGGGCGTTGAGGATGACGTGTCCGCTGATGTCGCTGGCATGGATGTGGGCAGGCGAGAACACGCCCGACTGCGGGGCGATGTATTTCTTGTCGAAGGCTATCTGGCCGTGCCTGACGACGAGCGAATTGATTTTTAGGTCAAGGGGTGTGTGCTTGGTGGTGTCTTTAGATGCCAGCGAGTCCAAGGCAAACTGAAAGTTGAAGTCGGCATCGGGTTGCTCCTGATAGAGTGCAGCCTTCAGTCCGAAGAGTTGGGCCGAGGTGATGACGATGCGCCCCTGCGTGAGCGAGAGCAGATCGACTTTTGCCGACACGCGGGCCGCACTGAGCATGGGCAGGTGTTGTTGGTCGTCAATCTGCACGTTGTCCACGATGATGCGGTTCAAAAGACCGAGGTTCACCCTGCCTACGCGCACGTCTGTACCAAGTTTTTCGCTAATGGCTTCCGATACTTTTTCACCAAGGAATCGCTGTGTTGTTGGCAATTGCAACAACACGACAAATGCGACATACAGACCCACCAAAGCCCATAGTACACTACTGATAATCCTCTTTGTTTTTCTCAAATCACCTGCAAATTTACATCAAAAATGTGTCTCAACGAAATAAAAGTCACTTTTTTGTTCGTTATATCCCGTTTTTTTGTTATTTTTGCAACGTTTTTTAGAGATTATAATCTTAAATAAATATTTTTTTAATTATGGCAAATCTAATTAAGTTACGCAAAGGCTTAGACATCAAGCTGGAGGGTGCTGCCATGGAAAAGAAGGTAAACGTCGGGATGTGTGAGGAATATGCCCTGCAACCCGAGGACTTTACTGGACTTGTTCCTAAAGTGGTGGTGCGAGAAGGCGACTATGTCAAGGCTGGCGACCCCTTGTTTGTCGACAAGAACTGCCCCGACGTGCGCTTTGCTTCTCCCGTGAGTGGCCAGGTGACGGCGGTAGTACGTGGCGACAGACGCAAGGTGCTCTGTGTGAAGGTGAAAGCCGATGCAGAGCAGAAGTATGCAGAATTTGGCAAGAAGGACGTTGGATCGCTCTCGGGCGACGAGGTGAAACAGGCACTGCTCGAGGCTGGTCTGTTTGGCTACATCAATCAGCTTCCCTATGCTGTGGCTACAAATCCCGCAACACAGCCTAAGGCCATTTTTGTGTCGGCACTGCGCGACATGCCGCTGGCTGGTAAGTTCGAATACGAGCTGGAGGGCAATGAGGCTGCGTTCCAGGCTGGACTGACGGCTCTGTCGAAGATGGCGAAGACCTATCTTGGTATCGGGCTGCTGCAGGTGAATGAAGCCCTGCATAAGGCCAAGGACGTGGAAGTGACCATCTTCGACGGACGATGCCCCGCAGGCAACGTTGGTGTGCAGGTGAACCACATCGACCCGGTCAACAAGGGCGAAGTAGTCTGGACGGTCGATCCCTCGGCTGTCATCTTCTTCGGCCGCCTGTTCCTTACAGGACGTGTCGACCTGACCCGCACGGTGGCTATTGCCGGAAGCGAGGTCAGCGAGCCTGCTTATGCCGACGTTCTCGTGGGAACACCGCTGAAGGCTATGTTCGAAGGTCGTCTGAAGAAGCAAGACCACGTGCGCATTATCAACGGCAACCCGCTCACGGGCCGTCAGGATTCGATAGAAGGTTTCCTTGGTGCCCACACCAGCGAGGTGTGTGCTATTCCCGAGGGCGACGACAACGACGAGATGTTGGGCTGGATTATGCCGCGCACCAAGCAGTTCTCGGTCAACCGCAGTTATTTCTCTTGGCTCTTCAAGAACAAGACCTACAACATCGACGCCCGCGTAAAGGGCGGTGAACGCCACATGATTATGAGCGGTGAGTACGACAGCGTGCTGCCGATGGACATTTTTGGGGAATACCTGATCAAGGCCATCATCACCGGCGACATCGACCGACAGGAGCAGCTGGGCATCTACGAAGTATCGCCCGAGGATTTCGCCTTGGCTGAGTTCGTTGACTCCTCTAAGTTGGAATTGCAGAAGATTGTGCGTCAGGGTCTTGACATCCTGCGCAAGGAGAATGCGTAAGAATCATAAATCGTAAATCCGAAAATCCGTAAATATCCTTATGAACGCATTAAGAAAATATTTGAATAACGTCAAGCCCAACTTCGAGGAGGGTGGCAAACTGCATGCCCTCAAGAGTGTGTTCGACGGATTCGAGACCTTCCTTTTTGTGCCGAATACAACGGCCAAGAGCGGTGCTCACATCCACGACGCCATCGACTCGAAGCGCATCATGTCGATGGTGGTCATCGCCCTGATGCCTGCCATGCTCTTCGGCATGTACAACGTGGGTTATCAGAACTATCTGGCCGCAGGCACACTGGCCTCGGCATCATTCTTCGAAATCTTCTGCTACGGCTTCCTGGCCGTGCTGCCGAAGATTCTTGTCAGCTACATCGTAGGCCTCGGCATTGAGTTCATCTGGGCTCAGTGGAAAGGCGAGGAGATTCAGGAGGGCTACCTCGTGAGCGGTATCATCATTCCGCTCATTCTGCCGATTGGCTGTCCGCTGTGGATGCTGGCTCTGGCCTGTGCCTTTGCTGTGATCTTTGCCAAGGAAATCTTTGGCGGAACGGGCATGAATATCTTCAACGTGGCCATCGCCGCACGTATGTTCCTGTTCTTCTCCTATCCTTCGAAGATGACGGGCGACACCATCTGGGTGGCCCAGAACAGCATCTTCGGCCTTGGCAACACGCTGCCCGACGGCTATACCGCAGCTACTCCCCTCGGTGAGATTGGCCAGGGCACCGACGTCACTGCCTCCCTGCAGGACATGATTCTCGGTTTCATTCCCGGCAGTATCGGTGAGACCTCTGTCATCGCCATCGCCATTGGTGCCGTCATCCTGCTCTGGATGGGCATCGCTTCCTGGAAGACCATGTTGAGCGTGTTCGTAGGTGGCGGCTTGATGGCTTGCCTGTTCGAGCAGCTGGGCATGACACCCATCCATTGGTACGAGCACATCGTGCTGGGTGGCTTCTGCTTCGGTGCCGTCTTCATGGCCACCGACCCCGTCACCTCAGCCCGTACCGAGACTGGTAAGTACATCTACGGCTTCCTGATTGGTGCTATGGCCGTGATCATTCGCGTGATGAATCCCGGCTATCCCGAGGGCATGATGCTCGCCATCTTCTTCGGCAACATGGTGGCACCGCTCATCGACCATTGCATCGTTGCACGCAACATTTCGAAACGTATGAAAAGAGGAGGTACAAAATGAGCAAGCTAAATACAAATTCGAACACGTACATTATATTATATAGTGCGGTTCTCGTTGTCATCGTGGCCTTCCTGCTTGCCTTCGTCTTCAAGGCACTGAAGCCTATGCAGGATGCCAACGTGGCACTCGACGTGAAGAAGCAGATTCTCTACTCGCTCAACATCCGCGGACTGGACGGCCAGGAGGCTGAAGCCAAATATGCCGAGGTGGTGAAGGAAGAGCAGGAGAATGCCGACGGCCAGAAGGTCTATCAATGCGAAGTTGATGGCCAGCACGTCCTGGTGGCCAGCCTGAAGGGCATGGGCCTCTGGGGTGGCATCAGCGGCTATCTGGGCATTAAGGACGATGGCACCGTCTATGGCGCCTACTTCAACCATGAGGGCGAGACTGCCGGTCTGGGTGCTGAGATCAAGGACTCGCAGGCCTGGCAGGAGAAGTTCCAAGGCAAGAAAATCTTCGATGCCGACGGCAACGTCGTGCTCTCTGTGGTGAAGAAGGTGGAGAATCCTGAAACGCAGGTCGACTGTGTGACAGGTGCCACACTCACCTCCAACGGTGTTGACGCCATGCTGAAAGATGGTCTGAAGAAATTCTTCAAGCCCACCGTCGACACGCCTGAAGAAGTTGCGGCCAATGCCGAGACCGAGAGTGTTAATTCTACTGCCAATGAGGAGTAAATAATCGTAAATCAGTAAATCGTAATTACTTTATGGCATTACTTAGCAAACAAAACAAAGAGGCTCTCGTCAATCCGCTGAACCTCGATCATCCGATACTTGTACAGGTACTGGGCATCTGCTCGGCACTTGCCGTCACCAGCCAGCTGAAGCCGGCCATCGTGATGGGCTTGGCCGTGACGGTGATTACGGCGTTCTCTAACGTCATCATCTCTACCATTCGCAACACCATCCCCAACCGCATCCGCATCGTCGTGCAGCTCGTGGTGGTGGCAGCTCTCGTGACCATTGTCTCTCAGATTCTGAAGGCCTACGTCTACGACGTCAGCGTGCAGCTCTCTGTCTACGTTGGTCTGATCATCACCAACTGCATCCTCATGGGACGCCTTGAGGCCTTCGCCATGCAGAACAAGCCGTGGCCTTCGTTCCTCGATGGCATCGGCAACGGTCTGGGCTACGCCATGATTCTGGTCATCGTCGGTGCCTTCCGCGAGTTCTTCGGCCGCGGTTCGCTGCTGGGCTTCCAGATCATCCCCGACGGCTGCTACGACTTTGGCTACATGAACAACGGCATGATGACGATGCCTGCCATGGCACTCATCCTCGTGGGTTGTGTTATTTGGATTCATCGTGCTTACTTTTATAAGGAGAAATAAGTTATGGAACACGCAATAAGTCTTTTCTTCCGTTCGATATTCGTCGACAACATGATCTTTGCCTTCTTCCTCGGCATGTGCTCTTACCTGGCCGTGTCGAAGACGGTGAAGACATCGCTCGGCCTGGGCATGGCTGTCACGTTCGTGCTCTTTGTCACCGTGCCTGTCGACTATCTGTTGCAAACCAAGGTGCTCGGCCCCGACTGCCTCGTTGAGGGTGTCGACCTGAGCTATCTCTCGTTCATACTCTTTATTGCTGTCATCGCCGGTATCGTGCAGCTTGTCGAGATGGTGGTCGAGAAGTATTCACCCTCGCTCTATGCTGCCCTGGGCATCTTCCTGCCGCTCATCGCCGTGAACTGTGCCATCATGGGTGCCTCGCTCTTCATGCAGCAGCGCATCCTGCTCGACCCCTCCAACACGCAGGCCATCACCTCCGTCTGGGATGCTATGGTCTATGCCATTGGCTCCGGTCTCGGCTGGACGCTGGCCATCGTGCTGCTGGGTGCCATCCGCGAGAAGATGCAGTACTGCGACGTGCCCAAACCCCTGCAGGGACTCGGCATCACCTTCATCACGGTTGGCCTGATGGCTATGGCCATGATGTGTTTCTCAGGTCTAAACATTTAAATAAGGAGGCAAGACAGACATGTTACAGTTTATTTTATACAGCATCGGAGTATTTCTGATTGTAATCCTCCTTTTGGTAGTAATCCTGCTGGTGGCCAAGAAGTATCTCTCGCCATCGGGCAATGTGAATATCGAGATCAACGGCGACCGCACCATTAACGTGCCCCAGGGTGCTTCGCTCATGTCCACACTCAACGAGAACGGCGTATTCCTGCCCAGTGCCTGTGGTGGTAAGGCCTCTTGCGGACAGTGCAAGGTGCAGGTGCTCGAGGGTGGGGGAGAGATCCTCGATTCCGAGAAGCCCCACTTCTCTCGCAAGGAAATCAAAGCTGGCTGGCGTCTGGGCTGCCAGTGCAAGGTGAAGGGCGATCTGAAGATTCACGTCGACGAGTCCATCCTCGGCGTGAAGGAGTACGAGTGCACCGTCATCTCCAACAAGAACGTCGCCACGTTCATCAAGGAGTTCAAGGTGCAGCTGCCTGCCGGAGCCCACATGGACTTCCTGCCCGGCTCCTACGCTCAGATCAAGATTCCTGCTTTCGACTGCATCGACTACAACGACTACGACCGCGACCTCATCACCGAGGAGTATCTGCCGTCGTGGGAGAAGTTCAAGATGTTCGACCTGAAGTGTAAGAACCCCGAGCCCACCATCCGTGCTTACTCCATGGCCAACTATCCTGCCGAGGGCGATGTGTTCATGCTGACCGTGCGTATTGCCACACCGCCGTTCAAGCCCGACCGTTCTGGCTTCATGGAGGTGAACCCCGGTATTGCTTCCAGCTACATCTTCTCGCTGAAGCCCGGCGACAAGGTCATCATGTCGGGTCCTTACGGCGACTTCCACCCGCACTTCGACTCAAAGAAGGAGATGATCTGGGTTGGTGGTGGTGCAGGTATGGCTCCGCTGCGCGCACAGATCATGCACATGACGAAGACTCTCCACACCACCGATCGCGAGATGCACTACTTCTACGGTGCACGTGCACTGAACGAGGTGTTCTATCTCGACGACTTCCTCGGCTTGGAGAAGGAGTTCCCCAACTTCCATTTCCACCTCGCCCTCGACCGTCCCGATCCTGCTGCCGATGCAACCGGCGTGAAGTACACTCCGGGCTTCGTCCATCAGGTGATGTACAACACCTACCTCAAGGACCACGAGGCTCCCGAGGATGTGGAGTACTACATGTGCGGACCTGGCCCCATGTCGAATGCCGTCGTGCAGATGCTCGACTCACTCGGCGTAGAGCCCGAGAGTATCATGTACGATAACTTCGGCGGATAGTTCGCTCTTAAAGCTGTTGCCTAAAAAAGGACTGGTAAAGCCTTTCGTGGGCAGCAGCTACTCTGTTTAGAGGAACTTAAAGACGCTTTTAGAGCTTACATAAGCCCCGTTTATAGGCTGCGGAAGACTCTCCTGTATGCTACAGAAGGCCTTCCCATAACCTACAAACGGGGCTTTTATATGCTACAAAAAGGGCCTTTTGTATGCTACAAACGGGGCTTTTGTATGCTACAAACGGGGCATGATGACAAATCGCCCGTCAAATGAGGACGGGATGACGAATTCTCGTGCTGCTGACAAGCGCCTTCGAAAACCTGGCGCCATTCATCTGTTACCGAGTCTGCCGGGCTGTGACAAAGTAGGCACCGAGGAGAACGAGGAGGGCAGCTACAGGCTTGTCCCACGTGAAGAGGTCTTGGCCGATGGCAATGGCGACGAGGGAGGCAACGACGGGTTGGAGGTTCGTGTAGATACTGACGGTAGTAGCCCGGAGGTATTGCATGGCAAAGGGGATCATGAAATAGCCCAGCACGGTAGCGAAAACAACGATGAAGAGCATGCCGAGCGCACCGCGCAGCCAGTCGGACGTCAGGGCAGCCTGCGTGATGAGGGGCGTGCTTTGGATGTCGCCGATAGCGAAGGGTACAACGGCAATGCTGGAAACGAGGAAAATCCACTTCATCTGGGTCACGGCTGAATAGCGCTCAGAGACCTTGCGCGTGATGAGTAGATAAACCACCCAGGTGAGGACGCTGAGCAAGGCGAGGAGAATGCCCAACAGATCGTTGCGTCCCGTGCCTGACTGCCAGCCCACAAACACCATGAGGGCGGCTCCAGCGAAGGCTAACACAACGCCCAAGGTCTTCAGGCTGGTAATGCGTTCGCCAAGGAAAAGGGCAGCCATGAGCATGGTGGCGATGGGGGTAAGTGTGGCGATGAGCGAGAAGTAGACGGGAGTGGTGAACTCGAGGGCCCATGCCGTGAGCGTCTGGGAGATGACGAATCCGAGCAGTCCGCCTGCCATGATGACGAGCAGGTCGCGCTTCTCCACATGTTCGCGGGGCAGGAAACTGGCTATGCACCAGAAGATAAGGGCTGCGCCGATGCAACGAAAGGCCATGTAGGTCATGGGGGTGACCCAGGAGGTGAGCAGGTATTTGGTGAGGGGCACGCCGAGTCCGAAGATGACGTTGGCTGTCAGGATAGCGGCATGGGCTTTGGTGATGTTGTTGTTTTGTTTCATGATGTTTTTAATAGATGTTTTTGTCTTGCGGCTGCAAAGTTACGAAAAGTAGTGAGCAATTCAAAATAAATAGGTTTTATTTTGTCTAACCTTCGTTTTTTTCGTATCTTTGCATTTCCAATTTTAGATAATCATGACAGAGAGAGAAAACGAATTGCTAAAGGAACTGAATGAAAGTCAGCGCGAAGCAGTGTTGTGGTGCGATGGTCCGCAGCTGGTGATAGCCGGTGCGGGCAGTGGCAAGACCCGCGTGCTGACCTACAAAATAGCCTATTTGCTGCAGCAGGGCATGAAGCCGTGGAACGTGCTGGCTCTGACGTTCACGAACAAGGCTGCCAACGAGATGAAGCAACGCATAGGCCGCCTGGTGGGTCAGGAGGCTGCGTCGCAGTTGAATATGGGCACGTTCCATTCGGTGCTGGCTCGCGTGCTGCGTGTGGAAGCCGAGCTGATGGGCTTTAGCAGGAGTTTCACTATCTACGACGAGGCCGACTCGCGTTCGCTGCTGAAGTCGATTGTGAAGGAAATGGCGCTCGACGAGAAACAGTATAAGCCCGCCTCTGTTCACGCGCTTATCTCGATGGCAAAGAACCACCTGATAAGTGCTGCCGAATATGCCGCTGACGCCGAGGTGAGACAGCGCGACAGCAATTCGCGGATGCCCGAGGTGGGGCGCATCTTTCTTGCCTATGAGCAGCGTTGCCGTCAGGCGAACGCGATGGATTTCGACGACCTGCTGGTGATGGCCTACCGCTTGCTGAGCGGACATCGGGAGGTGCTGGAGAAGTACAGGCAGCGTTTCCGCTATGTGCTTGTAGACGAGTATCAGGACACGAACTACGCTCAGCAGCAGATTGTCTGGCTGCTGACACAGGAGCACCAGCGTGTTTGCGTGGTGGGCGACGATGCACAGAGCATCTATGCCTTCCGTGGTGCCAACATCGATAATATTCTGAATTTCCAGAAAATATACGAGGGTGCGCGTCTTTTTAAGCTGGAACGCAATTATCGTTCGACGCAGCGCATCGTGCAGGCCGCTAACAGCCTGATCAGAAAAAATGAGCGGCAGATACCGAAGGATGTGTACAGCCGCAATGCTGAAGGCGAGAAGCTGCAGTTGAAGCAGGTGTATTCTGACAAAGAAGAAGCTGCCGTGGTGTGTAAGGACATCAAGCGGTTGTGCCGTCAGGAGAGAGGCGACTACAACGACTTCGCCATTCTCTATCGCACGAATGCGCAGAGCCGTCCGTTCGAGGAGGAGATGCGTCGCCAGAACATTCCCTACCGCATCTACGGCGGTCTCAGCTTCTATCAGCGTAAGGAGATAAAAGACATCATCGGCTATTTCCGTCTGGTGAGCAACAAGGACGACGAGGAGGCCATGAAGCGCATCATCAACTATCCGGCCAGGGGCATCGGTAATACCACTGTGCAGAAGATTGCCGAGGCTGCCCAGCAAGGCGGGGTGAGTTTCTGGTATGTAATCAGCCATCCGCAGGAGTGTGGTCTGGACGTCAACCGCGGCACGATGGCAAAGATTGATGCCTTCAGGCTGATGATAGAGGGATTCCGCGAAAAGATGGCTACCACTGACGCCTACGAACTGGGTAAGGAAATCGTTCAGTCGAGCGGTATTGCGCAGGATCTCTTTTCCGGTAGCGATGCCGACGATTTGGCGCGCCAGCAGAACCTTGAGGAGTTCATGAATGGCCTGCAGGATTTTGTTGACACGCGGCGCGAGGAAGGCCGCGAGGACGAAGTGCTGCTGCCCGACTTCCTTCAGGAGGTGTCATTGCTCACCGACTTGGACAGCGACGACGGCAGTGAGAGCCGCGTGGCCCTGATGACAGTCCATGCCGCCAAGGGTCTGGAGTTTCCTGTCGTTTTCGTGGTGGGCATGGAGGAGAACATCTTCCCGAGCCCTATGGCCTGCAACTCGCTGCGTGAACTGGAGGAGGAGCGCCGGTTGCTCTATGTGGCCATCACGCGAGCCGAACGCCATTGCATCCTGACGTGTGCTAAGAACCGTTGGCGCTATGGGAAGTTGGAGTTCGATGTGCCCAGCCGATTCCTGAAAGACATAGACCCGTCGCTGATGACAATCGAAGGCGAGGACGAACCTGCTGGCTTCACTCCGATACGTCGTACGGAGAGAACGTCGTTCCCGTCTGCCAGCCGATTCCGCCAGCAGCAGGTGCAGCAGGTGGCGCCTCCCGCCACGAATCTGCGAAGAGTGAGCGACGCGCTGAGAAACGAGCCTCGCAGCGGCGCTGCAGGCAGTGCCCCGTTGCAGGAGGGCAACGTGATAGAGCACCAGCGCTTCGGCATAGGAACCGTGGTGAAGGTGGAGGGAACGGGCGAAAACACGAAGGCCACCGTTGACTTCCGTAATACGGGCACCAAACAGTTGCTGCTGAAGTTTGCCAAGTTCAAGGTGATAGGGTAGTGGGCGCGAGCCGCGAAGTACTTATTTTAACGTGAGTTCGACGATTTTGATTATATACTAATCGTCAGCTGATGAACGTGAGTGTGATTGGTTTCAATTGCACTCGCGTTTTTTGTGTTACCTACAGAACTACCGTTTCACGTCTTTACCACAGCCTGGTACAGGTATTACCACGTGCTGGTACAAGTATTACCACGGCCTGGTACAAGTATTACCACGTGCTGGTACAAGTATTACCACGCGCTGGTACAAGTATTACCAGATAGTGGTAATCAGTCTGATAATGCAGGACGCACATACAAGTGCTTGTTTCCCAACATGTTACTATAAGAATCTTTGGAGCTTTGCGTTCATTTTTAGTGGTTGGAATCGAGTGGGTTTTATCGGACAAAGTTTAACTCATGTTATTGATTATCCAACAAGAAAGCCCAGGGACAAATGCCCTGGGCTGATTCTTTTTATTGGCGTTACGTTGGTCTTTCGCTGACTTAACGTTGGTAGCTTGTTCTTACACGATGCCGCGTCCGTGACAATTCTTGAACTTCTTGCCACTGCCGCAGGGGCAGGGATCGTTGCGACCAGGCATCTTGTCCTTGACAATGGGCTGGCGGCGCTGCTCCTGCTGGGCACTTCCACGCGTATCGGTGTGGGCAGCTGCCTCCTGATTGGGGTCGACGAGTTCGTTGCCACGCTGCTCGTTGTAGCGCTGCGAACGCTGCTCGGGAGCGGCCTCGCGCACTTCCTGCTGCTCCATCTCGGGAATCTGTCCGCGGGTGAGGATGGAGGAGATGCGGTTGTTCATGTCGTTCACCATGTCGTCGAAGAGCTTGGCACTCTCCAGCTTGAAAATGAGGAGCGGGTCCTTCTGCTCGTAGCTGGCATTTTGCACCGAGTGGCGCAGTTCGTCGAGCTGGCGCAGGTTCTCCTTCCAGCAGTCGTCGATGATGTGGAGCATGATGGTCTTCTCGAACTGCTTCACCACCGATTTGGCCTCGCTTTCGTAAGCCTCGCGCAGGTTGCACGGAATGTTGTAAACGCGCTTGCCGTCGGTGATGGGCACGAGGATGCGCTCGTACATTTCTCCCTGATTCTCAAACACTTGCTTGATGACGGGCCAGGCGACCGACTGCAGACGGTCAGTCTTGCGAGTGAACGACTGCATAGCAGCCTGGAAGGCCTGCTCGTAGAGCTGGTCACGGCTGGTGTTGATGAACTCCTCGCTCGTGAAGGGGCATTCCATGGAGAGTATTTTCAGGAACTGCTCGCGACAGCCAGCGTAGTCGTTGTTGTCGATGATGTTGATGGTGCGGTCCCAGATGATGTTGGCGATGTCCATGCCGATGCGCTCACCCATGAGGGCGTGGCGGCGCTTCTCGTAAACCACGGTGCGCTGTTTGTTCATCACGTCGTCGTACTCGAGCAGGTGCTTACGGATACCGAAGTTGTTCTCCTCCACTTTCTTCTGAGCACGCTCGATGTTCTTGGTGATCATGCCGCTCTCAATGCGTTCGCCCTCCTTGAAGCCAAGTCGGTCCATGACGGAGGCAATGCGCTCGGAACCGAACAGACGCATGAGCTTGTCTTCGAGCGAGACGTAGAACACACTGGAGCCCGGGTCGCCCTGACGTCCGGCACGACCACGCAACTGGCGGTCTACACGGCGGCTTTCGTGGCGCTCAGTACCAATGATGGCCAGACCACCGGCAGCCTTCACGTCATCTGACAGTTTGATATCGGTACCACGACCTGCCATGTTGGTGGCAATGGTCACGGCACCCAGCAGGCGCTGCTCTTCCTTCACCTCGTTCGTATCGATGTCGGCAAACTTCTTGTCGGTCTCGGCCAGCTCCTGATTGTGGCGCAGAGCTGAGGGTTTGTCGCAGAAAGCCTGACCATCAGCCGAGACGTAGGCCGTGCCTTGTGTTGACTGACCTGCCTGAGCCACGATGTCGGCCTCCTTCTGGTGGAGCTTGGCATTCAGCACCTGATGAGGAATCTTGCGCATGGAGAGCATCTTCGAAAGCATCTCGGAGATTTCCACTGACGTCGTACCCACGAGGCACGGGCGGCCGTTGGCACGCATCTCCACAATCTCGTCGATGACGGCACGATACTTCTCGCGTGCTGTCTTGTAGACGCGGTCGTCCTGGTCGTTACGGATGACAGGCTTGTTGGTGGGAATCTCGACGACATCCAGCTTATAGATGTCCCAGAACTCACCAGCCTCGGTGGAAGCCGTACCGGTCATACCGGCCAGCTTGTGATACATGCGGAAGTAGTTCTGCAGGGTGATGGTGGCAAAAGTCTGCGTGGCAGCCTCCACCTTCACGTGCTCCTTGGCCTCAACAGCCTGGTGCAGTCCGTCGCTCCAGCGGCGTCCCTCCATGATACGTCCTGTCTGCTCGTCGACAATCTTCACTTCACCGTCGATGACCACATACTCGTCGTCCTTGTTGAACATGCAGTAGGCCTTCAGCAGCTGGCGGATGGTGTGCACACGCTCGCTCTGCACGGCATAGTGGTTGAGCAGTTCGTCTTTCTTATCGACACGCTGCTCCTCGGTGAGGCTCTTGTCGGCCTCGAGTTCAGAGAGCTGCGAGGTGATGTCGGGCAGCACAAAGAGGTCGCGGTCGTTGACCTGTGCTGCCAGCCAGTCAGTACCTTTGTCGGTGAGTTCGCATGAGTTCAGCTTTTCCTCCACGACAAAGTAGAGCGGAGCTACGGCCTCGGGCATGCGGCGGTTGTTGTTCTCCATGTACATCTCCTCGGTCTTGAGCATGCCAGCCTTGATGCCCTCTTCAGAGAGGTACTTGATGAGCGGCTTGTTCTTCGGCATACACTTGAAGGAGCGGAACAAGGAGAGGAATCCCTCGTCGAGCACTTCCTGGCCTTCCTTCTTTTTGCCGGCCTCCAGCATCTGCTGACCCTGTGCAATCTTCTGCTTGGCATCAGCCAGATACTGAGTGGCCAGTTTGCGCTGAACGTCGACTAAGCGCTCAACGAGCGGCTGATATTCCTCGAACATCTGGTCGTCGCCCTTAGGCACCGGGCCAGATATGATGAGCGGTGTACGGGCATCGTCGACCAACACCGAGTCGACCTCATCGACGATGGCATAGTTGTGACGGCGCTGCACAAGGTCCTGGGGCGATGAAGCCATGTTGTCGCGCAGGTAGTCGAAACCAAACTCATTGTTCGTACCGAAGGTGATGTCGGCATTGTAAGCCTTGCGGCGCTCGTCGGAGTTAGGACGATGCTTGTCGATGCAGTCGACGGAGAGTCCGTTGAACATGTAGAGCGGCCCCATCCATTCAGAGTCACGCTTGGCCAGATAGTCGTTGACGGTGACCACGTGCACACCGTTGCCGGTCAGGGCGTTCAGGAACACGGGCAGGGTGGCCACGAGGGTCTTACCTTCACCCGTTGCCATCTCGGCAATCTTACCCTGATGCAGGGCGATACCGCCGAAGAGCTGCACGTCGTAGTGCACCATTTCCCATTTCAGGTCGTTACCACCAGCTGTCCAGTGGTTGTGGTAGATGGCCTTATCGCCGTCGATGGTGATGAAGTCTTTCTTGGGGTCGGCAGCCAACTCGCGGTCGAAGTCGGTGGCTGTGACGATGGTCTCTTCGTTCTCGGCAAAGCGGCGTGCGGTATCCTTCACAATGCTGAAGGCAACGGGCATCACCTCGTCGAGCGCCTTCTCGTAGATTTCGAGTGCCTCCTTGTCGAGTTTGTCAATTTGGTTGAAGATGGCCTCACGCTCATCGAGTGGTGTCTCTTCAATCGTGGCCTTTAATTCTTCTATCTTTTCCTTTTGCTCGCGTGCTGAGTCCTGTACATACTTCTGGATCTCCTTGGTTTTGGCACGGAGTTCGTCGTTGCTGAGAGCCTGGATGGCTGGATACGCTTTCTTCACTTCTTCAACAAGTGGTTGAATCAGTTTCATGTCGCGTGTAGATTTGTCACCGAAGAGTGACTTGAGGAAATTGTTGAAATTCATATTACTTTTTATTACTATTTCTGGCGGATAATTGATGTTACATTTAATGTACACACATGCGTATGTGCGTAAAACGGGTGCAAAGTTACTAAAATTTTTTATATAATCCGCTTATTTATAGCTTTTTATGCTTTTAAATAAGGAATTTATAAGGGATGTAACTTAGAAAAGCGGCTCTGCAGTACAGGCATTCGGTGCTCTGATGCGGATGCACTTGGCAATGGTAGGTGCTATGCGGTCGACGCTGACGGGAAGTGTAATCTTCTCGGCATGTGTGCCGGCACCATAAAAAATGATGGGGAAGGGTATGAAGCCAGTGCGGGAGGTGAAGGTCTCCTGCGTGTCTTCGTTGAGCAGGCGCCATCCCGGGGCAACCTTGATAATGATGTCGCCACTCAAAATGGGGGAGAAGCCGTTGCGCAGTTTCAGAATGTCGTTGTTGCCTGCCAGAAGTCTTTCTGCCGTGTAGACATCGGCTACGCCAGCGTTCTGCACGAGGAAATCCTGAGACCTTTGCAACAGTTCCGAGGTGCTGATGCGCTTTTCCTCAATCAGTTTGCGGTTCAGGTACATCTCGTTGCCGAAGCAAGTCTCGACGTAACGGCCCTGCCCGTATATGGCCGAGAGGAACATGTTCAGGAGGTTGGCTGTGCGATTGATGTAGAACGTGCCGGTAGGAATGCGATATTGCGACAGGTCGCTTTCAGAATCGTCGGCATATCCGGTGCTGGTGACAACAAAGAGCACACGGTCGCTACCCACAGCCTTTTCTATGCCCGTCACCAGGCGGCTGAGTGAGTTGTCCAACTGCATGTAGACACTCTCCATCTCCGTTTGCCAATCTGTCATGTTCCCACCTGGCTTTGTAGAAGAGAGGGTTACTGAAAGCAGGTCGCTCACGTCGTCCTTACCCATGGCCGTATTGCTCACGACCTGGAGCGCCATACTTACGACGACGTCGTTTGTAAGTTGCTTGTTCTTATTAAGTTCTTCCTTGATGGTTGAAGCTGTTTTCAGCCATTCCGGTGTGACGGCAGAATAGTATGTCGACGTGCGCCAGCGAGTGTTGTTGTCGTCAATCCACAGCGCACCATCGGCAGCATGACCGGCTGACAGAATGGCGCATTCCTTGCTGGCTGCAACACTCCAGATGATGGCTGCTCCGTGGGAACTCACCTTCAGCTCGTCGCCGAAAGTAGAAGTCATCAGCCGGTGGGGAGAAGCAAAATGCTGAGGGTCGTCTACACAGAAAAGAGGTCGCAGCGTGCTGCGGTCGAGCCATCGGTTGCCAATGATGCCGTGATAGTAAGGCGTAGTGCCGGTGGCAATAGTAGCCGTAGCTGTAGCTCTGTCTACGGGTTCGAACGGATAGCTTGCAGCCTCATACACTATTCCTTTTCCTAAGAGTTTGCGGAATCCGTCGGCGTTGTAGAGTGGGGTGAAGGCATCCAGATAGTCGGTTCGCAGCTGGTCGATAGTGATGTTGACAACCAATCTGGGTGCCAGCTGGAAGGCATTCAGCTCGGCGCCAGACAAAACGGCGATAATGAGTGCAAGATATCTATTCATGATTTACTTTTTACGATTACAAAAAATGCGCTCTAAGCAACGTATGAGCAAAGATGATGCCAAAATGTTGGTACCCTCGGCATAGCATTGCAGAAGATTGCCTATGAAGAACAGTACGAGGCACAGGGCGTAGGCGCTCCAGAACCAATGTACGCGATGTTTCCTTTCATGGCTGACGACTGGCCAGAGGCAGACGAGGGCCAGAGGGTTGAGCAGCAATATCTGCAGGTTGAGGTTCACGGTAGGATGCTGCGAGAAGATCATGGCCGTCAGAATGAGTCCGCCGATGCCTATGGCCCCCAGTAATAGCACGTCGAAGCCCCAGAACATCTTGTGCCGACGGTATTCGACAGCCGTCAGCAGAATGATGATGAGTGCCAGGATGATAGCGCAGGCAGTAGGGGTGAGCGGCAAGCCGCCAGCGTCCTTGCGGTCGAACATCGGGACGATGGTGCGGGCTTCGCCAGAAAGCAGGGGGATTTCTTCCCCATTGCTGACGTAAACACCTCGGTCGAAGTCCTCTTTCAGGTTGAAAGGCAGGAACTGCTGTTCCTCGACGGTGGTAGGCAGGTCGGCCTTGAGTCCCAGCAGCAGGTCGTTGCCCATTGCCACCCACGGATGGCCTTCCGTGTATTGATGGGTGAGCTGGCGGAAGGTCGGGCCGTCGGGTTCCCGTTTGAAGTTGACGTCGATCCCTTTCCTGTAAGGCTTCAGCAGCATGTCGCGAGCACGGGTGGTGCAGTTGTCGTAGAAGAAATTGTAGCGGTATTCGCGGTTCTCCGGGCGGTAGTTCTCTTCGATGGCATCTGCTATTTTCTGCTTGTCCTGTGGCGAGAGGTAGTTCAGCTGCTGCTCGATGATTCCGCGCTCTTCGTAGGCATAGGCGGCACAGAAATAGTCGAACGGCTGGATGCCCATCTCGTAGTCGGTGAGTCCGAAGATGAAGCGCAGCACGAAGTGAGGCTTCCGGAAATCGAACATGCCGTAGTTGACGGCAATGTCAATATTTTTGTCACGGTTGATGTAGTGGATGGCCGTATGTCCATAGAGGCTCCACGCCTCCTGACCCGGCTGGCAGGTGAGCAGGCTGAGCGTGATGGCTGAGTCGAGGTGCTCGTAGTAACCTTCAGGGACTTTATTTGCAAAAGCGTTCATGTTGCCCCCCAAAATGAGCAGCAACACCCCAAAATGAAGTCTTAAAATACCTTTTAAATGTTTCACGATGCAAAAATACTTTATATTTTGCGATTATCGTGCGTTTATCTCGATTTTTTTCAATAATTTTGCATCCAAATTGGGAAAAAGAAAAGATTTGAACAAAAGTAAGTCATGAATAGAATGAAAAAGTTAGCTGTTTCCGTTATGCTTGGAGCCGTATGTTTTGCTTCATCAGCTCAGACGGTTTCGTCCACGCATAGTGGCACTAATTCGCCATATAGCCAGTTTGGCATCGGCGCCTTGTCCGAACAGGCAGGTGGAGTGGGCAGAGGCATGAATGGTTTGGGAGTGGCCTATCGCGACCACATTCAGGTGAACCATCTCAACCCTGCGTCCTATTCTGCTGTCGACTCGCTGACGTTTATCTTCGACGTAGGCCTGTCGGGTCAGCTCAGCAACTTCGAGGAAGGCAATAAGCGCGTCAACGCCAAGAGTGCCAGCTTCGACTATGCCGTAGCCAGTTTCAGGATGGCTCGCCACTTGGGTATGGGCTTCGGCGTGATTCCTATTTCGAACATAGGCTACAACTACAGCCTGACCAACCGAATCGGCACGAATAGTACAGCCTCCTACACAAGCCTTTACAAAGGGTCGGGTGGCCTTCACGAGGCATTCCTGGGCTTAGGATGGGAACCCTTCAAGGGCTTTTCCTTCGGTGTGAACGGTGGTTACCTCTGGGGTGGATATGACCGTTCGGTCGTCAATTCATACACGGAGGCCAGCACCTCGCTTTCAAAGTATTACTCGGCCGACGTGCGCAGCTATAAACTTGACTTCGGTGTTCAGCTGACGTTGCCGCTTACTAAGAAAGACAAGGTGACCCTCGGTGCCACCTACGGACTTGGCCATCAGATTGGCGGCAATCCTACCTGCCTGATTGTGTCGACCAACTCTACGACATCCGTTGCCGACACCACTTCTTATCCGCGCACGGGTAAGCTGCAGTTGGAGATTCCCACTACCATCGGTGCCGGTTTGATGTGGAACCATCGCAACAAGTGGAAGGTGGGAGCCGACTACGTCCTCCAGAAGTGGGGCAGCGTAAAGATGCCTGAATACATCTCTGAGAACGGGCAGACCGACTATCGCCTCACGGAAAACCACTTCTCCGACCTTCAGAAGCTGACGCTGGGTGCCGAGTATTGCCCCGACGAGAACAGCACGCGCCGCTATGTCAACCGAATCCGCTATCGCTTCGGTGTCTCCTATGCCTCGCCCTACCTGAAAATCAACGGTCAGGACGGCCCCAAGGAGTATAGTGCAAGCGTAGGTTTGGGAATACCTATTGTCAACGTGTGGAACAAGTACAACCGCTCCATCGTGAACGTCAGTTTCCAGTGGGTTCGACAGGAGTCGAAGACATTCATCACCGAAAATATGTTCCGAATCAACATCGGCATCACGTTCAACGAGCGCTGGTTCGAGAAGTGGAAAGTTGAATAACCCCCTCCCGCTTTGAAACGATTCCCTATATTCATAGTAAGTCTGCTGGTGAGCATGTTCTTCGTAGGATGCGAAGAGCAGAAGGAACACATTGCCCCCGCCATCAATCCGAAAGACTCGGTGCCCATGATGACGAGCTATGGCGTGAATGCCCTCATCTCCGATTCGGGTGTCATCAAATACCGCATCGTCACCGAGCAATGGGATTACAATCCGAACGTAGAGCCCTCACGTTCCATCTTCGAAAAGGGCGTCTTCCTCACCCAGTTCGACGAGAAGTTCCATGTGCAGTCCTACATACAATGCGACACAGCCTACAACTACGACAAGATGAAACTGTGGGAACTGCGTGGACGCGTGCGCATCCTGACCAAAGACGGACTCCAGTACACCAGCGAGCAGCTCTTCTGGGACGAGGCACGCCACGAACTCTATTCCCATGTGTTCTCCCGTCTGGTCACCCCTGATCGCACGTTGCAAGGCTCCTATTTCCGCAGCGACGAGCGCATGACCCACTATTACGTGTCAAACAGCAAGGGCTCCTTCGAGAAAGAAGATTTCGACGGCAGTTCCGACAAGTCGGCAGCCGACACCTCCTCCGTTCAGCAGCCCCAGCGCCAGATGTCCCGTCCGCAGCGTAAGTCAGGAATCTGAACTCTTTTTATATATATTAAATAAGGTATAATGGATCATCAAGTTGACATATCGCTCATCGTTGGTATACTGGTCACAATGGCCTTCTCAGCCTTCTTTTCCGGCATGGAGATAGCCTTTGTGTCCAGTAACCGCATGTTGGCAGAGATGGAAAAGGAAAAGAATCTCTCTCAGCGGTTGTTGTCAGTTTTCTATGCCCATCCCAACGGTTTCGTCAGTACAATGCTGGTGGGCAATAATATCGCGCTTGTCGTCTATGGCATCCTCATAGCCCGCCTCTTCGACAACACCATTTTTGCAGGCATGCAGCCCGGTTTCACCGTGCCGGCCGACACCATCCTCTCCACGTTCATCGTCCTGTTCACGGGAGAGTTCCTGCCCAAGACGCTCTTCAAGAGCAATCCCAACCGACTGCTGTCGTTCTTTGCCATTCCCGCCTATCTGTGCTACATTGTGCTGTGGCCCATCAGCAAGTTCTCGACGTTTGTCTCCAAACTCATGCTGCGCCTGCTGGGAGTGAAGATTGAGAAGGAAAACGAGGACGAAGAGTTCTCCAAACTCGACCTCGACTATCTTGTTCAGTCGAGCATCGACAGCGCCAAGAGCGAGGATGACATCGAGGACGAAGTAAAGATATTTCAGAATGCCCTTGATTTCGGCGACACCAAGGTGCGCGACTGCATGATACCCCGCACCGAGATAGTGGCCGTCGAGAAAGGCAGCACCATCGACGAGCTGCAGCAGAAGTTCGTAGAGAGCGGCCATTCCAAGCTGCTAGTGTACGAGGAGGACGTCGACCACATCATCGGATACATCCACTCCTCGGAGATGTTCCGCAATCCCCCTGACTGGCGGCAGACCATCCGCACCATGCCCTTCGTGCCCGAGACAATGGCAGCCCAGAAGATGATGCAGATATTCCTGCAGCAGAAGAAGTCGGTGGCCGTCGTCGTCGATGAGTTTGGAGGCACCAGCGGCATCGTCTCTCTCGAGGACATCGTGGAGGAAATCTTCGGCGACATCGAGGACGAGCACGACAACTCCCACTACGTGGCCAAGCACCTCGAGAATGGCGAATACGTGCTCTCCGCACGCCTCGAAATCGACAAGGTCAACGAGATGTTCGACCTCGACCTGCCCGAAAGCGACGACTACATGACCGTGGGCGGACTCATCCTGCACGAATACCAGAGTTTCCCCAAGCTCAACGAAATCGTGAAGATAGGAAAGTTCGAGTTCCGCATCGTTAAAAATACAATGACAAAGATAGAATTAGTGAGGCTGAAAATCACAGAATGAGCAGGAAAAAGCACTCAAATGACGCCCGAAAACCGTTTTTTGAGTGAAAAAACTAAAAAACTTTCCTCATCAATCACTTATCTTCAATCTTTTTTGTATCTTTGTACGCTTTTTTGAGATAATAAACAAAAACAAGTAAATAAAAACATTAAAAAGTAATGGCAGCAATTGGAAAAATCAGAAGCTGGGGGCCAGTGCTCGTAAGTGTTATCGCACTGGCTCTGTTTGCATTCATCGCCGAAGAGGCAGTACGTTCATGCGAGTCATCCCGCAATGATCAGCGCCAGCAAGTCGGCTCAGTGTTAGGTGAAAAAATCAACGTGCAGGAGTTCCAGAAACTCGTTGATGAGTATCAGGAAGTCATCAAGATGCAGCAAGGACAGGACAACCTGTCTGAGGAGCAGCTCAATCAGGTGAAGGACGCCGTGTGGAACACATTCGTCCAGACCCGCATCATCGAGAACGAAGCCAAGAAGCTCGGTCTTACCGTGACGGATGCCGAAATGCAGGCCATCCTCAAGGAAGGTACCAACCCCATGCTCATGCAGACTCCGTTCGTCAACCAGCAGACTGGTCGTTTCGACGCCAACGCCCTGCAGAAGTTCCTGGCCGAATATAAGACCCAGCAGAGCACCAATCCTCAGCTGGCACGCCAGTATGAGACCATCTATCGCTACTGGACATTCATCGAGAAGACCCTGCGTCAGCAGACCCTCGCCCAGAAGTTCCAGAGCCTGCTCGGCCACTGCCTGCTCTCCAACCCCGTCGAGGCCAAGATGGCTTTCGATGCCGACAACACCGAGAGCAAAATCGAGCTCGCTTCCTTCCCCTACAGCAGCATTGCCGACGACAAGGTCCAGGTGAGCGATGCCGACCTCAAGGCTAAGTACGACGAGATGAAGAGCCGCTTCGCTCAGTATGTGGAGAGCCGCGACGTGAAGTTTGTCGACATCGAGGTGCAGGCTTCGGCCACCGACCGTGCCGAGATTCAGAAGCTCTTCCAGGGCTATCAGAAAGACCTCACCGAGGCTGCCGACCCCACAGAAGTGGTTCGCAAGAGCACCTCGCTCGTTCCCTATCTCGGCCTGCCCGTGGCTAAAGAAGCATTCCCCTCCGACATCGCAGCACACCTCGACTCCATGGGCGTAGGCGCCGTCTATGGTCCTATGGAGAGCAAGATGGACAACTCGCTCAACCTCATCAAGCTCGTTGCCAAGACCCAGCTGCCCGACTCCGTGCAGTATCGCCAGATTCAGGTGGGTGGTGCCACTCCCGACGAGGCCCACAAGCGTGCCGACTCCATCTTCAACGCCCTCAAGGCCGGTGCTGAGTTCGAGGCCCTTGCCAAGAAGTACGGCCAGACAGGCGAGAAGACCTGGCTCACCACACGTCAGTACCAGAGCGCTCCCTCTATGGACAACGACACCAAGGGCTACCTGATGTCGCTCAACACGATGGCTCCCAACGAGCTGAAGAACATCACCCTCACCCAGGGCAACATCATCGTCCAGGTGCTCGACCGTAAGAACTTCATCACCAAGTACACCGCAGCCGTTGTCAAGAAGACCATCGACTTCTCGAAGGACACCTACAACGCTGCCTACAATAAGTTCAGCTCCTTCGTCAGCGCCAACCGCACTGCCGACGACATCGTGAAGAACGCTCCTAAGAGCGGCTATCAGGTGCAGGAGCGCAAGGACGTCACCACCGCCGAGCACTATCTGGCCAACATCCGCGGCACTCGCGATGCCCTGAAGTGGCTCTTCGAGGCTAAGGAAGGCGAGATCTCGCCCATGTACGAGTGTGGCGACAACAACCACCTCCTCGTGGTTGTGCTCGACAAGATTCATAAGATTGGCAGCCGCGGCCTCGACGAGGAGCAGGTGAAGGAGTTCGTCAAGCAGGAAGTGCTGAAGGACAAGAAGGCCGAGCAGCTGCTCGCCAAGGCTAAGGACATCAAGAGCATTGCCGATGCCAAGGCCAAGGGTGCCAGCGTCGACTCTGTCAGCCAGATCACGTTCTCTGCTCCCGTCTTCATCGCCTCCACCGGTGCCAGCGAGCCCTCTCTGAGCGGCGCTGTGGCAGCTACCGCCAAGGGTGCTTTCTCGAAGGCTCCCGTGAAGGGCAATGCCGGTGTCTACGTCTTCCAGGTGGTCGACAAGGTCAACCGCAACGTGAAGTACGATGCCAAGGCTCAGGAAGAGAAGATGCGCCAGCGTGCCATGCAGTACGCCAGCCAGTTCACCAACGAGCTCTATCGTAAGGCCAACGTCACCGACAACCGCTATCTCTTCTTCTAATAGCCCCCGAAACGGGACACACCCCTCCCGTTTATCATCCCCAACAAAAAGGTCCCGGTGCCCAGCGCATCGGGATCTTTTGTTTGTTTTATCCTCCCAACTCAGTCTTGCAGCCTTTCACCTTTCACGCCTTCCTTATGTCAGTTTACGGTACTTGCCCTTTTATTTCATACGGCAAAGGGATTGGCGGAAAAAAAAGGCAGTGGAAAAGTTGCAAGGCTGCAAGGCTGCAAACTGCATGACGTTTTTTTCGGCGGCGAGATGAGAAGAGTAAGGAAAATATTGTATAATATTTATATAACTAATTGATATATAATAAATTACACTATTATAATATATATTTTTTAACTTCTCTTCCGTCCTTCACTAAAAAAAAACGCATGCAATTTGCAGCTTTGCAGCCCAGCTTCACGCGCAGGAGGCGTGCTCCGTAAGTTGCAGAGCTATGCGCTGGAGGATAGAGAGCTATGCGCTGGAGGATAGAGAGCAGTGCTCCGGAGGATAGAGAGCATTGGGGCGTGCCGTTAGGTACGCGATAAGGGTAGCCAGCCGTTTCAACGGCTGGTATAACGGGGGTGTAATTAGTTGCGGTGTGCCGTAGGTACAGCGACATAAGAGGCGATATGAGGGAAAGAAGCAGATAATGTCGCGTACCTAAAGGCACGCTAGCTTGTGTGGGGGATGCCGTTACCAGCCAATGAATTGGCTGGCTACCACTATCCCGTCCCTACGGGACTTTTGCATGCTGCACAGCCCCAAATCCCGTTTCTACGGGACTCTTACATGCTACACAGCCCCAAATCTCGTTCCTACGGGACTTTTAACACGCTAAGACTGCCCATGTCGCGTATCTGAAGGCACGCCTTTCCCCTGCTGGCGTATGTCGTGAGGGGGCATTTGGAGGGTGTGGAAGCATGCTCTGCATGGTGTGGATGGGTGCTCTGCATGGTATGGATGGGTGTTCTGCATGGTGTGGAAGGGTGCTCTGCATGGCGTGGAAGCATGCTCTGCATGGTGTGTGAGGGGGCTTTTGTTGGGGCATGAAAAAGCCCTCCGTTGAAGGGGGCATTGTGGGGGCATGAAAAAGCCCTCCGTTGAAGGGGGGAGGGCTGTTGTATGGTTCTATTATAAAGAGGGAGGGGGAGTTAGTATTCGTCGTCGTCGCTGACTTCTGCGGCATCGAGGCTCAGGTCGTCGGGGTCGGTCTCGAAGGTGGTGCGATAGCTTTCCTCGGTGAGCTTGTCTTCATCGAAGTCGTCATCGTCGTCATCGTCGTATTCGTCGTCGCGCTCCTCAATGGCCTCGTCGTCGAGTTCCTCTTCGTCCTCGCTCATTTCCTCTTCGTACTTCATCTTGGGCTTCTCCACCATGGGCTTCTTCTTGGCGAAGATGGCTTCTACCCACGTGCCCTTGGGAATCTCGAGCACGTCGAACCCGTCGTCCACTTTCTTCTCGTACATGCCGCCTGACTTGTGAAGTCGGTCCTGGGGCAGGGTGGTGGTGCTGATTTCGAAGCCGCTCTCGATGATGTCCTGTATGCTTTGTGAGAGCGAGTCCCAGCCTCCTCCGAAGTTGCGGTCGAGCACTTCCAGGAGCTTGGCAGCTGAAATGTGGCGAATGTTTTCGTAGGTGAGGTCGGTGACTCTCATGATGGGTCGCTTCTTGAGTGCCAGCTTCAGGCGGGTGTTCTCGTCGAGCTTGATGGTTCCGATTTTGAATCCTCGGTCTTCGTATTTCTTGAGTACTTCGGGCTTGTCGACCTTGACCTCTTCTATTTCGAAGGCACTGCGCACGATGTCCATGTAGTGGCGATAGTTCTCCTTGAGGTCGGCATCTCTCTCTGCTACCTCATACATGCGGAAAATGTCGTTCTCCTGAATATCCCACACACAGCTCTTGTTAAGTGTTTTCAGGGTAATTGTTTTTTGTTCCTGATTTTTTTGTTCTTTTTGCTCTTTCATACATTTTGACGTTTGTGGCTGCAAAAGTAAATACTTTATGCTGAATGAGCAAACTTTTTGGCTGTTTTTTTTCGGGTAGAGAGAAAAAACTTTCTACTTTGCATGTGAAACTTGAAAGTTTTTCGTACCTTTGTCATCAATTATGAGTGAACCATTGGCTGAAAGAATGCGTCCGCGCTCGCTCGACGACTACGTTGGGCAGCAGCATTTGGTGGGCGAAGGTGCCGTGCTGAGGAAGATGATAGACTCGGGGCGCATCTCTTCGTTTATCCTGTGGGGCCCTCCCGGGGTGGGCAAGACGACGCTGGCACAGATTATTGCCAACAAGCTGGACACGCCTTTCTACACGCTGTCGGCTGTGACGAGCGGCGTGAAGGATGTGCGCGATGTGATTGAGAAGGCTAAGTCGAGCCGTTTCTTCTCGCAGGCGTCGCCGATATTGTTCATCGACGAGATTCACCGTTTCTCGAAGTCTCAGCAGGACTCGCTGCTGGGTGCTGTGGAGCGGGGCGTGGTGACGCTCATTGGTGCCACGACGGAGAATCCTTCGTTTGAGGTGATTCGTCCGCTGCTGTCGCGTTGCCAGCTGTACGTGCTGAAGTCGCTGGAGAAGGCCGACCTGATGAAGCTGTTGCAGCGGGCCATCACGGAGGATGTGGAGCTGTCGAAGCGCCAGATAGAGCTGAAGGAGACGGGGGCGCTGCTGCGCTACAGCGGCGGCGATGCGCGTAAGCTGCTGAACATTCTGGAGCTGGTGGTGGAGTCGGAGATGGACCGCAAGGTGGTCATCAGCGACGAGCTTGTGGAGAAGCGTCTGCAGCAGAATCCGCTGGCTTACGACAAGGATGGCGAGATGCACTACGACATCATCTCTGCCTTCATCAAGAGTATTCGCGGAAGCGACCCTGATGCTGCCCTCTACTGGATGGCTCGCATGATAGAGGGTGGGGAGGACCCGCAGTTCATTGCCCGCCGACTGGTCATCAGCGCCTCGGAGGACATCGGTCTGGCCAATCCCAACGCGCTGTTGCTGGCCAATGCTGCGTTTGATGCGGTGATGAAGATTGGATGGCCCGAGGGGCGCATTCCGCTGGCCGAAGCTGCGGTGTATCTGGCCACTTCGCCCAAGAGCAATTCGGCCTACATGGGCATTGCCGAGGCGCTCTCGGAGGTGAAGCAGACGGGCAACCTGCCTGTGCCGCTGCATCTGCGCAATGCTCCCACCAGCCTGATGAAGGAGCTGGGCTACAGCGACGGCTATAAGTACAGCCACGACTTCCCGGGCCACTTCGTGGAGCAGCAATATTTGCCCGACGAGCTGGTGAAGGCCCGTTTCTGGCATGCCCAACACTCGCCGTCGGAGGAGAAGCTCTATCAGAACATGCTGCGCTGCTGGGGCGAGCGGTTCAAAGAGGAGTGACGGGAGAGAAGCCCCCAAGGGGCGCACAACAAGAAGAAGCGGTACGATGGTGCGACATCTTCGAAGTCGCCCCTCCCTGCATAGTTGCATCTACCGCAGGTCTTGACCTGCGGTTATGCATAGTGAGACCTCTCCGAGGTCCTTGTGGCCGCCCGGCTCTGCCGCTTTCTTTCTCCATAACATTACGAAAGCGGCCCTCTGGGGCGATTACGTAGCGGAGCGGAGTAAAAAAACAAGTATATATCCCTATAAAAAAAAGATAGAAAACGGAAAAACAGTTATTATGAGTAAGAAGATGAAAATCGTAGAATTGGACGGCTATGCTGCCAATCCGGGCGACCTCTCGTGGGAACCCTTGCAGGAGCTTGGCGAACTGACGGTGTACGACCGCACCTCTGCCTCACTGGTTGTGGAGCGGGCCAAGGATGCCGACATTATATTAATCAATAAGGTGTTGATAGACGAGGAGGTGCTTTCGCAGCTGCCCCGGCTGAAATATATCGGAGTGCTGGCCACGGGCTACAACGTGGTGGACGTGGAGGCTGCCACGCGCCACGGGGTGGTGGTGACCAATATTCCTGCCTACAGCACGGAGAGCGTTGCGCAGATGACGTTTGCCCACATCCTGAACATCACCAACCGCATAGGCCACTATGCGCGCCAGAGCCGCGAGGGACGCTGGAGCCACAATCCCGACTTCTGCTATTGGGACACCCACCTCTGCGAGTTGGCAGGCAAGACCATCGGCATCGTGGGACTGGGCAACATCGGACAGCGCGTGGCCTGCATAGCCCGCTACTTCGGCATGGATGTCTTTGCCTACACGAGCAAGAACTCTGCCGACCTGCCCGAGGGCATTCAGAAGACCACGATGGACGGTCTGCTGGCCGTGAGCGACATCATCACCCTGCACTGCCCGCTGAACGAGCAGACGCGCCACCTCATCAACGCCGAGACGCTGGCCAAGATGAAGGAGGGCAGCATCCTTATCAACACGGGACGCGGCCCGCTGGTCGACGAGCAGGCTGTGGCCGACGCCCTGGCTTCGGGCCATCTGCTGGGCTATGGTGCCGACGTGATGATTGACGAGCCGCCTTCGGCCAACAATCCTCTGCTGGCTCAGCCCAATGCCTTCATCACGCCCCACATTGCCTGGGCCACGCGTGAGGCCCGTCAGCGGCTGATGGACGTGTGTGTGAAGAACGTGAAGGCGTTCATCGAGGGTCACCCCACGAACGCTGTCAATGGTTGAAAACGCTACCCAACCACTACGCATGATAGAATACGATCCTGAATTGATGCAAACCGTGCAGCATGTCATAGAGTTTCTGGGCACGTTTGCTTTCGCCATTTCCGGCATCCGGCATGCTGCTGCCTGCCGGTTCGACTGGTTTGGCGGCTTTGTCTGTGGAGTGTGTGTGGCCATCGGTGGCGGCACGCTGCGCGATGTCATGCTGGGCGTCGTTCCTTTCTGGATGACGTCGCCCTTCTACATCATCTGCACGCTGCTGGCCCAGGTGTTTGTCATTCTCTTCGCCCGTTCGCTGAAGCGTCTCGACAATGCCTGGTTTGTCTTCGACACCCTTGGCCTTGCACTCTTCACGATAGCCGGCTTGCAGAAGACGCTCGACTGCGGGCATGCCATGTGGGTGGCCATCCTGATGGGCTGCATCACGGGTAGTGCCGGCGGTGTGATTCGCGACATCTTCCTGAACCGCACCCCGCTTATTTTCCGCAAGGAAATCTATGCTATGGCCAGCATCGTGGGCGGCATTCTCTACTGGCTGCTCTTGCTGAGCAATGCTGGAGTGGCGCTGGCCTCTGCCGTCACGTTTGTCTTCATCTGCCTGGTCAGGGCCTTGGCCATGAAGTATCACATCTCGCTCCCGCAATTGCGGTTGGAGGAAGGAGAAGAGCCCTGACGCGGTTTTAGCTTATCACTTTTTTTCACCCAGCGTACGCCATGTGAATCCTTTCAGCGGTCGCCGTTCAGGCCACACCAACGAGAGGAGCAGGGCTACGACTGTGCTCACGACAATGGCCGTGAAGCCGAAGAGCAGGAAGTTCACGGGGGTGTAGAAGTTCATCCAGAACACCGTGGCTGTGCCGGCCAGGAATCCGACGAAGGCTGCCCTGGCTCCGATGCGCGGGAAGAAGATGCCCATGATGAACAGGGCTCCCACGGCTCCTGAGAGCAGGCCGAGAATGGTGTTGAAATAGTCGAGCAGCGACTGGATGTTCATCGTGGCCATGAGGATGGCAATGAGCATGCCGATGAGTCCGCTCACGATGCCTGTCAGGCGGGCTGTGCTGACGGTGGCCTTGTCGCTGAGCTGGGGATGGAGCTTCTTCCAGATGTCGACGGTGAAGGCCGTGGAGATGCTGTTGATGTTGGACGAGATGGTGCTCATCGTGGCAGCAAACACGGCGGCAATGAGCAGTCCTGCTATGCCGGCCGGCAGCTGGCTCATCATGAAGAAGGGGAAGATGGCATCGGTCTTCTGCATCGTCAGGTCGGTGGCCATGGGGTGGGTCTGGTAGAAGGTGTAGAGGCCTGTGCCGATGGTGAAGAAGGCAATGGTGACGACGACCGACATCATGCCGTTGGTGAGGATGCCGCGTGCCGCCGATCGCTCATCCTTGGTGGTGAGATAGCGCTGGATGACGGTCTGGTCGCTGGTATAGGAGATGAGGTTGTTGGCCAGTCCGCCCAGGATGACCACCCAGAAGGTGGCTGTGCGGTAGTCGAAAGACCAGTCGAAGAGCCGGAACTTCTCGTTCATGCCTGCAATGTGGAAGAAGTCGGCAGGTCCGTTGCCTGTGTTGAAGATGAGGTAGGCTGCAGCAAGGAAGGCTCCGCCCACGAGGATGATGCCCTGAACGACGTCACCCCACACGACGGCTTCCACTCCGCCCATGGTGCAGTAGATGATGGTGACCACAGCCATCACGACGATGCAGACGTAGATGTCGATGCCCGTGACGGCCGTCATGGCCAGCGAAGGCAGGAAGAGCACAAGGGCCATGCGGGCCACCATGAACACGATGAACAGCACCGACGCCATCAGGCGGATGGCATAGGAGAAGCGATGCTCCAGATACTCGTAGGCCGTGGTGACATTCAGTCGGCGGAAGAAAGGCAGGAAGTACTTGATGACGGGGAACGACACCAGCAGGATGCAAATCTGCATGGGGTAGTAGGTCCAGTCGGTCATGTAGGCCTTGGCGGGAATCGACATGTAGGTGATGGCCGACAGCATCGTGGCAAAGATGCTGATGCCCGCTGCCCACCAGGGAATGCGGTTGCCGCCCTTGAAGAAGTCTTCAGACCCCGACTCGCGCTGCATGAAGTAGTAGCCCAGCAGGAGCATGGCGATGAGATAGACCACCAGCACTAGATAGTTGAGCCAGCCAAAATGGGCGGTGTAGCCGATGGTGAGTTGGCTGACCTGAGGCGAGCGGATGCCAGGCTTCTGTTCGCCGTTAATAATATAATAGGTGTTGGCATCCGAACCCTTCAGCACGGCTGCTCCTGCACGTGCCAGCCGCTGGTCGGCATAGGCATTCGACCAGGCTGTCGTGATGGTGTTGAAGACCAGGAGCGAGTCGCGGAAGTGGTACCACTCGGCAGGATGGGAGAGGTAGTCGGGTTGCGGGTCGTTGAGTGCCGACTCGAAGATGTTCTTGTTGACACCGCCGAAGAACAGCAGGTTGTTGGCACCGCTGGGAAGCGACGTGGCACCCACGAGGGCCACGCCCTCAGGCAGCATGACAGGATGGGACGCCTTGGTCTTCAGATTCCAGGCAATACCTCCCTTGCAGCAGGTCTTGGCTTCAGCATCGAAACCACCCACGACAAAGAGTTCCATGCCGTTGCTGCCGTTCTGCAGGGCCACGCAGGGTTGCAGTCCGCCTTGCCAGCCGTCGCCGGTAGTTACCTGCGCAAATGTTTCCCATTGTTTCTTCGCCATGTCGTAGGCAAAAACATTCTGATTGAGCGTCCCGTTGGTTTGGCCGCCAGCAACGTAGATGATGCCGTTGGCATAGGCAGCAGCATGCTGGTCGAGTGCTACGGGCAGAGGGGGCAGGCTCTCGCAGCGTTTTCCGTTGTCTTTCAGCAGAAACACCCCGCGCTCCGATTGCTTGCCGTCAGACGTGCCACCGATGCACACCACCCCTTCAGGCGTGGCGACACTGGCTCCGTAGGCCAACGCGCGAGGTAGCTGTCCCACGCGAGTCCAACTTTTGTCATCGGCTGATAGAGAGTAGATGTCGGCATAGAAGCGTTTCTGCCCTCCCTCGGCAGCAGGAGTGTCGGGGAAGTTGCAGCCCCCTGCCACGAGGAGCCTGTTGCCAAAAGTGCCGGCAAAGGGTGCGGCCACCCCCTGCAGCGAGTCGCCCACACAGAGCTGGGGCAGGTCGGACAGCGTGAAGTTGTTGAACTCCTTGTTCTCGTTATCGTTGCCGCATCCTGTCAGCACAGACAGCAAGAGCAACAGAGAGGTCAGATGTTGGAATGGTTTCATGTCAGGAGAGTAGTTTTCTTCGATGTTGTTTTATCGTGATTCAATGTTTGCCCGCTCCAGCCCATAGTTCTTGCGCAGGTCGACCACCAGCAGGACGGCAGCCGTCAGCGTGGCAGCCAGGGCAAAGAGGGCAAATACCGACATGGGGGCCGTGAAGTCGACGTGGCCATTGGCGGCTGTGTGCTGGTCGATGATGTTGCCGATGAGCATCGGGACGAGCATCAGGCCGATGTTCTGAACGTAGTAGATGATGCTGTAGGAGGTGCCCAACACTTCGATGGGTACGAGTTTCGGCACGCTGGGCCACATGGCGCTGGGAACGAGTGAGAACGCCACCCCCAACATGATCATCACGCCGACGGCCACCCAAGTCTGATTGACCATAGGCAAGGCCAGTAAGACATGACAGCCCAGTACCAGCGCGCAGCCGATGAGCATGAGCAGCGCACCGTGGCCTATGCGGTCGTAGATGCTACCGAAGAGCGGGGTGAGCACAATGGTGCCATAGGGCAGGAGGGAGACAATCCATCCCGATGTGACGGGGTCGACTCCATATTTGTTGATCAGCACGTCGGTGGCAAACTTCAGGAAGGGGCGCAGGCTGGAATAGAACAGCACGCAGAGCAGGACGATGAGCCAGAAGCCAGGATTCTTCAGCAGTGTGGCTACGTAGGAAGGCAGCCGCATGGCCGACTGGCTCTTGCAGACGGTCACTGTATCGACCTGCCGGTCCATGAAGGTATAGACGATGAACATGACGAAACCTGCCAGGAGCAACAGGGCTCCGGCCAGCAGCGGAGCAGAGAGTCCGAAACTCTGGGCAATGACAGGGCTCAGGCTGATGGCCGATGCCGTTCCCAGGCGTGCCATAGCCACCTGAATGCCCATGGCCGATGCCAGTTCGTGGCCGGTGAACCATTTTGTGACCACCTTGGAAACGGTGATGCCTGTGATGTCGCAGCCCACACCAAAGAGTCCGAAACCAATGGCCGACACGAGCACCTGGGTCTTCATGGTGTCGGGAATCAATCCGAAAAGCGTCACAGGCATGCTGACGTAGGTGGTAGGAGCGATGTGCTCCAAGGCCCACCAGTTGACAACGGCTCCGCCCAGCATCATGCCCGTGGCCAGAAGTCCGGTGAAGCGAATGCCGAAGCGGTCGAGGATGATACCCCCAGAAACAGCATCAGCAGGAAGATGTTGAAGATGCTGTAGGAACCGGCATAGAAGCCGTATTCCTTCGCTGTCCATGCCATGCCGCCCTCAGCAATAGGCAACTTCAGGGTGGTTGACAAAGGAGACACAATGTCCCAAAACACGTAGCCCATCATCATGGCAAAGGCTACGATGACTAATACGGTCCACCGCCTTACCGGCAAATCAGTAGGATTCTGCGTTGTCATATTTTTCTTGTTTCGGTTATCTTGTTAGGTTTTGCTTCGATAGGCATGAAGCCTTCAGTCAGGTTGCTGCGCTCTTGGAGCAGGGTTTCAAGCTGGGCAAAGAAATCGGTCATCTGCAGCGTGTCGAGACGGAAGGCCATGAGGGCTTCGTCGTAGTTGGAAGCTATCATGGAGTTGGAAAGCTGGTCGAGACATTCCTGCGTGATGTGGCCGCGATGGTGCTGATAGTGGACGTAGAGTACCTGCTGAAGGATGGAACAAATGGCGGCATCCGACTCGCCGAGTGCATCGACCTTCGACTTTATCTGCTGGCGCACCTCTTGGTCATGCCGGCTCACAGCCTCCTCGTAGAGTGAGAGCATGCGCGACCGATAATCATCAGTTGAAACGGCAGTTGTAACTATAGGATTCTCAATGAGTTTCACCCGCCATTGGGCAGAGACGGCCTGCAGGTTCTCATATTCTATCTGACTGCTGGCAACGATGATGCTGCCGGTAAGCAGCTTCGTCCAGGAATGGGCGTTCTTCGTGTTCCAAGGCTGGAGAGAACTCAGCGGAGTGATGATGGCGGGGATTCGCAACTCAGCTGCACGTTCAAGCATGCGGTGGGTGGTATGGTCGCCGAGCCCATAGACGTGGATGAGGTCAGGATGGTCGCCATCGTCCAGCTTTTCACGCAAGGCAGTCACCAATGCTTCTGCAATGTTGCCCCACGGGCTGGGAAGTCCTTCGTCGCTGCCAGCCAACTTGCTCGATATGTGAAAACGTACAATCAACGGAATCTACGGAAACAATTATACTTTATGGGATGTGAAATCGGCTTTATTGGCATGCAGGTAGCGGAGCCGATGGTAGGCATTATGCCACACGACAAAGAGTTCGAAGGGATAGGTGGCCCAGGGATGAAGGTTCTCGGAATAGGCTTGTATGGCCTTGCGTCCGACAATGGTGCGGATAATAAACGTGGCAAGCAGAGAGAAGACTCCTGCACCCAGAAGAATCCATCGGCTGGTGAGGCTACCGACGATGATGGCCGACAGGCAGGTGAGGAATGTGAGGTGGAGAGCCAGTTCGCAGCAGAACGGCAGCAGGCGATGACTGAAACTACGCTTCAAGTGCTTGCGCGTGTGCATGTAGTAGATGCTTCTGCTGCGCAGCATATGGCGGGAAGGCATGTCCTCTTTCATCCATGCCAAGGCTTCGTTGGCCATAGCCGTCTTCCCACGCTGTGCAAACTTGTTGGCAAGGAAGTCATATTCGCCGCGTGTGTCCTGCAGGTTGCCTCTGAATCCGTCCTTCTCCAGAAACTCACTCTTGCGGAATGCTATGCTGGTGCCAATGGAACGGTAGAGCGTGCCATGAAGGGCTTCACGCATGGTGAACGATGCTCGTTGGAGTCGGCTGAAGCGATAGAAGGCAGGAGCCGCATCCTCGAAATTAGCGTAATTGACCACCAGGTTGTTTTCCTCCGTGCAGTGGGAGGCAATGGCCTGAATCCATTGGTCGCTGCTGGGCTCGCAGGTGGCATCGGTCAGTATGATCCATTCATTGTGGGCTGCCTTCACCCCTAAGGTGATGGCCAGCTTGCGACGACTCATATAGCGTGAAGAGTCGGGAACGTAGGTGGCATAGAGTCTCTTGTCATTGGAAAACCGGTTGATGACATCTTCGGAATCACTGTCGCCTTTCTCTGCTACTACGATGACTTCAAACCCTGCCGCATAGGTCTGGCTGAGGAATTGGGGTAGGTGGGTTGCCAGGGCTTGTGCCTGTTTTTGCTGAACAATAATGAGGAGAGAGACGGGAGGCGTGGCTTCCTGCTCGGTTTCGGTTGCAAGTGGAGTCTCTGTCTCAATCGCGGTTTCGCTATCGCTTTCCTCTTCAGCAGCAGTTTCTGCTTCGGCTGGTGGGGTGGGTATCAACCAGAATGAACTCAAAAAGGGTGTGAGGAATGCCAGCAAGATGGCAATCCCTCCTAAAATCATCGTGAGTGTGTCTATTTGTATCATTGTTTGTTTTAAAGTTATTGTTCTTCGAACGAGCTGCTCTCTCAGAGCAGTTCTTCTGTCGTGATTCCCACAGGGAGCCTTCGGCAATTGTACTGGCTTGCCATGATCTCGCCATAGGCTCCGGCTGAACGGATGGCCAGCAGGTCGCCACGATGGCAGCGGTTCAGGTCGAAAGCCTTGACAAACACGTCGCTTGACTCACAAATGGGGCCGACGACGTCGTAGATTTCCGCCTCTTCGTCGCTTGTGATGTTTTCAATGCGGTGGAAGGCGTTGTAGAGTGCCGGGCGTATGAGGTCGGTCATGCCTGCATCTACGATGGCAAACTGCTTGGCTGCTCCCTGTTTGACGTAGAGCACCTGTGTGATGAGTGTGCCGCATTGGGCCACGATGGCTCTGCCAAGTTCAAAGTGCAGTTGCTGCCCTGGGCGGAGTTTCAGTTTGCGGGCGTAGGTCTGGAAGTAAGCGTGGAAGTCGGGAATGGGTAAGTGGTTAGGATGGTCGTAACTGATTCCCAAGCCTCCTCCGACGTTGATGTGCTTCAGGTTGATATGGCGTCGTTCCAGTTTCTCCTGCAGATCGTTGATTCTGTTGCAGAGTGCCTCGAAGTCGCCCATGTCGAGTATCTGTGAGCCGATGTGAAAATGAAGCCCTTCAAAAGAGACGTTGCTCATGTTTTCGGCCACCTCAATGACTTCCTCCATATCGCGCATGGCAATGCCGAATTTGTTTTCTGCCAGTCCGGTCGTGATGTTGGCATGGGTGTGGGCACCGACGTTAGGATTGATGCGTAGGCAAATCCTTGCCACTTTTCCTTTTGCAGCAGCCAGCTCGTTGATGACTTCCAATTCAGGAATGCTTTCAACATTGAAGCAGAAGATGCCGGCATCAAGGCCAAGATTGATTTCCCAATCGCTTTTTCCAACGCCGGCATACACTATCTTCGATGCCGGAAAACCTGCAGCGATGGCCGCCTGAATCTCTCCGCCACTCACGCAGTCGGCACCCAGACCTGCCTGGCTGATGATGCCCAGAATCTTGGGATTGGCATTTGCCTTGACGGCATAGTGCACATGGAACCCTTCCCGTCGCCTGCATTCTTCGATGATGGCGGCAAGGGTTTTGCGCAGCAGCGGCGTGTCGTAATAGTAGAACGGTGTCCTCTTTCCTGCGAATTGCTCAACGGGAAATGTTCCTTTAATCATTTCGTCAGTTTTACGGTCGTGTTGGATGTGTTTTATTAGCGCTCGGAAAAGAGCTTCTCGCTGAGACATTGCAGTGCACGCTTTTTGTCGCTGCCCTTGATGAGGAAGGAAATATTGTAGTTGGACCCCCCGTAGGAAATCATACGTACGGGAATGTTCTGCATAGCTTCCAGGACCAGTGTCTCAAAACCAAGGTTGCTCCAGTCGAGATCGCCCACAACACAAACAATGGTCATATCAGAATCGACGGTGACGGTGCCATATTTCTTCAGTTCGTTGACAATCTCAGTGAGGTGGGTGGAATTGTCGATACTCATCGAGACGCCGACTTCAGAGGTGGCAATCATATCAATGGGAGTCTGGTATGACTCGAAAATCTCGAACACCTTGCGCAGAAAACCTGTGGCAAGCAGCATTCGGCTCGACTTAATCTTGATGGCGGTGATGTTGTCCTTGGCTGCTACGGCCTTGATTTTTCCGCGCATGATGACATTGTCGATAATGGTTCCGGCGGCCTTGGGGTCAAGGGTGTTCTTCAGCCGTACTGGAATTCCGGCATACTTAGCAGGCTGAACGCATGTGGGGTGAAGGATCTTGGCTCCGAAATATGCAAGCTCGGCAGCCTCTTCGAAGTTCAGCTGGCTGACAGCTTCTGTCTTCTCAACGACACGCGGGTCGTTGTTGTGCATGCCGTCAATGTCTGTCCAAATCTGAATTTCTTCAGCAGGCAGGGCAGCACCGATGAGCGAGGCTGTATAGTCGGAGCCGCCACGCAGCAGATTGTCGACCTCTCCATAGGCATTGCGGCAAATGAATCCTTGTGTGATATAGATCTGGAACCCTTCGTTTTGGTTCATCACCTGGGCCAGCTTCTCCTTGATGTATTGGGGATCGGGCTCTCCGTTCTTGTCGGTGCGCATGAAGTCGAGTGCCGAAAGCAGGACGGCTTTCACGCCTTTTTCCTGAAGATAGTTGACAACCATGTTCGTCGACATGATCTCGCCTTGGGCGACAATGCTCTTCTCTTCAAACGAAGTGAAGATGTCTTTCGTAAAAGAGCGGATATAGTCAAATTCCTGGTGCAGGAAATCGCGGGTCTTCTCCTTATATTCATCGGTATCGTAGAGTTCGTCAACATGTGTCATGTACTTCTTCTCTAGCATATTGATCACTTCGTTGGCTCCCTCCGGATTCTTTTTGTAGAGATAGTCGGCAATCTCGATGAGCGTATTGGTTGTTCCACTCATGGCCGACAGCACAACAAATGTGGGATTGCCACTTTCCGTGATCAACTCTGCCACATGCTTCATTCTCTCGGGCGACCCCACAGAGGTGCCGCCAAACTTCATTACTATCATAGTCTTTGCAGTCTTTATGGTTTTTATTTAGTGTTGTATTCTTGTGTAATTTCGCTGATGTGACCGTCTTCACACTGATAGACAATACCAGGGAACTTGTCGAGCATTGGAATGTTGTGGGTCGACATGACGACAGCCGTTCCTGTCAGCGATATTTCTTTCAGGAGAGCCACGATGTTTGTGGCCGTCTCTGGGTCGAGATTGCCCGTAGGCTCGTCTGCAATGATGATCTTGGGCGTGTTCAGAAGCGAACGGGCAATTGCAATACGCTGCTGTTCGCCGCCAGAGAGTTCTGAAGGCATCTTCTTTTTCTTTTTGATCATTCCTACCGCATTCAATACCTTGTCGATGCGGCCATTGATGTCTTGCTTGCTTTTCCATCCGGTAGCCTTCAGCACAAATCGGAGATTCTCCTCAACCGACCGGTCGTGAAGAAGCTGGAAGTCTTGGAAGATGATGCCCATTTCCTTGCGGAGGGAAGGCACTTCCTTGCGGCGAATCTTTCTCAGGTCGCGGCCTAATACTTCAGCCGTTTCTGCGTCTTCGTCCTCAATGTCCAGTTCACAATACATTGTTTTCAGCAGTGAACTTTTGCCTGAGCCCACCTTGCCGATAATATAGATAAATTCCCCTTCATCAACGTGGAAGTCTACGTCGCTGAGTATCAGAGCGTCGGCCTGATACACATTTACTTTCTTATAGTCTACTAACATGGTTGCAAAGTTAGTGTAAATCGGAGATAATACAAAATAAAAAGTTGACTTTTTTACTTTTTTATGTGAGTTCGCTCAGTTCGAGCCATCGCATGCTCTTATCGTCGAGTTCGTCCTTCAGCTGTGGCAGGCGCTTGCTTTTCTCAGTGAGTTCTTCAATTGAGAGGTTTCCGCTGCACAGGGCTTCTTCGATGGCTTTCTGTTCAGCCTCCAGCGCTTCAATGTCTTTCTCCAACTGTTCGTACTCACGCTTTTCCTTGTAACTCATCTTGCGGGATGACCTGCGCTCGTCAGTTGTAGAACTGGAGTGGGGGGCAGCAGGTTTGTTTTTGCTGTCACTGGCTTTCCTGCTCTGTTCCTTATCCTGCCTCTCAGCTTGTTCTTTGGCCTTGGCATAGTCGCGATATTGAGTGTAGTTGCCAGGGAAGTCCTGTATGCGTCCTTCGCCGTGGAAAACCAGCAGGTGGTCGACCACCTTGTCGGTGAAGTAGCGGTCGTGGCTGACGACGATGACACATCCCGGGAAATCCTGCAGATACTCTTCCAGAACTTGCAGGGTCTGAATGTCAAGGTCGTTGGTGGGCTCGTCGAGGACAAGGAAGTTGGGACTGCGCATGAGCACCGTGCAAAGATACAACTTCCGACGCTCACCACCGCTGAGCTTGGCCACGTAGTTGTATTGCTGTTCGGGAGTGAAGAGAAAATACTGCAGAAATTGTGATGCCGAAAGATGGCGCCCACTGCCCAGGTCTACATACTCGGCAATGTCTCTGACTATGTCGATAACTTTCTGGTCTTCACGGAATTGCAGGCCTTCCTGCGAGAAATAGCCGAAGCGAACGGTCTCGCCAATATCGAAGCGACCGGCATCAGGTTGCTCCAGTCCGAGCAGAAGACGGATGAAAGTAGACTTGCCGGTTCCGTTGCTGCCTACGATTCCCATCTTCTCGAATCGGGCGAAGTTGTAATAAAAGTCTTTTAATATCGTCAGAGGCTTCCCATTAACGTCGTCGCGTGGTTGGAATGCCTTCGACACATATTGGCATTCGAAGATTTTGCTGCCTATATAGACGTTGGAGGCTTTCAGGCGTATCTGTCGTTCCTCAATGCGCTGCTTGGCAATGCGCTCCAGTTCGTAGAAAGCATCCTCGCGGTACTTTGCTTTATGGCCTCGGGCTTGAGGCATTCGTCTCATCCACTCCAACTCCGTGCGATACAGGTTGTTGGCTCTTGCCACTTCAGCACGCAGGTTGTCGATGCGTTGCTGGCGTTTCTCAAGATAGTAGCTGTAGTTGCCTCGATAAGTGTAGAGCTGCCTGTTGTCGAGCTCAATGATGAGGTTGCAGACGCGATCCAGGAAGTAACGGTCGTGGGTGACCATGAGCAACGTCTTGTTGCTGCGCCCCAGATAGCCCTCAAGCCATTCAATCATTTCCAGGTCGAGATGGTTTGTCGGTTCGTCGAGTATCAGGAAATCTGGTTCGGTGATGAGGACGTTTGCCAGAGCCACACGCTTGCGCTGGCCACCACTGAGTTGCCCCATCGGTTGATAGAGGTCGCGTATCTTCAGCTGGGTGAGAATCTGTTTAGCCCGAAGCACCTTCTCGTCGTTACCTTCATGGTTGAAGCATGCGTCGAGCACAGTGTCGTCAGGATTGAAAAGGGGCATCTGCTCCAGAAAGCCTACGCGTAGGTCTTTGCGGTAGACGATGGAGCCACTGTCGTAGCCTTCTTTGCCAGTGAGAATGGAGAGTAGCGTTGACTTGCCCGTACCATTCTTGGCGACAAGTCCTATTTTCTGACCTTCGGCCACGGAAAATGAGATGTCTTCGAACAACACCTGGGCGCCGAACGATTTTGTCAGATTCTGGATGTCAACAAATGGATTTGCCAAAGTCGTATCTTCTTTTTATTCAAGTATGAAAGATTTATTATTCTTCTTCTTTCAATGATTTGTTGATTTGCTCAATGTAATTCAGCACTTCGTCGCGTCCGAGTTGCTTGTCGGCACTTGTGATGAAGTAGGGGGGCAGTTCTTCCCAACGGTCTTCCATGTGCTTCATCCATGCCGCAGCTGCGGTTTTTACTTTTGTAGGAGCCAACTTGTCGGCCTTCGTGAAGACGATACAGAAGGGAATGGACGATTCGCCAAGCCAGTCGATGAACTCCCGGTCGATGGCTTGAGGGTCGTGGCGGATATCAATGAGCACAAAAACGTTGCAAAGTTGTTGGCGCTGCAGGATGTAGCCCCTGATCATATTTTCAAGTTTCTGTCTCTCTGTCTTGGAACGCTTGGCAAATCCGTAGCCTGGCAGGTCGACCAGATACCATTCTTTATTGATGATGAAGTGGTTGATGAGCAGGGTTTTACCAGGCGTTGCCGATGTCTTGGCAAGCCCTTTGTGCCTGCAGAGCATATTGATCAGACTTGATTTGCCTACGTTGGAACGGCCAATGAAGGCATACTCAGGCTTGTTGTCGGCGGGACAAAGGCTGACATTTGGGGCAGATAATACAAATTCAGAATTCTTGATTTCCATATTATTTGTCGTTTTATTGGTGCAAAATTACAAAGAAAAGTTGAATTGTCGAAATAATTTCCTACCTTTGCACTGAAAAATAGAAAAGAATCGGGAAATATGAAGTTAATCAGTTGGGGATTCATTGGATGCGGTGAAGTGGCAGAGTTGAAATCAGGACCTGCTTTCAACGATGTGACGGGGTCGCATGTTGAGGCGGTGATGAGCCGTACTGAGGCGAGAGCCCGCTCTTATGCCGAGCGACATGGTGTCAGCAAATGGTATACTGATGCTCAGAAACTGATAGACGACCCAAACGTAAATGCCATTTACGTGGCTACTCCGCCCAGTTCGCATGCAACGTTTGCCATCATGGCCATGCGGGCGGGAAAGCCTGTCTATGTGGAAAAACCCTTGGCGTCAAACTATGAAGATTGTGCTCGCATCAACCGAATTAGCGAAGATACGGGGGTGCCTTGTTTCGTGGCTTACTATCGGCGCTATCTGCCATATTTCCAACGAGTTAAAGAGATAATAAACAGTGGCCAGATTGGTCAGGTAGCCTACGTACAGGTTCGTTTTACCACACCTCCTCGCCCAGAAGATTATCAGGAAAACAAACCCTGGCGATTGATTCCAGATATTGCTGGCGGTGGCTATTTTTATGATTTGGCGGCTCATCAGTTAGACTTGTTGCAAGATTTATTTGGAGTGATTGTTCGTGCCCATGGATATAAGACCAATCGGGCCCACCTATATGATGCTGAGGACACCGTGTCGGCGTCATTCCGTTTTGAGAATGGATTGGTGGGTAGTGGCTCATGGTGTTTTGTGGGGCACGAGAGTGCACGCGAAGATCGCATAGAAGTGGTCGGCGACAAGGGCATGGTCTCTTTTTCGGTGTTCAGCTATGAGCCTATCAGACTGGTGACAAGCGATGGAGAACAATTCATCGAGGTTGAGAATCCCGATTATGTGCAGTTGCCACTCATCAAATCTGTCATTGAGGATTTGCAAGGGTTCGGAATGTGCCGTTGCACCAGTGTCAGCGCAACGCCGGTCAATTGGGTGATGGACCGCATACTTGGCAAGTTCTGACCCCTGTACCCCTCGGAAACAGAGTGAGACGAAATGAAGAAGCTATCATTCATCATATTGCTTACGTTTTTTTCAATGTCAATGCTGGCAGACGACAGTATTGACGTGAAGAAGCCGTCTCTCTTCGACAAGTTGTACGAGATAGTAAAGGAGTTCAGCCGAGTTGACAAGAAATACATTGAGCCTCAGCATTATAACTATACCGTCATGCTTCAGAATACCAATACGTATGAATCCTACACATTGCGCAACAAGGAGGGGCAGGAAATAGTGCTTTCGCCAGAACCAAGTGTGAAAATCGGCCCTTATGTAGGTTGGCGCTGGTTAGTACTGGGATATACGATTGACGTTTCGCACCTTTTTGAAAGCCATCATAAGCAGGATTGGGACATCAGCCTCTACAGCAATCAGGTGGGTATCGACCTGTTCTATCGAAAGACGGGTAATGACTATAAAGTCAGACGGGCTTACCTTGGCGACAATATTTCTACTGACAACCTCAGAAATGTTCCGTTTGGTGGTTTCAATGCCAGCATCAAGGGTTTTAATCTCTATTATATTCTGAACCACAAACGCTTCTCCTATCCTGCAGCGTTCAATCAGAGCACCTGCCAGAAAATCAGTTGCGGATCTCCACTCGTGGGCATCGGATACACCAAACATTCATTGAGTATTGACGCGGAGAAACTATATGGGCTGATTGAAAGTCGTCTCGGCTACGATTCGTCCAAATTGAACATGGACAGCAGCCTGGTGGCGGCCAAGGTCAATTATACTGACTTCTCGGTTTCCGGTGGCTATGCCTATAACTGGGTGTTTGCAAAAAACTGGGTTGCAGCAGCCTCACTCTCGCTTGCCATCGGCCACAAGCGAAGCACTGGTGATATGGAGCACGATGGCTTCAGGCTGCGCGACTTCTCTTTCCGCAACTTCAATCTCGATGGAGTGGGGCGTTTCGGAATGGTTTGGAACAACACCCGGTGGTATGCGGGTTGGAGCGCTATCTTGCATTCATACAGCTATAGGAAGAGCCAGTTCTCGACAAATAGCGTGTTTGGTAGTCTGAATATCTATTTTGGCTATAATTTTGGCAATCGTTAATGAAAATCTAAAAACTTCTTAACGCCCAATTGCATTTCTTGCAGAAAACTTGCAAGAATAAAAAATTATAACTATTTTTGCGATTAAAATCCGGTAAAGATCAAAATCTATTATTTGAACTATAAAAAATAAAAGCTTTTATGGACAACAATGCACAATTAATCGCTCAGTGCGAGGAAAGAGCAAAGCAGTGGCTGACACCTGCTTTCGACGAAGAAACACGCAAAGCCGTTCAGGCTATGCTGGACAATGAAGACAAAACGGAACTCATCGATGCCTTCTATCGCGACCTGGAATTTGGTACAGGCGGTCTGCGTGGTATCATGGGTGCCGGCACCAATCGTATGAACATCTACATCGTGGGTATGGCTACGCAGGGATTTGCCAACTACATCCTGAAGGCATTCCCAGGCCGCAAAGACCTGAGTGTTGTGGTGGGACACGATTGCCGCAACAATGGCCGCCTGTTTGCTGAGACTGTTGCCAACATCTTCTCGGCCAACGGCATCAAGGTGTATCTCTTTGAGAGCCTTCGTCCGACGCCGGAAATCAGCTATGCCATCCGTCATCTCGGTTGCCAGGCTGGTGTCAACGTGACTGCTTCGCATAATCCCAAGGAATACAATGGATATAAGGCTTACTGGGAAGATGGTGCACAGGTGCTGGCTCCACACGACAAGGGCATCATCGACGAAGTGAACAAGGTGACCATTGCCGACGTGAAGTTTGAAGGAAACAAGGAACTCATCGACATCATCGGTGGTGAGATGGACTGGGACTACCTGCAGGCTGTGAAGGAAGCTATGGTCGACCAGGATGTCATCCTGCGCCAGAAAGACCTGAACATTGTCTACAGCCCTATGCATGGTACGGGTCGCGTGATCATTCCTGAGGCTCTGCGTTCATGGGGATTCCAGAACATCCACGTGGTGCCCGAGCAGATGGTGATCGATGGTAACTTCCCGACTGTGGTAAGCCCCAACCCCGAGAATGCCGAAGCTATGACGCTGGGCATGAAACTGGGTACGCGCCTGAACGCCGACCTCGTCATTGCCAGCGATCCTGATGCCGACCGTCTGGCCATTGTCTGCCGCAATGCCAAAGGCGAGTGGGAGATCATCAATGGTAACCAGACCTGCATGATGTTCTGCTGGTACATCATCGCCAACAAGAAGAAACTCGGCCAGCTGAAGGGCAACGAGTTCCTGGTGAAGACCATCGTGACAACAGAGGTAATTGCCGAGATTGCAAAGAAGAACGAAGTGGAACTGCGCGACTGCTATACAGGCTTCAAGTGGATTGCTAACGAGATCCGTAAGTCGGAAGGCGTGAAGAAGTACATCGGCGGTGGCGAAGAGTCATTCGGATTCCTGCCGTTCGATAAGGTACGCGATAAGGACTCCCCAGCATCTATCTGCCTGATTTGCGAGATTGCCGCATGGGCAAAGGACAACGGCAAGACCCTCTACGACCTGCTCATGGATATTTATGTTGAGTACGGCTTCTCCTTCGAGAACACTATCAACGTCGTGCGTCCAGGTAAGACGGGTGCTGACGAGATTCGCCAGATGATGGAGAACTTCCGTCAGAATCCTCCCACCGACCTGGGTGGCTCGGAAGTCTGCCTGTGGAAGGACTATCAGACACTGGAGGCCCGCTATGCCGACGGTAAGGTGGAAAAGATTGACATGCCTGATACATCGAATGTGCTGCAATGGTTCTGCACCGATGGTACAAAGGTGAGCGTGCGTCCTTCGGGCACTGAGCCGAAGATCAAGTTCTATCTTGAGGTGAAGGATCCCACCATGCGTTGCGCTGGTTGCTACGAGCGTTGCCTCGCTGGAGCCAAGGAGAAGGTAGAGGCCATCAAGCAGAGTCTGAACCTCTAAGAACCTCTAACATTGTATGAGGCTTCGTCGTAATGATTGGAGCCTCATATAATATAAAAAGGAGCGAACCACAAAGACTGATGGTTCGCTCCGTTTTTTTGCTCATTAATCTCTGTTTCCTCTAAGCCAATCAATCGACGCTATAGATATAGACGACATAAAGAGAAATGAGTATTGCAGCCACACACATGATGAAAAACAGCCCTTTCTTGAATCTCTTTCTCATCTGTCGAGCTTTCAGGTTGTTGTTCTTAAACACTTCTGAGTCATCCATATGCTTATGCTTGCCACTTCTATGGTGATGGTGCGTATGGCTTGAATGACTCGAGTGAGAATGATGAGTGTGCTGCGAGTGCTCTTGTGTGGAAGTCTTTTGTTCTGACATATGTATAATAGCGAGTAAAAGAGTGAGGTGGGCGACATGCAGTGCTGTCACCCACCTCTTTTTGTTTACATGAATGCAACAGTAAGTCCTGCCATAACGATGCTGACCATCGACATGAGCTTAATCAGAATGTTCAGCGAAGGACCGGACGTGTCTTTGAAGGGATCGCCAACGGTGTCGCCAACGATGGTGGCCTTGTGGGCAAACGAACCCTTACCACCGAAGTTGCCTTCCTCGACGTTCTTCTTCGCGTTGTCCCAGGCACCACCTGCGTTGGCCATGAACACAGCCAGCGTGAAGCCACCTGCCAGACCACCGACGAGCAGACCCAGCACACCTGCAACACCCAGCACGCAACCCACGACGATGGGGATGACGATGGCGAGGATGGAGGGGAAGATCATCTCGTGCTGGGCAGCACGTGTGGAAATCTCAACGCAACGGCCATAGTCAGGAGTGCCTGTACCTTCGAGGATGCCTGCAATCTCCTTGAACTGGCGACGCACCTCGACCACCATCTTCTGGGCGGCACGTCCCACAGCTTCCATCGTAAGACCGCAGAACAGGAAGGCTGCCATAGCGCCGATGAAGGCACCAACGAGCACCTTCGGGTTCATCAGGTTCACCTGGAAGAAGTTCATGAAGTCGGGAATCGTGGCCTGTGCGGCATTGATCACCTCACCCTTAACGTTGGTCATCGTCGTTCCGGCACGCTCCATAGCAATCTTGATTTCCTCAATGTAGGAAGCCAGCAGGGCCAGAGCCGTGAGGGCTGCAGAACCGATGGCGAAGCCCTTACCCGTAGCAGCAGTAGTGTTGCCCAGAGCGTCGAGAGCATCGGTGCGGTGACGCACTTCCTCACCCAGTTCGCTCATCTCGGCGTTACCGCCGGCATTGTCGGCGATGGGGCCGTAAGCATCGGTAGCCAGAGTGATGCCCAGTGTCGAAAGCATACCAACTGCTGCAATACCAACACCATAAAGACCGTGAGCCAGACTTTCAGACGACATCGAGAGGTCGAAGCCATTAGCACACATGTAGCTCAGCATGATGGCCACGCCAATGGTGATGACGGGGATGCAGGTCGAAATCATACCTGTGCCAATACCCTTGATGATAACGGTGGCCGAACCTGTCAGACCAGCCTCAGAAATCTTCTGAGTCGGCTTGTAGGAGTGCGAAGTGTAGTACTCCGTTGCCTGACCGATGATGACACCGGCAGCAAGACCAGAGATGACAGAGAACGACAGACCGAGCCAGTTTTCAACACCCAGCAGATAGAGAATGGCGAAAGTAGCGCAGGCAATCAGCACTGCCGAAACATTCGTACCCAGAGCCAGCGACTTCAGCAGGTCACGCATGGTAGCACCTTCCTTCGTGCGGACAAGGAAGATGCCCAGCAGCGACAGGAACACGCCAACGGCAGCAATAAGCATCGGGGCTATGACGGCCTTCAACTGAGTCTCGCCACCAACGGCGGCAAAGGCAGCAGCACCCAGAGCTGCAGTAGAAAGAATAGAGCCGCAGTAACTCTCATAAAGGTCGGCGCCCATACCAGCAACGTCGCCCACGTTGTCACCCACGTTGTCGGCAATCGTAGCAGGGTTGCGGGGATCGTCCTCGGGGATGTCGGCTTCCACCTTACCCACGATGTCGGCACCCACGTCCGCTGCCTTAGTATAGATACCACCGCCAACACGTGCGAACAGAGCCTGTGTAGAGGCACCCATACCGAAGGTCAGCATGGTGGTCGTAATCGAAATGAGTCCATCGGGATCGAAGTGGTTCAGCACCACGAACCAGATAGCGATGTCGAGCAAGCCAAGTCCTACAACAGTGAGACCCATCACGGCACCCGAACGGAAAGCAATCTTCAGACCTGCATCGAGGCTCTGGCGGGCAGCATTAGCCGTGCGGCCGCTGGCATAGGTGGCAGTCTTCATGCCGAAGAAACCAGCCAGACCCGAGAAGAAACCGCCTGTGAGGAATGCGAAGGGCACCCAGGGGTTCTGAACGCCGAGTCCGTAAGCCATAAAGGCGAACAGGGCTGCAAGTGCGATGAACACATAGAGCACCACCTTGTACTGCTGTTTCAGATAAGCCATTGCACCATCGCGCACGTACTTAGCAATCTCACGCATACGAGGTGTTCCCTCGTCGGCCTTAATCATGCTCTTAAAGAAGAACCAGGCCATACCCAATGCCACGATAGAGGCAACGGGGACAAGCCAGAATACACTTGGAATGTTGTTCATAAGATTAATAGGTTTTTGTTTAACATAAGTTGATTAAAGTGTTCTTTACCATAACGTTAGAACCTGAAGTCGAGCTCCACGTCGACGAGGTTGTAGCTCTGATGGGTGGCACGCTCGTTCACACGGGCATACTCCACGTTCAGCTGCAGGTTCTTGTTGAACAGGTAGTCGGCACCCACCTCATAATAAGTCTTGCTGGAAGCCCACGTTTTCTGGTCGCGATAGCAGTCGTAGCGAGCCTTGGCGTGCATTTTGTTCTTGATGATAGGAGCGATGCAGAGCGCATACCAACCGTCGGCCTTGTCGCCCTTGTCCTTGTTGGCTGCGAAGCCCTGACTGTGGATATACTCAGAGCGTACGGTCCAGTCGTTCAGCGCATATTCGGCCGAGAGCGCATAGCGGTTCTTGCGCACGCTTTCGGTCTTGGAGATGGTGACATTTCCTTGGACAGAGGTCATATTGGGGTCAGTCTGCGTAGTCGTCATATAGCGCGTTCCGGTCCAGCCGAAGGCACCGATGCGGAGACCCTTGATGGGCATCACCCATACGCCGCCGATGATGTCCTTCTTGTTGTCCTTGTCCTTCTGGTTGATGCCTTCGCCGTTGAACACGCCCACCTGATAGTGCAGCAGGTTGCGGCCACTCTTGTCCTTCAGGAAGTCGCCCTGAATCTGCACACCGATGTCGCGGCCGTTCGACGACTGCTCGCCTGTGCGGTCAGAGAATCCGGCCAGCTTCGACACGGGCTGCGAGTACGACATGAAGCCCTGCGTGATGGGGTGCATGGGGTTCTCAAACGTGAACGGACGCTTGAACTGACCTGCTTTCACCATGAAATACTTGTACTTCTGCCACTCGGCAAACACGTCGACAATACGCGGCGAGGCATTCAGCGACGAAGTGTTGCCGTTCAGCTGCAACTGCATCTTCCAATACCAGTCCTGCTGAATGCGGCCGTCCAGAGCCAGACGCACCAAGCGGAGGTTGAAGGAGTTCTCATGGGCGTTCTCCTTGTCGTGACCTTGGTATTGAACCATACCGTAGCCGGAGAATTTCACGTTGTTGAGCCATGCGGGCAACTCGATGGTCTTCTTTTCTTGTGCGCCGGCGGTAAGTGTCGTCACGGCCATAAGCGCAGTGATCATCAGTTTTTTCATTCTTTTTATTGTTTTTTTATTGTTTGTGTTTTTTTACTTATTTTCATTCTGCAAAGATAATAAAAGATATTGAAACCTCCAAATTTTCTTTAAAATTTCCCTTACGACTCTCTTTACCTACAGCTTTCTGGCTGTCGCCGTTGCTTCATAAACAACATAGCAGGCATGTGGAGTCACGTCTGCTATGATGTGTGTAGATAAGAAGCATTTGATGTTTAGAATTCAACCAGCAGACGGGCATTGATTTGCCGGCCTGTCAGATAGTTAGGAACGGCAAACTGCGCGTTTTCGACGCTTGTTATCCAGTAGTAGGAGTTCACGTTGTTGATGCCGAGCAGATTGAGGCAGTCGGCGCCAATCCACACACGCGGGCGCTTGAAACTGGGTTTGCCTTGCTGAGGTCCGCAGAGCAGATAGCTCATGCCGATGTCGGCACGCTTGTAGGCTGGCGAGCGGAAGAGATTGGTCTCCAGTTCGCGGTGGGGCGGCGAGAAGGGCAGACCGTCGGCATAGGCCAACTTGAGCGACATCTTCCAGCGGTTTGTACCAGGGAAGTTGTCGGTGAAGAACAGGCTGACGGCTATGCGCTGGTCGGTAGGCAGGGGTATTTTCTTGCCGTTGAGTTTCATCTTGGCATCCATCAGCGACAGCGACAGCCATGAGTCGGTGCCCTCAACAAATTCTCCATATATCTTCATGTCGATGCCTGCCGTGTGGCCGCTGGCTTCGTTCTTACCGTAGTAGACCACCTTCACGTTGTTCACGCTGTAGGGTACGAGTTGCGAAAGCAGTTTGTAGTAGGCTTCGGCCGTGAACTTGAAGCGACGGTTGTTAAGCTTGAAGTTGTAGTCGTAGCCGGCAATGAAGTGTATGGAGCGCTGGCTCTTGATCTTCTTGTTGAGTGTAGCGTAAGTGATGCCGTTGACGGTCGATGTATCGCGAAGTTCTTTGTAGAACGGCGCCTGATAATAGAGTCCCGTGGCAAAGCGCATAGTGACATTCTGGTTCCACGATGGGATGATGCCGAGTGAGACACGCGGTGAAACGATGGATTCGCGATTAAAGTTCCAATGGGAGAATCTAACGCCGTAGTTCAGCGTGTAGAGCGTAGGCGGCGTGCTCTGCTCCTCATCGTCAGAGCCTCCTGTCTGCCAGCGGTAAGTGTCCTGTAGGTAGGCTTCTATTCGGTTGGCTTTCAGCAAGTTCTGTGCTTTCAGCGAGTAGACCATGTTCAGGTCGTAACCGGTGTGAGGCACGCTGTAGCCTGCCGAGTCGCGCATCTCGTACTCCACTGATTGTTCCTCAATCTTCTCGTGCTTCAGGGTAAGGGCGCCTTCCCATTCGTGATGGCGCGTCTTGTGCTGCATGAGCAGTTTGGCACTCTCGACAGTGGCATTCAGATAGTTGCGCGAATGCTCGAAAAACGTGCCTACGCCCAGGCTTTCAGTCGTCTTGGAATCGCTCAGCCAATACTGCGTCTGGATGTCGTAACGCTCCTGCTCGCGGGTTGTATAGGCCGAAGCAATGAGTGAAAGATTGGTGTTGGGCGTCAGGTGGCGCGTGATGGAAAGGTTGCCGAAATAGGTGCGGAATAGATCCTTTTCCCATCCATCGAAGTATACAAGGAAGTTCATGACGTTCTGCTGCGTTCCGTAGTCAGTGGAGCGGTTGCTCGGCATGAACTTATAGTGGTTGTCTGAGATGTTTCCGATGAAATCAATGGTCCATCGCTTGTTTGGTCGGAAACTCAGAAAGGTCTGAAAATCAAGGAATTTCGGATCGTACTCGGCATCAACGTCGCGTTGTGAGGCAAGCAGGAATCGTGTCATCTTGTAGCGCACACCATTGAGCCATGAGAATTTCTTGGTGCCCACCCCAAAATAGGCGCTAGCACCAAGAAGGCTGGCTGAAAGAGTGCCTTCGGTGACCGACTTTTGCTGTCCTTGTGGCTCCAGACGCTTGTAGCCGATGTCGAGCGTCGACGACATCTTATCGCCATACTTTGCGGCAAAGCCACCTGTTGAGAAGCCGATGCGCTCTACCATATCGGGATTGATGATGGAGAGACCTTCCTGCTGTCCGCTGCGCACAAGGAAGGGGCGGAATATCTCGATGTTGTTGATGTAGACGCTGTTCTCATCGAACGAACCACCGCGTACGTTGTACTGCGAAGACAATTCGTTGTGTGTGCTGACGCCAGCCTGACTCTGAATCATCTCTTCGACGGCATTACCCGTTGTCGAGGGAGCATTCTTGACGTCTTCTTTGCTCAGTTCCTGAGTGGTAGTGGTTTGGCGCCTCATCTCCGTGACCTGTACTTCATGCAGTGTTTGGTCGTCTTCGCTGAGAATGATCTGAAGCGTCTGCTTGCCGCGCGGACGGCGAAGGAGGCGTGTCTTCGTCTTATAGCCAATCATGGAAAACTTCACCTCAACGGAATCGGCAGAAAGCAATTCCATCGAGAACTCACCGCTGAGCGAGGTCAGCGTGGCGCGTCCTTGGCTCAGCACCTGAACCGATGCCAGCTCTACGGGGTTGAGTTGCTCGTCGGTCACACGCCCCTGGAGCGTGAAAGTCTGGGCCGATGCGCTGACGGCAGCGGCCAGTATATATATAATAATGTATAGTCTGCGTAGCTTCATATCAATAATAATAACGCAAGATTTTGCGTTTTATTGTATGTCAGCGTGTCTTGACCTTCGAATAAGCCACTAGTCGGTCGGTGCGCTCACCCACACCTCGGTAGTACACAAGGCCTTCATACTGGTTCTCTGTCTGGAAGAACGAACCTCCAGAAGGTACGGGGCGGAGCACGCCGTCAGGGGTCATGAGCAAGTATTGATAGGAATAATAGCCTTGTTTGAGTGGTATGACGGCGTCGTAGCAATGCTCCTCACGGTTATACTCCATTTGGTATTTCTCGTTGAACTGGTCGTGAGTCCACAGGCCGTTGAGGTAGACCGTGCCGTCGAGTTCCGGTGAGAGCAGGCGGAAGTGAGTGAGAAGATATTCGCAGGTGCGGTCTACTTCATAGTTGTCAGTGTTGCGAATGAGGAATGCACCGTTTGCATCTTCGTCGTAGACATAGCTGGGGCGTGGCTCGTCAGCCCACAGGTAGGCGTGGTAGGCAGAGCCGTCCCAGTCGATGGTCTCGATGCCCATCGTGGTGTGGGTGGCATCCAGCATTTCAAACTTCCGGTACTCATTGCCGGCCGGGAAAATGAGGTCGCGGTTGTGGCTCCAGCGCAGGCCGTCGTTCATGGTGAACTGGGGCTTGGGATTCAAGATGGCATTGTCCCACCGCGAGTTCTGCATGACAACAGTCTTTATTTGCCGTTCGGGATCGGTCACGTTCAGACGTCCGTAAGACAGCTGCATCTCCACCTGCTGATGTGAATTGTTGATGTCGATGTCGGTGTTGGTAGTCACGTTCAACTGCAATCCCATAAGTGGCTCAACCACCATGAAGCAGATGGACATCATCGGCTCGTCAGAATGGTTTTCGTCGTAGATGGTCAGACGATAGTTTCCACTCATCTTGAGACGGCAGCGCGAGTTGGGAATCTGCAAGCGGTAGTGGGTGTAGAGTACGTTTGTGTTGAGCGATTCCTCAAGGTCCTCAATGGGCTGCCCGTCGGCAAAACCATCGATAAAATCGCTTGTAAAGATATCCTCGGAGGTCGTCCAGTCGGCTTCGCAATGCTCCACGCGATAGACGTAACGATTATACTCGTGTGTGAGGTCGTCGAAGTCGATGAGAATGGGGATGCTGCCGCCTAGCGTGATGATAGGCAGGGAGAGCCAGTCGTCGGCAGGAGTGACTTGAAGGGAGGCAATGCGTTCGCTGAATATCTCGTGGCGTTGGGCTGAGGCAGATGAGCACATCATGGAGAGCGACACCAACAGCAGCGCTACTCGTAACCCCATCGTTCCTTTCCGGCTCGTGTACATCATTCTGTTCTCCTTTTTTGGGGGTAATTATTCTTTGTTCACTTCGTTTCGAAGCATGTCGGTGATGCCGTCTACAATCTTCTCGAGTGCATCACCAGTCGTACTGTCTGTACGTTCGCCGATTTGCTTTTTCACAATGCGGCTGACGGAACCTATAATCTCCTCCTGGATGTCGTTCATGATGGCATTTTCGTCAGCAGGGCCTGCAGGAGACTGACCTGTCTGGCTATCGCCGACAGAAGGTGCGGGCTCGAAGCCTGACAATGGGTTGTGTTCGTCAATGTAGTGAGAGAGGTCGTCTTCGTTAATAGTAAAAACCCTACCGAAAAGACCATAGGAGATGTTCTTGTTCTTGCCGTTGGTATTGATCGTGCACTTGGAATAGATGTAGTAGTTGTGGTAGTTGACCATTTCGTCGAGAACTTGGTCGAGAATCTGGTCGCTGAGCAGATGGCGCACAAGCCCTATGCCGACACCGAAGAGGTTGTTGTTTTTGGCCGACGACTGTTCGAGTGCAAGCACAATCTTTTCTTTGATCTTCTCCTTGTGGTCTTGCTCCTTCGGGCACGAAACAGCCATAGCAATCAGCAGGCACACGAGGAGTCCGAGGAAGGCTACGAACAGCCGCTTCAAGCAGGAACTTGACGGGGGGGCAGAGCTCCCTTTCTGAGAACTGTTGCCGCTAAATGAAACCTCATTATTGGGTGATTCGTTCTTCTCTGCTCCGTTTGTTTCGGGGACAGGTGGCGGGGTAGACGTGTCTTTGGTGTTGAAGAGAAACTGGCGTAGTTCTTCAACTTTCCATGCAGGGGTCCAGTCGGTCATTCCTTCCGCCCACACCAGCGTTTCGCTTCCTATGCCTTTGTCTTTCAACTCATAGATGCTGAAAGGACCGGCTTGGCGATTGTTCTCAACGATAAAGTATTTCATGTCAATGAATTATAAAGATTTGTTTCTAATGCTCTTCGTCGTAATATTTGTCAAACTCCTGGCGAAGCAAATCCTTGTTGGCGATGATGCTGCGAATCTGCTTCAGATATTGTTCGTTGGGCGAATTGGGAATCCAAAGGGTGATGTATCCTTGGGCAGAATACTTGTTCTGCATGTGTTCGCAGAAGCGTTCCCATTGTTCCTCCTTACTCTTGTCAGGATAGTTCTCCAAACCAAATTCTACCGTGCGGCGAAACACGGTAGCCGGTTCAAGGTCGCGGTCGGCCTCGGCCACAATCTTTCCATATATGCTGCGGGGAGCATGGCTTGAGGAGGCACGGTGGTCTTCTATGGCTTCGCGCATAATGCGAATCTGCTCATCGCTGAACCACCGCTTCAGGCGCAGGTCGGCCGACAATATCTTGCCGCCCGTGATGTGGTGAATGGCACGCGGCCCACTCATGCCGATGTCGTGATAGGCTGCAATGGTGTAGGCCATATCAATGTCAGCACCCAACTGACGGGCAATCACGAGGCTACGGTCGATGACTCTTTGCACATGTGTGATGCCGTGACTGCGCCCGAAAGCGTTGTACTTGGGCAGTATATTGGTTTCAACAAACTGCATGAGATCCAGATTGGGGTTCTTGCTGGTCATAGTTTGGGAGTAGTTTTCTTTTTGCCTACAAAAATAGTAAGATTTAGCCGACATTCTCCTTTTTTATAGTTAATAAAAACAAAAAAGAATGGGAAATGCATGTTTATGGTATTTTGATTTGTTGTTTTTTCTTTATTTTTGCATACTTAAAACGATAGAAGAAAATGAAAGAATCTGATATTAAAAGAAACTCCTGGCAAGCATGGTGGCTGGCTTCCCGGCCTAAAACACTCACGGGGGCTGCTGTTCCGGTAATGATTGGTGCCGCTCTGGCTTTGGCCGACAGCCATTGGCATGTGCGCGTATGGCCGATGGTTTTGTGCTTCCTCTTTGCCTTTATCATGCAAATAGACGCCAACTTTGTCAATGACTATTTCGACTTCAAGAAAGGGACTGACGACGAAAAAAGACTTGGCCCGAAACGAGCCTGCGCACAAGGGTGGGTGACAGCCGCTGCCATGAAGACGGCAATTGGCATCACAACTGTTGCTGCCTGTCTTGTGGGCCTTCCGCTCGTGATTTTTGGCGGCTGGGAAATGATAGCAGTAGGCGCTGTTTGTGTCCTGTTCTGTTTTCTCTATACCACCCATCTTTCCTATATGGGAATGGGCGATTTGCTCGTCTTGCTGTTTTTCGGAGTCGTGCCCGTCACGCTGACCTACTATCTCTCCATGCCTGACGGCTTTCAGTTCGTCACCCTGGAATGCCTGCTGGCCTCCATAGCATGCGGACTCGTTATCGACACGCTGCTGGTCATCAATAACTATAGAGACATCGACAACGACCGCCGCACGGGCAAGCACACGCTCATCGTGGCCATCGGACCGAGGATGGGGCGCCTGCTCTATTTGGCACTGGGCGTCGCAGCCTGCCTCATGGGCTGCTCGTTCATCCTCTACGGTCACTCCTGGGCCGCCTGGCTGCCCATCATTGTCTATCAGCCCCTTCACGTCGCCACATTTGTGGAAATGCGCCGCATCGGCAAGGGCGAACGCCTGAACCGCGTGCTTGGCATGACCGCCCGCAACATGTTCGTCTATGGCCTGGCTGTCGCCATCGGCTTCCTGCTGTAGTAGCCCCCGCCGCCCTTACACGCCCCTCTGCCCCCATACACGGCGCACCAGCGCCCTATCATCCCGAATACGTTTGCAAAGGTACGAAAAAAGAAAAACCTTAGTTACACTGCTTGCATCACAGTATCACAGTATCACAGTTTTGTAGGGAGGGGGTATAAAGGGGGAATTTAGAACTTACTATTATATATATAATATATATATATTATATATATAATAGTAAAAATTTTTACTTACATTTTTTGACTCTTCCGAGGCGTCCGCACAAAAATATGCCTCATAATAAAACTGTGATACTGTGTCTTTCCCTGTATAGTGTTGACTCCTTTTGAGCCTTGATTTGTTGCTGTTTTGTTAATTACTGTTTATTATACTGATTCTGTTGACTAATCTCTCT
>CACZIT010000005.1 GCA_902781315.1 uncultured Prevotellaceae bacterium
CCGCTACAGGCAAACAGCAACAGAAACGTTGCCTTGTTTTTTGGTGCTCTCCGCGAACATGGTCTTTTGCCTTTCCAATGGCAGATGATCCTGGAGAGGTACAAACTTCTGTCTTCTTCAGCAAACAATGAACCGCTTCGAGCAAGTCAGTTGCGGTGCAGTCTTTCACAAGCCAAGAATCCAAAGCTTGGAAAGAAGAAGAAATCCAACCTGAAGGACGAAGAGGTTGGGTTTGAATCCACTTGCAGAAGTTTCGTGTTAAGACTGAAAGAAAGTCTTTAAAATGAAAGCAGTTTCACAAACTGCAAATTAGAGAGCGATATAACAACTATATAAGAAATCCTATATAGTCGCTATATGTCAGCAAATTCATTCATGCACGGAGGTAGGCCCTCCTCATCATTGTAATTATATTAAAAGACATATGGACGACAATTCAGTACTCCAATTTGTAGACCAATCTGTCACATTCGAACAGTTCGTTGACTTACTGGCAACAAAAGTTGCATTAAGAATGCATCAAGTAGAGAAAGGACAGATGGAGATTAGTCAAGCTCAGGCTTACAGACTGTTTGGTAGAGCTGACGTAGAAAGATGGAAAAAAAGTGGCAAGTTGCAACCTTGCAGAATATCTCCAGGCAAGAAGCGATATAGACTCGTTGACCTTCAGGAGTTGGCAAGTGTCCAACAAAACTTCATTTTGTAAACTTACTTAGCATACAAAAGGAACTCAGGTATGGCGTTAGGCCGTATCTGAGTTCCTTTCGTATGAAGCATGTTCTAAGAATTATTTATTAGCGGACAAGCCTTTGATACATTTGAGTTAGATTCTTATCTACATTGGTAATCTTGAACTGGACACGGGCATTCTTGATTTTCTTAGGAAGGAGTGTTGTAAGTTTATCCATGATTTGATCAACATTGGTAAATCCCGTATCTTCTAATGCACAAACCTTCTTTCCCATCACAAATGCCTCTGCGCGTATATTATTATACTTAGATATTCTATCAAATGTCTTATCTTCTTTCTCAACAAACTTTGATTCTTTGTCAGTGAAGAAGATAAAATCAATTACTTTCTCATTAAGAATCCATGCTGGGGTGTAATCCACCTGCACATAGACCTTGGCCATTTTATTTGTTGAATGGTTAAGACCAAAGTCAACTTCGTTCATAGTTGCACCACATTCATTTTGAGCAATGGTAGCCCAACTATGACGGAATGCATATAAAGAGGCTTTGAAGTTTGGGTCAACCTTTTCCCAAATCTGTTTGATGCCGATATTCACATTGGCACTGAAGGAATCAGAAGTTGACAATCGATCATGAAAGTTGAATAACCATGGAGAACCGACTTTTCTGGAGAGATACTTCTCAAAAGTAGGTTTCAGAAATTCAGGAACACGTATTTCAAAATAACCTCTATCAGCACGGCTCATCCGTGTTTTCTGGCGTTCGTAATGGAAAATACCATTCACATACTGGTCTTTCTTTGCATTGAAAATGTCCACTGCATTCAAACCACACATACAGAATGAAATTAAAGCAACATCTTGACCAACCTCCATAAGAGGATGGGTGAATCTACTTCTATCAGGAACAACATTGAAGAACTTCCTCAACATACTTGCTGAAATAGCACGTTTCACAGGAATATCACTCCTGGGTATCGTGACATTTCCCCATGGATTCTTAAGTCTAACGATGCCTCTTTCTTCATCGTTATATTCCTTCATTGCAGCTTTATAAACCTCACGAATGCAAACGGGGTACTGCTCTTTACAACGATTGGTAGTGGAAAGTGACTCAATCCATCTGTTAAGAAAAGCAGATGTAAGACGAGAAAACAAAATGTTATCTGTTTCGGCAAATCTCTCCATATGGTTCAAAGCCCACTTGTAGTTTCGTGAGGTACGTTCCTGACCTCTTTCAATAAGCTTATCTATATGCTTTCTTGCATAATCAGAGAAAGAAAGCTCATGATTTAATTCTGTGACATAATTTACAATCTCACTTACTGACCAATTAGATGTGTCAATTTGGTTGAGTTGATTGTAATAACTTTCAATTAAGAGAGAAGTCTGTTGATTAACAAAGGGATCAATAATATCCCTTTTGTTAGGGTTAAGCCCTTTGTCATTAACAACCCAAGAGGTTTTGACATAGGCAACTTGCTTCACCTGAGTGAAACGAATGTAAACGGGATAGAGACCACGTTTATTCTTAAATCTTACTGTTGCTTTTAGAATAGCCATAATCTTAAAATTAGCGAATTATTAAACTTCTGTTATCTTCTCGATTAGCAATCCATTTTTTATTGTAAACCAGCCTAACAAAAATTGTAAACTATTTGTAAACTGATGCCGTCATGGACTGCTTTTAGAACGTGCAGAACGTGCAGAAAAGAAGCGAGGCAAGTACCTGTTCGCCAAGTACTTGCCTCGTATTTCGCTAATTTTCAGCATCTTACCGTTTATTCCTCTACGGCTGCCTGCGCGGCGGCGAGGCGTGCGATGGGCACACGGAAGGGAGAGCAGCTGGCGTAGTTGAGGCCAATCTTGGCGCAGAACTTCACGGAGCTGGGCTCGCCACCATGTTCACCGCAGATACCGGTGCGGAGGTTCGGACGGATGGAGCGTCCCTTCTCGACAGCCATCTTCACAAGCTGACCGACACCCTTCTGATCGAGGACCTGGAACGGATCGACCTTCAGGATCTTCTTCTCGAGATAGACGGGCAGGAAGGATGCGATGTCATCGCGCGAATAACCGAAGGTCATCTGCGTCAGGTCGTTGGTACCGAACGAGAAGTACTCAGCCTGCTCGGCAATGCGGTCAGCGGTGAGGGCTGCACGAGGAATCTCGATCATGGTTCCGATTTCGAACTTGATTTCAACGCCATATTCAGCAAAGACTTCCTTGGCAACCTTCTCGATGATGGCCTTCTGCTGCTCGAGCTCGTGGAGCGTACCAATCAGCGGAACCATAATCTCGGGCTGAGGATCCTTGCCTTCCTTCTTTAACTCGCAAGCAGCACTGAGGATAGCGCGCGTCTGCATAGCGGTGATTTCGGGGAAGGTAATGCCCAGACGGCAACCACGGTGACCCAGCATCGGGTTGTTCTCAGCCAACGAAGCCACACGGCGCTTGATGGTCTCGAGGCTTACACCCATCTCGTCGGCCATCACCTGCTGTCCGGCCAGATCATGGGGCACAAACTCGTGGAGAGGCGGATCGAGCAGGCGGATGTTCACAGGCAGTCCGTCCATAGCCTCAAGGATGCCCTTGAAGTCAGCCTTCTGGTAAGGCAGCAACTTAGCGAGAGCCTTCTCACGACCTTCAGCAGTGTCAGAGAGAATCATCTCACGCATAGCCACGATCTTCTTATCGTCGAAGAACATGTGCTCGGTACGAGTCAAACCGATACCTTTGGCACCGAAGGCACGAGCCACCTGAGCATCGTGGGGTGTATCGGCATTAGTACGAACCTGCAGTTTCGTGTACTTGTCGCAGAGGTCCATAAGTTCCTTGAAGTCTCCGCTGAGTTCTGCAGCCTTCGTGGGAACCTCGCCGGCATACACCTGACCGGTAGTACCGTTCAGCGAAATGTAGTCGCCTTCCTTATATGTAACACCGTCAATCTCGACAGTCTTCGTCTTGTAGTCAACATTCAGGGCACCAACACCCGAAACGCAGCACTTACCCATACCACGAGCCACCACGGCAGCGTGAGAGGTCATACCACCACGAGCCGTGAGGATACCTTCTGCAGCCGACATACCGGCAAGGTCCTCCGGTGAGGTCTCGATGCGGACGAGCACCACTTTGTGTCCGTCAGCATGCCACTCCTGAGCGTCGTCAGCGTGGAACACGATCTGACCACAAGCGGCACCCGGGCTGGCGGGCAGACCCTGAGCGATGACCTTTGCCTTCGAGAGAGCTACCTTATCAAATACGGGGTGGAGCAGCTCGTCGAGCTTGTTGGGCTCACAACGCATGATGGCCGTCTTCTCGTCGATCATACCTTCGTGGAGCAGGTCGATAGCAATCTTCACCATGGCTGCACCAGTGCGCTTACCATTACGGGTCTGGAGGAACCACAGTTTGCCCTCCTGAACGGTAAACTCCATATCCTGCATGTCGCGATAGTGCTTCTCCAGTTTCTCCTGGATGCCATTCAGCTGAGCATAGATCTCAGGCATAGCTTCTTCCATGGATGGATACTTCTTAGCACGCTCCTCTTCCGAGATACCAGCACGCTTGGCCCAGCGCTGAGAACCCAGCTTCGTGATTTGCTGCGGAGTGCGGATACCAGCAACGACATCCTCACCCTGAGCATTCACCAGATACTCTCCGTTGAACACGTTCTCACCATTGGCGGCATCACGGCTGAAGCAAACACCAGTTGCCGACGTGTCGCCCATGTTACCGAACACCATTGCCATCACCGAGACGGCCGTTCCCCACTCGTCGGGGATGCCTTCCATCTTACGATAGAGGATGGCGCGCTCGTTCATCCAGCTGCGGAACACGGCACAGATGGCGCCCCAAAGCTGCTCGATGGGGTCGTTGGGGAAGTCCTTGCCCGTGCGCTCCTTGATGGCAGCCTTGAAGAGCTTGACCAGCTTCTTCAGCTCGTCGACGCTGAGGTCCTTGTCGAGTTTCACGCCACGCTCGGCCTTCACCTGCTCGATGATTTCCTCAAACGGGTCGATGTCTTCCTTGTTGACGGGCTTCATCTCGAGCACCACGTCGCCATACATCTGCACGAAGCGGCGATAAGAGTCGTAGACGAAGTGAGGATTCTGTGTCTTAGCCACCATACCCTCGGCCACCTCGTCATTCAGACCCAAGTTGAGGATGGTGTCCATCATGCCAGGCATCGAAGCACGTGCTCCAGAACGAACGCTGACGAGCAGCGGGTTCACCTTGTCGCCGAACTTCGAGTTCATCAGTTCCTCGATGTGCTTTACAGCTGCCATCACGTCGTCGTTGAGGATCTCCATGATCTTCTCCTGACCCACCTGATAGTACTCATTGCAGCAATCGGTTGTGATGGTGAAACCCGGAGGAACGGGCACACCAATCAGATTCATCTCAGCCAGGTTGGCACCCTTGCCACCCAGCTCTTCACGCATTTTAGCGTTACCCTCGGCCTTACCGTTACCAAAGGTATAAACTCTTTTTTGGCTCATTTGATAAGTAAATTAAATTATTGAAAATTTCATTTTCTACGCTACAGGAAAAACCCTTCCCAGGATTCTTTTTCCAAAAGTTGCGCAAAAGTACTACTTTTTGTGCAATTATGCAAATGTTTTAAGTATTATTTGCAATCTCTATATTACATTTCAAAAAAAGAAGTTAAGCGCGTACACCTTAAAAAATAATAAATTGTTTTGTGCTGCCCCCTTTTTTTTGTATCTTTGCAGCCGTTTTGTAAGAATCTATAAAAGTACACTATAAAAATGAGTAAGCAAACAGAGAAAATCAAAGAGCTCATCGCCCGTAGGGAGAAAGCCCGTCTGGGTGGTGGAGAGAAAGCCATCGACAAGCAGCACCAGCGTGGTAAATATACTGCACGCGAGCGCATCGACATGCTCGTCGACGAAGGATCGTTTGAGGAATACGACATGTTCAAACTGCACCGTTGCCATAACTTCGGCATGGAGAAGAAGCAGTTTCTTGGTGATGGCGTCGTGGTAGGCTCGGCCACCATCGACGGACGCTTGGTCTACGTCAGTGCGCAAGACTTTACCGTCAACGGTGGCTCCCTTTCTGAAACTATGTCTCAGAAGATTTGCAAGGTCATGGATATGGCCATGCAAAATGGTGCACCGATGATTTGCATGAACGACTCAGGAGGTGCCCGCATTCAGGAAGGAATATGCTCACTGGCAGGCTACGGTGAGATTTTCGAACGGAATATTTTGGCTAGCGGTGTCATCCCTCAGATTTCAGCTATAATGGGACCGTGTGCCGGCGGTGCTGTCTACAGCCCTGCCCTCACCGACTTCATTCTTATGACCGAAGGAACGAGCTATATGTTCCTGACTGGTCCTGCAGTTGTAAAAACCGTTACCGGCGAAAGCGTAGATGCCGAGAGTTTAGGTGGTGCAAGTGTACATGCCTCAAAAAGCGGTGTAACATCATTCACGGCAAAGACTGAGGAAGAAGCAATGGAGATGATCAAGACATTGCTCTCCTACATTCCGTCAAACAACATGGAAGAGGCTCCACGTATAGAGTGCACCGACCCCATTGACAGGAAGGAAGACCTGCTCAACGAGATTATTCCCGACGACCCCAACAAGGCTTACGACATGTACAAAGTCATTACGGCCTTGGTAGACGACGGAGAATTCTTTGAGGTTCAACCTAAGTTTGCCAAGAACATCATCATAGGTTTTGCCCGCTTCAATGGTCAGAGCGTCGGCATTGTTGCCAATCAGCCCTCGGCCTATGCAGGCGTATTGGATACGAATGCTTCACGAAAAGGTGCGCGGTTCGTACGTTTCTGTGATGCTTTCAACATTCCCATTGTCAGCCTTGTCGACGTTCCTGGATTCCTTCCTGGAACTGGTCAGGAGTATAATGCTGTCATTCTGCATGGCGCCCAACTGCTCTATGCTTATGGAGAGGCCACCGTGCCTAAGATCACCATCACACTTCGCAAGTCTTATGGCGGATCTCACATTGTGATGGGATGCAAGCAACTGCGTGCTGACTTGAACTTCGCATGGCCTTCCAGTGAGATTGCTGTCATGGGTGCTTCTGGTGCCGTGGCCGTCCTCTATGCAAAGGATGTGAAAGCCAAGAAAGAAGCTGGCGAAGACGTCAAGGCCTTCATCGCTGAAAAGGAGGAAGAGTATAGCGACTTGTTTGCCAATCCTTACCAGGCTGCTCAATATGGATACATCGATGACGTGATAGAGCCCCGCAACACTCGTTTCCGCATTTGCCGCGGACTGGCTCAGCTGGCATGCAAAAAGCAAAGCCTGCCGGCAAAGAAGCATGGATGTATGCCGATGTAGTTTTTTATAAGGAGTTCCAAGGAGATAAATAGTCAAGAAAAAAAGTATGGATAAAAACATATTTGCAGCCATAGCATTGGCATTACATGAATACCAGGGCAACAATGTCCATGACAAGGAGCCCGGATTCATTTGCATCAAACCCCGTCACACGCTTTGGAATGCTAAATTCCTCAGTATGACACAAAAACCATTGAGAAAATGAAGGAATATAAATATACCATTGAAGGAAAAGAATACAAAGTAGCCATAGGCGAGATTGTAGAGAATGTGGTGACGGTCACCGTAAACGGAGAAGACTTTCAAGTTGAAATGGAGCCTGAACAGGAACCTGAGAAGAAGAAGGTTGTTCTTGGCCAGCCGGCAGCTGAGAAAGAAGAAAACGAAGCCACTCCGGCAGCCACGAACATCAACACGAACAATGCCGTAAAAGCCCCACTGCCAGGGGTCATCACCGACATCAAAGTGGCTGTAGGCGACAAAGTGAAGAAAGGGGACGTAGTCATTGTGCTTGAAGCAATGAAAATGGCTAACAACCTTGAAGCAGAGGGCGATGGAACCGTCACGGCCATCTGCGTGAAGATGGGCGAAAATGTGCTCGAAGATGCTCCACTCGTCGTCATCGAATAAAAAAAGATAAAAAAGTAAAAAGGTGTTAGGGGAAAAAGGTAAAAAACCATAAAAAAGACTTTAAAATGGTTTTTTACCTTTTTCCTTTTTCTTTATATCACTTTTTTTTAGTACCTTTGCGTATCAAATCATTGTATTATGGCAAAGAAAGTATTGTTTATCAATCAGGAAATTTTTCCTTATGTTCCTGAGAGCGAGATGTCAACAATGGGAAGAGACGTTCCCCAAAAGATACAAGAGGGTGGATATGAAATTCGCACCTTCATGCCGAAATGGGGTAACATTAACGAGCGACGTGGTAACCTGCATCCTGTCATTCGTCTCTCCGGAATGAATATCATTATAGACGACACCGATCAGCCACTGCTCATCAAAGTGGCAACAATACCTAATTCCCGAATCCAGGTCTATTTCATCGACAATGACGACTATTTCCTGAAGAGGCAGATGACCGTTGACGAATTAGGCCAAGAATATCCCGACAATGGCGAACGTGCCATTTTCTTTGCCAGAGGCGTGCTTGAGACCGTGAAGAAACTTCGCTGGACTCCCGACATCATACATTGTCAGGGGTGGATGAGCGCCGTCATTCCTCTTTATGTAAAGACTGCCTATCACGATGAACCTGCCTTTGCCAATGCCAAGGTCATCACATCGCTCTTCCACGACCAGCCCAAGGGTGAACTGGGAGAAAACTTCAAGCGTTGCATCGAGTTCAGGGAAGCTACGAACGAATTGTTGAAGCCGTATAAGGAAAAGTTCGATTTCATTGAGCTTGGCAAGCTGGCTATTGACTACAGCGATGGAATCATTGCAGCCAGTGATGACGTCAACAAAGAACTCATTGAATACGCCAACCAGCAGAACCGCATGGTGCAGGGGTTCCCGGGCAACGACTTCGGCGATGCTTACAAACAATTCTACGATCAAGTCTGTCCTGAATAATGACTATTTGATGACCGGACGATTTTAAATTCAACGTTCCAACCAATTAATAATAGATAATGAGAATAAAAAGTCTCGCGAGTGCTTTGCTCGCCATATTGGTTATCTCGTCGTGCGACGATACTACGAATGAACTCGGCACATCACTTATTAACAACATGGATTATCTGAACGTCTCAGCCGACTCGTTCAGCGTCAGTTCACGCACCGTAGTAGCCGATTCTGTCTATTCCCGTTCTTCCTATGGATATCTGGGAAGCATTTGCGACCCTGAAACCAATGGCATCGTCACGGCAAACTTCATGACGCAATTCCACACCTTAGAAGACTACGAGCATACCTTTCCCAAAGAAGAGAACGTCATCAGTCGCATCGACGGAAAAGTAGTGGCCGACTCTTGCGAACTGCGTCTTTTCTACACCAGTTTCTATGGTGACTCTCTTGCCCCGATGAAACTCGTTGCTCATGAGATGTCGAAGCCCATGCTTGAGAATCGTATCTACTACTCTAACTTTGATCCTGCCAAGGAGGGTTACTTGCGTAGCGACGGTATCAACAAAGAGAAGACCTACACATTGGCAGACCTAAGCGTTAGCGATAAGGCAAAGAGCAGCACCGGATACACAACAAACATTTGTATCCCCTTGAACGACCCATATGTTGATAAGGATGGCAACCATTATAACAACTATGGTACATACCTGATGCAGACTTATTACAAGAATCCGCCAGTATATGGTGACCAACTCAAATTTATCAAAGAGGTCATTCCAGGGTTCTATTTTGAGTCAACAGGCGGTCTGGGGGCAATGGCTTACATTTTCACCAGTAAGCTCACCATCTACTTCCGCTACACCGATGCCGAAGCCGATACCACTTACAACGGTGTCGTACAATTTGGCGGAACAGATGAAGTCCTTCAGACAACAAGAATCGACAACAATCGTGAGACCATCTTAAAACTGGCTGAAGACAACAGTTGTACATATTTAAAAACGCCTGCTGGACTCTTCACCGAAATCACCATACCCGTTGATGATATCTTGAAAGGTCATGATGGTGACTCCATTAATTCGGCAAAACTCATCATCCCCCGTGTCAACGACACTTCGGAGAGTGACTATGCCCTCTCCTACCCTGCCAATTTGCTGATGATTCCCAAGGACAGCTTATACAGTTTCTTTGAAAATAATCGGATTGTCAACAATCGTACATCCTTCCTTGCAAACTCTCCTGCATCAACCGGCAACAACACATACCAATTCAGCAATATCTCTAACCTGATTTCCGCAATGAACATCAATCGTAAATCAGAGAATTGGAACAAAGTGCTGCTTATCCCTGTTGACATCACGGCAACTTCCTCAGGATCAATCGTGAAGATTTCTCACTCCATGGCACTCAGCAGTACACGTCTGGTAGGTGGAAGCGAAAATCGCCATAGCCCAAACCAGCTCAGTGTTATATATAGTAAGTTTAAGTAGAATGGCCGACAACTTTCTGGAACGACAGCGAGAAGACTATGAGGCTCGCAAAAAAGAATGGCTCCTTAGACGGAAGAAGCATTTTCCAAGCATAAGGAAAAAGCCAGAACGACCGGAAGACGAAGCTCTGTAACAACAATCTCATTTAAACGACCAATGGACATTCAGATCAGGAACCTCGTAAAGCGCTTTGGCGAAAACACGGCAGTGGATATCGATTCTTTCGAAATCCGCAAAGGCGATATGTTAGGACTCGTTGGAAACAATGGAGCAGGAAAGACGACATTGTTCCGCCTGATGCTTGACCTGTTGGAAGCTGATGAGGGCGAAGTCCTGTTATCATATGAAGGCGCAGCATCCCCCATCAAGCCTTCGCAGAACGAGGATTGGAAGTCTGTGACTGGTGCATATGTTGACGAAGCTTTCCTTATTGAGTTTCTCACGCCAGAAGAGTATTTCCAGTTCATTGGACAGGCCAATCGCATGACACAGGTGCAGACCGAGGAACAACTGGCTCTCTACGAACATTTCATGCAGGGCGAGGTGCTTGGCCAGAAGAAACTTATAAGAGATTTGAGTGCAGGCAACAAACAAAAGGTCGGTATCATCGGCGCCCTGCTTGCCCGTCCCGAGCTGGTTATCCTCGACGAACCGTTCAATTTCCTCGACCCATCCTCACAAATCATTCTGAAGCGACTGCTCACGGAGTATCATCAGCAGACAGGTGCCACCATTATTATTTCAAGCCACAACCTGCAACACACCGTAGAGATTTCCACACGTATTGCGCTCCTTGAGAAGGGACACATCGTCAAGGATCTTATGAATGAAGCTGGTTGTGCTGAGAAAGAGCTGGAAGAATACTTCAGCATCGACGCTTAGCCGATTCATCTATTTATCATTCATTATATAAAAAAGGCAGTCTGGATTTTCCAAACTGCCTTTTATCGTTCTTGCCATACGCTTTATTATGTCAGCACACTTCTGACAGTGCTCTTGCCAACTGATCAGGACAACTTGTGCTTTTGCTGCCACAGGTGATGCCCTCCAGCATTGCCTTCACCTCAGAAGCCTTCCGGCCCTTCACCAAGGCACAAATGCCTTTCAAATTGCCATTGCAACCACCTTCAAAACGAATATCCTCTATCGTATTATCATCTGAGAGGACGATATCAATTTGTCGGCTGCAAGTGCCCTGTGTCTGATATTGCAAGTGCTTGCTCATTATTCGGGCTTCATGTTTGTGTACACAGTCTGCACGTCGTCGAAGTCCTCCAGTTTCTCAACCATCTTGTCGATGGTTTCGCGCTGCTCGGGAGTAACGTCCTTCAGGTCGTTAGGAATGCGAGTGAACTCAGCACCCGTCACCTCAAAACCATTCTCCTCAAGATGCTTCTGGATAGCGCCGAAAGACGAAGGATCGCCATAGATGGTGATTGAGTTTTCTTCCTCATCCTCATCAAACTCGTCCTCTACACCATAGTCAATCAGGTCGAGAATCATCTCGTCCATGTCAAGACCGTCTTTCTTCTTAAAGGTGAAGACCGCCTTGTGATCGAAAAGGAACGACAGCGAGCCCTGTGTGCCAAGGTTTCCGTTGAACTTGTTAAACACCGAACGCACGTCACCCACCGTACGGGTTGTGTTGTCAGTCAGTGTCTCAACAAAGATAGCAATGCCATGAGGGCCGTAGCCTTCGTAGTTCACTTCCTTGTAGTCGCTCTGGTCCTTACCCATAGCGTTTTTGATGGCACGCTCAATGTTGTCCTTCGGCATGTTCTCACGCTTGGCATTGGCAATGATGGCACGCAGTGCAGGGTTCATGTCGGGCTCCGGACCACCAGCCTTCACGGCAATGGCAATCTGTTTTCCGATCTTGGTGAAAGTCTTGGCCATGTGGCCCCATCTCTTCAGCTTTGCAGCTTTACGGTATTCAAATGCTCTTCCCATAATGAAATATTTACGATTTACTGATTTACTAATTTACGATTGATCTACTTTCATCGCAGCTCGGCACCCAGTTTCTGTTTGAGGCTGGTGATGATTTTCTGCATGATGGCATCGATTTGTTTGTCGCCCATCGTTTTCTGCTCGTCTTGCAGAATGAAGTTCACTGCATAACTCTTCTTTCCCTCAGGTAGGTTCTTGCCTTCGTAGACATCAAACAGTTCCACCTTCTTCAGCAACTTGCGCTCACTCTGGCGGGCTATCTGCTCAATCTGTGCGAATTCCACGCCCTTATCGATGAGCAGAGCCAAGTCGCGACTCACGGCAGGATACTTCGAGATTTCCGTATACTCCACCTTGTTCTTGCGGATAGCCTTCATGAGGGCAGCCCAGTTCAGGTCGGCAAAATAGACTGCATTCTGGATGCCAAATGCCTTCTGAATCTGATGGCTCACGACACCCAGCTCGCCCATCAGCTTACCACCACGGTTCTTCAAAGCCAGTCCTGTAGCAAAAATAATGTTCTCTGACTTTTCGCTGACCAGCATTCCCTGCGGCACACCCAGACGGGCCAGCACATTTTGCACGTAGGCATTCAGTTCATAGAATGAAGAGTCTTCGTTCTGATGAATCCAGCTTCCTTCCACTCGCTTACCCGTGAGCCATAAGCCCAAGTGCATTTCCTCGCTATACGACTTGATGGGCAAATTGTCTTCGCCTGGCACCTGCTGCTTGTAGTGATAGCAATTACCGAACTCAAAGAAGCGCAGATTAGGATTCTTACGATTGGCATTGCGCACGATACTTTCCAAACCACCGAAGAGCAACGTCTGGCGCATCACGCCGAGATCGGCAGAAAGCGGGTTCATGACCTTCACTGTCGTTTCATTTGTATAGACGTTCAGCGAACCATCATAGTAGGAAGACTTGGTCAGCGAGTTATTCAGAATTTCGTTGAACCCGCATCCTACAAGTTGCTCTGCCACAAGGTTCTGCATACGGTGGTCCTTATCCTGTTCGCCAGCCACGGTCAACGACGACTTCAGCTGTGTAGGAATCTCCACATTGTTATATCCATAGATACGCAGGATGTCCTCAACCACATCGCAGGGACGCTGCACGTCAACGCGATAAGCAGGAACTTCAAGCAACAGACCCTCTTCGGTTTCACTGAGAATCTTCATCTCCAGCGAGGTCACGATGTCCTTCACAACCTGCTTGCCTATCTCCTTGCCAACCAGCTGATGCACATAGTCATATCGCAGGTCCACGCGTGCATTCTCGATAGGCTCAGGATAAACATCCTTCAACTGCATCGAAACCTTACCACCAGCCAACTGGCGGCAAAGAATGGCTGCTTGCTTCATTGCGTAAATGGTACCGTTGGGATCGATACCACGCTCGAAACGATAGCTGGAATCTGTCGACAATCCATGACGACGGGCACTCTTGCGAATCCATGTAGGATGGAAGTAGGCAGCCTCAAGCACCACGTTGCGAGTGGTTTCATAAGTGCCGCTGCCCTTGCCGCCAAAGATACCGGCAATGCACATGGGTTCCTCGGCATTGCAGATTGACAGGTCGTGCTCGCCAAGGGTATGCTCCTCTCCATCGAGCGTGACAAACTTAGTACCTTCTGGTTGCGTGCGGACAACAATCTTGTGGCCCTTCACCATATCTGCATCAAAGCAATGCATGGGCTGACCATAGGCCATCATCACATAATTGGTGATATCAACAATGTTGTTGATGGGACGCAAGCCAATGGTATTGAGTTTTGTCTTGAGCCACTCAGGACTTTCTTTCACTTCGCAGTCGCTGACGCTCAGGCAGACATAGCGCTTGCAGGCCTCTTTATTCTCGATTTCCACATCAATGGGCAGGCTCTCGTTGTCGACAACAAAATCCTCGCAACCAGGGCGATGCAGCGATGTTTCGTAACCATTCTGGCGCAGCCATGCATAGAGATCGCGCGCCACGCCCCAATGCGACAGTGCATCAGAACGATTGGCAGTGATGTCGACCTCTATCACGAAGTCGCTTTCCAAATGATAGTATTCCGCAGCAGGCGTACCCACCACTGCGTCGTCGGGCAGCACGATGATGCCGTCATGACTGTTGCCGATACCGATTTCATCCTCGGCACAAATCATTCCCAGCGACTCATGACCGCGCAGCTTGGCGCGCTTGATTTGAAACTCCTTATCGCCATCATAGAGCACGCAGCCAACGTCGGCCACGATGACTTTCTGTCCGGCTTTCACATTAGGAGCACCGCACACAATCTGCTGCGGACCTTCGGCCTTACCCAGGTCGACAGTGGTCAGATGAAGATGGGTATCAGGAATGTCTTCGCAAGTCAGCACTTGTCCTACAAAGAGTCCCTTCAGACCTCCCTTGATGCTTTGCACTTCTTCCACACCACCCACTTCGAGACCTACCGACGTCAGTACGGTAGCCACCTCTTCAGGTGTGAGGTCGAAGTCGACATATTCTTTCAGCCATTTATAAGAAACGTTCATAACTTATATTAAATATTTTTCTGATTTTACCTATTCTGCAATTCAGCCCACAAAATTACAAAAAAAAAATTACTTTTCGGCTGCTTGATATAAGTTTTTAATATAATTTGTCTGACTGACAGAGAAAAGGGAGGCAAATCAAAAAGGCATGCCCTGATTCAGGCATGCCTTTGTACTTTCGGATTCAGAATTTACTTCACCTTCTCCACGATAGCCTTGAAAGCCTCGGGATTGTTCATGGCGAGGTCGGCGAGCACCTTGCGGTTGATCTCGATACCAGCCTTGTGCAGAGCACCCATCAGCTGCGAGTAGCTCATACCCTCCATGCGGGCAGCAGCGTTGATACGCTGGATCCACAGAGCGCGGAAGGTGCGCTTCTTGTTACGACGATCGCGATATGCATAGGTGAGACCCTTCTCCCAGGTGTTCTTAGCAACGGTCCAAACGTTCTTGCGAGCTCCAAAATAACCCTTAGTGAGCTTCAGAATGCGAGTTCTGCGTGCCTTAGAGGCAACATGATTTACTGATCTTGGCATAGTTCTTTTCTTCTTTTAACGTTCAACAAAAGGGTTAATACTTAACGGAGGCAGAGCAGGTCGCGAACCTGCTTCATGTTCGACTTGTCGACGATGGCCTGGTGCACCAGGTTTCTCTTCTGCTTCTTGGTCTTCTTAGTCAGAATGTGACTGTGATAAGCGTGATGACGCTTGATCTTTCCTGTTCCGGTGAAGGTGAAACGCTTCTTTGCTCCGGAGTTTGTCTTTACTTTTGGCATTGTTTTTTGTTTTTAATTGTTATTATTAGCGGCGGCAACGCATATACCGGGCGTTACGCACCTTTATCTTCATTTGCGATTCTCAATCTTCTGCTTTCAACTTGCTGAGCAGTTCCTCACCACCCTTGGCATTGGCCAACAGCCCATTGGCGGCTGCACTGGCCTCAGCCTCCTGCTCCTGGGCAGCCTTGGCTTCAGCTTCGCGGCGCTCGTTGTCGCGCTTCTGCTGACTCTTCTTGGCCACACCAGCCTTCTTGGGTGCGAGGAAGAGGAACATCTTCTTGCCTTCCAGACGGGGCAGCTGCTCCACCTTGGCATATTCCTCCAGATCGTTGGCAAAACGCAACAGCAGCACCTCACCTTGCTCCTTGAAAAGGATGCTACGACCGCGGAAGAACACATAGGCACGCACCTTGTTGCCCTCTTCGAGGAACTCCTTGGCATGCTTCAGCTTGAAGTTGTAGTCGTGGTCGTCAGTCTGAGGTCCGAAACGTATTTCCTTCACCTCAACCTTCACCTGCTTAGCCTTCATCTCCTTCTGATGCTTCTTCTGCTGGTAGAGGAACTTGCTATAGTCGATGAGGCGACAAACCGGCGGCTGTGCATTGGGCGAGATCTCTACAAGGTCGACACCCTGCTGGCGCGCCATGTCAAGAGCCTGTCTGGTAGGAACAACGGAACTTCCGTCTTCGCCTACTATACGCACTTCCCGAACGCGAATCTGCTCATTCACGCGGTACTGATTCTTCATCTTGTCGTTCTTCATTAACTATTTTTAATTGTACAATTTTGCTAAACGGCTGCAAAGGTACAAAAAAGTTTAGAGTTTAGTGCCGTGTGTATAGAGTTATTTTTTGCTTATTAACATTTTTTATCACAGCAACTCCCATACGCCCGTCGCTAAACCCTAATCTTCAGGTTTTCAATCATTTCGAATCTTCACGGAAAGAGTCATTCCAGATGGCCATAGACATCGTCTGTAACGGGTTCCAGCCATTCGTTGCTGGCTCCCTCCTCCACTTTGGTATGATATGTCAGATGTTGCATCCACGAGTCCTTGGCAGCGCCATGCCAGTGCTTCACCTCGGCAGGAATGGCAACCACCTTGCCAGGCGTCAGTTCGACGGGCTCCTTGCCCCACTCCTGATACCAGCCGCGGCCAGCCACACAGATGAGCACCTGCACCTGCTTGTGGTGAATATGCCAGTTGTTGCGGCAACCAGGCTCGAAGGTCACGTTCACGGGACCGCCATGCTCTGCATCCAGCGGAGCCAGGTAGCTGTTGCCGATAAAGTATTGGGCATAGCCGGTGTTGGGTTCGCCCTTAGGCCACACGCTGAAGTCGACGGTCTCAACGGCCTTCGACGGCTCGCCGAACACGGCAGCCACGGCCTGCTCGCAGCGAACGGCCTCGGCCTCGCCAACGCGCTGGCGCAGCACGGCGGGAATTTCCCTCAACTGCTCGTCCTTGACTCCCATGTTGCGGGCACCGCTCACGTGGGCCCTGAGCTGCGGTTCACAGCCCGGCAGGGCCGAGATGGCGCTCACGGTGACAATCTCTCGTTCGGCAAACGTCAGGTTGTTGCGGGCAAAGATGTCGCCAAACAGGTGGGCTTTCAGGTAGTAGTCGGTCTGCGGAGCAAACGTGTAGTTGAAGGGCTGTCCCGAAAGACGCGTCTGTACCTCGGTGCCCTGGCGCAGGGCATCGTAGTCCTTGGGCAGCGCATCGGCCTCACGGCCAGCCTCGGTCGTCAGCCCTGCAGACTCGCGATCCTTCAACACCTGCTGCAGCGCACCCAGCGCGTTCAGCGAACGCGGGAATCCCGTGTAGGCATAGAGTTGCGAAAGGGCTTCCTTCGCCTCGCTCACGGTCAGTCCGCCGTTAAAACCATCACTCAGGGCGCTCTTCAGCCCCGACATGTCACCCCTGGCCTCGTTGGCGGCTATTGCCACGAGTGCCTGTTCCTTCGTCGTCAGTTTCATGTTCTCTTGTGCTAATAGGTTGCCCGCACAGCCAAGCATGGCGGCAACCACGATTGTCTTCATTGTTTTCATCGCTGCAAAGGTACACATTATTTATTATTCTGCGCGAACAATTATTACGGAAATAATTACCAAAATTACGGTTTTTGATTCTTCTGCAACGTCTTTCCATCATAAAAAACGCCCTCCAGCCGCAATGACTGGAGGGAGTAAATAGAAACCCACCCCTGCCCCTCCCAAGGGGAGTGGGGATTAATTAGCCAAGGAGGTAGCGCTTCTATTAGTAATAGTAATCAAGCCCCCCTCCCCTCGGGAGGGGTTGGGGGTGGGTTTGTGGGCTCTTGGGTGCCTTGGCCTCTTAATCGTTTGGCTTCAGATTGGTGGCCTCAAGCATGGCGGCCACTTCCTCGTTGATGCGCTGGGCGAACTCTTCCATCTTCATGGTCTTCTGCTCGCCACCGCCCTGCTTACGCATGGCGACAAGGCCTTCGGCAGCCTCCTGCTCGCCCACGACAAGCATGTAAGGCACACGCCTCAGCTCGTTGTCGCGAATCTTGCGACCAATCTTCTCGTTGCGGTCGTCGAGCGTAGCACGCACGCCCTGCTCGGCCATGTAGGCAGCCACGCGGCGGGCATAGTCGTTGTACTTCTCTGAGATGGGCAGGATAGCCACCTGCTCGGGCGTCAGCCAGAGGGGGAAGTGACCTGCTGTGTGCTCGATGAGCACAGCGGTGAAGCGCTCCATAGAGCCGAACGGTGCGCGGTGCACCATGACGGGTGTCTGCTTGGAGTTGTCCTCAGCGGTGTACTCCAGGTGGAAGCGCTGCGGCAGGTTGTAGTCTACCTGGATAGTACCCAGCTGCCAGCGGCGGCCAATGGCGTCTTTCACCATGAAGTCGAGCTTCGGTCCATAGAAGGCAGCTTCGCCATATTCCACCTTTGCATTCAGGCCCTTCTCCTTGCAGGCGTCGATGATGGCCTGCTCTGACTCTGCCCATACCTCATCGGAACCGATGTACTTCTCGGTGTCCTTCGGGTCGCGCAGCGAGATTTGTGCCTCAACGTTCTCGAACTTGAAGATAGAGAACACAGCTTTGATGATGTCCATAACGCGCATGAACTCGCCCTTCACCTGGTCGGCACGGCAGAAGATGTGGGCATCGTCCTGCGTGAACGAACGCACACGGGTGAGTCCGTGCAGCTCGCCCGACTTCTCGTAACGATAGACGGTGCCGAACTCGGCAATGCGCAGCGGCAGGTCCTTATAGGAACGAGGCTTCCAAGCGAAGATTTCGCAGTGGTGAGGACAGTTCATAGGCTTCAGCATGTACTCCTCGCCCTCTTCGGGAGTGGTGATGGGGCGGAAGGCATCATTCGAGTAGTGGGCATAGTGGCCTGAGGTGACATAGAGGTTCTTGCCACCGATGTGCGGCGTGATAACCTCCTGATAGCCAAAGTTTTTCTGAATCTTGCGCAACATGTCCTGCAGACGGAGGCGCAGGTCGGTGCCCTTCGGCAGCCAGATGGGGAGGCCCTTGCCCACGCGGTCGGAGAACATGAAGAGTTCCATTTCCTTACCAATCTTGCGATGGTCGCGCTTCTTGGCTTCCTCGAGCATCACGAGATACTCGTCGAGCATCTTCTTCTTCGGGAACGACACGCCGTAGAGGCGCTGCATCTGCTCGCGCTCAGCATCGCCACGCCAGAAGGCACCGGCAACGCTCGTGAGCTTCACGGCCTTGATGAGTCCCGTCGAAACGAGGTGCGGGCCACGGCAAAGGTCGGTGAAGGCACCCTGCGTGTATGTGGTGATAGACCCGTCTTCGAGGTCCTGCTCAATGTGTTCGCACTTGTAGGTCTGACCGTCGGCAGCAAACTCCTTCAGGGCATCAGCCTTAGCCACCTCGCGGCGCACGACGGGCTCGTCCTTGCGGGCCAGCTCGAGCATCTTAGCCTCGATGGTGGGGAAGTCGCTTTCCTTAATCATCTCGCCGCCCGGCAGCAGCACGTCGTAGAAGAATCCGTTCTCTACGGCAGGTCCGAAACCAAACTGAATGCCAGGATAGAGTTCTTTCAGGGCCTCGGCCAGCAAGTGGGCAGAGGTGTGCCAGAAGGTGTGCTTACCCTCGTCGTCGTCGAACTTGTAGAGCGCGATGGTGGCATCAGCCTGGATGGGGCGGTTGAGTTCTACTGTCTCACCATTGACGGCGCAACTTACAACGTTGCGTGCGAGAGCCGGCGAGATGCTCTCGGCGATTTGAAAGCCAGTCACGCCCTGCTCATACGAGCGAACAGAGCCGTCTGGGAATGTGATTTTTACCATATACAAAATAGTTTTTAAGTTTAATCAGGTGCAAAGGTACGAATAAGTGAGCGGAAAACAAAAGAAAATACGAAGTTTTTTCATTTTTGCTTTCCCCGGGACTTTTACACGTGCCGAAGGCACCTTACACGCGGCAGCACCGCCTTACACGCCCGAAGGGCCTTACACGGCACAACGTGCCCTATCTCGTCCCCTTTTTACGCCCTTCCACTCCCCTTTAAACCCTTTATGCCCCTATACGCCCTTTCTCTGAATTTTTCCGACAAAAAAGCCTCCGCGTGAAACATCAAACTAGAGCGTGAAACATCGGGAAGTAAGACCTAATCCCTCCGTCAGCGGCGGATAGACCCTCCAAATCAAGGGGGCAGACCATGCAGAGCTATGAGATAGAACCTCTATCTCAATGAGTTGTTTGCTGTAACTCTAAGAGCTACATACACTAAACCTATGAGATACATACCCCAGACCTATGCTCTTAAGCCCCCTCACATAGGGAATTGGGGGTCTCGAAAGGCTAAACGACTGACCCTCAATGACTTAGCAAACCCACCAAAATACGGGCGTATTTCGGAAAAAATATTTTCCGGTCGGGAATTTTTAATTCTACGAGGGGGTTGACAGGCAAGTTTTTTTGACAAAAGAGGCTGTGTCGAAATGGCATTTTTCCTATTTTGACACAGCCTCAGCGAATTGCTTACTGTAAGAGGGACAGCGAAAATCAGGCGGGGATAAGGAAGTTGATGACTTCCTGCTCAACGGTAACAGTGAAGGCCCCCACGGGCGTATTCATCATGCGGCCATCGATGCCCACCATTGCGTGCTCAGCCTTGAGCACTTCCACCTTCTGCGTGCGATAGGGATGCACGGAGCGGTGATTGAGAAACTTTCCACGCACGAAGAGGTAGATGCCCTCGAAGAGCTGCGTCATCTCGGGATGATAAACCACTGAAACGTCGAGCTGTCCGTTGTAAGGCACGGCATTAGGCGTCTGGCCGTAGCCGGGGGCATTGCCGATGCAGACGGTCATGATTTTGCGCTTCAGTTCGTCGGTGTTTATCTTCAGGTGCATCTTGTACTCCAAGCGCTGGAAAATCATCAGCAGGAAAGAGAAGAGGAAGGAGAGCGTGCGCGAGCCGAAGTAGTGGTGGGTCTGGCGGCGCAGGTTCATGATGGTAGCCACGAGACCGATGTTGATGCAGTTGAGGAAGTAGCGGCGGCAATGGTCGCCCTGCTTGTTGACGTAGCGGATGCAGCCGAGGTCGATTTTGCGGATGCGGCGCTGGTGGAGCCACTTTACGGTCTGCTCCACGTCGTCCTCCTTCAGTTCCCAGAAGTGGGCGAAATCGTTCATCATTCCATTAGGAATGACGCCCAGTGCTATCTCGTCGCGATGCTGCTGGTCGATTTGCATCAGGCAATTTACGGCATCGTTCAGCGCCGAGTCGCCACCAACGATGACGATGGTCTTATAGCCATTGGAGATGAGCATTTTCACCAGACGGTCTACGCTGCCGGAGTTTTCGCTCTGCACGTAGTCATAGTCGATGCCTTCGGCCTGCAGGCATCGTTCGATTTTCTCCCACCGCTTCTTCGGCGAGCTCCAGTAGCCCGACTTCGGACAATAGAGTATTCCCCACTTGTTTTCGTTCATATCGTTGGTCAGTAACAGTTTCTTGTGCAAATTTACTCGTTTTTCGTCAAACGACAAAACTTTTGGCGATTTATGTTAGATTCTTCATCACAAAATCCACCTTCTGCTCCATCGGCAGCAGGGCGTCAACCCAATGAATGGTGAAGCCGCGACGCTCCATGCCTCGGAACCACGTCATCTGGCGCTTGGCAAACTGGTGGATAGCTATTTCCAGCCGTTGGAACATCTCGTCGTAGGACGTCTGCCCAATGGCGTACTCAGTGATGAACTTATATTCCAGTCCGTAGTACATCAGGTCTTCTGCCGGTATGCCGCGGGCGAGGAGTGAGCGTATCTCGTCGACCATGCCTTCATCGAGTCGCTGGCGCAGGCGACGGGTGATTTTCTCACGGCGTGCCTCGCGGTCGATGCTTACACCTATTATTATACTGGGAACGGCGGGCAGCGAGCGAAGCTCCGTTGGATGCTCCAGGTTGTAAGTCTCAATCTCAATGGCGCGGATGGCACGCTGAGCCGTGTCTACGTCGGTTGTGTTGTGCATGTTGGAGCCCGTCTGCTGCTTCAGTTGCTGGAGCATCGCCGTGAGTTCGGCGAGGGAGCGACCTTCCAACTCGTCGCGCAGGGACTGGTTCTGGGGCACGGGCGAGAGTTGGTAGCCCTTCAGCACCGACTCGATGTAGAGCCCCGTGCCGCCGCAGAGGATGGGCTGCGCTCCCCTACCCTGCACTTCTGCGTAGGCTTTATGGAAGTCCTGCTGATATTGGAAGAGATTGTACTTCGTGCCGGCCTCGCAGATGTCGATGAGGTGATAAGGCACGTGGTAGCCTTCCACGACATAGTCGCCGAGGTCCTTGCCCGTTCCGATAGTCATGCCGCGATACACCTGCCGCGAGTCGCCACTGAGGATTTCGGCCTCCTGGCCTTCGAGGTGGAGCCGATAGGCCAGTGCTGCCGCCAGCGAGGTCTTGCCGCTGGCCGTGGGGCCGAGTATGGTGATGAGTTGTTTCTGCATGTTCCGGAACTTGAGCTGCCGCGAGGGGCTGTTAGAAAAGAATGTCGAGGTCGAGCGAGACGGAGGTATAACCATGCTGATCGTCAGGACGCAGGAATCCCAGGAACTTGAAGTAGTCGGCATTGATGCCTGCCCTGAGATGCTGCTTTCCCACCTTGAAATCGACGCCGCCACCGGCATAGAGCCCGAACGGCATGAAAGCATACATGTTGATGAGACCGCCTCTTACGAAGGGGCTGACGCGCTTTTCGGGGTGGAACACATAGGATGGTCCTACGTTCAGGACAAGATACAGATTGTCCATCACGTCGCTGCCGGACTCCGGCCACTCCCACAAACTGAAAAGCAACATCGTCTGCAGCGAGAAGCCCGGACGCACTCGCTTGAACTCAAAGTCGCAACCCAAGCCCAAGCGGGGGATGGCGAAATTCTTCGCATCCGCGTCTTTCAGTTGGTGATGGGCCAGCATGTAGCCTGCCTGAACGCGGAAGTGGGGAGTGGACGTCGACGACCTCTTGGCATTGTACTGAAACACCACGCAGTCGCCATTCTCCTGGCAATACTCGTTGTTGTAGTCGCGCGTTATCGTCAGCAGCTTATTGGCGGTGATGGTTCCATTCTGCAACTGCTTCAGCGCCTTATCGCTTTTCTTGAGCATGTCCATCGCCGGCAGCAACGTCTCGTCGTGTTTCTTCTTGGCATCTTCGGCACTGTAAGCCGACAAGTCGCCCGGATCTTTCACCAGAGCCACCTTGCCATCCGAGTCGACGAGATAGAACTGGGCGTTGGTCCACGTGTCTTCGTAGCGGTAGAGGCTCATGCCGCCCTGCACGAGGTATTCGGCAAAGATGGTCTGCAGCTCACCGTCGACAGGAAAGCGGCGGGTGACGAAGTAAACGCCGTCGTCCATCATTCGGAATCCGGCTATCTGGCCTGGCTGATAAGTGGCGTAGGACGTCTCGCCCTCGCGCTGGAAGTGGCACGCACGGGCCATCTTGCCGCGCGTCTGATAATCGATGGTGCCACGAATCGTGTCGCCGGTATTGGTGATGATATAGCCTTTTACGGGGTTCTGCTGGGCCCGGACGGCCATGCTTCCGCAAATGGCCACAACAAGCAGGAAAAGCGCTTTTCTCATAATCTGTCAGTCATTAAGATGTATTTTCGCCTACAAAAGTAATAAAAAAATGCTGCTCCGCAAAACGAAACAGCATTTTTATCGAAAAAGCCGCCCGACAAACGTCGGACGGCCGTTTCTCTTTACTCTGAGAGCGGAAATTACTTCAGCTCAGCGAGGTACTTGATGGTGCGAACCATCTGAGAGGTGTAAGAGTTCTCGTTGTCGTACCAAGCAACAACCTGAACGAGCGAGTTGCCGTCGCCGATCTTGCTGACCATGGTCTGGTTAGCGTCGAAGAGCGAACCGAACTTCATGCCGATGATGTCGCTCGAAACGAGCTTCTCCTCGGTGTAGCCGAACGACTCGTTGGCAGCAGCCTTCATAGCGGCGTTGATGTCCTCAACAGTCACCTCGCCCTTCACAACAGCGTGCAGAATGGTGGTAGAACCTGTGGGAGTCGGAACGCGCTGGGCAGCACCGATGAGCTTACCGTTGAGCTCGGGAATCACGAGACCGATGGCCTTGGCAGCACCCGTCGAGTTAGGAACGATGTTCTGAGCACCGGCACGTGCGCGCTGCACGTCACCCTTGCGCTGAGGACCGTCGAGAATCATCTGGTCGCCAGTGTAAGCGTGAACGGTGGTCATGATACCGCTCTGGATGGGAGCGAAGTCGTTCAGAGCCTTCGTCATGGGAGCCAGGCAGTTGGTGGTGCAAGAAGCAGCCGAGATCACGGTGTCGGCGGGAGTCAGAGTCTTGTGGTTTACGTTGTAAACGATGGTGGGCAGGTCGTTGCCGGCGGGAGCAGAGATCACAACCTTCTTGGCACCAGCCTTGATGTGGGCAGAAGCCTTCTCCTTAGAGGTGTAGAAACCTGTGCACTCGAGAACAACATCAACATCGAGCTCGCCCCAGGGCAGCTCAGCAGCGTTGGGCACTGCATAGATGGTGATTTCCTTACCATCGACGATGATAGAGTTGTCAGTGCAGTCCACAGTGTGCTTGTTCTCACCAATCTTGCCGCAGAAACCACCCTGAGCGGTGTCATACTTCAGCAGATGAGCCAGCATTTTGGGGCTGGTCAGGTCGTTGATGGCGACCACTTCATAACCTTCAGCCTCGAACATCTGACGGAATGCGAGGCGACCGATACGGCCAAAGCCGTTAATAGCTACTTTTGTCATTTTTTTGTTTAAATTTATAAAGGGTTAAAAAATAATCCTTAAATGAGATTAATAATCATCGAAATATGCCCAAAAGCGGACAAATTAGAAGAAATTTCATGCTAAAAACGCATTTTTTTCTTATTTCGAGCGCAAAGTTACAAAAATTTTTCTAAATTTGCACATGAAATCAGTCTTAATTAAGATTAAAGATTGATGAATAATGATTAAAGATTGAAAAAACTGGCCTCAGAGGCGCCAGATTGCCACATGAAGATTGCAAAACAGTGCTTAGAAATGCTGTAACTTTTAATATTAACTCTTAAAAAAGTAAGATTATGGGATTTATTAAAGAATTCAAGGAGTTTGCCATGAAGGGCAACGTGATGGACATGGCAGTCGGTGTGATCATCGGCGGTGCTTTTGGTAAGATCGTGAGCTCGCTCGTTGACGACGTGCTGATGCCGCTCGTAGGAATGCTGACTGGCGGTATCGACGTGTCGGGCCTGGCTTACAAGGTGATGCTGCCCAACCCTGTAGAGGGTGGTGAGCCGCTCGCAGGTGCCACGCTGAAGTATGGTGCTTTCATTCAGAACGTCATCGACTTCCTGATCATCGCATTCTGCATCTTCCTGATGATGAAGGCCATCAACAAACTCATGGCTAAGAAGGAAGAGCCCGCTCCCGAGCCCGAAGCTCCCGCAGGACCCACTCAGGAAGAGCTGCTCGCCGAGATTCGCGACCTGCTGAAGAACAAGTAAGAAGCCTATTCCCCTGGGGCCTCTTCCCTGAATGGAGAGGAGAAAGGGAGAAAAAGAAAAAGCCTGCCACCCGTGTTTGGGGTGGCAGGCTTCTTTTTGTTGATGCTATCGGATGTAGTCTTTAGCCACAAGGTCGTAGTAGAGGGCTTCCAGTTCGCCTATCGACAAGCGTTCGATGCTGTGTTCGATAGTGCGGACGAGTTCGTCGCGACGACTCTCGTCTGACTGGCTGAAACGTGAATGGATCGGCATCTCTCTCTCGATGATACTTTGCTGACGGGAAAAATGCTTAAAAATCTGTCACCGCATTCAAGATGCCTTTCAGAATGCCCTTCAGTTCGTTGCCGAAAGCCTTCACCTTGTCGAACACGCCTTCCTTCAGGCCCTTAGCCATGTAGCCGGCGCACTTGCCTTCCAAATGGCCAATCCTGGCTTTCTCTTCAGGCGTGTAGTCGAGTTCATGCTTCGAGATGTTCTTGCGAATCTTCATGAACTTCTCGCCGGCCTGCTCCCATTCGGCCACGCTGTAGCGGGCACTGTTGTCGCGCAGTTCCTCGGAGAAGTTTTCGAGTTGGTTGATGGCATGCTGCTTCGTGGAGCAGGAAGAGAGCCCCACAAGCAGCATCATAGCCATACTGACGGCCAGCGCCGTCCAGACTTTTCTTTTCTTCATCGCTTAAAGATAAAACGGTGTTACTTTATTTCTTATTATTCCCACTCGATGGTCGAAGGCGGCTTCGAGGAGATATCGTAGCAGACGCGGTTGACCCCTCTCACCTTATTTATTATTTCGTTCGACACGCGGGCCATGAAGTCGTAGGGCAGATGGGCCCAGTCGGCCGTCATGGCATCGGTCGAGGTGACGGCACGCAGCGCCACAGGATGCTCGTAGGTGCGCTCGTCGCCCATGACGCCCACCGAGCGTACGGTGGAAAGCAGGATGGCTCCTGCCTGCCATATCTGGTCGTAGAGCGACACTTCCACTTCGCCGTCCTGCATGGCAGCAGGCACACCGGCTGCCAGCACCTTGCGGGCTTCCTCGCCCGTCAGCCGAACCTTGTAGTCGCGCAGTCCGCGGATGTAGATGTCGTCGGCATCTTGCAGGATGCGCACCTTCTCGGGCGTGATGTCGCCCAGAATGCGCACGGCCAGACCTGGGCCGGGGAACGGATGGCGCGTGATGAGGTGCTCGGGCATGCCCAGCTGACGTCCCACGCGGCGCACTTCGTCCTTGAAGAGCCACTTCAGCGGCTCGCACAGCTGCAGATGCATCTCTTCGGGCAGTCCGCCCACGTTGTGGTGGCTCTTGATGACCTTGCCCGTGATGTTCAGCGACTCTATGCGGTCGGGATAGATGGTGCCCTGAGCCAGCCATTTGGCATCGGTGATTTTCTTTGCCTCGGCATTGAACACTTCCACGAAGTCGCGCCCGATAATCTTGCGCTTCTGCTCGGGATCGGTGACACCTGCCAAGTCGGCGAAGAATTTCTGCGAAGCATCGACGCCTATAACATTGAGTCCCAATACCTTATAATCTTCCATCACCTGCAGGAATTCGTTCTTGCGCAACATGCCGTGGTCGACGAAGATGCACGTCAGCCTATTGCCGATGGCCTTGTTGAGCAGCACGGCTGCCACCGACGAGTCGACACCGCCCGAGAGACCGAGGATGACGCGGTCGTCGCCGAGTTGCTCCTGCAGTTCGCGCACCGTGGTATCGACAAACGAAGCGGCGCTCCAGTCCTGGCGCGAGCCGCAGATGTCGACAACGAAATTCTTGAGCAGTAGCGAGCCTTGTTCGGTGTGGAACACCTCGGGATGGAACTGCACGGCCCAGATGCCGGTGTTCAGCGGAGTGTTGAGAACCTCGCGTCCTGCGGGGCACCAGAAGGCGGCATTCTTCACGTCGCGCGTGCTGCCAATCACCTCAAAGCCTTCAGGAATGCTGGTAATCGTGTCGCCGTGGCTCATCCACACCTGCGAGTTCTCGCGGAACCCCTGGAAGAGACGGTTCGAAGCATCGAGGCTGGTCAGATGGGCACGGCCATATTCGCGGCTGTCGGCTTTCTCCACCTTGCCTCCCAGCGTGTGGCTGATGTACTGTGCGCCATAGCAGATGCCTAGCACGGGCACGCGGCCCACAAACTGCGAGAGGTCCACCTGAAATGCCTCGGGATCGTGCACCGAGAAGGGCGAACCACTCAGGATGACGCCTATCACCGAGGCATCGTCCTTGGGAAACTTGTTGTAGGGCAGAATTTCGCAGAACGTGTCCAGCTCGCGCACGCGGCGGCCGATGAGTTGTGTGGTCTGCGAACCAAAGTCGAGGATGATGATTTTTTGTTGCATTTCTTATTATTTTACTGGGGAAAAAGAAGTGTTCCGTTTGCTTTCTTACCGACGGTGTCAGCCCTGAAGAAACTGCTCGGCCTCGGCCAGCGAGTCCAGCTTGCCCACGTCGAGCACGCGAAGGCCCTCCTTCTGCACGCCGTAGATGCGTGTGCGGTGGCACGTCTGCAGATAGAAGTCCATGATGGGAAACCTGTCGGGGAATCGCTCCATGAGCGGAAACAGCCGTGGGGAGAAGCTGTGGATGCCCGAGAAGGCAAAGAGGTTGAAGCTCAGCTCGGATGTGCCGCGCCTAATGTAGAGCTGGTAGGCATCCATATCCAGCCGCGCCTCGTCGGGATTTTTCAGCCAGTCGTAGGGACTGCGCAGTTCGCCCGTCGCCGTGTTCACCCATCCCACCAGCCTCATGGCGTTGTCGAGCAGCAGGTAGCGCTGCGTCTTTCGCCTGCTCACCAGCAGCACGGCGTCCTCGTCGTCCAGGTGCTGGCGTCGCAGCCAGTCGTAGTCGACGTTGTCCAGGATGTCCACATTGTGTATCAGCACCGGCTCCGTGGCGTCGAACAGCGGCGCCGCCTTCTTCAGCGCACCACCCGTCTCCAGCAGCCCGTCGCGCTCGTCGCTGATGCTCACGTCGATGCCATAGCCGTCCTGAGCCGCTATGTGCTCTTCAATCTGGTCTGCCAGATGATGCACGTTTACCACCAGTCGCCTGTAGCCCTGGCTGCGCAGTCGCGTCGCCAGCCTGTCCAGCAGCGGTTGCCCACCCACGCTGATCAGCGCCTTCGGCGTGTGGTCGGTCAGAGGCTTCAGTCGGGTGCCCATGCCGGCAGCAAGAATCATGGCTTGTTTCATCTCGATTGTCGCTTTCCGTGAATTTTTCTGCAAAGATAGTGATTTTAGTCGAGAACTACGTGCTATGAGCCGAGTTTTAGTTTTTTTTTGCACGCAACCAGGTAAAAAACCAAACTCTCAACCGCGCCGCAGGCGCACTCTAAACTAAAAAAACTCTAAACTCTCAACTCTAAACTCTCAACTCTCAACAATTTTCACTACCTTTGCCGCCAGATATGAGCAACAATCCCTTTTCCCGAACCCAACTGCTGCTGGGGCCCGAGGCCATGCAGCGGCTCCAGCGGGCCCGCGTCGTACTGTTCGGCGTGGGAGGCGTGGGAGGCCACGTAGCCGAAGTGCTGGCGCGCAGCGGCGTGGGCACCATCGCCCTCGTCGACCCCGACCGCGTCAGTCTGACTAACCTCAACCGCCAAATCGTGGCCCTCCATTCCACACTCGGCCGAATGAAGGTCGACGTCATGGCCGAGCGCATTGTCGACATCAATCCCCAATGCCGCGTCGAGAAGTACCCCCTGTTCTACCTCCCCGAAAATGCCGATGCCGTTCCGCTGGCCGATTTCGACTATGTCGTTGACTGCATCGACACGGTGAAAGCCAAACTCGACATCCTGCGCCGATGCCACCGGCTGGAGCTGCCCGTCATCTCCAGCATGGGGGCTGCCAACAAGCTCGACCCGACGGCCTTCCGCGTTGCCGACATCGCGCAGACCAGTATGGATCCGCTGGCTCGCATCCTCCGCAAGACACTGCGCCGTGAGGGCATCGAGCATTTCAAGGTGGTCTACAGCGAAGAACCGCCCCAAAAGCCTGTCATCACCGACGAAGACACGCAGCACGAGGCCGACGAGCTTGCCGCCAACGGGCGCCGGGCACTGCCCGCCTCCTGCGCCTTCGTCCCTGCCGCCGCCGGACTCGTCATCGGCGGCGAAGTAGTGAAAGACCTGGCGCTGCCGCCCCTTTAGCACCTGCTGCCCCTTTAGCACCTGCTGCCGCCTCAGCACCCGCTGCCCCTTTAGCACCTGCTGCCCCTTTAGCACATGCTGCCGCCTCAGCACCAGCCCCTTCGCTCGATGCCCGCTAAGGATGCCACTCCGCATCCCGAACGCTGGCGCTTTCCCCCTGCATTTCCGGAGTATTTTGTTTCAACAAGTCAAAGAACGCTTCGGGCTGCTCGTCGCCAAATGGTTGCCGTCAGTTGGTAGTCGCGTGGCAATGGCTGGCATATTGCAACAGCTTGTTCCAGTGTAAGCGTCTCAAAGGTTTATTATCACTGGCACTTAGAGTCACACATAACAGGCCTTAGTCCTGTAGACATTACCACGCAGCTCCGCATCTTCTGCCGCCGAGTGACGCTGCCATTGCCGCCGAGTGACGCTACCATTGCCGCCGAGCGGCGCTACCATTGCCGCCGAGTGACGCGAGTCTCAGTAGCAAGTGATGCTGCGACAGGCTTCCCCTTTTCCACGCTGCAAAGATACGGCGAAAATGAACACCCTCCAAATTTTAGCCGTTTTTTAGTGACAAAAAAGTAATTTTTCCACAAATTCCCTCTTGCGAAGCACTGTCTATGCGAAGAAAAAAATGCTGCGCTGCCGCCGCCGTCTGAGCGTCGCGATACACTCGCGCGCGATAATATATAATATATTAAGCTGCTGCTAAGCAGCAGCGTCAGCAGCAGCATCTCATCTTCATTTTCTCTTTCATCTTCTCCTTCATTTTCTTCTTCCTTTTCATTTTCATTTTCGCCTTCCCTTTCCTCTTCTTTTTCTTATATTCCTTTCCTTCCCCTTTCAAAATTCACAAAAAAAGCGAAATTTAGCTTGCCTTGCTTTTGCGCATTTTGTAATAACTATTCATTATCACTCATATAAATAGGTGAATAATTTGCCATCTGTTCACAAAATTCACAATTCAGCTATAAGGCCACTTTTGTCTATCTTTAGATTATTTTTGTAAGGAATATTCATAATTGCAAGCTGATATGTATACGATTCGCAGTTTGTAATAGAAATTCATAATTTAAATACTTTGCTAAAATTTCGCCAAAAAATATGTGAAAAAATCAAAATAAATGTATACTCTTTGCCCTTCTGGGGCTATGAATTTAACCTCACAAGTCAACCGATTGAAGGAATTTATGCATTGTTTAAGGAAGTTTAAACAATTTTAAAAAATAACGGCGCCGCCTGTGCTCACGCATGGGCGACGCCTGCTGTTATCGCGATAAATCAAATAAATATTAACCGAATATATTGTCTAACCTTACTCAAGGCGCTCGATGACGAAGTCGCAGGCTGAGAACCACTGGCCGAGCCACGTCTGGCCCGTAAACTCAGGGTCGGTGGCAACGCCGTAGTTGACAACGGTGTTAGGCTTCGTGATAATAATGGGCTCGAACGTCAGGCGGCACCAGCCGTAGCCATTGCCATCGTTGGCAGCAACAATTTCCTTGATGTCCTGAGCTACCTTCCATTGGCCGTGCTCGTCGGGCTGCGTGGTCACGCGAACGCGATCTACGCTGTCGGCTGCCTCCTGCCAGATGCCGCCGCCAACGTTGCCCGTGACGGGAATCTCCTGCAGCGTCTTCTGCCCGTCGATGAGCGTGTAGGCAAAGGCGCCGCGGCCGTTGGCACGCACGGCACACGTCAGACGATAGCGACCGGGCATGAGCGACTCGCCGCGCTCGGCGCGATAGCGCTGGCGATGGTGGTCGTCGTAGCTGTCGAGATAGCGCGTCTGCGAGTGCTGGTCCTTATAGTATTGGCCCTTGGCCGTATAGCGGTCGTTGCAGCCCTCGCCCTTCAGGATGCGCCAGCCGTGGGTGTTCAGGAAATCCAGTTCGTAGAGGCGAATCGCCACACCGTCCTCCGTTTCCACCATTTCGTCGAGCCGAATGGCGTCGGCCCGCTCATAGTCATCGCTCACTTCGGTGAGGAAGGCGCCAGTGGTGACGGCCGTGGCCAGGGCGACAATCCACACGAGCAGCAACAGCAGCCGCTGCCAAACCTTCAGCGGGTGGATGAGGTGTTGCACAATGGCGTAGGCGGGAATCAGCAGGGAGGCCATTAGCCCGAGAAGGAAGGTGAGGAACATGTTCATATGGATCTCGCGAATGGGCGTCATGTCCCATGCGAAATACTGCGACACGGTGTCGGGCGAATTGATGGCGAAGAACGCCCATAGCAGGGCAAACACGCCTCCGGCAAACAGCGCCAGCGCCAGCAACACCATGAGGAATTTGAAGATGGAGGCAAAGAACTTCAGCAGGCCGTTGAACACCGACTTCACGCCGCTGCTCTGCTTCACCGGTCCTGCCTTCTCCGAGACGTTCTGCACCACCTCTTCAGCCAGGTTCTGCATGTTCACGGGCTTGCCCTGCATCTTCAGTTGCTGCTCGGGCGTCTCGGCCTCGGGCATGATAAGGGCCAGAATAAGATAGATGAAGGCGAAGCCCAGGCAAACGTTGAAGTTGACGAGCATGAACCAGTTGTGATGGCCAAACACCGAGCCCAGCATCGAGATGGCAATGATGGCAGCCACGACGGCCAGTCGCAACAGTGTGGGGTCGACCTCGAACGAGGAGGCCAGTCCCGACATCACGCCTGCCAGCATCTTGTCTTTCGGATTGCGGTAGAAGCGGCGCTCGCGGAAGAGCGTCTTCACCTCATCCATGAACTCCTCGAAGCGGTGTCCGCTGTCCTTGGCCGAGCTGTCCTGCGGTCCTTTTTCTCCGGCAGCATCATCGCCGCCCGTCCCCGAGTCAGCCGTTCGTTCTCCCGACTCCCCTCCCATCAGTGAGGGGTTGTGGGCAGGCTCCGAGGGCTGGGGAGAAGCTTCGTCCATCTCCTCAGGTTGCCCCATGCGCGTAATGACTTGCTTCACGTGCTCGATGCTGATGGCCTCGTGGCCCTGAGCCTTCAGCTCGTCGAGCAGTTCGGCTATGCGCTCCTCGAGGTCGTCGGTAATCTCGTTGCCGCCCTCCTGCCGCGCGAAGTAAGAGCGCAGCGTCTCAATGTAGTTGTGCAGCAGTTCGTAGGCGTCCTCGTCGATGTTGAAGAGCCGCCCGCACAGATTGATAGTAATATTCTTTTTCATCATAAGTTGAGACTTTATTTCACATTATTATAATAATTAAGGTACACACGGAAAAGGACGGTTCACCCCTCTTCCCCCTCTGGAGAGGATGGGAGGAGAGGCCTCCCTTCGTTCTTCAGCACGCCTACGGTACGTTCTATCTCGCCCCAAGCGGCGTCGAGTCCGGCAAGGAACGCTTCGCCGTCGGCAGTCAGCGCGTAGTACTTGCGGGGCGGTCCCTGCGTGCTCTCCTGCCACTCGTATGAGAGCAGGCCGTCTTTCTTCAGTCGCGACAGAAGCGGGTAGAGCGTGCCTTCCACCACCAGCAGATCGGCTTCCTTCAGCTGCTGGATGATGTCGGACGCATACGACGCTCGCCGTCTTAGCAGAAGCAGGACGCAATATTCAAGCATCCCCTTCCGCATCTGCGATTTTGCATTGTCGATGTTCACCATGTTGATAGTTGTTATTTCCTTTTATTTGTTGGCATCGGGGCGGGGCGTCTGCCCCACTCTTTTAGTTCTCGCTGCAAAGATAGGCAAAATATTAGTACCTTGCAATACAAAGTACTGTATTTCTTTCGTGTTTTTAAATTATTTAACAACTCACCCCCCCACTCCATGCTTTTATGTTTTATTTTATCATAGCTATGTAGTTGAACCCTAAGGGCTGCGCGATGGAAGCATTAAAAAGGCGTAATTGTTTGGCTTTTTGCAAAATAATCAGTACTTTTGCAATGTCGGAAACACAATAGGAAACAAAAAACATCTAAACAATGGATACTACGATATTTGCGAAAATCATTGCCGAGGCGCTGCAACTGCGCGAAGGCGCCGTGGCCAACACGATGACGCTTCTCGACGAGGGGGCAACCATTCCCTTCATTGCCCGCTACCGCAAGGAGCGCACGGGCGGACTCGACGAGGTGAAGATAGGACTGATCAGCGACCAGTACGACCGGCTGCGCGAACTCGCCAAACGCAAGGAAACCATCCTGAAGACCATCGGCGAACAGGGAAAACTGACTCCGGAACTGCAGAAGCAGATTGAACAGACGTGGAACGCCACGGAACTGGAGGATTTGTACCTGCCCTACAAACCTCGCCGACGCACGCGGGCGCAAGTGGCACGCGAACAGGGACTGGAACCACTGGCACAGGTCATCCTGCTGCAGCGCGAACGCAACATAGAGGCCGTGGCGCGCAGGTTCGTGAACGACGACATGATAGAAACGCCAGAGGACGCCATCGCCGGAGCACAGGACATCATCGCCGAGACCATCAGCGAGGATGCGCAGGCCCGACAGCGGCTGCGCACTACGTTTCAGCGCGAGGCTGTGATAGCGTCGAAGGTGGTGAAAGCCAAGCGCGGCGATGAAGGTGCGGCCAAATACCGCGACTACTTCGACTTCTCGGAACCACTGCGCCGCTGCTCGGGCAACCGACTGCTGGCGATGCGCCGCGGTGAGAGCGAGGGCTTCCTGCGCGTGAAACTCAGCGTTGACGACGAGCGGGCCATGGAACGGCTGCGCCGGCAGTTCGTGCGTGGCTACGGACCCTGCAGCGACCTCGTAGGCGAAGCGGCCGACGATGCCTATAAGCGCCTGCTGGAGCCGTCGATAGAAACGGAGACGGCGGCAGCCGCCAAGGTGAGGGCCGACGAGGAGGCCATCGGCGTGTTTGCCGAAAACCTGCGACAGCTGTTGCTCGATGCTCCGCTAGGCCAAAAGCGCGTGATGGGCGTCGACCCGGGCATCCGCACGGGATGCAAGGTGGTGTGCCTCGACGCGCAGGGCAACCTACTGCACCACGAAGTGGTCTTCCCCTTCCCGCCGCGCGGCACGCGCCTGCAGGCCATGCTGCAATTTCGCGACGTGGCCGAGAAATACGGCGTCGAGGCCATCGCCGTGGGCAACGGAACGGCCAGCCGCGAGACAGCCGACATCCTGAAAGAGACGGGCAGCGCCAGCGTCTACGTCGTGAGCGAGGACGGTGCCTCCATCTATTCGGCTTCGAAGATTGCCCGCGAGGAGTTTCCTGACGAAGACGTGACCGTGCGCGGTGCCGTGTCGATAGGCCGCCGCCTGATGGACCCGCTGGCCGAGCTGGTGAAGATTGACCCGAAGAGCATCGGCGTGGGACAATATCAGCACGACGTAGACCAGTCGAAACTGAAGAAGAGCCTAGACCAGACCGTGGAAAGCTGCGTCAACCTGGTGGGCGTGAACCTGAACACGGCATCGCAACACCTGCTGACCTACGTAAGCGGACTGGGGCCGACGCTGGCACAGAACATCGTCGACTACCGCCGAGAGAACGGTGCCTTCACGTCGCGCGCACAACTGAAGAAGGTGCCGCGGCTGGGCCCCTCGGCCTACGAGCAATGTGCGGGATTCCTGCGCATTCCCAACGGCCGCAACCCGTTGGACAACACGGCTGTACATCCTGAGCGCTACGCTCTTGTAGAACAGATGGCGAAGGATGCCGGCTGCACCGTTGTAGAACTCATCAAGGACAAGGAGAAACAAAAGAAGATTGAACTGCAACGCTACGTGACGGCCGAGGTAGGCATGCCCACGCTTTCCGACATCATGCACGAACTGGAAAAGCCCGGTCGCGACCCGCGCGGCGAGGCTGAGGCCTTCGAGTTCGACAGCCGCGTGAAAGAAATGGAGGATTTGCAGGTGGGAATGGTGCTGCCGGGCATCGTGACAAACATCACGAAATTCGGCTGCTTCGTCGACATCGGCGTCCATCAGGACGGCCTCGTGCACGTGTCGCAGTTGGCCAATCGCTACGTGAGCGATCCGAACGAAGTGGTGAAACTGCACCAGCACGTTGAGGTGAGGGTCGTCGAGGTTGACCTGCGGCGTCGCCGCATCTCGCTAAGCATGAGGGATTAGAACTGCTTCATGACGCTGTAGGCGTCGTAGAGCCCCAGTTCGCCAGCCTTGCTGAGGTAGCGCAGTCCTTCTTCCTTCTGACCGGAGAACACCAGCGACAGGCCGAGATTGAACCATGCCTCGGCAAGATTAGGATTCAGCTTCAAGGCGCGCCGATAGAGGTCGATGGCCTCTGCATATTGCTTCTGCATAGCCAGCAGCGTGGCTAGGTTGTAGGCCAGCAACGAATTGTCGGCGTCTTGAGAAAGTGCCATCCGCAGGTCGTCCTGCGCCCGTTTAACGCTCAGCTGGGCTTCTATGCCTTGCTGGGCGTTGTAGTCGGAAAGCATGACCTGGCAATAGGCGCGCTGCCAGTGGGCCAGTAGCGACGTGGAATCGATGCTGAGATAATCGTTCAGGTCGTTAAGTGCCTCTGTGAAATTGTGGGTGGTAGCATGAGCCACCGACCGCTGCAAGAGCAGCGACAAGGCTGTGGGCACGTCGGACGAACGCGCGATGGCGGCCGAGAGGGAATCGATGATCTGGAAGAAGTCGCGCGATGTCGTCTCGTCAAGCGCCTGCGGACGGCAAGTGACGTGAATGGTACGCATCGGTTTTTGGGTGAAATTGAATGTTTCAACAGCCTGGTCAACAATGGAATAGCTGGCCACGCCGCCCCGATAGGGCATGTAGGAAAGCGAGAAGAGTGGCTGCAGGTCGCTCTGCACACTTCGATTCTGCACCTCACCCCGATAGTCGTTAGCATACTGAGGCGTCACAACATCGTCGTCGACCACTACCCACTGGTCGTATTTCTCCACATCGATATCACTCAGCTTGCGCATCTCGCGCAGCTTCGACTTGCTCCATCGCTGCTGGATACCGAGATGCTTGTCGAGCTGCGCCTTCGTAACGCGGAACTCGTCCATCTCAGCCTTTCCCGTCATGCCCAGCCGGCGATAGCAGGCAGCACGTGCCAGCAGGCCCGCCCAGAAATTGGGGAAGGTCTCGATGACGCGCGAATAGTCCTTAATGGCTGCCCGATAATTACCCGTTCTATCAAGCAACAGAGCACGGTTGTAGAGTGCCTGCAGGTTGTTGGGCTCATAGCGCAGGACGAAATTGAAATCTTCAATGGCCCTATTGTCGTCGCCCAACTGCTGGCGCAGCAGACCTCGGTTGTAGTGGGAAAGGAAGTTATTGGGATCCATATCGATGGCCTTATCGTAGTCTTCCATAGCCTGACGCAACCGGTTGGTGTTGACCCTCACCATTGCCCTATACATGTAGTTGTTGACTACGCGCGGCTGGTAGTGAATGGCTTTCGTGAAGGCAGAATCGGCCAACTGCCAGTTGTGGCGCTGCATGTTCAGTCGGGCCAGAATAGACCAGGAATTGCCATCATAGGGATTATGCTCCAACGTTTTCTCAAGCCACCGCGAGGCCGTTGTCGTGTCGTTTTCGTTCAGATAGATTTCCGTCTGCAGCGAATAAGCCATGTTCATATCGGGCCAACGGCCGACGATGTAGTCGAGGTCGGCATGTGCACGTTCGTTTTGCTTGAGGAAATGGCGGCAGTAGGCCCTGTTGAACCAATAGCCCCGCTCGTCGGGACTTAATATCAGGGCATGCTCGTAGTCGTCGATGGCCTCGGCAAACTTCTTCAGTCGGATGCGGCACTCGGCGCGGGCTGCAAAGATTTCATGCACATAGGGGTTAATTTCCAACGCCTTGTCGAAGTCGTTCTCTGCACCTACGTAGTCGTCGAGCTGCAACTTGCAGAGACCACGATAATACCAGGGTTCGTAAAGGTAGGGCTTGGCCGAGAGAACGTTGTTGAAATGCTGAATGGCAACTACGAAGTCATGGTTGCTGTAGGCGATGCGGCCGGAAATGATGAGTCGGTCGGTATTGTACTGGGCGAAGGAATGGGAAGGAAGCAGAAGGAGGAAGATAAAGACCCACCCCCAGCCCCTCCCCTGAAGGGAGAAGACCCACCCCCAGCCCCTCCCGTGAAGGGAGGGGAGCAATATGCCAAAGAGTTTGTCGTTTTTCTTCATTTTAAAAGCATTTTACTCCCCTCCCTTCACGGGAGGGGCTGGGGGTGGGTCTTCTTTCACTTTTTATCTTCTCACGGGCTTCGTGCGATAGGAGCACTTGTAGCGGCCGAGCGTGAGCGCTTTCAGCTTGCTCTTGATAAGCTGCTTGCGAAGTGGCGAAAGGTGGTCAATGAACATCTTGGCATCGAGGTGGTCGAACTCGTGCTGCATCACACGGGCCAGGAATCCATCTATCCACTCATCGTGGGGCTGGAATTGCTCGTCGAGCCACTGCACACGAATACGTGTGTGACGCTCCACTTTCTCGTGGATACCGGGCAGCGACAGGCAGCCCTCCTCCATCGACTCTACTGGCGACTCTTCGTCAATCTCAACAATGTGGGGATTGATGAAGGCTCGGCGGAAGTCCTTATATTCAGGCAGTTCGTCGCTGACCACATCAAGGTCGATGACGGCCAGACGAATGTTCTTACCAATCTGAGGTGCTGCTAGGCCAACGCCATCGGAGGCCGTGAGCGTTTCAAACATATTGGGAATCAGTTCGGCCAAGCCAGGATAGTCGGGAGTGATATCTTCCGACTCCTTACGCAATACGGGCTGGCCGTAAATATAAATGGCTAGAATCATTGAGGGATTTTTTCGGATTTACGGATTTGCAGATTGACGATTTACGGATTGACAGACTGACGATTAAGTCGCGAGCGCATGTAGTCCTGCAGGATGATCGTGGCACTGATCTCATCAACCAGCGCCTTGTCCTGACGAGCCTTTTTCTTCAAGCCCCCGTCGATCATGGCCCTGTGGGCAAGCACCGACGTGAAGCGCTCGTCGTAGAACTCTATAGGCACTTGTGGCTGATGGTTGCGCCAGCGGTTCACAAACTGCTGCACGCGCTGCAGATTCTCGCTGGGCTGCCCGTTGGGCTGTCGGGGCTCACCAATGACGATGCGCTCCACCGGTTCGCGCGAGATATAACCAACCAAATAGTCGTAGAGTTCAGACGTAGAAACAGTCGCCAACCCACCTGCAATGATTTGCAGGGGATCGGTGACTGCTAAACCTGAACGTTTCTTTCCGTAATCGATAGAAAGTATTCTCACGTCAGCCTTAACTACTGATATTTTTTATTTGTTATACAGCAGCCAAGCATCGGGATAGGTAGCACGGAAAGCATCGCGAGAGCGGGCAGCGTCGGCCTTCTCGTTAAAGGTGGTGGCAACAACGCGATAGAGACCGCGGTCGTTGTTCTTCACAATCTGAGCGTCATAACCGGCAGCCTTCAGCTTGTTCTGCAAACCCTGGGCATTGGCCTGAACAGAGAACGAACCTACCACCACCGAGAAGTTCTTCAAACCAGAACCGCTCACCAGAGTCACGTTCTCCTGACGATACGTGGCATTGTCGTAGTTATCAACTGTCTGCTGCTGGGGCTGTGTCGGAGTGAGCGGGGTCACAACGGGTGTCTCCGTCGATTCCGTGTTCTGAGCCAGGGCTGCCTCAGCCTCAGCTGCCTTAGCCTTGTCATAAGCCTTACGGTAAGCGCTGTCCTTCGAACCACAACTTGCAAACATTAACACTGCGCAAAGGCCTGCGCTCAATACCAATGATTTTCTCATAACTTTTTCTTTGTATTTAATGAAACTTTTAAATTGATTCAAACATATTTGGTGCGAAATTACAAAATATCGCGCAAATATCGTTCAAAAACACGCATAAAGTTTGTTAAATCAATAAAATAGTGGTTTTTTAACAAAAAATGACGCTATAAAATGTGGTTATTTCCCAATCTTTTGCTATATTTGCGAACTCAATCGGAAGAAAAGCCCCATAGGGCTTGGTGCCGACGACTGAGAGAATGAACAAACATTGTTTAATTATAAAAAACTAAGAATTATGAAGACATTAGGTTATTTCGGCGCATTCCTCGGCGGTGCCATCGCCGGCGCAGCACTCGGTTTGCTCATTGCTCCTGAGAAGGGAACTGAAACTCGCACCCGCATCACCGATGCCGTGGATGATTTCTGCAAGAAGCACAACATCAAGCTCAGCCGCAAGGAAGTAGACGACCTCGTCGACGACATCAAAGAGGCTGCTTCCGACATTGTCGAGTAGTGTTGAGAGCACGTGAAGTCTGGAGTGGCACATTCTGCCACACCGTCACTTTATTTGATTCCTTGCAAAGATGTTTTCCAACGACCAAAACATAGAGACAATCGGCCAACTGGTCGAGGCGCTGAAACAATACATAGGGCTGCAGCGTGAGTACATAAAGCTCGATGTCATCGAAAAGGTGGTGCGACTGATTACAGCCATCACCCTGACGGCTGTGCTCGCGCTGTTCCTCCTGCTCATCTTTATCTACCTGTCGTTTGCAGCAGCCTATGCCCTAGCACCGCTGGTAGGTACGGCCTGGGCTTTTGTCATCGTCGCAGCGTTCTATCTGGTCATTTTCCTGCTGCTCATGGCCTTCCGAAAGCAATGGATTGAGAGGCCTGTGGTAAAATTCCTCGCCAGTCTGTTAATGAAGTCCTAACAACCTTTGTCCCGCACTGCCTTATGGAAATTACCAATTCCGCACCCACTCAGCCTGCCACGACGCCCGAATACGGGTCGCTCGAGCAAATCAGCAACCGCAAGGACGCCCTTCGCAGCGATATCCGACGCAACGAGGACCAGATTCGCCAACTCTGGAGACGGCTTTTCACCAAGCCACAACCGTTCTCGGCACTTACTCCGTCGAAGCGCATCAGTGCCGTGATGAGCACAGGAACAGGTGTCCTCGATGGCATCATCCTCGGTTGGAAACTCTATCGGAAGTTCAAACGCAAAAAATAAGGTTTTCCCGTCGGAAAGCCACCTATACAATTACAAAAGCGAGTGTGTCACCATCGTTCTGACACACTCGCTTTTTTGTTCTCCTTACACGTGCCGTAGGCACCTTACACGCGGCTATGCCGCCTTACACGACGCGTCAGCGTCCTTTCACGTGCCGAAGGCACCTTACACCTCTATCGTCAACCCGTCGTAGGCAAACCGCACGTCTTCCGGCAAGCGACTGTTGGCCTCATCGTGGAAGCCAATCTCATGTGTCAGATGGGTAAGGAACGTACGCTCGGCACCTATGCTGCGAGCAAAAGCAACGGCATCACCTACAAGCATGTGACTATGGTGCTCGCGCTCAAAGCGCAATGCGTTCACGACCAGTGTCTTCACGCCTCGCAGGCGTTCGCGGTTCTCATCGCTAATGGTCTTCATGTCGGTGACATAGGCAAACGTTCCGAACCGATAGGCCATAATAGGCAGCCAATCGTGCATCACCTCCACAGCCTCCCATGCGATGTCGCCAATTCGCCCTTTCTGGGCAGGACTGATGGCATGCAGATTCAGCAAGGGAACACCAGGGTAGAGTTTCGGCGTAAAGCAATAAGGCATCGTCACGCGCAGGGCATCAACTGTCTGTTGATTGGCATAGATATCGATGTCGCCGAACTTGCAAAAACCACGCAGGTCGTCGATGCCTGCCACGTGGTCATAATGAATATGAGTGAGCAGTACTCCGTCGATTTTTCGGAACGGCCGATGCATCAGCTGCATACGTATGTCGGGCCCACAGTCTATAAGGACACGCGTGGTGTCGGACTCCAGCAGAGCGCAACTCCGATAGCGGAAGTCGCGCGGATCTTGGCTGCGGCACACTTTGCACCCACACCCCAGCACGGGGACGCCAGCCGAGGTACCTGTTCCCAAAAACGTAAACTTCATCCGTCTTATCTCTAAACTCTAAACTCTACACTCTAAACTCTACACTATATTCACCTCGGGGAAAATCTCAATACCAAAACGCGTCTTCACATCGTGGCGAATGGCCTCACACAGGTTCAGAACATCCCGCCCCGTGGCACCGCCACGGTTCACGAGCACCAGTGCCTGCTTGTAGTGAACGCCGGCGCGACCCAGCGAGCGACCTTTCCATCCGCACTGGTCTATCATCCAGCCGGCAGGAATCTTCACCCTGTCGGCATCCACATCGTAGTGCGGCATACCCGCGTATTGGGCGGCCAGTTCCTCGTATTTCGCGCGCCCCACTACAGGGTTCATAAAGAAACTGCCACCATTGCCCAACACTTTCGGATCGGGCAACTTTGCCTGACGAATACCGATAATTGTCTCACGCAACTGCTGTGGCGTGGGCACATCGATACCACGTTCAGCCAGCGCAGCACGAATGTTGCCGTAGTCCAGCCTCGGCTGGAACGTGCGTGAAAAGCGATAGGTGACATACGTTACTACGTAGCGGTTCTTCCAGTCCTTCTTGAAGCGACTCTGCCGATATCCATACTGACAGTCTTCGGCATCGAAAGCAACACGCTCGCCGGTAGCAATCTCCACACCTTCCACACGCTCTATCAGGTCCTTCGCCTCCACTCCGTAGGCACCGATGTTCTGCACGGCACTAGCGCCCACCTCACCTGGAATCAGCGACAGGTTCTCAGCTCCGTGCCACCCCTGCTCTACGCAAAAGCCCACCAGGTCGTCCCACGTCACACCGCTGCCTACTCTCACCAGCACGCTGTCTCCCGCTGGTCCCTCGATGGCAGAAATATCCTCAATGCCCATGATAGCCGAATGGATAGCCGTTCCGTGGAAGTCACCCGTCAGCAGCAGATTGCTTCCGCCGCCCAACAGCAGCAGAGGCTCTCCACGCTCGGCGAAACGCTCGCGGCGCAACAGCTGACACAACTCGCTCTCCGTCGAGAACTCTATAAACCGATCACACGCAGCACTGATGCCAAAGGTATTGTGACCAAGCAAATTATAGTTTCTGATATCTTTCATACTATTCTGATAGCTTCACCAGACACCACCGCCCGTCATTACGTTCGAAACTCATCTCAATATTCAGGCCGTTCGCCACACCACGCACAATCAGCACCTTCCTCTCGTCGCTCGAACAATGCTGACCGTAGTCAACGAAGTAGACCACCCCACTGGGAATAATCGCGGGTTTGAACGCAGGCCATTGCTCTGGCGATATAGAACCCGTCACTTCCGAGAAGTCGTCGTCGCTGTCAGGAGCCGTCATCAGCACAAAATCGCCAAGGCTTTCCGTCTGGAAGTCGTCGTCCGTTGCAAAGCGCTTGTAGAATTGGAAAAACGAGGCATTGGGATGCTGGGCCAACGTAGTGTGGGTGATCGATGTCAGGCGCCACTCGCCATCCAGCCGGCGGAACACGTAGCGCTTCGCACGACCGCTGTCGAAGTCAAGGCGCTCCACACAGGTCTCGCCCACCGAGGTCGACTTCGAAAGCGTGTCCTGGGCAATGTCATCCATCAGGATAGCGTAATAGCCGTCGCTCATAAAGAAATAACTGCGCTGCCACTGCCGACGCTGCAGCATCGTGGTGCGACCGTCAGCATGCACTGGCAACGGAAACACGATGCGGCTCATCTGCATGCGGCGGTTGCCGGCGAAGTTGAAAAAGAAGTCGTCAAACAACTCATCGACAGCCTTCGGAAGCGGCGCATCCGCAACCAGATCAGCCGTCGAGTCGGCAGCCAACGAGTCGGCAGCCAGCGAGTCGGTCTCGGCCTCCTCTTCGGCAGACGGCGACTTACCGCCCGTGCAACTGTTCGTCATGAATGCAGTCAGCACCAGCAGCATCAGCAACATCGGTATTTTCTTAGTATTCATTTTCTCTCAATAAGCAAAACTATCTATGCTTCCTGTTTGCGATTGCAAAATTACAAAAAAACACCGAAGCCAACAAAAAGTTAGCGATTTATTTACTCTGCGACAGCAAATAAATGCAATAAAAGGGGGGAGGAGAAACCTCTCGGTCGCCCCACCCCATTGAATGGTTGTTGCCTAACTGATCAAAAAAGACGTACCTTTTTTCTACCATTCATACAGTTTCACCTCTTCTTCGGCGCTACATTCCATCGCCACACGGCATGCAACAAGACGTAGCGCGGCAGCGTGTTGGTCCATGTCTCCACCCGGCCTTGGGCGTTGATGGCGCGGGTGATGTTGCTGCGTTGGCCCAGCAGGTCGAAACCGTCGACCATCAGCAACAGCCGTCCTTTCAGGAAGGGGCGCGACAGACGGGCATTCCACACCCACTCGTCGGTGTTCAGCTGCGGGTCGTTGTAGCCGCGGCGCGAGTAGAGGTTCATGTCGGTCGAGAGTTCCAGTTTCCACGGCAGCTTCAACAGCGCGGTGAAGGTGGTGGTGACATCGGCCACGTTGAAACTCTCGAAGCCTTCGCGCCGACTGCTGATGCGCTGCCAGAAGGCATCGGTGCCCAACGAGAACTGATGGCCGGCCACTTTGTACCTCAACTCGGCAAACTGCTCCCACTTCAGCGTGGTCACCTTGCTGCGTTCCAACAGGCCGTGCGTGCCGGTGAGGTCGACACTCTTGATGTAGTAGAGCTCGGGGCGGAGGTTCAGAATCAGGCGGCGCGCCTTGTCGAGCGGGGTGGAGATACGGTAGCCTGCCTGCCACTGGCAGTTGCCGTTGACGTTGTAAGGGCGATAGGTTCGCACGCCTGTCGTTTCATCGTAGAGCATGCTCATGGCCAAGGCGTTCTGCACGTAGTGGAACCTGATGCCCACTGCCTGATACACTTGCTTGTCTTTCAGGCCCTTGGCAGCCTGCAGGTCGATGTCGTAAGTGTAGGTGTCCTTCAGACGGCTGTTGCCAAGATGGATGTTCAGAGGGTCGGTGGCATCGCGGATGTCGACGAAGTGCGAGAGAGCGGGCGGGGTTGCCGAGATGCGTGGGGCAAACCAAAGGGTGTACTTCTGGTCCTTGCTGCGCCATTGGGCATAGCCCCAATCGGGATGGAAGAGCAACGTGCGGCGCGTGACGAGCGTGTCGACGGTGCCGCGCTGGTAGTGCAGGCGCTGGTGCAGCAGCGTGAACGGCAGGCGCAGGCTGATGCTGGCCCGGCCTCCGGCAATGCCGGGGAACCACCAAAGGATGGCATTCATGTCGTGCGAGCGGTCGGTCTGCAGGCTGTTGTAGCTGTTGGCGAAGTCAAGGGTGCGCTCGGCGTCGGTGATGGAGGGGAGGGCCAGCGAGTCGTTCTGCTGCAGGGCATAGAGCGTGTTGTCGCGATGGGTGCGCTTTTGGCTGAAGCCGTAGGTGAGGTCGAGCGACATGCGTTGCTTGATTATGTAGCTATAGGTGGCCGAGACGGCGAGGCGGTGCGAGCGGTCAGGGTGGTTGCGGAAGTGCTGGTCGGTGAGGAGGGAGGAGGGGGAGGGCTGCGATGAGGTTGCAGCATGCGGAACGGGCTGGGAGGGGGAGGGCTGCGATGAGATCGCAGCATACTGAACATGCTGGCGGTTCAGGCGGTCGTCGTCTTGGTCGGAGTAGGAGGCGGAGGCCTTCAGCTCAATTTTGTCGGTGGTGAACTTCGAGACCTTGATGAAGGAGGAGGCCTCAAGCTCTGCGCCCAGGCGATGGCCTTGCTGCGAGCCCTGCTGGGTGTTATGATATAACAAGGTGTCGTTCCACGCGAAGGCCGACGACTCGTAGTGCGAGAGATTGCGCCAACGGCTGTAGGTCATGCTGGGACGGAAGGTGGTCTGCACCCTCTTGCCGTTCAGCTGCAGGGTGTGACTAGTGTTGAGGCGAATGTTGTGGTCACGGTTCCGGCCAGCGGCATGCTCGTAGGTGTCGCCCGTGGAGAGGAAGTTCTGGCGGTCGGTAGTCGTGAGCAGGCTGTTATCAGTGTGCTCTGCCTGAGCATTGCCGCTCACCTTCCATCGTTTGTCGCGGTCGTCAATGTTGTAGTCCAGGCCAGCCTTCCGCTGCGTCTGCCGTCCGTTGCCGGCATGCGGATTGAACGAACTGCTTTCGCCAGGCGTGCCGTTGTCGTTCAGGTTGTTGGCATTGGCATAGACACCTATTCGCGAATGGTCGCTGAAGCGCATGGCAAAGAGGCGGGCGAGGAAGGACTCCAAACCTCCCCTCGTAGGGGAGGCTCCTGCTCCTGCCTCCACATTGCCGAGCCATCCGATGGAGTATTCCTTCTTCAGCTGCACATCCATGACGTAGTACTTGTCGTTCTCCTCGTTGCTGCCCAGCCACTCGGCTTGCTCGGAGAGTTTGTCGTAGACCTTCACTTCCTTCACGGTGTAGGCCGGCAGGTTGTCGAGCATCACGGTGTTGTCGCCTCGGAAGAACTCCTTGCCGTTGAGCAGCAGGCTCTTCACGAACTTGCCATTGTGGTAGATTTGTCCGTTCTTCTTCAGTTCCACGCCCGGCATCTGCTTGATGAGGGCATCGAGCATGGAGCCTTCAGCCAGTTGGAAGGCGTCGGCATTGTAGACCAGCGTGTCGCCACGATAGTAGAACATCACCTTCGAAGCCGTCACCTGCACCTCCTGCAAGGTGTTGCGTTGCCGCTTCATGTAGAGCGGCGGCAGCTCGCGCGAGTATTCACGCTTGTGCAGGTTCTTCAGACTGAGCGGGAAATAGGTGGGCTCATAGCCCACGTAGCTGACACGCAGCAGATAGTCCTTCGGCAACTTTGGGACGGCAAACAAATAGAAGGCGTTGTAGCCACTCTTCTCACCCTGCATCCAGAGCGAGCGGGCTTCGCAAGTGTCGAGGGCAGTGCTGTCGGCGGCAAGCAGCTGAACGGTAGCGCCGACGAGTTCCACGTGGGTCAGATGGTCGTAGACGTAGCCTGAAACAACCATCTGCTCCACCTTCCGTGGCTTATGGTACTGCACGTAGATGTTACGCCCCTTCACTTTCATGCGTACAGGCTGGCCCTTGCAAAGTTGCTCAACGGCCTCCGGCACCGAGAGCCGCTTCAGCGTGGCCGAAACCTGCAGCCGCTCCAGGTCGTTGTTGACGAAGGTCAGCGTGTAGGCCGACTGCTCATTATTGATAGTGGTAAGGGCTTCGGCCAGCGTCACGTTGCGGAACGTATGGGAGACGGTCTGGGCCTGACAAGTGAGAGCCGACGCGAGGCAAACGAGGAGGAATAAAAAACGTTTCATCATTCGGCGCCCTCCTCTTGCTTAGGTTCTACAAAGATGGTGTCGCCCTTTTGGGTGAAGCTGAGTCCGTCGAGTTCGTTCATGTTCTCGAGGAATGCGGAAAGAGGCTCGTCCTCATTCCACGTAGTGGTGATGCGCAGTTGGCGCAGCGAGTCGTTGGCAAACGCCACATGATGGCCATAGTGCTTAGCCACCACGGCCATGATGTCGGCGAGAGGCGTATTGTCGAAAGCCCTGGCCTTCATCTCCTCAGAAGGCGGAAGCGACGCCTCAAGTCTCTCGGGCTGTGAGGAAGTGCTGACCGTGGGCTTCGGTGAGGCCAGCCATGCAGCAATGGCGATGCCACTGACGAGGACAATGCCAAGGAAGACGGCGGCAGCGGCCTTGAGGCCCCATCCCAATCCTCCCCAAAGGGCGTGCTGGCGGGTTGTGTTTCCATGTATGGGCTCCCTCTTCTTTTGGGGCTGGGCGGATTGGCCCTCATAGGCAGCGCGCAGGCTGACCATCACTTCGTAGTGCTTGCGCAGGTCGGGATCGCTGAGCAGACGGTTGACTTGCTGCTCGGTGTAGCGGTCGGGGTGCTCTATCATGTCGAGCAATTGTTCTAACTGATCCATCATTGTCGGTTTAAGGGTTAAAGCGTTGTTTCAGTTTGCGAATGGCTTGTGCCAGGTGTTTGTAGACGGCAGCCTCGCTGATGCCGAGATGCTCGGCAATCTCGCGGTACTTCATGTGCTCCATGAACCGCAGCCGCACCACCTCGCGCGTCTGTGGTGTCAGCTCGGTGTCGATGAAATGCAGCATGGAGTCCAGCTGGTCGTCTTGCGGCTGTTCGTCGACGGCAGGTTCGCCAAGGGGCAGAAGCTTGTGCACGCGCTCCTTCATCTGCTTACGGCTGAGCAGGTTCAGACAGCGGTTGCGCACGGTCATCAGCAGGAAAGAGGCAGGATGGCTGACGTCGGCCGAAGGTCGTTCGAGCAGCGAGGCGAACACGTCGCTCACCACATCGCGGCTCTCCTCGCCATCGCCCAACAGGTATCGGGCAAGGCTGAGCATGCGGTCACGATGCTGCTCGTAGAGACTTCGGATGTCGTCGTTCTGTTTCATTGGTCACTTTTTGGAGTTGTTTGTTTATGATAAAGACAAACAAGCTTCCCTATTCCCAACCCCAATGGGATCATTTTTTTGCAAAAGTACAAAGAATCATGCAAATAATCTTTATTTTCCGAACGAAAAAAGGCAGCAAGACCCATCGAGGGCCATGCTGCCAAACTTACTATTACCTAACAAATCAAAAAAATTACCGTTTGTTCTTGGGCAGGCGTGAGAAGTGCCACTCGAGGTGAAGCATGACGAACGACGGCACCATGTTGCGCCACGTCTCCACGCGGCCCTGCGTATCGATGGTAGTGTAGATGTTGCAGAGTTGGTTCAGCAGATCGAAACCCTCGAGTTTCAACACAAACTGGTTTTTCCAAAGCGATTTGGCTATTGAAGCATTCCACACGAAGTCGTTGGTGTCCATCGACTTATCACCATAGCCACGCTTCACGTAGAGCACGGCATCGGTAGCCACTTGCAGGCCGCGCCCGTCGCTGCCGCGAAGAATGGGCAGCTCGTACTGGCCCGACAGACTGTAGTGGACGTTGACGGGATGGAGACTCCCCCCAGTCCCCTCTCCAAGGAGGGGAGTCTGATAGCGTTTCCACGACGTGCCGTAGCGCACGTAGCCACTCAGCGTAAGCTTCTTCAGTGTGTAGCGCAGTTGAGCGTAGCCACTCAGGTTCCAGCCTGCAATGACGGACTCGCCACCAGCGGAAGACCCACCCCCAACGGCAGACCCACCCCCCAGCCCCTCCCTGTGAGGGAGGGGAGTGATTACTCTTTGGGGGGTGCAAGGCATACTACTCCCCTCCCTCACAGGGAGGGGCTGGGGGGAGAGTCTGTTGGGGTGGGTCTTCAGCATCCTTGCGATGCCTACATTATGATCGTAACCCGTTCCCAGGCGCGACTCGAACCACAGATGTTTCCCGGCATCGAGCATGCGGCCGAAAGAGAGTTGGCTCCAGAAGTCCCAGTTGCCTCGGACGTTCTCAAAGCGATGATAGGTGACGCCCGTCATGGGGTCGTAGGTCTGTCCGCGCACCATCTGGTTCTGATGGATGTTTAGTCCGCCGTCGAAGCGCAGATACTGGTTGTGCTGCTTCCACCCAATTTTGTAGTTTACAAGGAACCGATGCTTGAAGGAAGTCTTCAGTTGGTCGTTGCCTAGCTGAATGTTAAGCGGGTCGCTGTCGAAGAACGTGTTGACCATATTGATCATCGTTGGGGCGAAATACTCCGAGTTGTAGGACAACAAAAGGTAGTTCAGTCCTTGGTTGTAGGTGCACTCGTAACGTATCGCAGGAGTGGGCAGCAGGATGGAAACCTCCCCCGGCTCCTCCGAAGGAGGAGTGGACATGCTGGGACGAAAGTCGATTTCCCGACGCTCGATGTGCAGGGGCAGGCTGACACTGAACCACGTGCTGCGCTTCCGTTTCTGGTTGTCGCGCTGATAGTAGACCATCAGCGTCGGAGTGATGCGGCGGCTATTGTAGGTATAGCTGTAAGTGTTGCGAGGGTCGAGCCCCACCCCTAGCCCCTCCCCAGTAGGGAGGGGTGATAGAAACAGTTCATTCGCCACTTTCTCCCGATGATAGTAGTAGCCCACTGAGGCACGGTAGTTCCAATGGCTGTGGCTGTGTATGGTGTACTGCACGCCGGCTTGCCAGTTGAGCGTCTTGTTGTCGAACTGCCACTCTTTGTCGCGCTGATCGCTGCTGTAGCCTTCGGTCAGCACGTGGTTGTTTTCCTCCTGCTGTCGGCCTCCATAGTACAGGGTACCCCAGAGGTCGATGTCGTCGCCCCACAGGAACTTGTAGCTGATGGTGGGTATGTACTCCGCCCACCAACTGGTTTCGCTGCCGGTATTGTCGTCGTTGCGCATGTTCACCAGCACGCGCATCAGCTCGGGACTGTAGCGGAATGCCGAATCGAGCACGACGACGGGACCGCCTATCCACGAAGGATCCTGCGTGAAGCGACCGTAGCGCTCAAGACCTCTGCTGGTGTTATGGCCGTAGTAGACGCCCAGTTGGTTGCGAAACCAGAAGGGCTTCTTCAATGTAAAGGTGTTGTTGCCACCCATCCCGAAATCACGGTAGTGACGGCTGTTGACGTCGCGCGAGTATTCGTTGGCCTCAGGCAGGAAGTGCTCGGTGGACGAGCGCGTCTCCTTGTGCTGACGTATGCCGCTGATTTCGAAGTTCATGTGCTCGGTCCAGCGCTTGTCCTTGTCGTTGATAGAGAGGCTCATGCCGCCCTTCTTCATGTCGGCTACACCCTCGCGCTGTGCTTTCGCCGTGCTCCATTCACCCTTGCTGCCTGGGCTGTCGAGTTCGTTGATGTTGTTGCCGTTGAAGAAGACGTTGATGCCGGAGTGGTCGGTGTAGCGCTGGCCGAAAGCCTTGGCAGCATAAGGAGTCCCACTCAGTAACCCACCCCCAGCCCCTCCCGAGGGGAGGGTAGTCTGATTACTATTGCTGATAGAAACGCTACCTCCTTGGCTCATCAAGCCCCCCTCCCCTCGGGAGGGGCTGGGGGTGGGTTTCCTGTTGGTGCCTATTCCTCCCTGCAGGTTAGCCAGATAGCCTTTGCGGTATTCGCGCTTCAGGACGACATCCATCACGTAGTCCTTCGGCGCATCGGCCACGCCCAGCCACTCGCTCTTCTCCGTCTGCTTCTCGTAGACCTCGATGTTCTTCACCGTGTAGTAAGGAAGGTTGTCGAGCATTACCTTGCTCTTTCCGCGGAAGAAGTCGTTGCCGTTGAGCGTCAGGAAGTCCACCTTGCGCCCCTGCACATAGATCTCGCCATTGTCGCGCAGTTCCACGCCGGGCATCTGGCGGATGAGGGCATCGAGCATAGAGCCTTCGGGCACGTTGAAGGCGTCAGCATTGTAGACCAGCGTATCGCCGCGATAGACCATCTGCACCTTTGTGGCCTTGACCACCACCTCATCGAGGTCGCCGCCGTTGAGCTGCAGGGTTCGTTTCTTCATGAACGTGTGGGGCAGGTCGAAGAAGTCGTTGCGCGCAGCATAGCGCAGCGTGTAGTCGATGGCAGTGGTCTCGTAGTCGGGATGCACGGCCACGAAGCGGTAACCGCGCTGGGCGATGGGCACCTCGAAGCGATAGACGGCATCGTCGCGGTCGTTGTTGGGTTGCCACGTCTTCATGGAGTCGAGCGTCACGCCATTCTCGTCCTGCATGTAAATCATCGCTCCCAGCACGCCGTGCTTCGTGAACGAGTCGCGCACGTGGCCCCACAGGGCGATGGTGCGGTCGCGTTCCGGCCGGTATTTCACGATGATGTTGCCATCCCGTATCTTCACCTTCACGGGTTGTCCCTTGCAGATGAGCTCCACGGCCTCGGGCACGGATTGCACCTGCTTCTGCAGCGTCACCTGCAGGTGCTCGATGTCGTTGTGAACGAAGGTGATGTTGTAGTCGCTGGTGTAGCTGCGCAATGTGTCGAGAGCCTGGGCCAGTGAGGCCTTCTGGAAGTCGAGGGTGAGGGGAGCCCCACTCACAGAAGACCCACCCCCCAGCCCCTCCCTGTAAGGGAGGGGAGTAGATACCTTTTGAGCGTGGGAAGTTGTGGCTAAGAGTAGCAATGTATATATAATAAGGTGTAGTCGTTTCATTACGTAATTTTATTTGTTGGTGTTGTGTATTTTTATTTGTTACTGACGAAGATGGTGTCGCCCTCTGTGATGAGGCGCAGGCCGTCGAGTTCGTTCAGGAGTTCGAGGAAGGCAGCGAGCGGCTGGCGTTGGTTCCAAGTGGTGGAGATGCGCAGGCTGCGAGGCTGCGCGTCACGATAAACCACCGTACAGCCATAGTAGGGAGCCACATTGCTGAGCAGGCTGTCGAGGCGGATGTTGGTGAAAGCCTCTCCCCGCCCCTCCCCAATGGGAGAGGGTGACCGTTGAACGAGTGTATTGCCGGAACTCCGAGCCTCTTGCACCCCTGAACTTCTACTGAAAAGGACTGCCGCCAGAGCGATGCCACTGACGAGAACGATGCCGAGGAATATGGCGGCAGCCTTCCGGAACCACCGGGGCTGGCGTCCCTTTTCTGTGGAGGGCTGGCAAACGGTTGCCGTCCCTTCTCGCGACTGCTGTAACCGCTCGGCCAGTCGGTCGGCAAAGTCGACCGATAATTGGTGCTCTTCGGGCTCATGGCGGCGCAGAGCCTCACGCAAGTCGTTATTCTTCTGTTTCATCGTTGTTCGGTTTTTAAGATGAGATTGTAGAGTTTCTTTCTGATTCGGTAGAGGCGGCTGGCCAGTGCCGACGCATCGCTCTCGGTGATGGCCGCAATTTCGTCGAGTGACAGCTCTTCGGTGTAGCGCATGCTGAGCAGGGCCCGCTCTTCGGCACTGAGCAGCGACAGGGCTTGCACGAGTGCCTCAACCCGCGACGGCCGCCCACTGGAGAAGGCTTCGTCGAGTTGCTCTTCCGACGGCTCCTCCTGATGCAGCTCTTCAAAGCTCAGCGTCTGATGGCGCGGATGGCTGCGCAGGTGGTTCAGCGCTGTGCGCCAGGCAATGGTGGAGAGCCATGTAGCCAATGTACCCCTGCTGCCATCGAAGGCATCGAGTCTATTCAGGGCGCGCAGCAGACTGTCCTGCACCACTTCTTCGGCCTCCGAGGGGTCGGGCAACAGCCGCGACACCAGTCGCAAGAGCCGCTGAGCATGGTCAGCCACCAGCCGACGGCAGGCCCACGTCTCGCCGCGCGAGGCGGCTTTAGCCAGTTCTATGTCGTTCTGTTTATTCACCATTTCTACCTATATCTACACTCTCTTTTCGGAAATATGACGCAAATTTACGACTTTTTTGGGAGAAAGATGGTTCTCACGACTCCGAAAGATAGTCCTAATGACTCCAAAGTCATGACATGATGAAGTAAAACATATTGTTTTGATCAGTAAAACAAATTGTTTTGGTCGGTAAAACAAATTGTTTTGGTCGGTAAAACAAATTGTTTTGGTCGGTAAAACATATGTTTTACTTAATAAGAAGCATCATCTTGACTCATTGAACCATAGAGACAGAGCCATAAGAAGGTGGCTACAGAGGCACCGCCTGCAGCAGCCATCCACAGCGAGAGAGTCACTTTTTCATCCTATTGCTTTGCCGATTCAAAAAAAATGACTACCTTTGCAGGTTGAAGAAATCTGAAAGATTAAAATAGTATATCAGTAAATCAGTAAATAAGATGATACTTGACAGAATTGAAGCACTCCTGAAGGAGGTGAGCGGACTGACGGCCAACAGCGCCGAAGACATTGAACAGCTGCGACTGAAGTACCTCAGCCGCAAGGGCGAAATCAATGCCCTGATGCAAGACTTCCGCAACGTGGCCGCCGAGGACAAGAAGACGGTGGGCATGAAAATCAACGAACTGAAGCAGATGGCCTTCGACCACATCAACGCGCTGAAGGAGCAGTTGGAATGCGGCAGCGACGATGCCGCCGACATCGACCTGACACGTACGCCCTACCCCATTCAGCTGGGCACGCGCCATCCGCTGAGCATCGTGAAAAACCAGATTATCGACATTTTCCAGCGCATGGGCTTCACACTGGCCGAAGGACCTGAGATCGACGACGACCTGCACGTGTTCACAAAGCTGAACTTCGCTGCTGACCATCCCGCCCGCGACATGCAGGACACCTTCTTCATCGAGACCAGTCCGGACGACGTGGCAAAGAACGTTATCCTGCGCTCGCACACATCGAACGACCAGGCTCACTACATGGAGACGCACGAGCCGCCTATCCGCGTGATCTGCCCGGGACGCGTCTACCGCAACGAGGCCATCTCGGCCCGCGCCCACTGCTTCTTCCATCAGGTGGAAGGACTGTACATCGACAAGAACGTGTCGTTCACCGACCTGAAGCAGGTGCTGCTGACGTTCGCCCGCGAGATGTTCGGCCCTGACACGAAGATTCGCATGCGTCCCAGCTACTTCCCCTTCACCGAGCCTTCGGCTGAGATGGACGTGAGCTGCACCATCTGCGGTGGTAAGGGCTGCAGCCTCTGCAAAGGCGAGGGCTGGCTGGAAATCCTTGGCTGCGGCATGGTGGACCCCAACGTGCTGGAAGCCTGCGGCATCGACAGCAAGGTGTACTCGGGCTATGCCTTCGGCATGGGCGTAGAGCGCATCACCAACCTGAAATACCGCGTTGCCGACCTGCGCATGTTCTCGGAGAACGACACCCGCTTCCTGCGCGAGTTTGAGGCAGCTAACTAAAAAAAAGAGCCCCCCCTGCCCCTCCAGACCCACCCCCGGCCCCTCCCGTAAAGGAAGGGGAGTAAAATGCTTACGAAATGACAAGATCGTTACATTCTATCGACGAAGGCATACTACTCCCCTCCCTTTACGGGAGGGGCCGGGGGTGGGTCTATCTACTCCCCTCCCTCACAGGGAGGGGCCGGGGGTGGATCTTTTTCTTCCTTTTATTTTTCATCTCAAAACCTGCTGTTGCTCAGGAGCGCGATTCCGCAAGCCACTGGAGCCTCAGTGCTTCGGCAAGTCCCGGACGACTCATCGTGATGGGCGAATACCAACGACGCTTTCAGAAAAACACACAGACGACTGCCTTCGCAGTGGAACTGGACTACACGCCGCAACCTGCCGACGGCAATCCCTTTGCACATGACTACAACTACCCGACGTTCGGCTTCGGACTGAAGCTGAACCTGAACGACGTGACCATGCACCGCAAGGCCAGCGACGGCTGGGGCATGGCAGAGGAAGTGGACTACGACTCGCGGCTGGGCAACATCGTGACAGCCTACAGCACGTTCAGCAGGCCTGTGCTGGTGTGGCCGCGCCACGCCACGCTTGACGAGCGGCGCGTGGAAGTGGACTACTCGCTAGGAGCCGGCATCGGCTACGCCAAACATAAATACAGCAAGAACAGCAACATCGACAACGAACTTATTGGCTCGCGCTTCCTCATCTACTTCACTGCGGGCACCCACGCCACGTGGCACGTATCGCCGACGTGGGCTGTGTTTGGCGGGCTGGAGTACTACCACCACAGCAACGGCGCACTGAACCGCCCTAACAAGGGTGCCAACTACTGGGGGCCGGTGGTAGGTGTGAAATACAGGATGGCACCACGCCGCCCAACTCTGAAGCGGGAGAAGCAGGAACGCATCGGCTTTGCCCCCTATTGGTTTGCCAACATCGGAGCCAGCCTTGGGGCAAAGACGCTGAACGAGGACTGGCAGCTGACGCAATTCCACACACCGCCCGACTCGGCACGATATCGAACGGGACGTTTCCACATGTATGCCTCCTACAACGTGCAGGCCGACGTGATGTGGCGCTATGCCCGCCGATGGGCAACGGGTGTCGGCGTCGACGTGAGCTACGGCACCTACGCCGACCGAGTGAGGGAGATTGAGGAGGAAGGAAAACTGCGCCCCGCTGCAAGCAACAAGGCCGAGAGCGTGAGCCCGTGGTCGTTGGGCTTGGCGCTGAAACACAACGTTTACTATGGAAACCTGTCGGTAAGAATGTCGCTGGGCTGGTATCTGCTACGCCACATGGGTAGCAACGCAAAAGAAGTAGAGCAGCCCTACTACGAACGCATTGGGGTGCACTACTCCTTTCCACAGTTGGGCGGGCTCAGCATCGGTGCCAGCGTGAAAGCCCATCTCACCAAAGCCGACCTCACCGAACTCACCATCAGCTATCCCTTTACCTTATAATATAAATAATCCCCTCCTAATTGGGGGAGGGGTTAGGGATTGGGCTCCTATTCGTAATCGTCGATGACGGCATTCATGAAGTCCATCATCGGCTTAGCCACCTTGAAGATTTTCATTGACTCTGTGAGCCACTGGTCGCCCTCAAAGAATGTGTCGGGCACACTGCGCCAGCAACAGTAGTCTTTCATGCGCAGATATTCAATGTGCTCATAGTCGCGAGGGAAACCCGCAGGGCACGTCTTCAACATCGTCAGGCCAAAACCTTTTTCACTGGTCTTGGCCTTGGCAGCCTGCTGCTCGTCGTAGTCGCCTGCCAACTCGGGCCACACGCCAGCACCGGGACGGCCGAAGAAACGCAGGAACTTGGGATTCTCAACGGCCGCGAGCCACTGGTCGATGTTGCCCATAATCTCGTTTCGGCAAGAGGTGAGGATGTTGGTGGGCAGCCAGTAGCTGCCCGTTGCCAGCAGACAGTTGCCTGGTTCCAGATGGATGTAGTAGCCGCCACGCAGCGACTTCTTGCCCTTGGCACAGACATAGGCACCGAGATGCCGCTTGTAGGGCGACTTGTCAGGCGAGAAACGCGTGTCGCGATTGAAGCGATAGACGCAGTCCTTCACCTGGAGATGGGCCACTTCGTCGTCGAACTCGGCCAAACGGGTGATGGCCTGAGCGATGCCGTCGTTGAAACTCTTGCGGCAGGCTTCATACTCGGCCTTGTTTTCCAGAAACCACTGGCGGTTGTTATTGGCGGCTATGCCGCGCAGGAAATTGAGGATTCTTGCAGCTTCCATGATTGTTTTTCTTTTTTCATATATATTCCAGACTCTCTAGAGTTTCTAGAACTTCTTAGGGCAAACAGCATCGAAGGGACACCGCTCGCAATGAGGCTTGCGACTGGTACACACGTAGCGGCCATGCAGCAGCAACCAGTGGTGGGCATTGGGCACGTCGTCGGCAGGGATGTGGCGCATGAGTTCCTGCTCCACCTTCAGCGGTGTGTTGGCCGTCTGGGGCACGAGGCCGAGGCGATGGCTCACACGAAACACGTGGGTGTCGACAGCCATGGCAGCACGGCCAAACCACACGGCCTGCATGACATTGGCCGTCTTGCGCCCCACCCCAGGCAGGCTGACGAGCTGGTCCATGTCGCTGGGCACCTCGCCCCCGAAATCGCTTACCAGCATGCGCGACATCTCGACGAGATGCTTCGCCTTCGAATTGGGATAGCTCACGCTGCTGACGTATTCAAGCACGTCTTCCGGCTCGGCCTGTGCCATCGACTGTGCATCGGGATAGCGGGCAAAGAGGGCCGGCGTGACCTGATTGATGCGCTTGTCGGTGCACTGGGCACTGAGCAACGTGGCGCAGAGCAACTGAAAGGCCGAGCCAAACTCCAGTTCAGTTGTCACCACGGGTTGGCGCTCGCGGAAGTAATCTAAGATGTACTGATAGCGTTCTTTCTTTGTCATGGTCGTTACACCTTAATTATATAGGGGGGGAAAAGGGTATAAAGGGGATAAAGGGTTTAAAGGGTATAAAGGGGAGTGGAGGTGATGAAAGAGATTTATAAAAAAAAAGGAACAAGGAAAAGAGCCTCTGATGTTGGCTCTAGGTCCTTGTTCCCTGTTTTTTCAAATCAATTACTTCTTGGCGGGAGCCTCGGCGGCCTTCTTGGCCTCAGCCTTTGCAGCCGGCTTCTTGTAAGCCTTGTTCAGACCTGCCACCACCTCGCTGGTGATGTCGAAAGCCTTGTCGGCATAGAGAAGGTTGTCGCCAGCCTTGCTGAGGATGATGCTGAACTTCTTGTCCTTATTGTACTTGGCCAGGAAGTGCTGGATGCTGTCGCGCAGGGCGTTGTTATACTTGTCGGTCTCGGTCTGGAACTCACCGCTCAGGCGCTGATTCAAGCCTTCCAGATCGGCAGCCTGCTTCTGCAGACTGGCCTGGATGCCTTCTGCCTGCTCACGCGTGTAGGCATTCTGCTGCAACTTCTGCTGGAAGTTGGCAGCAGCCTGCTCCAGGGCGCGCTGCTTCGAGGCAAGCGTGTTCTGAATGTTCTGACCCTTCTTCTGCAGAATCTCGGTGTAGTCCTTGCAGAAGGTGTACTGCGTCATAATGGAGTCGACCTCCACATAAGCAATCTTCAGCTCGGCGGGAGCAGTCTGCTCAGATGCCTGCGACTTGTCGTCCATCTTGGGAGCTGAGTTGTCACACGATGTCATGGCTACGGTTGCCACTGCGGCAACGGCCAACGTACGGAAAATGTTCTTCTTGTTCATTTTTTAATTTAACTTTATGTTTTTATTGTTTTGTCACCTTGTCAATATGCCTTGCCTTTCTGGCGCGCCTCACGATCTTGATCGATGACACAATGGATACCACGCTCCTTCATGGCTTCACTGTCATGAATATGCTGTGAAGAGAAGCGCCCATTCTTCTTGAAAAGCACTTTTATCAATAATAATGCCATTGCGATAGCAATTATTAACACGCTAATGAGCAAAGTTTCAATCATTTTTTGTAATTTTGCCTGCAAAGTTAGAAAAAACCTATCAAAAACCGAAAGAATAACGCAATAAAATAACATAATTAAATGAATAAAAACGAATTGAAACCTGCATGCGTGTTCGAACAGTTCGCACGCATCAACGAAATTCCCCGCCCCTCGAAGCGCGAGGAGAAGATGATTGAGTATCTGAAAGAGTTCGGCAAAAGCCATGGTTTGGAAACAAAAGTCGACGAGACAGGCAACGTGCTCATCCGCAAGGCTGCCACACCAGGCATGGAGAATCGCCCGACGATTATTCTGCAAAGCCACATGGACATGGTGTGCGAGAAACTCGTCGATGTCGAATTCGATTTCGACAAAGATGCCATCCAGACCTATGTAGACGGCGAATGGCTTTGCGCCAAGGGCACCACGCTGGGTGCCGACGACGGCATCGGCTGTGCTATCGAGCTGGCCATCCTCGACAGCGACGACATCGAGCACGGTCCACTGGAGTGCGTCTTCACTCGCGATGAAGAGACGGGTCTGACCGGTGCCGAAGGCATGAAGGCAGGTTTCATGACAGGCGACATGCTCATCAACCTCGACTCTGAGGACGAAGGCCAGATATTCGTCAGCTGCGCCGGCGGTCGCAACACCACGGCCACCTTCCACTACGATCGCCAGGAGGCTCCGAAGGGAGTGTTCTTCCTGCGCGGTTCGCTGAAGGGTCTCGTTGGCGGCCACTCGGGCGACGACATCAACAAGAAGCGCGCCAACGCACTGAAGATTCTGGCTCGCTTCCTCTATCAGACGCAGGAGCGCTACGGACTTTGCCTGGCTCAGTTCAATGCCGGCAAACTACACAATGCCATTCCTCGCGACGGTGTCATCGTGTTTGCCGTACCTGAGGATAAAAAGGAGAACGTGCGTGCCGACTGGAACGTATTTGTCAGCGAAGTGGAAGAAGAATACCACGTCACAGAGAAGACCATGCAGTTCCAACTGGAGAGCACCGATGCTGAAGCCGTGCTGCCGCAGGATGTGAGCACACGTCTGGTGCAGGCCATGCAGGCCGTCGACAACGGCGTGTTTGCCATGTGCCAGGACGAGGCTGTGGCTTGGCTCGTAGAAACCTCTAACAACGTGGCCAGCATCGTCACTGGTGAGAAGGAAGCCAAGGTGGTATGCTCGCAACGTTCCAACGTGATGAGCGCACTCGACAACCAGGCTGCCACCATCAAGGCTGTGTTCCAACTGGCAGGTGCCGAGGTCGTACAGGGCGAGGGTTATCCCGCATGGAAGATGCGCGCCGACAGCAAACTTACTGCATTGGCTGTTGAGACCTACAAGAAACTCTTTGGCAAAGACCCGAAGGTGCTGGGCATCCATGCCGGTCTGGAGTGCGGATTGTTCTCAGAGAAGTATCCCAACCTCGATATGGTAAGCTTCGGCCCGACGCTGCGCGGTGTCCACTCTCCCGACGAGCGCCTGCACATCCCGACCGTGCAAATGGTTTGGGATCATCTGCTGGCAATTCTTAAAAATATCTGAGTGTCATCACCTATGATATGGAGAGTATGAACAGAATGAAAATTGTCATCACCGCAATGCTTATTGCGGTGATGACTTTCTCTTCTTGCGACAAGGAAAAATCCACTGCACAGAAGCTAGTGAAGGATTTCCTGAAAGAAAACCTCGTGAGTGAAGACTTCAAGGTGATGTACTGCTACGATTTGTCAACAACGAGGTTTGTTACCGATTCGATGTGCCAAGCAATGCGAGCCAAAATGGCAGGCAACAAGTTCTTCAAGTCTAACATACACTATGCCGAAGGCCCGACGTCGAAGAATCTGCATTTTATGCGCGTGAAATACCGCATCGACAAGGATACGATTTTCCAAACTTTCTACCTCGACGAGCAACAAACGCGTATAGTCGCATTTAAGGAGAATTGAGAAAAAACTGCAGTTTTCACTTCCGCAACTGCATTTTTTTTGCTACCTTTGCAAGCAAGATAAAAAATACTAATATCCTATAACAAATAAACTATCAAAGAATGAACGACAACAAAGTAATGATGCGTGCAGCCGACAACATCCGCATTCTAGCTGCCGCAATGGTCGAGAAGGCCAAGAGTGGTCATCCTGGTGGCGCTATGGGCGGTGCCGATTTCATCAACACGCTCTACTCAGAGTTCCTCGTCTACGATCCCGAGAATCCCGAGTGGGAAGGTCGCGACCGCTTCTTCCTCGATCCCGGCCACATGGCTCCGATGCTCTACTCGCAGCTCTGCCTCATCGGCAAATACACGCTGGAGGACCTGCAGAACCTGCGCCAGTGGGGAAGCGTCACGCCTGGTCACCCCGAGCGCGAACTCGCACGCGGCATTGAGAACACCTCTGGTCCGCTTGGTCAGGGCCACACCTTCGCCGTGGGTGCTGCCATCGCAGCCAAGTTCCTGAAGGCTCGCCTCGGCGACGTGATGAACCAAACCATCTACGCCTACATCTCTGATGGCGGCGTGCAGGAGGAAATCTCGCAGGGTGCTGGCCGTATTGCCGGTAACCTGGGTTTGGACAACCTCATCATGTTCTACGATGCCAACGACATCCAGCTTTCTACCCGCACCGAGGTCGTGACCTGCGAGGACACCGCCAAGAAGTATGAGGCATGGGGATGGTTCGTACAGAACATCGACGGTAACGACGTCGACCAGATTCGCGAGGCCATCAAGAAAGCTCAGGCCGAAAAGGAGCGTCCCTCGCTGATTATCGGTCACTGCGTCATGGGTAAGGGTGCCCGCAAGGCTGACGGTTCAAGCTACGAGTCGAACTGCGCCACACACGGCGCTCCGCTTGGCGGCGACAACTTCGTACAGACGATGAAGAACCTCGGTGCCGATCCCGAGCAGCCCTTCCAGATCTTCCCCGAGGTGCAGGAGCTCTATGCCCGCCGCGCTGAAGAGCTGAAGAAGATCTGCGCCGAGCGCTACGCCCAGAAGGCTGAGTGGGCCAAGCAGAACCCCGAGAAGGCTCAGCTGCTGGAAGAGTGGTTCAGCGGCAGTGCTCCGAAGATCGACTGGACCAAGGTGCAGCAGAAGGCCGGTGCCGCCACGCGTGGTGCTTCAGCTACCGTTCTGGGTGTGCTTGCAGAGCAGGTGCCCAACATGATTTGTGCTTCGGCCGACCTCTCTAATTCTGATAAGACCGATGGTTTCCTGAAGAAGACCCACGACATCGTAAAGGGCGACTTCACGGGTGCCTTCTTCCAGGCTGGTGTGGCCGAGCTGACGATGGCTTGCTGCTGCATCGGTATGGCTCTGCACGGTGGTGTGATTCCCGCTTGCGGCACTTTCTTTGTATTCAGCGACTACATGAAACCCGCCGTCCGTATGGCTGCCCTGATGGAGCTGCCCGTGAAGTTCATCTGGACTCACGACGCCTTCCGTGTGGGCGAGGATGGTCCTACGCATGAGCCCGTCGAGCAGGAGGCTCAGATCCGCCTGATGGAGAAACTGAAGAACCACCACGGCCGCAACTCGATGCTCGTATTGCGTCCTGCCGACGCTGAGGAGACTACCGTCTGCTGGCGTATGGCTATGGAGAACGTCGACACGCCGACCGCTCTCATCTTCTCGCGTCAGAACATCGAGATGCTGCCCGAAGGCAACGACTACGAGCAGGCCACCAAGGGTGCTTATGTGGTTGCCGGCAGTGATGAGGACTACGACGTAATCCTTCTGGCTTCTGGTTCTGAGGTATCCACGCTGGAGGCTGGTGCCAAGCTGCTGCGCGAAGACGGCGTGAAGGTGCGCCTCGTGAGCGTTCCCTCCGAGGGATTGTTCCGCTCGCAGCCCGTGGAGTATCAGCAGAGCGTGCTGCCTGCAGGCAAGAAAAAGTTCGGCATGACCGCCGGCCTGCCTGTCACCCTCGAGGGTCTGGTTGGTGCCGATGGTTGCGTATGGGGTCTTGAGAGCTTCGGCTTCTCCGCTCCCTACAAGGTGCTCGACGAGAAGCTGGGCTACAACGGCCAGAACGTCTACGAACAGGTGAAGAAACTGCTTGCATAATATGGAAGTGAAGACTATAGGCATAGCCAGCGACCACGCTGGCTTTGCCTTAAAACAGTTCGTGAAGAAGTATTTGGAGGAGAAAGGCTTCGAATACAAGGACTACGGCACCTACACTGAGGACTCCTGCGACTACAGCGATTTCGGTCATGCCTTGGCACGCGGCATCGAGGAAGGCGAGGTGTTCCCCGGCATTGCCATCTGCGGCTCTGGCGAGGGCATTAACATGACGCTCAACAAGCACCAGCAGATCCGTGCCGGACTGTGCTGGATTCCCGAGATTGCCCACCTCATCCGTCAGCACAACAATGCCAACGTGCTGGTGATGCCTGGCCGCTTCATTGATGAAGACATGGCCCGCAAGATCATGGACGAGTTCTTCGCCACTGAATTTGAAGGCGGCCGCCACCAGCGCCGCATCGATAAGATTCCTGTGTAAAAAAACATTGTGGTATCTACGAATTTGCGGATTTACAATTTACGATTGTTGGGCAGAGCGTCTGCTGATATAAATGCAATCGTAAATTGTAAATCCGTAAATCGTTTATATAGAAAACTATACGATTTTATAGCGGATGCGGAACGAACGCTTGTCGTTGTCCCAGTTGGTGCCGAGGAGCTCGAATCGGCCTATCTGAGACGTTGACCGCACGTGGCGGCCAATGCAGGGACACACGTCGAACGTGCCTATTCGCACTAGGCGAATGGTCTCCGAAGCATCGGCAGGCAGACGGTCGAGCGAGATGTGGGCGTCAGGCGAATCCTCTTCTGCGCTGAACACGAGGCCTTCAAGCTCGGCCCGCGTGTAGAACTCGAAGGTCACGGGCAGGTCCTCGGCAATGAGTTCATTCATCTGCCGCTCGATGGCCTGCTCTTCCTTGCGGTCAGGCTTGCGATCGAGAATCCATGATATCTTGCTCTTCTTGCGTTCGATGTGTGCATTGTTGGACCGTTCACAGCCGAACATGCGCTGCATCACTTGATTCAAGAGGTGCTCCGCCGTATGCGCGGGCGGAAACTCTTCTTTGTTATGATCGTTCAGAATGTAGTCATCCATCTTAGGTTTTCTCTTAGGTTTTTATGATTCATTTAAAAGGTCATTTTCTGGATACAGCCTCCACGCGGTGGCAATGATAACCGCACTGTTTTGTCGGCCTCGAGCGTCAATGTCATTCGGGATCCCGACAGCAGATCTTTGGCTTCGATGCTTCCTTCAGCTATATGCAGATAGTCGAAAGCATGTCGAGGGATACAAACGTCTGCCGTTGCATCTTCATCGGCAAAGTTTGCAACGACTAGCAGTAAATCCTTCTCAGCCTTCCGCAGGAAAGCATATTGACGGTCGCCTATGTGCTGGTTGACATACATGAGGTCGAACATCACACCATCTGTGACCGCCTTTTCCTTTCGGGCAATATTGAGAATGCTACGGTGTTGTTCGTAGAGCGACTGTTCATCGGGAGTGAGCTCGCCTGAATCGGCGCGGCAGAGCGTGTCGACACTCCAGTAGTCGAAGATGGTCGTTCGGCCGTCGTGACCGCTGAAGCCCTCGCAATCCATGCCTCGCTCACCATATTCCTGACCAGCATAGAGCATGAACGCATTCTCACCGAGCATGGCGCTTACGATGAGTGCAGGAACCGCTTTGCGCCCGTCGGCAGCAAAGAAGTCGCTGGCTATGCGCTGCTCGTCGTGGTTCTCGAGGAAATAGAGCATGTGGGAGCGAATGTCGTCGAGTTGCTGCCACTGACTGGTGATGTCGGCTGCACGACGACGATGACAGGTGATGTCGCGCAGCGCGTCATACATACCCACCTTGTCGTAGAGCCAGTCGAACCCGGCAGCGATAAAGTCGCGATAGAGCCAGGGGTCGTAGATTTCGCCGATGAACAGCACGTCGGGATACTCAGCGCGCACCTGCGGAATGACCCAGCGCCAGAACTCCACCGGCACCATGAACACCATATCGCAACGGAAGGCATCGACGCCCTTAGCAGCCCAAAAGAGCAGCACGTGGAGCATCTTCTGCCAGAGGCTGGGCGTGGGGTCGAAGTGGCCGATGCGACCAGCATAATAGTCGACGCCGTAGTTCAACTTCACCGTCTCATACCAGTCGTCGCGGCCAGGAGCGTTGTCGAAGTGGTCGTTGCCAGTGGCCTTGGCGGGCATCTCTTCGTAGGGGAACAGTTCGCCATGATAGCGGTCGAAGTAAGGTTCGAAGGGCTGCCCCGGGCAATAGTAGAAGTCGTTCTTTGGAGTAAAGCCCTGGCTGACGTCGTCGTCAGCACCGAAGTCGCGCACGCCCTCGGGTCGGGCTATGCTCTTGTATTGACGCGCCACGTGGTTAGGCACGAAGTCGATGACCACCTTCAGACCGGCACGATGGGTGCGGGCCACGAGGCGCTCAAACTCGTCCATGCGCCGAGCGGGGTTCACGGACAAGTCGGGATCGACGTCGTAATAGTCGGCAATGGCATAAGGCGACCCTGCCCTACCCTTCACCACGGCGGGATGCTGGCGCGGGATGCCGTAGTGCGAGTAATCGGTCATCGTGGCATGACGAATGACGCCCGTGTACCACACGTGCGTGATTCCCATCTGGCGCAAGTGCTTCAGCACCGAGGGAGTGAAGTCGGCCAACTTGCCACAACCGTTCTCCTCGATGGTGCCACAATACTTACGCGTCAGATTGCGATTGCCATACCAACGCGGGAATACTTGATAGATGATAGGCTTCATCTATTTACGATTTTAGTATGTACGATTTTTAATTGTCAATTAATTGATGCCGTGCACCGTTACGTCGCGGCTGATTTTGGCAATCATGCCTTGCAGAGCCTTGCCGGGTCCGCACTCGGTGAAGTCGTCGGCACCATCGGCAATCATGTTCTGCACCGACTTCGTCCAACGCACAGAACCCGTCAGCTGAGCCATGAGGTTCTGCTTGATCTCGGCAGGATCGGTGTGAGGCAGTGCATCAACATTCTGATAGACGGGGCAGATGGGCTCGCGGAATTCCGTCTGCTCGATGGCCTTGGCAAGTTCGTCCTTGGCAGCCTGCATCAGCGGCGAGTGGAAAGCACCGCTCACGGGCAGCACCAGCGCACGTTTTGCACCGGCAGCCTTCAGCCGCTCGCAGGCAGCATTGACGGCCTCCACATGGCCCGAGATGACGAGCTGACCGGGGCAGTTGTAGTTGGCAGGAATCACGATGCAGTCGTCGGTGCTTACCTCGCGGCACACCTGCTCCACCGTTTCGTCGGGAAGAGCGATGATGGCAGCCATCGTGCCGGGCTGGGCCTCGCAGCACTTCTGCATAGCCATAGCACGGGCGTAGACCAACTTCAGACCGTCCTCAAAGCTCAGCGCACCAGCCACCGTCAGGGCCGAGAGCTCGCCCAGCGAGTGTCCGGCCATCATACACGGACGGTTTTCCTCGGGGTTTTCAGCCGGCGTGGCGCAAAGGGCAGAAATGACTGAGTGCAGGAATACGGCAGGCTGCGTGACGCGCGTCTGCTTCAGGTCGTCGGCAGTGCCGTCAAACATGATGTCGGTGATGCGGAAGCCCAAAATGTCGTTAGCCTTCTCAAAAAGGTCCTTTGCTACGGGGTTGTTGTCGTAGAGGTCCTTGCCCATGCCTACGAACTGTGCTCCCTGACCGGGAAATACAAATGCTTTCTTCATTTTTCTTTTATCTCTTTTTGGTTATTTTCTTAAAAACGGGTGCAAAGTTACGAAAAAAGTGTCAAATATTCGATTTTTCGCCGAAAATTCGTAACTTTGCACTCTCATTCATTGAATAGTGAACATCTATAAGTATATCAAGCCAATATGACAACAAACGAAATCACTCCCGCTGAAGAGAAGAGAAGCCTGAGCTTCGTAGAACAAATCGTAGAGAAAGACCTGGCCGAAGGCAAGAACGGTGGACGCCTGCAGACGCGCTTCCCGCCAGAGCCCAACGGCTATCTGCACATTGGCCATGCCAAGGCCATCGCCATGGACTTCGGCGCAGCCGAGAACTACGGCGGCATCTGCAACCTGCGTTTCGATGACACCAATCCCCAGAAGGAGGACACCGAATACATCGAGAGCATTGAGCACGACATCAAGTGGCTGGGCTTCAAGTGGGCCAACGTCTACTACGCCAGCGACTACTTCCAGGAGCTCTGGGACTTTGCCGTGTGGCTCATCCGCCAGGGACGTGCCTACGTCGACGAGCAAAGCGCCGAGGTCATTGCCCAGCAGAAAGGCACCACTACGTCGCCGGGCCAGAACAGCCCCTTCCGCGATCGTCCTGTCGAGGAAAACCTTCGCCTGTTCGAGTTTATGAACAGCGGCCAGTGCGAGCCCGGCACGCTGGTGCTGCGCGCCAAGATCGACATGGCTCATCCCAATATGCTCTTCCGCGATCCGCTCATCTATCGCGTGCTGAACATTCCGCATGTGAAGACGGGCAACCGCTGGAATGCCTACCCCATGTACGACTTCACCCACGGCCAGAGCGACTATCTGGAGGGTGTCACCCATTCGTGGTGCACACTGGAGTTCGTCGAGCATCGCCCCCTCTACGACCTGTTTGTAGGTTGGATGAAGGAGTGGCTGCAAACGCCCGAAGCAGCCGAGTCCGTCAAGAACCTGAAGACGCTGTCCACGCTCATGGATCCCGCCTACCAAGGTCCGCGCCAGACAGAGTTCAACAAGCTGAATCTCTCCTACACGCTTATGTCGAAGCGCAACCTGCTGGCACTCGTCAACGAGCACCTCGTCAGCGGCTGGGACGATCCCCGCATGCCGACCATCTGCGGTTTCCGCCGTCGCGGCTACAGCCCCGAGAGCATCGTGAAGTTCATTAAGAAGATTGGCTACACCACCTATGATGCCCTCAACGAGATTCAGCTGCTGGAGAGTGCCGTGCGCGACGACCTCAACAGCCGCGCCCTGCGCGTCTCGGCAGTTCTCGACCCCGTGAAAGTGGTCATCACCAACTACCCTGAAGGCCAGATAGAGCAACTCACGGCCATCAACAATCCTGAGAACGAGGCCGACGGCACACACTCTGTTGAGTTCTCGCGCGAAATATGGATTGAGCGTGACGACTTCCAGGCCGTAGCCGAGAAGAAGTTCATGCGTCTGGCTCCCGGCAAGGAGGTGCGCCTGAAGAATGCCTATATTATCAAGTGCGACGAAGAGCATCCCTTCGACCAGGATGCCGACGGCCGCATCACCACCATCTATTGCACCTACGATCCCGAGACACGCAGCGGACTGCCCGGCGCCAACCGCAAGATCAAGGGCAAGACCCTCCACTGGGTCAGCTGCGCCCATGCCGTCAAGGCCGAGGTGCGCCTCTACGAGCGCCTGTGGAACGTGGAGAATCCGCGCGACGATATGGCAGCCATCCGCGAGGAGCAGCAGTGCGACGCCGTCACCGCCATGAAGCAGATCATCAACCCCGACTCGCTGCACGTGCTAAGCGAGTGCTACGTGGAGCCCTTTGCCGCCACCATGAAGCCGGGTCAATATCTGCAGTTCCAGCGCATCGGCTACTTCATGGCCGATCCCGACTCCACACCCAATCATCTCGTCTTCAATAAAACCGTAGGACTCAAGAGCTTTTAATTGAAAGAATATTGACTCAAGCCGACCGATATTACGAGAGCGACGAATTCAGGGAACTCCTCCAGCGCTACGAGACTGCACAGGCCGAAGGCCGCAGCATCTACCTGGAGCCTGACGAAATTGCCGACATTGCCGAGTATTACCAAATGCTCGGCAATGACGTCAATGCCACTGCCGCTGCCGACTATGGCCTCACCATATTTCCCGCCTCGGCCGTGCTACTGGCCGTACGCGCCCGCCTGGCCCTCATTGCGGGCGACATCAGCCAGGCACGTCATTACGCCAGTCTGACCGACGACACCACGTCTCCCGACTATCACTACATCACGGCCGAGATTCTCATCGCCGAGGGAAAGCCCGACGAGGCCGACCGCTATCTCACAGGCATCCTCGACTCGCTCTACGACGACGAGCGCGAAGACTTCATCATCGACGCCACTGGCATCTTTGCCGACTATCAGCAGTGGGAACTGGCCTACCGCTGGCTGCAACTCTCCACCGATTTCGACGCCGCCGACTACAAGGAACTGCGCGGACGCATTGCCATGAACCGCGGCAACTACGAGGAGAGCGAGCGCATCTTCAACGAACTCATCGACAGCGACCCCTACTCCACTCCTTACTGGAACCACTTGGCTTCCACGCAACTCATGCATGGCAACATTCGCGACTCCATCCAGAGCAGCGAGTTTTCCATCGCCATCAATCCCGACGACGCCGAGGCCATCCTCAACAAGGCCAACGGGCTCTTCAGCCTGGGCAACTACCACGACGCACGCGAGTTCTACCGCCGCTATGCCCAGCTCTATCCCGGCGAAGAAACAGGCGAACTCTATCAGGGCATCTGCTGCATGAACGAGAACCTCATCGACGAGGGCATCGACCACCTGCGGCGCGCCGAGCAGGTCGTGAAGCCCGGCACCGCCGGCCAACTCGACATCTATCAGGAACTGGCCTTCGCCCTCTCGCAGAAAGGGCTGACCGACGAGGCCCTCCACTACCTCGACCTCATGGCCCGCTCGCCGCTGGCCGATGAGTGCGAAGTGCTCGTCATGCGCGGCCACCTGCTCATCGAGAGCGGGCGCTACGACGAGGGACAGCGCTGCTACAGCCGCGCCATCAGCCAGTCGAAGGCAGCACCACGCATCCTGCTGCGCATCGCCATCTCCATCTACGACCTCGGCTTCTACCAGCAGTCCTACCGCATGTTCCAACTCCTCCATGAGACCTCCGACCAGACGCGCACCGACGGCTATGCCTACGAGGCACTGTGCTGCCACGCCCTCGGACGTCGCGACGAGTTCATCGAGAACGTACGTCTGGCCTGCGAGAAGAATCTTGCCGAAGCCCAGCTCGTGCTTTCCGAACTCTTCCCTCCCGACGTAGAAGCGAAGGACTACTACAATTATTTAATAAGTAATGAATAGTTAAAAAAGAAAATGGAATTCTATCAGTTCATCCTCGAACATCTCAACTACTATTGGATTTGGTTCCTCATGCTTCTCGAGAGCACCGTCATCCCCGTGCCCTCTGAGTTCGTCGTGCCGCCAGCCGCCTACTTCGCTGCCGGCGGCCATCTCGACGTGTGGCTCGTCATCCTGGCCTCCACGCTCGGTGCCGACTGCGGAGCCACCATCAACTACTTTGCAGGCCGCTATCTGGGCCGCCCCATCATCTACCGCTTTGCCAACAGCCGCTGGGGCCACCTCTGCCTGCTCAACCAGGAGAAAGTGGAGAAGAGCGAGCGCTACTTCAACCGCCACGGCATCGTGGCCACGCTGACCGGACGCTTCGTGCCCGTCATTCGCCATCTCATCTCCATTCCTGCCGGTATGGCACGCATGGGCTACTGGAAATTCCTGCTCTACACCACCATCGGCGCCGGACTCTGGCACTCGGTGCTCGCCGCCCTGGGCTGGTACATGCACACCATCGTGCCGCAGGAGCAACTCTACGACAGCCTGACCCGCTACGGCCACTACATCAAGATTGTCATCCTGGGCCTCGTGGCACTCGCAGCCATCATCCTCGTGGCACGCCACTATCTGAAAAAATCCGACAAAAAGACCTCCGCGTGAAACATTGAAATAGAAGCGTGAAACACTCACAAGCCCCCTCATCCGGCCGGATGTGGGGGCTTTTTCATGGTTCCAGACCCTCCGTACCAAAGCTCCAGACCCACTAAACCTATGGTCCAGACCCTCTATCTCAATGAGCTGTATGCTACAACTCATTGAGTTACATACTCCAGACCATAGGTCTATAGCCTCTATATCTATGCTCTACATACTCTAAACGTAAGCAACAGAAGGCCTTAAATAGCTAAACGCCTGAACCACAATAAGTTAACAAACCACCCGAAATACGGCCGTATTTCCAAAAAAAAATTTTTCAATCGAAAATATTCAATTCTACAAGGGGGTTAACAGGCAAGTTTTCTTGACATTTTGCATCGCTGAAAGGGTGACAAGAAGGCAATAATAGAGTGACAAGCCTTCAGGCAAAGGACACATGAGAGAAAGAATCAGAAGGGAAGTCCTACGGCGAAATGGAACTGGAAGTCGCGGCTGAAGCGGGGATGCAGGATGGCATAATGCTCGTGGGCGTCGCGGTAGGCGGGGTTGATGGCCTTCATGCCCATGTCGAAACGCAGGATGAAGTAGTCGAAGTTGAGGCGCAGGCCCAAACCGTAGGCCACGGCCAACTGCTCGTAGAACTTGTCGAGGCGGAACTGTCCGCCGGGCTGTTCGGCATAGTTGCGCAGCGTCCAAATGTTGCCCGCATCGATGAAGGCAGCTCCATTGAACTTCCAGAAGAGGAAGGTGCGGTATTCGAGGTTGAGGTCGAGCTTCATATCGCCCGTCTGGTTGATGAAGTCGATGCGGCCGTCGGTACCACGGAACGAGCCCGGTCCCAATCCGCGCACGCTCCATCCGCGCACCGAGTTGGCACCGCCCGAGAAGTAGCGCTTCTCGAAGGGCAGCACGGTGCTGTTGCCGTAGGGCCAGGCAATGCCGAAGTCGGCATGCGCCACGAGTTGGTTGTGGGTGTCGAACTGCCACAGGTGAGTGTAGTCGAAGTCGAACTTCACGTATTGGGCATAGGCAATACCGAGGAACGTGTACTGCCCATTCTGGTTCTGATGGAACCGGGCGGCATGTGAGACGGCCGAGAGCAGATTGCCCGAGGTTTCGACGTTGGCACGCAGGGCGTGGTGGCCGTGGGTGTAGGTCAGGCCGAAACCTATCTTCATGATGAGCAGGTCCTCGTAGTTATAGCGCAGGATGGCATTGCGATTGCTGACGCTGTCAAGGTATTCGCGCTTAAACGTATCGCTGATCTTGGGCATGTGGACGTAGTTCAAGTCGAGCAGGTCGAAGCGATACTGCAAGTGGCGGTCGGGATGGTTCCAACGGTAACGCCAGGCAGTTGAGAAGACGCGACGATGGAACTCGGGCCGGTTCTGCAGGTCGTAGGTCAGCGAGATTTCGCTGGTGGCAGTGCTGCGGCGGGTGAAGTTGCGGGAGAGGAAGGGCGCCACCATGCGTGGGAAGACGAGTTTGGTCTCCAGGCCATATTCCTCGTAATCTTCGTTCTGATAGCCCTCAAGTCCGGTAATGGCCTCGAAGGCGGCACGTAGCTGTACGCTGAGCACCTCGGAACCGCGGAAGAGGTTGCGATTCTCGTAAGTGAGCGACGCTGCGGCACCAAAGTCGCCTGCGGTGTTGGTGCCCTCGGGCTGGAAGGCCAGCGTGGAAGGCTTGTTCATCGTGAGTTGAATGTCGCAATCCAAAAGGCCGTCGCCCTCGGTGGCAGAGTCGGCCAGCGTGTCGGCAGGCACCTCAGTGTAGCGGATGTTTGTGTACTTCACGGCTTGCAGGCGCGAGAAGTTATTGTAAGTGCGCTGCAGGTCGGCACTGCTGAAGGGCTGTCCGGGCTGTATGGCAGTGTTGTTCTCCAGCGTCTTGCGGCGCAGTCCGCCTCCCAGGAAGCGCACGTTGCGCACGGTGAACTGCGGATGCTGCTGTTCGGGCGAGGAATTGTTGGCGCGGTAACGTGCCAGATGGAGCGTCAGGTCGATTAGGTTGCTGCCTGATGCCGAATCGGCTGAGAACGAAATAAAATCTTTGTTGAAACGATAGTAGCCACGGTTCAACAGGAACGTGGTCAGTCGTTTGCGCTCGGCATCGAGGCGGTCCACGGTGAACGGGTCACCCTCGTGCAAGGCAAGGCTCTTGTTGTCTTCGCGCTCCAGAAGCTGGGCTATGCGCTCGTCGCTGATGTCGTAGCTGACGTGGCGAATGTCGTAAGGTGGTCCGGGATGGAGCGTGTAGATGGCTTTCAGCTTGCGGCCCTTCACCTTTGTCGTGAGTTCGGCGTCGGAATGCAGATAGCCCATGTTGCGCATGGCGGTGCGCAGGTCGTCCAGCGAGCGTTGCGCCTGAAGCGTGTCGAAAAGCACGGGAGCCTCGCCGATGCGACGCAGCGTGCGGTTGACCCACTTCGTGGTGTCGCGACCGGAGAGCGAGTAAGTGCCAAGGGGAATCTTGAACAGCGAAAACCATTTGCTGTTGGCTTTCTGCTGGATGTAGGGTTCAAGGCGCGACACGTTGAAGCCCTTCGGCTCCGACTTGATTTCGACGGCAGTGAGCATATGCTCGCCTTCCGGCACAAACTTTGTGGCGGAACACGCCGTCAGGACTATCGCGACGACTCCGAGTAGCGCTGTCTGAAACCCTTTGTAATGATTCACGGCGCAAAATTACGAAAAATTGAGAGCAGAACAAAAGAAACGTGTTTATTTTTTATGCCGAAATGGAATAAGTTCGCGACTTTTGTCGCAAAATTACGGATAAGTGAGTGAAAAACCAAATATTATTTGAGTTTTTCCGAATGAAAGTAATTTCGACGAATGTCAAAATTACGAATAAGTGAGTGAAAAACCAAATATTATTTGAGTTTTTCCGAATGAAAGTAATTTAGGCGAAGACAAAATGACGAATAAGTATGCGAAATGCAAAAAGAAAAGCAATGTTTCGTTTTCATTTCCGAGCGAAAGAAGTTAAAGAAGTTAAAGGAAAGATGCTTTTTTGAAAAAACTCTAAACTCTCAACTCTAAACTCTCAACTTTTTAGTACCTTTGCAACCGATGATCAGCAAAGCGAAACTGAAATACATACGCTCGCTGGAGCAAAAGAAATACCGTCGGCAGGAGGGCGTCTTCGTGGCCGAAGGTCCGAAGGTGGTGGGCGACCTGCTGGCCGTGGCTCCCGCCCGCGAGGTGTTTGCCACGCGTGAATGGATCAGCCAACAGTCTGCCAACACTTCGGCACAACGATGGGGAACGCTGACGGAGGTGAGCGACGACGAACTGCGGAAACTGAGTTTCCTGCAACACCCGCAGCAGGTGCTGGCGGTGTTTGAGACGGCGCTGCCCCACCCCAGCACGGCCGACGACGAACTGCGACTGGCGCTCGACGGCGTGCAGGATCCCGGCAATCTCGGTACCATCATCCGCATTGCCGACTGGTTTGGCATTGGCACCATCTACTGCAGCCTCGACACGGCCGACGCCTACAATCCGAAGGTGGTGCAGGCAACGATGGGGAGCATTGCGCGCGTACATATAATATATACCGACCTCTCGACGCTCATCGACTCGCTGCCTGCGGGGACTCCCGTCTACGGCACGTTGCTCGACGGCGACGACATCTACCGGCAGACGCTGTCGGCGCGAGGACTCATCGTCATGGGCAACGAGGGGAAAGGCATCTCGCCTGCCATTGCTGACAAGGTGACACATCGGCTACTCATCCCAAACTACCCCGAAGGTCGTGAGACGGCCGACAGCCTGAACGTTGCCATTGCCACAGCTATTACCTGTGCCGAGTTCAGACGGCAGGCTCATCGCCCAATCTAAAAAACAAAACAACGAAACAACATGAAACAGGAACTTTATAAGACCCGTAGTGCTGCCGCCTGTGTGAAGGCTGGCAACAAATTCTTCAATGCCAACCTGAGCCGCATGGTGCGCAGGCTGTGGTTGCCTGCGCTGTGTGTGTCGGTTGCCACTGGCTGCTGCTACGTGCCCTATGTGCGGTTTGTCAGCCCGCTGCTGATTCTCTTGGCAGGAGTTTGGATGGCCACGCGGGTGTTTGCCTTCTTCAACGAAAAAGACTCGCGCGCCAACCTGACGAAAGTGCTGAAGCTGCTGTTGCTCAGTTTGCTCCTCAACTTTGCCGCCGGTGCCATCGGAGGCTTCGTCTGGGGACTCTTTGCCTCGGTACCGTCGCTGGCGCCCTACACGCTCTACGCACTCGGGGCCGTTGCGCTGCTCTTCATGCTGGTGGCAGTGGTGTTCGGACTGCCTTACTACTTCTTCGTCATGAAATATATCGTGGAAGACATCAGCATCAAGAAATCGTTCTGGCCGTCGCTGAAAAAAGGGCTGCGCCACTGGGGCATGCTGTTTGTTCTCTTTCTCATCACGGGCCTCATCCTGACCTTCATTGCCCTCATCGCCCTCATGCCACTGATTGTGCTGAGCATTGCCCAAAGCCTCTCGATGCAAGGTCTGATGATGGGCGACGCCGCAGGGCTGCCTGCCTCGTTTGTTTGGCTGATGGCTGCCACCATTGCACTGACAACGCTGCTCATGCTGCTGCTCGAGATGTGGTTTGTCTCGGTACTCTACTATGCCTACGGCTCCATTGAGCAGCAGGAAGCCGAGCGAAAGGCGAAATAAAAAAGTTGGCACGCTTTTTGCTTTTTTGTTTCAGGAGATATTATCAGTATTAACGAGGTATTAGCACTTTTCAAGAATGACCAACCAATTTTCAGCCGCCGTATCGCAGGTTCTTGCCTTCAGCCGCGAGGAAGCCAACCGTCTGGCCAGCCGGACGGTCGGACCCGAACATCTGCTGCTAGGCATCTTGCGCGACAACAGTCCACGCCTGAGAAGCCTCTTCCAGCGTCAGGGCGTCGACCTGCAGGCTATGAAACAGGAACTGGAAGACCGCGTGCGGGAAGAAAGCACCGACCAGCCGCTGACAGCGAGGGAACTGGTGCTTAACGAGCGTGCCAGCAACATTCTAAAACTGGCAGTTCTCGAAGCACGCATACAACATACGCAAGTGGTGGATACGGAGCATCTGCTGCTGGCCATCATGCATGATTCTATTACAAACGGAGCTAAAGAAATTCTGGAGAACAATAACATGACATACGACGAGACCATCAAGAGTTTGAAATCGCAAGCCCTGCCCACACAGAACGGCATAGGCCTGCCCGACGAAGAAGAGGAAGACGAAACGTCTGTCCCCGGCAACGGGTCGCAGGCTTCTTCGGCTGGCACTCAGACTGCCACCAAGCAGAAGAACGGCAACTCGAAGACACCGGTGCTTGACAACTTCTCGACCGACCTGACACAGCTGGCACTCGACGGAAAACTCGACCCCGTGGTGGGACGCGAGCGCGAGATGCAACGCGTTGTCGAAATCCTGTGCCGTCGCAAGAAGAACAACCCTATTCTCATCGGCGAGCCAGGTGTGGGCAAGAGTGCCATCGTAGAAGGACTGGCACAACTCATTGCACGCCGCCGCACGTCGCCCGTGCTTTTTGGCAAGCGACTCGTGAATCTCGACATGACCTCCATCGTAGCTGGCACGAAGTATCGTGGCCAGTTCGAGGAGCGCATCAAGGCACTGATCAAAGAACTCGAACAGAACACTGACGTCATCGTCTTCATCGACGAGATTCACACGATGATTGGTGCCGGTTCGACACCGGGCAGCATGGATGCAGCCAACATCATGAAGCCGGCTTTGGCCCGCGGCACCATTCAGTGTATCGGTGCCACGACACTCGACGAGTATCGCAACAGCATCGAGAAAGACGGTGCCCTGGAGCGCCGATTCCAGAAGGTTATCGTGGAGCCGACTACGGCCGAGGAGACCTTGCAGATTCTGCATAACATCAAAGACCGTTATGAGGAGCATCACCACGTCAACTATACCGACGAGGCCTTGCAGGCTTGCGTCAGACTGACCGATCGCTACGTCAGCGATCGCCACTTCCCCGACAAGGCCATCGACGCCCTCGACGAGACGGGCTCGCGCGTGCACTTGCAGCACGCCGAAGTGCCGCCGTCAATCATCGAGAAGGAAAAGGAGATAGCCTTCATCAAGGAGAAGAAGCAGAACGCTGTGAGCAACCAGAACTTTGAGTTGGCTGCCGGCTACCGCGACCGACAGATGCAACTCGAGAAGGAAATGGCCGAACTGCAGAAGCAATGGACGCAGGGCGATGCCAGCACGCGTGAGACTGTGACCGAACAGGATGTGGCCGACGTGGTATCAATGATGACGGGTGTGCCTGTGCAGCGCATGGCCGAGTCGGAAGGCATCCGCCTGAAAGGCATGGCAGAAGCATTGAAGCAGGCCGTCATTGCCCAGGATGCAGCCATCGAAAAGATAACGAAAGCTATCCAGCGCAACCGCGTGGGACTGCGCGAGCCCAACCACCCCATCGGCGTGTTTATGTTCCTCGGTCCCACAGGTGTCGGCAAGACCTACTTGGCCAAGAAACTCGCCGAATTTATGTTCGGCTCAGCCGACTCGCTCATCCGAATCGACATGAGTGAATACACCGAAGCATTCAATACGTCGCGCCTCATCGGTGCGCCTCCGGGATACGTGGGTTATGAGGAGGGAGGACAGCTCACGGAGCGTGTGCGCCGCAAGCCCTACTCCATCGTACTACTCGACGAGATAGAGAAGGCTCACCCGAACGTTTACAACATGTTGCTGCAGGTGCTCGATGAAGGTAGACTGACCGATGGCAACGGACGCCTCATCGACTTCCGCAACACGGTGATCATCATGACTTCCAACGCCGGTACACGCCAGCTGAAGGAGTTTGGCCGCGGCGTGGGATTCACCGCTGGCGGACGCATGGGGCTGAGCATTGACGATCGCGATAAGGAATATGCACGTTCCATCATCCAGAAAGCGCTTTCGAAGCAGTTCGCTCCTGAGTTCCTGAACCGCCTCGACGAGATTGTGACCTTCGACCAACTGGACTTAGAGGCCATCAAGCGCATCGTCGACATCGAACTGCGCGGGCTCTACCAGCGTTTCGAGGCGCTTGGCTACAAGCTCGACATCAGTGATGCCGCCAAAGAATTTGTGGCTACGAAGGGCTACGACGTGCAGTTTGGTGCACGCCCGCTGAAGCGTGCCATCCAGACCTACATCGAGGACTTGGTATGTGAGCGCCTCATCGACGGCAACCTGAAGCCAGGCGACACCATCCGCCTCGACAAGGACCCGGAGGGGGAATTGAGAATTGTGGAATGAAAATATAATTGAGCCACAACCTTCCAATAAGCAAAACAAAGAAGCAGGATGCGACGTCTTTCGCATCCTGCTTCTTTATTGTATAAGGGGTGAAAGAGAGGAGGAGGATTAGTCCTCTTCCTTCTCCTCTGCCTCGTGAGCAGCGATAAGAGCCTGCTGGATGTCGTTCGGCACGAGCTCGTAGCTGGCGAACTTCGTGGTGAACGAAGCGCGACCACCAGTGAGCGAACTCAGGGCGATGCAGTAGTTGGCCAGCTCCTTCTGAGGAATCTTGGCCGACAGCTTCTGATAGCCCGACTCAGAGTCCATACCCATGATAATGGCGCGGCGTCCCTGCAGGTCGCTCATCACGTCGCCCATGTAGTCGGCGGGCACGAGCACCTCGAGATCGAAGATAGGCTCCAGCACCTTCGGGCCTGCCTCCTTGAAGGCTGCCGAGAAAGCATTGCGGGCTGCCAGCATGAACGAAAGTTCGTTAGAGTCCACTGGGTGCATCTTACCGTCGTAGACGATGACACGTACGTCGCGGGCATAAGAACCCGTGAGCGGACCGCGCTCCATACGCTCCATGATACCCTTCAGGATAGCGGGCATGAAGCGTGCGTCGATGGCACCACCCACCACAGAGTTGATGAAGACGAGCTTGCCGCCCCACTCCAGGTCGATTTCTTCCTTGCCCTTGATGTTCATCTTGAACTCCTGACCGTTGATCTTGAACGACGTGGGATCGGGCATACCTTCGGTGTAAGGCTCCAGAATCAGGTGGACCTCACCGAACTGGCCGCTACCACCCGACTGCTTCTTATGACGATAGTCGGCACGTGCCATCTTCGAGATGGTCTCACGATAAGGAATCTTCGGCTCAACATACTCCACGGGAATCTTCTCGTTGTTCTCCAGACGCCACTTCAGTGTGCGCAGGTGGAACTCGCCCTGACCGTGGATAATGGTCTGGCGCAACTCCTTCGACTGCTCAACAACCCATGTGGGATCTTCCTGACGCATCTTCAGCACGGCGGCCATCATCTTCTCCATGTCGGAAGAGCTGACGGGCTTAATGGCGCGCGAATACTTCGAGTTAGGATACTTGATGAAGTCGAACTTCCACTCCACGTCCTTGGCGTTCAGCGTGTTGCCCGTCTTCACATCCTTCAGCTTCACGGTGCAGCCGATGTCGCCAGCCTTCAGCTCGTCCACGGGCACGCGGTTTGCACCGGCGCAAGCGTAGAGCTGACCCATGCGCTCCTTCGAGCCGCGGTCTACGTTGGTCAGGTCGTCGCCAGCCTTCACGCTTCCGCTCATCACCTTGAAGTAGCTCACCTCACCGATGTGAGGCTCCATACCAGTCTTGAAGAAGAAGAGCGACTCGGGGCCGTTGCTGTCGGGAGCAATCTCTTCGCCAGCGGTGTTCTTCACCTTCGGCATATCGCTCACGAAAGGAACAACATTGCCCAGGAACTCCATCAGACGGCGAACACCCATGTCCTTGCCAGCGCATACGCAGAACAGCGGGAAGATGCTGCGCGTAACGAGACCCTTGCGGATACCTACACGCATCTCGTCCTCCGAAAGCTCCATCGTATCGAAGAACTTCTCCATCAGCGTGTCGTCGTTACCAGCGGCAGCCTCAACAAGAGCTTCATGCATCTCCTGAGCCTTGTCGGCATATTCGGCGGGGATATCTTCAATCGTGGGAGCACCACCCTCAGGCTTCCAGGTCAGTTTCTTCATAATGAGCACGTCGATGATAGAGTTGAAGCCAGGGCCGGTAGCCACGGGGAACTGCACAGGCACCACCTTCGGTCCATAGACGTCGCGCATATTCGAGAGTATCAGGTCGAAGTCGCAGTTGTCCTTATCCAACTGGTTCAGCAGGAAAATCACTGGCTTCTTCAGCTTCTCCGTGTTGCGGAAGGCATTCATCGTGCCCACCTCGGGGCCGTATGTACCATTAATAAGAATGACAGCCTGATCGGTGACGTTCAGTGCAGTGATAGCACCGCCTACGAAGTCGTCCGAACCCGGGCAGTCAATAATATTCAGCTTTTTGCCGTTCCACTCGGTGTGGAAAACAGTGGAGAATACCGAATAGCCATACTCCTGTTCCACAGGGAAATAGTCACTCACCGTGTTCTTCTGCTCCACAGTGCCACGGCGCTTGATTATACCACTCTCAAAAAGCATTGCCTCGGCAAGAGTAGTCTTGCCGGAACCCGCACTGCCAATCAGCGCGATGTTCTTGATTTCGTTCGTCTGATAAACTTTCATTTTCTTTTTTGGTTTTTAGGTTATTTAAGTTTCTTGAGTTTTCAGCCGTCGAAATTACACAATTTTGGCGAAACAGCCAAATCTTTTTCCGAAAACATTCGTTCTATTATGACTTTTTAGTAATTTTGCACTCTGTAATGGCCGGACTCTACATTCACATACCCTTCTGCCGCAGCCGCTGCATCTACTGCGCTTTCTTCTCCACCACGCTCGCCCCAGCGTGGCAAGACCGCTACGTCGATGCCCTCTGCAGCGAAATGCGCATGCGCCCGTCGGACCAGCCCCTGTCCACCATCTACCTCGGCGGCGGCACGCCCTCGCTGCTCTCACGCGAAAACCTGCAGCGACTCTTCGCATGTATTGAAGAGATATACGACGTGTCGGCACTCCGCGAGGTCACCCTCGAATGCAACCCCGACGACGTCACGCCAGCCTTCTGCCAGACACTTCGTCTGCTGCCCGTCAACCGCGTGTCGCTGGGTGCTCAGACGTTCAGCGACCAGCGGCTGCGCTTTCTGGGCCGACGTCACACAGCAGCACAGGTTGACAGCGCCGTTAGCCTGCTGCGCCAGTCTGGCATCAGCAACATCAGCATCGACCTGATGTTCGGATTTCCCAGTCAGACGCTTGCCCAATGGGAGACAGACGTGAGCCATGCGCTGACCCTACGTCCACAACACCTCTCAGCCTACGCACTCACCATAGAGCCGGGCACGGTGCTTTTTAAGAGAATAGAAAAAGGAGAATTGGAAATAGAGAATGAGGCCGACGAGACGTCGCGCCAGATGTACGAATTGCTTATCGACCGCCTCGCTGCCGCAGGCTACGACCACTACGAGATTTCAAACTGGGCGCTGCCCGGCTATCGTTCGCGCCACAACAGCAGCTACTGGCACGAAGAGCCCTACCTCGGCATCGGAGCCGCTGCCCACAGCTACGACCGGCAATCGCGCTCGTGGAACGTCAGCCATCTCAGCCGCTATGTCCTTGCCATCGAGCAAGGCCGTCTGCCTTCTGAAGGCGAACCCATCGATGCCGCCACACGATATAACGACCTCATTGCCACAGCCCTTCGCACCCGCGAAGGAATTGCCGTCGACAGCGTATCCTCACCCTTCCGCCAACATCTGCTGAAGAGCGCCCGCCGTGCCCTTCAGGCAGGCCTTCTCACGCTTGCCGACACTCCCTCAGGTACTGCCCTGCGTCTTACGCGCCAAGGGCTTTTCGTCAGCGACAGCGTCATGACCGACCTCATCTACGTCTGACGCCACAGCCCCAGCAATCCTGTCAATATTATGCGCCCTTGCTTGACTTTTCAAACTCGCGGCGCGCCTGCTCCTTCACCTCAGCCTCGATTTCGCTCAGAGGACGGGCGCCGGACAGCCATGACTTCACGGCCACGCAAAGGGCAAAACTGACGATAGCAACAAAGGCCGAGAGCAGCCAGTTGAGCAGTTCGCGCTGGAAAGGACTCCAGTCGAAAACGAGCAAAGCTGCCACAACGGGCATGGCAAACAGTAGCCAGTCGGCACCAGTGCGCATTTTGTAGCCATCGACGACGGCGCGATAATCGGGATTTTCTTGCAGTAAGCGCTGGCGGTTTTGTTGCCAGTAGCGTTCGAACGGTGTGGGTGATTCCATTTGCAGTTTTTAGGGGCAATTCATGTTAATCTTATGCTGAAGCACTATTTTCCTTTCAAAATAACGTAGATGATGACGGGAGCACCGACGAGTGGCGTCAGTGCATTGATGGGCACCGCCGAGCCCAACCGGCCCAGCAGTCCGCTTGCCACGTGGCAAGCTACAGCCGTGAGCGCTCCGACGAGCAGCGTGGCGGGCAACAGTTGGCGATGGTTCTGAGTGCCCAGAAGGAGACGCGCCACATGCGGCACGGCGAGTCCAATGAAGGCTATAGGGCCACAAAAAGCAGTAGCCACGGCAGCCAGCATGCCACTAACGAACAACAACTCACTACGCACGCGCCGCGTGGCAATGCCCAGGCTGTCGGCATAGCGTTCGCCCAGCAGCAGGGCATTGAGTGGTTTAGCCAGCACGAAAGCGGCTGCGAGCGACAGCACAACGGTGGCCGAAAAGAGGGGCATGAGTGACATGGGCACACCCTCAAAGGAGCCCAGCCCCCACACCATGTAGGAGCGCACGCCCTCCTCGGTGGCGGCATAGTTGAGCAAGGCGATGGCAGAAGAGGAGAGATAGCCCACCATGATACCGACGATGAGCAACATGACATTAGAACGTACCCAGGCCGAGAGAACGAGCAACAACAATGTAACAAGCATAGCACCCAGGAAAGCTGATAGCAACACGGCCAGGAAACCGGGCAACGAGGCAACAGCCGACATGACTGAACCGCCCAGCAACAACATGACGAGCGCCACGCCGAGGGCTGCTCCGTTGGTGATACCGAAAATGCCAGGACCAGCCAGCGGATTGCGGAATGCTGTCTGGAGGAGCAGACCGCTGACGGCCAGCGCCGCCCCGCAGAGCAACGCTGTGAGCATGGCGGGCAGGCGCGAGGAGAGCACGATGAACTGCCAGGCAGAATTGTCAGAAGGAGTGCCGAGCAGTATCGACAATACGTCGGCTGCCGGAATGGAAGCCGAACCCACAAAGAGACTCAGCGCGCAGAGCACGACGAGCGACGCGAGCAGGAGCAGAAAGCAGATACTAGTGCGGCTCATGGCGATGGGGATAGTTTTACGAAATAGCGCAAGCGCCCCAGCGCCCACTGGGGATGGAGCATGATAGCGTAGTCGCGCAGCAGCCAGTCTGGCCGAAAGGCAACTTCTTCAAAATAAGGCACTTGCATAGAATTGACAAAGTAAACATTTTGCCTGCGAAAAGCTTCTATCTGAGCATAGCCCGCATGCTCGGCCCGCAGGCGAGTGTAGGTGAGCGGCGGTCGGTGGGAGTCGTTGAAAGCCCAGACATCGGCATCGGCCGCCACATCGAGTACAGCCTCGAGCGACAGCGGCAGGCTACCGCTATGGTCGTCGGCAGCCCACGGATAGCGCCCGCCGGCATCGGCAATGAGGCGTCCCACAGTGCTGCGGCCGCCTGCCACATACCAAGTGCTGCCCGTGAGGCGCTCGGTGAGCATCGACGGACGACGGGCCTCACCTCGGGCAAGGCGGGCAATGGAGTCACGAAGGGAGAGATAGGCGTGTTCGACCACGCTGAACAAAGAGTCGGCCTCGGCCTGTCGTCCTACCAGCAGGCCATAGAAACGCATCCACTCGGCACGGCCCAGCGGCGACGTTTCCATATAGTCGGCACATTCGATGATGGGGATGCCCAGTTGCTCAAGGCGACCATAGCCACCGCTGTTCTCGAAAGGCGAGAGCCACACGGCGTCAGGTTGCAGGCCCGCCATGAGTTCGACGTCGGGCGACATGCTGTCGCCGCAGTCGGCCACGAGCCCCTTTTCCACCCGTTGCTGCAGACTGGGCAGCTGCATATACTTCCGGTCGGCCACGCCTGCTATCCGGTCGGTAGCGCCGAGCATACCGAGCAGCGAGGCATGGGCTGTGTTGAAAACGACGCAACGTCTCAGGGGCAGCTGAATACCCTGCCGCCCAAACCAGTAGCGACGGAGCACGCGCCCCGGGTGCCAAGGGTCGAGAAGTTCTACGAGCAGGCGGTCGCCATAGCGTACCATCGTGATGTGGCGGGCATAGCGCATGGCTATCGTGTCGCCACGCAGGGTGTCACCACTATTGCCAACAGTGGCGGAAGAACTGCCGTTCCGGCATGATGCAAAAAAGGCGAGAACGGCAAAGGCTGCGAGCCACGGAATGATGACGGCACGCCTCAGGTTCATTCCGTATAGAGATAGCGTTTGATGCTCTTCTTGGGCGTCTTGGCAAACTCCTCTTCGTGTAGCTGGATGGCCGAGAGTTTGCAGTAGGCAGGCAGCACGGCATTCAGTTCCTGGCGGTTCTGCTCCATGATGTTCTTCAGGTCCTCGCGGCTGAAGTTCATGGTCTTGGCCTCGTCGAAGTCAGGATAGACGAGCCCTACAAGCTGGTCGCCACGCTGGATGACCACGCTCTCGCTGACCATCGCCATCGAGTTCAGTTTGTCCTCAATTTCCTCAGGATAGATGTTCTGGCCGTTGGAGCCAAGCAGCATGTTCTTCGAGCGGCCCTTGATGAAGACGTTGCCATCGGCATCCATCAGGCCGAGGTCGCCCGTGTGGTACCAGCCCTCGCTGTCGATGGTCTCGCGGGTGGCTTCTTCGTTCTTATAGTAACCCAACATGACATTCAAGCCACGCGCCAAGATTTCGCCCGGCACATGAGCTGGGTCGGGGCTCTTGATCTTCACCTCCATATGCAGAGCGGCCCTACCGCAGGAACCTGCCACAAACTCGTCCCACGGGGCGTAGCAGATGATGGGGGCGCACTCCGTGGCGCCATAGCCTACGGTGTAGGGGAAGTTAATGCGCTTCAGGAACTGCTCGACTTCATTATTGAAGGCAGCACCACCGACGATAATCTCATAGAACTGGCCGCCGAAGGCATTACGCACTTCCTGACAGATGCGCTCGTTGACGCGCGTGCTGATGACGGGCATGTTGAGCAACAGCCGCATACGGTTGTTCTGAATCTTCGGGAACACCTTCTTCTTGATAATTTTCTCAATGATGAGCGGCACGGCAATGATGATGGCAGGCTTAATCTCAGCAAAGGCCTGGGCAATGATGCTGGGGCTGGGAATGCGGTTGAGGAAGAAGACGTGCTTACCCATCAGAATCTCGTAGGTAAACTCGAAGGCCATACCGTACATATGGGCCAGAGGAAGGATGCTGATGACGTTGTTGTTTTTCTCAAGATGCTTTCCCATCACCTTACAGGCGAAATCGAAGTTCGACCAAAGGGCGCGGAAAGGTATCATCACACCCTTCGAGAAGCCCGTGGTACCGCTGGTGTAGTTGATGAGCGCCAACTGGTTGGGGCTCTCCTCGCGATAGTAATGCACGTGCTCCTTGCGGAAATACTTCGGGAACTTCCGTCCGAACATCTCGTTCAGGTGCTCGCGGGCATAAGTGAGTTTGTCGGTGCGCGAGAGCAGCAGCGAATAGTCTGGAATATTGATGATTCCCTCCAGTCCTGGCATCTTGGTCGCGTCGATGGTCGTAGCCACGACGTCGCCCACGAAGAGCAGCTTGGAATCGCTGTGGTTGACGATGTTGTGCACCTGATCAGGCATAAACTCATGCAGGATGGGGACAGCCACGGCGCCATAGGTCAGCACGGCCAGATAGGCGGCAGCCCAGTTGGCGCAGTTGCGACCGCAAAGAGCAATCTTGTCGCCCTTCACAACACCGCTGTTCTCAAACATAATATGCAGTTTCTCTATCTTGCGAGCCACGTCATGATATTGCAGCGTTGCTCCCCGAAAGTCGGTAAGGGCATCACGGTCCCAGTTGGCAATGATGCTTTTCTCGATAAGTTCGTTAAAACTTGGTATGGATTCCATATGTCGTTGTTTGTTTTTTGGTCTTAGATTGTGTTTTGGTATAAGTAGCGCTTGATGCTCTTCTTGGGCGTCTTCTCAAACTCTTCATCGCGCAGCACGATGGCCGAGAGCTTGCTGAACGGCGGCAGTTGGGAGTTGAGTTCCTGACGGTTCTGCTCCATGATGTTCTCCAGGTCCTCGCGGCTGAAGCCCATGTTCTCAGTCTCCTCCATATCGGGATAGACGAGTCCGACGAGCTGGTCGCCCTTCTGAACGACGACACACTCGCTGACCATGGCCATCGAGGCCAGCTTGTCCTCAATCTCCTCGGGATAGATGTTCTGTCCATTGGAACCCAGCAGCATGTTCTTCGAGCGGCCCTTGATGAAGATGTTGCCATCGGCATCCATCAGGCCGAGGTCGCCCGTGTGGTACCAGCCCTCGCTGTCGAGAGCCTGGGCTGTGGCCTCCTCGTTCTTGTAGTAGCCCAGCATGACGTTGGTGCCTCGGGCCAGAATCTCGCCTGGCACGTTTTCGGGATCGGAGCTGTCGATCTTCACCTCCATATTATATATAGCACGTCCGCACGACTTCGGCACAAACTCCTTATAGTCGCTATAGCTGATGAGCGGCGCACACTCGGTGGCTCCGAAACCAACGGTGAACGGGAACTCGATGCTCTTCAGGAATTCTTCTACCTCCTGATTGAGGGCTGCTCCGCCGATGATAATCTCGTAGGCCTTGCCGCCGAAGGCGTTGTACACCTGCTCGCAGATCATCTGCTTCACCTTCTTGCTCACCACCGGCATCTTCAGCAGCAGGCGCACGCTGTTGTTCTGAATCTTCGGGAACACGCGCTTGCGGATGATTTTCTCTACAATCATCGGCACGGCAATGACCAGCGACGGCTGTATCTCGGCATAGGCCTGCGCAATGAGCGAAGGGCTGGGCAGACGCGTAAGATAATAGGTATGAATGCCATGACAGAAGGGGAAGATGAACTCGAAGGCGAGTCCATACATGTGGGCCATGGGCAGGATAGACACCATGTTGGTGCCGGGCTTCACGATATTGCCCAGTTCGGTGAGGGCGAAGTCGAGGTTGCCCCACAAGGCACGATAAGGCAGCATCACGCCCTTCGAGAAGCCCGTGGTGCCGCTGGTGTAGTTGATGAGCGCCAGTTCCTCGGGGCTGTCCTCATAGTAATGCACGTGCTCCTTGCGGAAATACTTCGGATACTTATCGCCGAAGAGCTGATTCAGATGCTCGCGGGCATAGGTGATTTCTTCCCTTCGCGACACCAACAGCGAGAAGTCGGGCAGATGGACAATGGCCTCGAGCCCAGGCATGGCGTCAGGATCAATCGTCTTTGCCACGACGTCGCCCACGAAGAGCAGCTTGGCTTCTGAATGATTGACGATGTTATGAATTTGGTCGGGAGTAAACTCGTGGAGGATAGGCACTGCCACGGCACCGTAGGTCAGCGTAGCGATAAAGGTCACTCCCCAGTGGGAACTGTTGCGGCCGCAAAGGGCTATCTTGTCACCTTTCTTCACTCCGCTGCGCTCGAAGACGATATGCAGCTTCTCCACTATGCGCGCAACGTCATGATACTGCAACGTTGCGCCTTTGTAATCGGTCAAGGCATCCTTTTCCCAATTGCCGATGATACTTTTCTCAATAAAAGAATTGAAACTTGGTATTGAATTCATTGCACAATTTTCAAAATTTTGTGCAAAGATAACGACTTATTTGCTCATTTCAAAAAAAAATGTGCAGTTTTTTTATTGAAAGTTGCTTTTTTATTGTTATTTCACAAAAAGGAGCCTCTTTTTCTTCCAAAAGCGGATGAAAAATGTTCAGTTTTGCTTACCCTCGATTGTCATTCGTAGCGCATCGACTTGGCTGGATGAATGTGCGAGACGAGGTAGCTGGGAGCAATGAGGACGAAGATGCTGATGAGCAGCGTGGCAACATTCAGCAAAAGGATGATCGGAATGTTCAGTTCTACGGGCACGGTGCTCACGTAATAAGTTTCCGGGTCCAGTTTGACGAGCCCCGTCCAGCGTTGCAGCAACACCAGGCCGATGCCTATCAGGTTGCCGAAGAGCAAACCCTTCCCAATCATGAACGTAGCAAACCAGAGGAACGTACGCCGGATGGTCTTGTTGCGGGCCCCCAGCGCTTTCAGCACGCCAATCATCGTCGTGCGCTCAAGGATGATGATGAGCAGACCGCTGATCATCGTGACACCAGCCACGGCCGTCATCAGCGCCAGGATAATCCAGACGTTCAGATCGAGCAAATCGAGCCAGGAGAAAATCTGCGGATTCAGCTCGCGGATGGTTTTCGTGGAATAAGTCTCGCCATAACGGTCCACCTGCCTATTCACCTTATTTATAAAAATAGCCTCCGTGTCGTCTACACGCTCGAAGTCGCCCACCGACACCTCTGCCCCACTCACCTGGTCGGATTCCCAACCATTCAGGCGCACGGCGGTGTAGAGGTCTATGAAGCACATCACGTTGTCGAACTGCGTAAGATTGGTCTGATAGATGCCGCTGATTGTGAACCGACGCGCACGCACGCCGTTCGGGTCGATGAAATAGGCAAAGATGCGCTCGCCCGTCTTGAGCCGCAGTTTGTCGGCCATCGGCTTCGAGATGAGCATGCGGTTGCTGCTGACCGAGTCGGAAAACACAGGGATGCTGCCTTCTACCATGTTCTGATGGATGAACGTTGAGTCGAACTCTGGCCCGACGCCTTTGAAGACAACACCCAGGAAGTCCTCATCGGTCTTCAGTATACCCTGCTTCATGGCAAACCGCTGCACGTGGCTGACGCCCTCAGTCTGGCGCAGCACGTTCATCATCGAGTCGCCCATCTGGATGGGGAAAGACTCGCCAGCCTGCAGCGTCATGAAATCGCCCACCTGAATGTGGCTGCCGAAACCCACCACCTTGTCGCGGATGGTGTGCTTGAAACCGAACACCACGCAGACCGAAACGATCATCACCGCCAGACCAATCGCCACACCGGCGGTGGCAATACGGATGGCAGGACGCGACACCATGCGCTGGCCGTCGTTCTCGCGATAGATGCGTCGGGCTACAAACAGGGGGAAATTCATCTCGTCAATCTAATGTATGTCCGGGATAGGCTTCCAAGGCACGGCGCAGCACGTCGATGGCCTTCTCCAAATCTTCCTTCTTCAGCACGTAGGCAATGCGCACCTGGTTGATGCCGGCGCCCGGCGTGGTGTAGAAACCGGCGGCAGGAGCCATCATCACGGTCTGGCCTTCGTAGGAGAATTCCTCGAGGCACCAGCGGCAGAACTTCTCGGCATCGTCGACAGGCAGTTTGGCCACCGTGTAGAAAGCCCCCATCGGTATCGGCGAATAGACGCCCGGAATGCGGTTCAGACCGTCGATGAGGCATTTACGGCGCTCCACGTACTCGTCGTAAACGTCGCGATAGTATTCCTCCGGAGCATCACACGAGGCCTCGGCCACAATCTGTCCGAGCAGAGGGGGCGACAGGCGTGCCTGGCAGAGTTTCATCACAGCAGCCTTCACCTCGTCGTTCTTCGTCACCAGCGCGCCGATGCGGATGCCGCACTCGGAATAGCGCTTCGACACAGAGTCGATGAGGATGACGTTCTGCTCGATGCCCTCCAGATGGCAGGCCGAGATGTAAGGCGAGCCCGTGTAGATGTATTCGCGGTACACCTCGTCGGAGAACAGATAGAGGTCGTACTTCTTCACCAGGTCGCGAATCTGGTTCATCTCGCGGCGCGTATAGAGGTAGCCCGTCGGGTTATTGGGGTTACAGATCAGAATGGCGCGCGTGCGCTCGTTGATGAGTTCCTCAAACTTCTCCACCTTCGGCAGCGAGAAACCCTCCTCGATGGTCGAGGTGATGGTGCGGATGACGGCACCAGCCGTGATGGCAAAGGAAATATAGTTGGCGTAGGCCGGTTCGGGAATAATAATCTCGTCGCCCGGATTCAGGCAGCTCAAGAAAGCAAACAACACGGCCTCGGAGCCTCCCGACGTGATGATGATGTCGTCGGCCGTCACGTTGATATTATAGCGGCCGTAATACTCCACGAGACGCTCGCGATAGCTCCTGATGCCCTGCGACGGCGAGTATTCCAGCACACGGCGGTCGATATGGCGCAACGCATCCAGTCCCACCTCCGGAGTGGGCAAGTCGGGCTGACCGATGTTGAGATGATAGACATGCACACCACGCTCCTTTGCAGCTACGGCCAGCGGAGCAAGCTTTCTGATAGGCGATTCGGGCATGAGCAGCCCGCGTTCTGAGATTTTTGGCATACCTTTTTTGCTTATTGTTTCTACCTTGTAAAAGGGCTCTTTTTCGTTTTTCAGTGCAAAGATAGTCTATTTTCGTCATACAACCAAATTTGTTGAGGAAAATAACTCATTTTGCTGAAGAAAACAACTCATTTTACAGTAGAATACAACTCTTTTTACAGAAGAGAACCACTCATTTTGCCCTTGACTGACGTGAATGTAGCGGCAAAAAGGAAACAATTGTCAAGTCGAGGTTACATTTTTGTGCAAAAAACATTTTTATTTGCTTTTTTTTTAGTACCTTTGCAGTCTGAATGCTGATAGAAGCATACATCAATATCATTATAACGTTATAAAACTTTTTATGAACTACACTTTATTAATTACCGTTTTCCTGACGGCTGTTGTCTTGGTGCTCGGCGCTTATGTCGTGGCCAAGCTCATCGGTCCGCGCTCGTACAATCCGGTAAAGGGTGAACCCTATGAAAGTGGCATACCGACCCGCGGCTCCTCGTGGCTGCCTGTGTCGGTGGGCTTCTATCTGTTTGCCATCCTTTTCCTGATGTTCGACATTGAGACCGTGTTCCTCTATCCCTGGGCAGTCGTCGTCAAGCAGTTCGGTCCGATGGCACTCGTCAGCATCGGCTTCTTCCTGCTGGTACTGGTATTTGGCCTTGCTTACGCATGGCGGAAAGGAGCACTGGAATGGAAGTAAGAAAACCGCACATCAAGAGTATTCCTTATGACGAGTTTAAGGATAACGCCTCGCTGGAGAAGATCGTCGACGAACTTCACGAAGGGGGCGTAAACGTAGTAGTAGATTCGCTCGACCAGGTGATTAACTGGGGGCGTTCGAACTCCCTTTGGTCGCTCACCTTTGCCACGTCGTGCTGTGGTATCGAGTTCATGGCCTGCGGCTGTGCCCGTTACGACTTCGCCCGCTTCGGCTTCGAGGTGACGCGTAACTCTCCCCGCCAGGCCGACCTGATCATGTGTGCCGGCACCATCACCCACAAGATGGCCCCCGCGCTGAAGCGTCTGTACGACCAGATGGCAGAGCCGAAGTATGTGGTGGCCGTTGGTGGCTGTGCCATCTCGGGCGGTCCGTTCAAGTCGAGCTACCACGTGGTGAAGGGCATCGAGGAAATCGTGCCTGTCGACGTGTTCATCCCGGGCTGTCCCCCGCGTCCTGAGGCCATTCTCTACGGCATGATGCAGCTGCAGCGCAAGGTGAAGGCCGAGAAGTTCTTCGGCGGTGCCAACCACAAGCAGACGAAGGCTGAGCGCGAGCTGGGTGTTTCGAACGAGGAGCTGGCATTCCGCGAGAAGCTCGGCGACCACAGACGCGAGACCATCGTCGTGACGCAGGTGCCCGAGGAGTTTGTTGAGAACATTAAAAAAGAACAGGAGGAGAACGCATGAAACTGGAATTTCTGACATTCAGCTTTGAACAGTTTGCCGCTGAGATGGCAAATCTGAAAGACAAGAAGGGTTTCGACTACCTGGTGACCATCGTCGGCGAGGACTTCGGTGCTGATGAGGGCCTGGGCTGCGTCTACATCCTGGAGAACACCCAGACTCACGAGCGCTGCTCGGTGAAGATGCTGGCAAAGGTGGTGGACGGCGAGAGTGTCATCCCCTCGGTCATCAACCTCTGGCGCGTGGCTGACCTGCTGGAGCGTGAGGTGTTCGACTTCTACGGAATCCTCTTCCTCGGCCATCCCGACATGCGCCGCCTGTTCCTGCGCAACGACTTCAAGGGTCATCCTTTCCGCAAGGACTGGAAGGGCGACGACAAGTATTCGCTCGAGGAGGACGTGGAGCCCGACTTTGGCCTGCAATATGAAATAGACAAGAACGGACGTCTCGCCTGCAAGAAGAATCCTCTCTTCGAAGACGATGCCTATGTGGTGAACATCGGCCCGCAGCACCCTGCCACTCACGGCGTGCTTCGCCTGCAGACGGTGCTCGACGGCGAGACCGTGAAGCGTATCTATCCCCACCTCGGCTACATCCATCGTGGCATTGAAAAGATGTGGGAGTCGATGACTTATCCTCAGACACTTGCGTTGACCGACCGTTTGAACTACCTCGGCGCCATGCAGCATCGTCATGCCCTGGTGGGTGTCATCGAGGAAGGCATGGGCATCGAGCTCACCGACCGCATCAAGTACATCCGTACCATCATGGACGAGTTGCAACGTCTGGACTCTCACCTGCTCTACACGTCGTGCTGCGCTCAGGACCTCGGTGCCCTGACGGCATTCCTCTATGGCATGCGCGACCGTGAGCATGTGCTGAACGTGATGGAGGAGACCACCGGCGGACGCCTCATCCAGAACTACTACCGCATCGGCGGCTTGCAGGCCGACATCGACCCGAACTTCGTGAAGAACGTGAAGGACCTGGTGAAGTATCTGCGCCCGATGATTCAGGAGTACATGGACGTGTTCGGCGACAACATCATCACTCACAACCGCTTCGAGCAGTGTGGACCGATGGGTCTGGAAGACTGCATCAACTATGCTGTGACCGGTCCTGCCGGACGTGCTGCAGGCTGGAAGAACGATGTGCGCAAGAACCACCCCTACGACCTGTACGACAAGGTGGAGTGGGAGCAGTGCACACTGACAGGCTGCGACTCCATGGACCGCTACCTCGTGCACATCAACGAGATGTACCAGAGCCTGAACATCATCGAACAGCTCATCGACAACATTCCCGAGGGCGACTTCTACGTGAAGCAGAAGCCCATCATCAAGGTGCCTGAGGGACAATGGTTCTTCTCGGTGGAAGGTGTGGCTGGCGAGTTCGGCGTCTACCTCGACTCGCGTGGCGACAAGAGCCCCTACCGCATGAAGATGCGCCCGATGGGACTCTCGCTGGTGGGTGCCTTCGACGCGATGCTTCGCGGACAGAAGATTGCCGACCTCATCGCTACATGTGCTGCCATCGACGTGGTGATTCCAGATATTGACCGTTAGTATTATTTGATAATTGATAATTGAAAATTGAAAATATTATGTTTGATTTTTCAATAGTAACACAATGGTTCGACGGTCTTCTCCGAAACACACTGGGTCTCGGTGATTTCTGGGCGATCCTCATTGAGTGCGTGCTGGTGGGCGTCATCATCCTGACAGCCTATGCCCTGCTGGCTATCGTGCTGATATTCATGGAGCGCAAGGTCTGCGCCTACTTCCAGTGCCGTCTGGGCCCGATGCGCGTAGGACCTTGGGGAATCTTCCAGGTGTTTGCCGACGTGGTGAAGATGCTCATCAAGGAGATTTTCTTCGTCGACAAGGCCGACAAGTTCCTCTATGCCGTAGCTCCGCTGCTCGTCATCATTGCCTCAGTGGGCACATTCTCGTTCCTGCCGTGGAACAGAGGTGCCGAGGTGCTCGACTTCAACGTAGGCGTGTTCCTCATCACCGCCATCTCGTCGATAGGCGTGCTGGGCGTGTTCCTGGCCGGATGGGGTTCGAACAACAAGTATTCTGTCGTGTCGGCCATGCGTGCCGCCGTGCAGATGATTTCCTACGAGATGTCGCTCTGCCTCTGCCTCATCGCTGCCGTCGTTCTGATAGGCTCGATGCAGGTGAGTGAAATTGTGGACTACCAGACGGGCCCGTGGAACTGGCTCATCGTGAAAGGCCACATTCCCGCCATCATCGCCTTCGTGGTGTTCCTCATCGCCGGTAATGCCGAGGCCAACCGCGGCCCGTTCGACATGGCCGAGGCTGAGAGCGAGCTGACAGCCGGACACCACACCGAGTATTCGGGCATGGGCTTCGGCTTCTTCTATCTGGCAGAGTTCCTCAACCTCTTCATCATCGCAGGTATCGCCACAACGGTGTTCCTGGGTGGCTGGGCTCCGCTGAACATCGGCATCGAGGCCTTCGACAAGGTGATGAACTTCATTCCCGGCATCGTCTGGTTCCTGGGCAAGGCCTTTGCCGTAGTCTGGCTGCTGATGTGGGTGAAGTGGACGTTCCCTCGCCTGCGTATCGACCAGATCCTGAAGCTGGAGTGGAAATACTTGATGCCGCTGTCGCTCATCAACCTCGTGCTGATGACCGTCGTGGTAGCACTTGGTCTTTATATTAAATAAGGTATAAGAAACAATGGAAGAAAACAAAACATATTTCGGCGAACTCGGGCATGCTGTGAAGACGCTGGCCATTGGCATGAAGACCACCTGGAAGGAATTCTTCAAGGACTTCTTCACCAACAAGTCGACGGAGCAATACCCCGAGAACCGCAAGACAACGCTGCACATCTCCAGCCGTCATCGCGGACGCTTGGTCTTCAAGCGCGATGAGAACGGAGCCTACAAGTGCACGGCCTGTACGTTGTGCGAGAAAGCTTGCCCCAACGGCACCATCAAGATCACGGCCCACATGGCCGAAGATCCCGAGACGGGCAAGAAGAAGAAGGTGCTCGACGACTATCAGTACGACCTGGGCGACTGCATGTTCTGCCAGCTCTGTACGAACGCCTGCAACTTCGACGCTATTGAGTTTACCAACGACTTCGAGAATGCCACCTTCGAGCGCGACTCGCTGGTGCTGCACCTCGACAAGGAGGTCTACCAGGGAGGCTCGCTGCCCAACCTCATCGACGGCGGCGCACCCCTGACAATCGGTAAGTTTAACACCAAAACAAAGTAAAGGAATCCTATGGCAAGATTAGTAATGTTTTGCATTTTGGCCGTCATCATCCTGGGTTCGGCCATCATGTGCGTAACGACCAAGAGAATCATGAGAGCCGCCACGTTCCTGCTCTTTGTTCTCTTCGGCGTGGCAGGTATCTACTTCCTGCTCGACTACACGTTCCTGGGAGCCGCCCAGATCAGCATCTATGCCGGAGGTATCACGATGATGTATATCTTCGCCATCCAGCTCGTCTCCAAGCGCACCCTTCAGGGCATGGAGGAGCACGTCAAGGGAAGCCGCGTCCTCGTGGGTGCCCTGGCTGCTCTCATCGGCTTCGGAACCGTGATGATAGTATTTTTCAAGAACCAGTTGTTCGACCTCATGGCAACGATGAGCGAAGGCACCGAGGTGCCTATGGAGCAAATCGGACAGGCCATGGTGGGTGCCGACAAGTACGGATGGGTGCTCCCCTTCGAGTTCATCTCCATCTTCCTGCTTGCCTGCATCATCGGTGGAATCATGATTGCAAGAAAGGAGGATAAGCAATGATACCCGTAGAGTGTTATTTCGCGCTGAGTGCCATGTTGTTCTTCATCGGCTTCTTCGGCTTCGTGACCCGTCGCAACCTCATTGCGATGCTCATCTCTGTTGAACTCGTGCTGAACGCCGTCGACATCAACTTCGCGGTGTTCAACCGCATCCTCTTCCCGGGCCAGCTCGAAGGCTTCTTCTTCACACTATTCTCTATCGGTGTGAGCGCTGCCGAGTCGGCTGTTGCTATCGCTATCATCATCAACGTTTACCGCAACTTCCATAGTGACCAGGTGAACAGTATTGAAAATATGAAGTGGTAATTCGTAGGAAATCGTAAATCAGTAAACCGCAAATACAATTATGTACGAATATTCATTTTTGATACTTCTTCTTCCCCTGCTCTCTTTCGTCCTGCTCGGACTTGCGGGAATGAAGATGTCGCACAAGACGGCAGGCCTCATCGGCACCTGCACGCTCGGTGTGGTGACGCTCATCAGCTACCTGACGGCGTTCCAGTATTTCATCACCGACGGACGCACAGCCGAGGGCATCTACCAGACCATTGTGCCCTATAACTTCACGTGGCTGCCTCTGGGCACCCTGCATTTCGACATGGGCATCCTGCTCGACCCCATCTCGGTGATGATGCTCATCGTCATCACCACGGTGTCGCTCATGGTGCACATCTACTCCTTCGGCTACATGCACGGCGAGAAGGGCTTCCAGCGCTACTACGCCTTCCTGAGCCTCTTCACGATGTCGATGCTCGGCCTGGTGCTGGCCACCAACATCTTCCAGATGTACATGTTCTGGGAGCTCGTGGGTGTGTCGTCATACCTGCTCATCGGCTTCTACTATCCGCTCAGCGCTGCTGTGGCTGCCTCTAAGAAGGCATTCATCGTGACGCGCTTTGCCGACATGTTCTTCCTCATCGGTATCCTCATCTTCGGCTACTACACGCAATCGTTCAGTTTCTCGTTTGCCGGCGACATCGTGATGGGTGCCGGTACCACGCCCTTCATCCAGGGTAGTGCCGCCAAGGCTGTGGCTGCCGGAGCATTCATCCTGCCCACGGCACTGGTGCTGATGTTCATCGGTGGTGCCGGTAAGAGTGCCATGTTCCCGCTGCACATCTGGCTGCCCGACGCCATGGAAGGCCCGACGCCTGTCTCGGCCCTCATCCATGCCGCCACGATGGTTGTGGCCGGTGTGTTCCAGGTGGCTCGCATGTTCCCGCTGTGGATTGAGTATGCCCCGCAGACCATGTCGGTCATCGTGTGGGTGGGTGTCATCACCGCTTTCTATGCCGCTGCCGTGGCTTGTGCCCAGACCGACATCAAGCGTGTGCTGGCCTTCTCTACGATTTCGCAGATTGCCTTCATGATGGTGGCCCTCGGCGTTTGCCTGCCCGGCCATGAGGCTGTGCTCGACAATCACACGCAGCTGGGCTACATGGCTGGCATGTTCCACCTGTTCACCCACGCCATGTTCAAGGCCTGCCTGTTCCTCTGCGCCGGTTGCGTCATCCATGCCGTCCACTCCAACGAGATGGCGCTCATGGGTGGTCTGCGCAAGTACATGCCCGTGACTCACGTGACGTTCCTCATCTCCTGTCTGGCCATTGCCGGTATTCCCTTCTTCTCGGGCTTCAGCTCGAAGGACGAGATCATCACCGCTTGCTTCCAGTACAGCCCCGTGGTGGGTTGGATCATGACGGGCATCGCCGCCATGACAGCCTTCTACATGTTCCGCCTCTACTTCGGCATCTTCTGGGGTACGGAGAACAAGGAAGCCCATGCCCACCACACGCCGCATGAGGCTCCGCTCACGATGACCGTTCCTCTGATCATCCTCTCGGTGATTACTGTTGGCGTAGGTGTCTACACCACGCTGGCCGGATTCCTCGGCTGGGGTGGCTCGTTCGGCTCGTTTGTCTCGGCAAGCGGTCAGGACTACACCATCCACTTCGACCATCAGATTGCCGCTACCTCTACCATCATCGCCATCCTGAGCATCTGCCTCGCCACTTATATCTACAAGGGTGAGCAGCAGCCCATCGCCGACCGCCTCTACAAGACGTTCCCGCGTCTGTGGCGTGCCGCCTACAAGCGCTTCTATCAGGATGAGATCTGGCAGTTCGTCACCCACAAGGTCATCTTCCGTTGCGTCTCCATGCCTATTGCCTGGTTCGACCGCCGCGTCATCGACGGCACGTTCAACTTCATGGCTTGGGGTGCCAACGAGGCCGGTGAGAGCATCCGTCCCTGGCAGAGTGGCGACGTGCGCCAGTATGTGGTATGGTTCCTCACGGGTGCCGTAGCGCTGACGCTGATCCTGCTGTGTGTGTAATCTCGTAATAACGTAATAAAAACGATATAACGACAATGAATATATTAACATTATTCGTAATCATCCCCGTCCTGATGCTTCTCGGCCTTTGGCTGTCGAAGAATCTCAATCAGGTGCGTGGTGTGATGGTGGCTGGCTCTTCGTGCTTGCTGGCCCTGTCAATATGGCTGACGGTGTATTTCGTTCAGCAGCGTGCAGCAGGAAATACCGATGTGATGTTGCTGGCTGAGAGCACACCCTGGTTCAAGCCGCTCAACATAGCCTATGCCGTAGGCGTCGACGGAATCTCGGTGGTGATGTTGCTGCTTTCGAGCATCATCGTTTTCACCGGTACCTTCGCCTCCTGGCAGCTGAAGCCGCTCACGAAGGAGTATTTCCTTTGGTTCACCCTGCTCTCCACGGGTGTGTTCGGCTTCTTCATCTCCATCGACCTCTTCACGATGTTCATGTTCTACGAGGTGGCCCTCATCCCGATGTATCTGCTCATCGGCGTGTGGGGTAGCGGTGCCAAGGAGTACTCGGCCATGAAGCTCACGCTGATGCTCATGGGAGGTTCCGCCCTGCTCATCATCGGCATCCTCGGCATCTACTTCTTCTCGGGTGCCACGACGATGAACGTCGTCGAGATTGCCCAGATGCACAACATCCCCGTGGCCATCCAGAAGGTATTCTTCCCGTTCATCTTCATCGGCTTCGGCGTGCTGGGAGCCATGTTCCCGTTCCACACATGGTCGCCCGACGGTCATGCTTCGGCCCCCACGGCGGTGTCGATGCTGCATGCCGGCGTGCTCATGAAGCTGGGAGGCTATGGCTGCTTCCGCGTGGCCATGTATCTGCTGCCCGAGGCTGCTCAGGAGCTGGCTTGGATATTCCTCATCCTCACCACCATCTCCGTGGTCTATGGTGCTCTCTCTGCCTGCGTGCAGACCGACCTGAAGTACATCAACGCCTATTCATCCGTGAGCCACTGTGGCCTCGTGCTGTTTGCCCTCCTGATGATGACGCAGACTTCCTGCTCGGGTGCCATCCTGCAGATGCTCTCTCACGGCTTGATGACGGCCCTCTTCTTTGCCCTCATCGGTATGATCTACGGCCGTACCCACACGCGTGACGTGCGCAAGCTGGGCGGACTGATGAAGATTATGCCCTTCCTCGCCGTAGGCTATCTCATTGCCGGTCTTGCCAACCTCGGTCTGCCGGGCTTCTCGGGCTTCACGGCTGAGATGACCATCTTCGTGGGTTCGTTCATGAATGCCGACACGTTCCATCGTGTGTGCACCATCATTGCCTGTACGTCGATTGTCGTCACCGCCGTCTACATCCTGCGCGTGGCTGGCAAGATTCTCTTCGGCAAGGTGGCCGATCCTCACTACGAACAGCTCACCGATGCTACTTGGGACGAGCGCGTCGCCGTGGCATGCCTCATCTTCTGTGTGGCAGGTCTCGGTCTTACGCCGTTCTTCTTCAAGCCCATCATCGACGATGCTCTGGTGCCCATTCTCACAGTTGTTAATCCGGCCATGGCCGCACTTTAAAAGGAGGAGGAAACAATATGAATTACGGACAATTCTTACAAATGGTTCCAGAAGCTACGCTCGTAGCCATTCTGATTATACTGTTCTTCGCCGACTTCGCACTCACCAAGAGTGAGAAGAAGCACCCCGTGCTGCGCTGCCTCACCCACACGCTGCTGCTCCTGCAGCTCGTGCCCTGCGTGCTGGCTCAGCCCGCCGAGGTGTTCGGAGGTCTCTATGCCTCTACCGCTGCTGCCAACGCCATGAAGCTCATCCTCACGGGTGGTACGCTCGTCGTGGCCATCATGGCTCAGACGTGGATAGAGCACAACGAACTCACGCGCCGCTATGAGGGCGAGTTCTACATGCTGCTCGTCTCAACGTTGCTCGGCATGTACGTCATGACCTCCTCGGGCCACTTCCTGATGTTCTTCCTCGGACTCGAAATGGCCTCCGTGCCTATGGCATGCCTCGTGGCTATGGATAAGTGGAAGAAGGATTCGGCAGAGGCTGGCGCCAAGTACATCCTCACCGCCACCTTCTCGTCGGCCATCATGCTCTATGGCATCTCCTTCGTCTATGGTGCCTGCGGCACACTCTACTTCGACGATGCGGCTCAGACGCTCACCGTCACGCCGCTCACCATCGCCGGCCTCGTGTTCTTCTTTGCCGGACTGGGCTTCAAGCTCTCGCTCGTGCCGTTCCACTTCTGGACTGCCGACACCTACCAGGGAGCTCCCACCACCGTCACGGCCTACCTCTCCGTCATCTCGAAGGGTGCCGCTGCCTTTGCCCTGTGCGCCATCCTGATGAAGGTATTTGCTCCGCTCACCACGCAATGGGAGTACATGATGGACGTCATCATCGTGCTCACCATCACCATCGGTAACCTCTTCGCCATGCGCCAGAGCGAGCTCAAGCGATTCATGGCTTTCAGCTCCATCTCGCAGGCAGGCTACATCATGCTCGCCGTGATTGGCAACTCGTCGATGGGCGTGGCTTCGCTGATGTTCTACACGCTGGTCTACGTGGCTGCCAACCTGGCCGTCTTCAGCGTCATCAGCGTCGTGGAGCAGAACAATGGCGGCACCACCGAGCGTTCGGCGCTGGCAGGTTTCTACGAGACCAATCCCAAGCTCTCGTTCCTCATGACGCTGGCTCTGTTCTCGCTCGCAGGTATCCCGCCGTTTGCCGGTATGTTCTCGAAGTTCTTCGTGTTCATGGCCGCCGCTCAGCAGGGTTCGTTCTGGGCTTACTTCGTGGTGTTCATCGCCCTGATCAACACCGTGCCCAGCCTCTACTACTACCTGCTCATCGTGAAGGAGATGTACATCAAGAAGACCGCTACCCCGCTGCCCACCTTCGAGAGCGATAACGCCACCAAGCTGGCTCTCGCCCTCTGCACCGTCGGCATCGTGCTCTTCGGCGTCTGCTCGTGCATCTACACGTGGCTCAGCAGCGTGGCAGCCGCATAAGGCCAAGCACATGACAATCACAAAAATCCCGATGGCTCACAACGAACCACCGGGATTTTTTTATGTCAAATCAGTTAGCTGATATAGCATCAAGGCTATTGCCCCCTACTCCATCCTTGCTGCAACCGCACGCACACGGCTCAGCGTCTCAGGGGTCATCTGGAGATAGTTGGCAATGTAGACCAGCGGAGCACGCAGCACCACCTGCGGATAGAGTTTCCTCATGCGCATATAGCGGTCCTGAGCGGTTTCAAAGCGCATCAGGTCGGCATGTATCTGCGAGATAATGAGCGATTCCTCAAGAATCTTTCTGTACATCATCTGGATGTTCACGCTGTGCAGGGCCACTACTTCCAGCTTCTCTTTCGGCAGCGCATAGACCACCGTCGGCTCCAATGCCTCTACCTGTAGTTTCGACGGAACCTCCTGGAACAGGCTTTCTATACACATGAAAATCGTATGATCCTCACCGAGATGCTCGGTCACCTCCTTTCCTTTCTTATAGTAGAATTGACGAATCAGTCCGTAATCGATAAAATAGATGTCACGACAGATATCCCCTTCATGCAGGATGAGGTCACCCTTTGCAAATTTCATGGGTACGAGGATGCCCTCAAGCATGTCGAGTTCATCATGGGTCATTGTACTATAGCGACGGGCCAACTCTCTGGCTATGTCGCGAGGCGTATTCACAAGTCCTTTCATAAACGTATTCTCAGTAGTGAGGTGATAGGTGTAAGGTGATCATTTCAATCTAAGAGGGCTATCCGTTGCCACTCTTCAAAGGTCAGTCAAGTTTCAGCACGGCAAGGAAGGCTTTCTGCGGCACCTCCACATTGCCAATCTGCTTCATGCGCTTCTTACCGCGCTTCTGCTTCTCCAGCAGTTTGCGCTTTCGGCTGACGTCGCCGCCATAACATTTCGCCGTCACGTCCTTGCGCACCTGCTTGATTGTCTCGCGGGCAATAATCTTCGCGCCGATAGCCGCCTGAATGGCGATGTCAAACTGCTGGCGCGGAATCAGTTCTTTCAGTTTCTCGCACATCCGTCGTCCCAGTGCCACGGCATTGTCCTGATGCGTCAGCGTCGACAAGGCATCCACGGGTTCACCGTTCAACAGGATGTCGAGTTTGGCCAGCTTCGACGGGCGGAATGAATCAATGTGGTAGTCGAACGACGCATAACCCTTCGAGATGGACTTCAGCTTATCGTAGAAGTCTATCACTATTTCGCCCAGCGGCAGGTAGAAATGCAGTTCCACGCGGTTGCCGCTGACAAACTCCTGCTTGATCAGTTCGCCACGCTTGTCCAGGCAAAGCTTCATGATGGGACCGATGAAGGTTGTCGTCGTGATGATGCTGGCTCTGATGTAGGGTTCCTCAATGTGGTCTATCATTGTCTGGTCGGGCAGTCCCGAGGGGTTGTGCACCTCCTTTTCCTCGCCCTGCTTCGTGTAGACCATGTACGACACGTTAGGCACCGTCGTGATGACGTCCATGTTGAACTCGCGATCGAGTCGCTCCTGCACGATTTCCATGTGCAGCAGACCCAGGAAGCCACAACGGAAACCAAAGCCCAGCGCCACACTCGACTCTGGCTGGAACGTCAGCGAGGCATCGTTCAGCTGCAGCTTTTCCAGCGAAGCACGCAGGTTTTCGTAGTCCGTCGGATCAATAGGATAGACACCCGCAAACACCATCGGCTTCACTTCCTGGAAACCCTCAATGGCTTTCTCGCACGGCCGGTCCACATGCGTGATGGTGTCGCCCACCTGCACCTCCTTGGCATCCTTGATGCCCGAGATGATGTAGCCCACCTCGCCCGTCGTCAGTTGCTGGCGTGGTATCATGTCCATCTTCAGCACGCCCACCTCGTCGGCCGTGTATTCCATGCCCGTGTTGAAAAACTTCACCTTGTCGCCCTTGCGAATGGTGCCGTTCTCAATCTTGAAATAGGCAATGATGCCACGGAACGAGTTGAACACCGAGTCGAAAATCAACGCCTGCAGCGGTGCCTGCGCGTCGCCCTCGGGATGAGGCACCCGCTCCACCACGGCCCGCAGCACGTCCTCCACACCCTCGCCGGTCTTGCCGCTGGCACGCAGAATCTCTTCACGCTTGCAGCCCAACAGTTCCACAATCTCGTCCTCCACCTCGTCGGGCATGGCACTGGGCATGTCAATCTTGTTGATCACGGGAATAATTTCCAAGTCATGCTCAATAGCCATATAGAGATTCGATATCGTCTGCGCCTGCACGCCCTGCGTGGCATCCACCACCAGCAGCGCACCCTCGCAGGCAGCTATCGAACGGCTCACCTCATAGCTGAAGTCCACGTGTCCCGGAGTGTCAATCAGGTTCAACACGTAGTCCTCACCTTCATATCGATACACCATCTGGATGGCGTGGCTCTTGATGGTGATGCCGCGCTCCTTTTCCAGGTCCATGTCGTCGAGCATTTGACCCTCCGTGATCTGGATGGTGTTAGTGTGTTCCAACAGTCGGTCGGCCAATGTCGACTTTCCGTGGTCAATATGAGCTATGATACAGAAGTTTCGGATATGATTCATTTTTACTGAAAGGGTCTTTTAAAAATGCAAAATTACTAATAATTTGTGAGAAATCTTTGCTTCGTGACAAAAATTTGCAAAAATTGCCGTATCTTTGCACAAAATTTAAGCCATCTTATGAAAAAAATCATCATCATCGCCCTTGCAGCCCTCTCGCTGACGGCTTGCAAGAAGAGCATCGAGGACAAGGCAGCCGAGGAAGCTCGTGCCTACACACAGAAGTTCTGCCCCACTCCCGTCTACAATTTCACGCGCACCGACAGCCTTGGCTTCGACCGCACCTCGCGCACGTTCATTTATTATTGTGCACTCACCGACCAGATGGACGACGTCCAAGTGCTCAACGAACATCGCGAGACGCTCCGCCAAGGACTGCTGCAGTCCATTCGCGAGTCCACCAACCTGAAACTCTTCAAGGACAACGACTTTGCCTTCCGCTATGTCATCCGTTCCACGAAGAATCCTCAGCAAGTGCTCTTCGACGCCACATTCAAACCCGAGGAATACAAGTAAGCCCCCATTCTCTACCATAAAGAAACGCCTGCCAAGAATATTGGCAGGCGTTGTTATCCGTATAAACTTCTAATTACCTATTGAAAAAAACACACACGATATAATAAAAGTTCATAAATGTAAAACACGAGCCTCACGGCTGGTTTCTGTTCTGACGCTGTGAGCGACGTTCCATGCGCTGCTTTTCGGCAGCCTCATACTTCGCAAACTGCTCAGTAGTCATTATTTTCTTCAGTTCTCCGTTGTAGGCCTCACGATTGGCTTTCATCTCCTTCATGCGAGCCTCCATCTGTTCGCGGTTCGGACGCTCACCCTGCTGGCCATTGGCCTGCTGTGTGGCACCTGTCTGACCGTCTACACGCTGGCCGCCCTGACCGCCACGAGGTCCGCGCGGTCCCCTGGGGCCACCCATTTGCAACTTGCCTGCAAACTGCGTGTTCAGCTCCAGCAGCTTAGCCTGCTGGGCCTCGTCCAGCCCGTAGTCCTTCACCATGCGCTCGGTTTGCATCTTCACCATCTCGGCCTTGTCCATGTGGCGTCTCTGGCGCGGCCCGTTGTTGTCCTGGGCCATAGCTGTAGCCGACATCATCAGTACGGCTACCATTGTCAACATTACTTTCTTCATTGCTTGTTTCCTTTCTAAAATTTTAAATGTATGATCGTCGTTTTTGTGTTTAATTACTATAACTATGACGTGTCCTTTCGCCGAAAGTTTAATCCAACATAAAAAAATTTGCACGTATCGAATAATTTTTTTACTTTTGCATGATAATAGTAACATCCCATCAAAGCCCATAGCAATGAAATATTTACGCAACCTGATTCTTTTCTTCCTGGTCGCAGCCACCGCGTGCACGTCCGACCAACAGCCGTCGGCACCTCAGGAGCCACAGCTGCCCGAACTGGTCATGCAGATACAAAAGCAGGCACGCCTCTACAGCACCGAGTGCCAAGTCCACAAAATCATTTCCCACAACGATACCCAGCAACTGCTGGGCAGCATTCTTGGACAGCAGTTCTCCATCGACCTGCCGCTCGGCAAGCGCAGCGTCGCCATCCCCATCGATGCCACCGTGAAGGCCTACATCGACTTCAGCGAGTTCGACCAGAGCAACGTCAGCCGTCGCGGCGACCAGATAGAAATCATCCTGCCCGACCCGAAACTGGAGATCACCTCCACGCGCATCAACCACGAAGAGGTGCGCCAGTATGTGCCGCTGCTGCGTCGCAACTTCACCGACGAAGAACTCACCCGCCTCGAACATGCCGGACGCGAAGCCATCGTCAAAGACCTGCCACGGCTCAACCTCACCGAGACGGCCCGCCAGAACGCAGCACGTGCCCTCATACCGATGATTGCCCAGATGGGGTTCCCTACCGACAACATCACCATCACCTTCCGCAAGCAATTCACCCCCACCGACATCACCTCTCTCCTGCAGTCGGGGAAGTAGTTTTTGGAGAGAGTTGAGTGGAGTGAATAGGGAGAAGTGAATAGTTGATGATTTAAGTATCGGAAGTATGAACAAACAGCAACGAAGCGCCCCGAAACTTTTATTTACGATTACTTTAGAAACTAGAAATCAGAAACCAGACGCTCGCCACGAAGCGACGCTTTCGTAGCATAGCGGAGAAAGAACCAGAAACTATATGGCAAAAAGAAAAAAACAGGAAGAGTCCATTCTCGACATCTTGCGACTGCTCCTCAGCGGACTGTCGCGCACGGCGCTTGTCGTCATAGCCGTAGTCGCCGTCCTCCTCGTTGCCGGCGCAGCCTTCGTCTACTGGCTGCTGGGAAGCAACAATGCCTCTGTAGCCACCAAGGAGCACGTTGAACTGTCGCCCACGCAGATAGAACGCATCAAGGCCATCGGCCAATGGGAATTTCTCACCGTCAGCGACGAGGAACTCGTCGACACCGTGCGCCACGGTTTCTTCGGCGACGACGAACTCGTGCGCATCTATACCGGCACCCTCCGACTGGGCATCGACATGGCCGACGTCGAAGAAGACTGGATCCGCACCGACGGCGACACCCTGCGCGTCATGCTGCCGCCCGTCCGTCTGCTCGACACAAACTTCATCGACGAGGCCTCGGCGCGCTCCTTCTACGAGAGTGGCCGTTGGACCCAGGCCGACCGCAAGGCGCTCGCCCGCAAGGCCCGCCAGAAGATGCTCGCCCGTTGCCTGACACCGCAGAACATCGCCTCTGCCGAGCAGAACGCCGCCGCCCAGTTCCACCAGATGCTGCGCGCGATGGGATTCCCCTACGTCAGCATCCGCTTCCGCCGGTAAGCCAGTTTCTAGTTTCTAGTTTCGAGTTTCAAGTTTCGATTATTCACCACTTATTACTCACTGCTCAGTTTCCTGAGTAATCATAAACGTAAGCGCCCGCCACTCGCATTCGAGCAGCAGGCGCTTTTGCAGTTTATAGTATCGAGCTTCTAGTTTCTGGTTTCTAGTTTCTGGTTTCTAGTTTCTGGTTTCAAGTTTCTGGTTTCAAGTTTCTAGTTTAAACTCTAAACTATTCACTCTCAACTGACTCTAAACTCTAAACACTAAACTCTAAACTCTTAAAAAGGTTTATTCCTTCCCCAGAATGATGTTCACCAGCTTCGTCACGTCAGCAATCGAAATGGTGCCGTCGCCGTTCACGTCGCCAACATTGGCCTCAGGCTCTGCCTCCACTACTTCCTTGAAATATCCTCTGTCGGCAGAGGATTTCCAGCCTTTCTCTGCATAGGCGTCCTTTGTTCCTGCTGGGACGACGAGGACTGGAGGTTCAATCGTTGCAGAAGAATTACTGGTGAAAATATAATTATCGAAAGTCATAGAAGGAGTCTTGCTGTTCATGACAACTTTCTTCAATTGGTGACAGTTATTGAAAGCCCATCCACCTATATATGACACCTTTGCCGGAATATTAATTTCCTTTTTTCCTGAGCCACTAAACGTCCATCCACCAATCCCTGCGGTAGTTTCCGGAATGATGGTACTGTCGCAAGCTGCAATCAAATAATTATTACTTTTCTGAATGATTCCATTACAATTACTGCGGGAATCATAAACCGTATTTTTAGGATCTACCACGATGCCGACCAAATATGAACCGGAGAAAACAGATTCGCCAATACTTGTAATTGTTTTCGGCACATAAACAGTCTTCAACCCAACACTGCCAAAGCAGTAGTTACCCAATTTAGTCACGCTGGACGGGAAGTTAATATGCTCCAATTTGTAACAAGTATAAAACGCATATTTGCCTATAGTCTGAATAGTTGAAGGTAAAACAACACTATTTAATTGATAGCAATTGTAGAAAGCGCGATCCTCAATATTTGTCAGTCCCGTGAAATACTGGAATTCATCGAAGCTTGTAATAGTGCTATTCCTAAAGAACACCGACTTATTAGTCCCGCTGTCAATCAGCGTCGTCACCGCAGCCGCCTCGGCCTTCGAGAGTTCACCGTCGCGGTCGGTGTCCCAATTGGCTACGCAGATGCGCTTCACCTCGGCATCGGCAAACTCGATGATGTCGGCAGTGCTCTTCGTGAACTCTACTACCCATGCACCACTGTTTATCAATGCGGCAAGGTCGGCTTGGCTGCCATCAAACGTGGCGCTGTAGTTGACGGCCGTTTCCGTCATGCTGCTATGCGTATAGTAGCTCGAGAGGTCGGTGTCGTTAAACTTTACTGTGAAGGTATATCCTTTGGGCACGGCCAAGGTGCTCGTCAGGTTGAAGCCAGAGACGATGGTAGGATTGGCGGCGTCATCTACGAAAATGCCCTCGCGGTCGTCGTTGCTGAGATTCAGCCCGTCGGTCATGTTGCCTCCTGACATAGTGAAAGAGCCACCCTCGGCTTCGCCCTTCAATGCTGACGACCAAACGATTTGCTCTCCGCTCTTGAGTCCGATGACCCAGTTTGTGGCATCCAGATTCTCGAGGGGGATTGTGCCGGAATAATAGTCCTCCGTAATGGGATTTCCATATTCATCCATATCTATATAGTCAGAGCCAAATTCTAAACTTGAGCTCACATCCACTCCATCGGCCATTACGAAGGGTATTCCCGTTCCGTTGATTCTGATAGCGATGCTCTTTGGCCCGTCAATAACGGTGTTCTCACCCGTTGTGAGCGTGTAGGTGTATGTGCCGTCGCGTTTGTCTGTGAGCTCAGCTGTCACCAATTGTCCGTCGCTTAACAGCGCCACATCCCACTTCTGCGTAGGCGGTATCTCTTTGAACACTACAGACAGGTTAGCATCGGCCATGGCCTGATATGAGAAAGTGCCATCCTCGTTGCTCTTGGCACGGTAGGTGTTGTCAAAATTGTTGAAATATACGCGCTCGAGCGTATAGCCCTCGTTGGGATAAATCAAGAGTTCTGGTGGCTGCTGGCTGTCTTTGAGCCAGCGAACGGAAGAGCGAGAGTTTGGGGTGATGAGGCTTAATGGCTGGGTACTCCACAGGCAAGTGCCACCAGCGCTGCAGATAGCATATGCGTAATTGAATATGCTTTCGCCCTCAATGGCAATCTCGACATCATTGAGAAGGGGTGAAATGGTGTAAGAATAATAGCTATAAGAATCGGTCACCCCTTCCGTCAGCACCATATCATCGAGGATCTCTACTCCGTTGAGTTTCACGCTCTTCACCAAATAGTCGCTATAAAGTTTTGTCACATGGAAGGTGAAATCGGAATATTGCGCAGCCTGAATGTCTTTGCTGTTGACTAAATAGGTGGAGCTGTCGCCGATTTTTATGCGTCCATGACTAATGGAAATCTTGACAGTACGAGTGGGGTTAGTTTGCTCGGGCAATGGAAAAACGCCTTTAAAGTCAGACCATACAGCTGCATTTTTCTTCAAATCGTTGCATGTTGCTTCGCTTTCGTTCAAGAATACGTTGATGTTGTCCGCAGTGCTTGAGGAGTAGTTGCTCCAACTGTTGGCGAGCATTGGCGTTTGGGTCTTGAAGTATATCTCCGTTAGGCTCGGGCAGTCCAGACTATTCGTCTTTGTTTGTTTGTAACTGCCTTCAAACACAAGCTTCGTGAGTTGCTGACAGGATAAGCTCGCATCAAAAGTAGCATCTTCCTTAAACTCTACATTCTTACACGATGCAGCGGTAAGTGTTCCCTTTATATCTGCTTTTTTCATGAACACAATGCTCTGGCACGACGGTGCCGTGAGCTCTCCTGTCATCTCAACAGCAGGATTCACCGTCAGTTTGGTGATGCCATTGGCGGAAACGGATATCGGATTCCTCTTTATACTACTATAACTGCAATAGACGTTCACGTATTTTGGACCCGTAAAAAAGTTTCCGATATTAACACTTTGGGATGAACCACTTTGTGAAGTTTCTGGACTCATTCCAATAAAGGCTACCTTATAATTTATCCCTCCGTTGTTGACGGACTCGGGAATCACGACTTCTCCAGTAGCATTAATTTCTTTGACAGAGGCGTAATATAGGGAATCTTTTAGATCCCGTTTATTCTCGACCCAGTCTCCCCAACTAACTTCTAGATAGCTTTCATATATTTTTTCTTCGTATAAGAGATAGGTAATGCCGTTTATGGTTACCGAGACAGGTGTGGTTGCCTCATAATAGTCCCATTTGTCAGAAAGTTCCACAGCCCACGCCCTTGGCATGAACGCGATGGCCATCAGTATGGCCAGCAATAGTCTACACTGTTTCATAGTCGTACTATTTTTTAAATGTTAGTAATTATTAATTCACGGATATTTTTATTCTTGTTTATTTTTACCAATTGTTCGGCTACAAAGTTAGTTAATTATTCATTTACCCATTTGAATATTTGCGTCAAAGATTTGTATATTTGAAACGTTTTTCGGGATTTTCGCCACTTTTTCCTTTTTTCCACTTGCATTTTTGTATAATCCACAAAAAAAGGCCATCAATTCGTGCCACCCGTTTTCCGCCAGTATAATCATCAAACATTTTTACAAAACATTACATCTACAACCCTTCTTCCACATCGTCCCGAATGCGTTTGCGCAAAAAAAGAGCAGCCGTACACGCCCTGCTGGGGCATCATCTGATAACTCTGGGCCATGGGAAACAAGGACACAACTGAAACGGGAGGGGACTGCAGAGTGATTGCAAGGATATGGTCACTACATTTTCGGGCAAAAACACGCCTGCTCCTTTGGCATTACGGAAAATTATTCGTAACTTTGGCAGCCAGAAACTAAAAACAAAGAAATACTAACATGAAAAAACGATTGTTTTCGTTGCTGCTGGTGGCTATGAGCACCTTGGCAGCATGGTCACAGAATCTGGAAGGGTTTGAGTATGGTAAGGCTACGGCGCCCGACGGCACCGAATGGCAGAGCCCCGAGCGGTTGGGCTACAACAAACTGCAGCCGCGGGCCTGCTTCACGTCGTTTGCCTCGGCTGAGGAGGCACGGCGCGTGCTGCCCGAGCACAGCAGTCGCCGGCTGAGCCTCGACGGCACGTGGAAGTTCCACTTCGCCAAGACGCCCGACGAGCGGCCTGCCGACTTCTTCCAACTGGCCTACGACTGCTCGGCGTGGGACGACATCAGCGTGCCTTCGTGTTGGAACCTCGTGGGCCTGCAGAAGGACGGAAGCCAGAAGTACGGCACCCCCATCTACGTGAACCAGCCCGTCATCTTCTACCACCAGGTGAAGAAAGACGACTGGCGCGAGGGCGTGATGCGCACGCCGCCGACGAACTGGACCACCTACGAATACCGCAACGAGGTGGGTTCCTACCGCCGCACGTTCGACGTGCCGAAGGCGTGGAAGGGCCAGGAGCTGTTCGTGGAGTTCGACGGCGTAGATTCGTTCTTCTACCTCTGGGTGAACGGCCAGTACGTGGGTTTCTCGAAGAACTCGCGCGACGCTGCCCGCTTCGACATCACCCGCTATGCCCACGTGGGAGAGAACGTGATTGCCGTGGAGGTGTATCGCAACAGTGACGGCTCGTTCCTCGAGGCGCAGGACATGTTCCGCCTGCCGGGCATCTTCCGTTCGGTAAGCGTCTACGCCACGCCGAAGGTCCACATTCAGGACCTGCGTGCCAATGCCATGTGGTTAGGCAAGAAGGGCGCACTCAACATCGATACGCAGGTGAAGAACCTCACGGGCCACACCAAGGAATACAAAGTGCAGTACAGCCTCTATAAGAACCGCCTCTACAGCGACGAGAACGAACTCGTGGCAGGCCCCACGACGGCCGAGAACCTGCTGACCGGCATCACCGTGAAACCTTGGACAGGCGAGGAGCCGCAGGTCTATGTGCTCGTGGCTGAGCTGAAAGATCACAAGGGCCGCACGACGGAAGCCGTGTCGACACAGATAGGTTTCCGTACGGTGCAGATTCTGGACACAGAGGCCGAAGCCGACGAGTTCGGACTGGCCGGCCGCTACTTCTACGTGAACGGCAAGCCGCTGAAGCTGAAGGGCGTGAACCGACACGAGACCAACCCCGAGCGCGGACATGCCATCACGCGCCAGCAGATGGAGGAAGAGGTGATGATGATGAAGCGTGCCAACATCAACCACGTGCGCACCAGTCACTATTCGAACGACCCATACTTCTATTATCTCTGCAACAAGTACGGCATCTACCTCGAGGCCGAGGCCAACCTGGAGAGCCACGAGTACTACTACGGCGAGGCATCGCTCTCCCACCCCACGGAGTGGCGCGCTGCCCACGTGGCCCGCATGATGGAACTGGCGCGGGCCCGCGTGAACGACCCCTGCATCGTGATCTGGAGTCTGGGCAACGAGGCCGGTCCCGGCGACAACTTCAAGGCGAGCTATGCTGCGCTGAAGGCCCTCGACGTGACGCGCCCCGTGCAGTATGAGCGCAACAACGACATCGTCGACATGGGCTCCAACCAGTATCCTAGCGTGAGCTGGGTGCGCCAGGCCGTGAAGGGGCAGATGGGCATCAAGTATCCGTTCCACATCTCGGAGTATGCCCACTCGATGGGCAACGCCGTGGGCAACCTGCAGGACTACTGGGACGCCATCGAGTCGACGAACTTCTTCTGCGGCGGCGCCATCTGGGACTGGATTGACCAGTCAATGATGAACTACACGAAGGACGGACGGCGCTACCTGGCCTACGGCGGCGACTTCGGCGATACGCCCAACGACGGGCAGTTTGTCATGAACGGCATCATCTTCGGCAACATGGAACCCAAGCCGCAGTACTACGAGGTGAAGAAGGTGTACCAGAACATCGCCGTGCAATGGGACTGCGCAGAGCATGAGGGAATCAACATCATCAACAAGAACTACTACACCGACGACCTGTCGGGCTACGAATGCCACTACAAGTTGCTGGCCGACGGCGAGGTGGTACGTGAAGGCATGCTCGACGTGGGCACCGTGGCACCGCGCTCGCTGAAATACTTGGAACTGCCCGACGAGCTGAAGGCCGACAAGCTTACCGACGGCCGCGAGTACTTCCTCAACATAGAGTTCCGCCTGAAGCACGACATGCCGTGGGCCAAGGCGGGCTACGTGCAGGCCGATGAGCAGCTGCTGCTGAAAGCGGCTAAAGGCTCACAGATAAAGAATGTGGAAGGCAACGTGAACATCGCCGAAGAAAATGGCAAGATTCTCGTCAGCGGAAACGGTTTCGACATGCAGTTCAGCAATGCCGATGGCAGCATCTGCAGCCTGAGCTACGGCGGCCAGAAAGTGTTTGAAGACGGCTGCGGCCCGAAGCTCGACGCCTTCCGCGCATGGGTGAACAACGACAATTGGGTCTATCAGAACTGGTATCAGAACGGGCTCTACAACCTGCAGCATAAGGCTAAGAAGCATCAGGTGGTGAAGCACCTCGACGGTAGCGTTTCGGTGCTCTACAGCATTGAGAGCCAGGCACCCTACGGCGCACGCCTCGAGGGAGCCGACCGCAACTGGAAGCGCCTCGCTGAGCAGAAGGACAAGCCTTTCGGAGTGGATGACTTCAAGTTCACGCAAGACATTGTCTACACCATCAGCCCCGACGGAAGCATCGAGGTGGAAGCCGCCATCAACTCCAACAACGCGCAGCTCATCCTGCCGCGACTGGGCTACGTGATGAATACCCCGTCGGCTCTCAGCAACTTCCGCTACTACGGCCGCGGTCCCATCGACAACTATCCTGATCGCAAGACCTCGCAGCACATCGGTATATATAATAATAAGGTGGCGAAGGAGTTCGAGAATTTCCCCAAGCCGCAGGACATGGCCAACCATCAGGACACGCGTTGGTGCATGCTGACAACCGACGGCGGAGCCGGAGCGCTCTTCACAGGGTGCGAGGCAATGTCGGTGAGCGTACTGCCCTGGTCGGCACAAGAGCTGGCAATGGCCAACCACCCGCATGAGCTGCCTGCATCCACCGGCAACTGGCTGCACCTCGACCTCGCCATTACCGGACTCGGCGGTAACAGCTGCGGTCAGGGCGGACCGCTGGAGTACGACCGCGTGAAGGCCGGTCCACATCTCTTCGGCTTCGTCATCAGCCCAGCTAAATCCAATACAAAGATAGAGCGCAACGCACTCACGGGCATGGTTCCTCTGCAGATCACGCGCGATGCAGCAGGCATGGTGACCATCACCTCGGCCAAGAAGCAGCAGGGCGTCTATCAGGACATCTGGTACAAGGTGATTCCCGCCAACGCTACTGCCAAGCAGCTGAAGGCCCTGAAGCCGCAGCGCTACACGGAGCCGTTCCTCGTGAAGGAAGGCACCGTCGTGGCCTACGAGCAGAAGGGCGTGGAGTTCTCGCAGGACTTCGAGAAGATTGACGGTCGCGTGCCCGTCACGGTATCGTTTGCCTCGAGCGTGGAAAGCGGAGAAGGCGATGCCGAGCATCTCGTCGACGGCAATCCCAACACCTACTGGCACACGATGTGGAGCGTCACCGTGGCCAACTATCCGCATTGGGTAGACTTCGACTGCGGCACAGCCAAGATGCTGAAAGGTTTCACTTATTTGCCCCGACAAGACTCGCAGAACGGCAACATCCGCAAGTATCGCGTGCAGCTGTCGCAGGACGGCAAGACTTGGAGCGAACCCGTCAGCGAAGGTGAGTTCAAGAACGACCAGCTGCTGAAGCGCGTCATCTTCAGCAAGCCCCAGCGTGCCCGCTACCTGCGCTTCACTGCCCTCTCGTCGCAGGACGGTCAGGACTTCGCCACCGGCGCCGAGTTCGCGGTACTGGAGGAGTAGTTTTTTAAAAGGGAATAAAGGGCGTAAAGGGGAGTGAAAGGGAGTGAAGGATTTTTATAAAAAGCGTGCCGTTATGGCACGCTTTTTATGCTATCTGCAATATGATTGTCCTTTAAAACAAGGATGTAACGCTATAGACCAGGAGGACATAGCGGAGGAACTTACCCACGGTAATACTCAGAAAAGAAAGAGGAATGTTGGCGCGCATCAGCCCGAGGACAATCGTGATAGCGCTGCCAAGCACAGGGAGAAAGGCGAAAAAGCCCATCAGCGCACCATGACCAGCCATGAAGCGCTCGGTGCGGCGCAGGCTGCGCTCGCTGACATGCAGGTACTTTTCTATCCAGTCGAGACGTCCGAGGCGCCCTACCCCATAGTTAACCACTGAGCCAAGCACATTGCCTATGGTGCCATAGACGACAAGCGGCCAGGGCTGCAACCCCGTGGCCAGCAATGCCAGCATGACGGCCTCGCTACTGAAAGGAAAGAAACTGCCGGCAAGAAATGCGGCAATAAACATTCCCCAGTAGCCATAACTGGTTAAAAGTTCGGTGATGATGTCCATGCTTAACTGAAGAAGATGTTATAACCCGTGAGCACCAGCGTGAGAGCGAGGATTACGAAGAAAGCAATATTGGTGGTCTTCGTGCGGGTCAAGGCCAGGAAATGGCCAATGAGTGTAGCCGTGTTGACGATGAGCATGCGCAGCAAGAACACATAGTGCTGGGGCTGGAGCACGTAGAAAAGGATGATGGCAAGCGTCACAAAGATAAACAACTCATAAATCATCTGCGTGCGCAACTTGTCGTTGCTGCTCTGTCGCAGGAAGTGAATGATGCCTGTGAACGTGAGCAGCAGCACAAAGAGAAGCGTGAACACGGGAGCCAGTACCGACCCATGAAGCGTGAGCAACAGCTCAGGCTCGGTGAAGAAGGGAGCCGCGTGCTGGCCTTGCAGAGAGAACACTTCATGGAGCGGCACAAACTGGGCGAGTGACATGAAGTGGTTGAGCGGCGTGAGATAGTCTTGCTGATAGAGAAACCACCCGCCTATGAGCCAATAAGGAGTGATAAGTCCCAACAGCGAGGCGAAGAAGGTGCGCCAGCCCATTGCATTGAGGCGGATGCCCATCAGCAGCCAGAATAGGGGGACAAAGTAGAACAGATGGACAAAGAACATGCTTCCAACGCCCAGCGCGAAGAAGGCGCCATAGATCATGCCAACAGCTGTCTGGTCCTGATAGGCTTGCAGGAAGAACAGGTAGAAGACGATGAACGACAACGCAACCAACGATGGCTGAAAGGCCGACAGACTAACGGGGGCAAAGGTGGCCACGCTGGTGTCGGAAACGGGCAGCGCCATGAGCGTGAGCAGCAGGAAGGAACACGACACCATGCGACTATAGATGCGGATGAGCGAATTGGAGTTGTTGAGCTCCACCATGAGCATCGTCGAGAGCGCAATGAGGGCCACCTGTACCCACCAGCCTGCGTTGCTGAACACCAAGTTGCCCAGCTGCAAACCGAAGGCACCATAGGCCACTGCCAGCAGTGCGCCGAGGATGCTCACCAGCGATAGCGTCATGCGGCTCTCCGCAATCTTATTCTGTAGTCTGCGCATCGTGTTACCTTGTCACTTTGTCACCTTGTCACTTTGTTACCTTGTCACTCTGTTAAAGGTCTGCACCAATGTCGCGACGGAAGTAGCGGTCGGTGAACTGTATCTTCTGGGCCTCGTGGAAAGACTTGGCCAATGCCTCCGCCTTGTCCTTGCCGTACGACGAAACGGCGATGACGCGTCCGCCGGCTGTCACCACCTCATCGTCCTTCACGGCCGTACCGCTATGGAACACGATGCTGCCTTCCACATCTTCGATACCTGTAATGGGATAGCCCTTCTTATAGCTCTCAGGATAGCCACCGCTCACGAGCATCACGCACACGGCGGCGCGCTCGTCGAACTCCACCTGATGCTCGTCGAGGTTGCCCGCAGCAACGCCTTGGAACAGATCGACGATGTCGCTCTTCAGGCGCAGCATCACGCTTTCGGTCTCGGGGTCGCCCATGCGGCAGTTGTATTCTATGACGTAAGGATCGCCCTCGCTACGGTCTTTGCCTGCTGGCACGCAGTTCATCAGTCCGAAGAAGATGAAGCCTTTGTAGTCGATGCCCTCGGCAGCCAGGCCTTCCACGGTGGGACGGATGATGCGTTCTTCCACCTTCTGCATCCACTCCTTCGTAGCGAAGGGCACGGGTGTGACGCTTCCCATGCCGCCCGTGTTCAGACCCGTATCGCCCTCGCCGATGCGCTTGTAGTCCTTGGCTTCGGGCAGAATCTGATAGTGCTGACCGTCGGTGAGCACAAACACCGAGCACTCCACGCCGCTGAGATACTCCTCGATGACCACTCGGCTGGAGGCATTGCCAAACATGCCGCCCAGCATCTCGCGCAGTTCGCGCTTCGCCTCGTCGAGCGTGGGCAGGATGAGCACGCCCTTGCCGGCGCAGAGGCCGTCTGCCTTCAGCACGTAGGGTGCCTGCAGGGTTTCGAGGAAGGCGATGCCCTCCTCCACGTGTTCGCCGTCGAACGTCTCATAGCGGGCTGTGGGAATGTTGTGACGCTTCATGAAGGCCTTGGCGAAATCCTTCGAACCTTCGAGCACGGCACCAGCCTTCGACGGGCCAATAACGGGAATATGGCACGTGCGCTGATCGCTGCGGAAGTCGTCGTAGATGCCGCGCACCAGCGGATCCTCCGGACCTACCACCACCATGTCGACGCTATTGTCGGCAGCAAAAGCCTTCAGCGCCTCAAAGTCGTTCACGCCGATGGGCACGTTCTCGCCCACCTCTCGTGTGCCGGCATTGCCGGGAGCGATGTATAGTTTACCACACTTCGGGCTCTGGGCTATCTTCCATGCCAGAGCATGCTCGCGACCGCCGCTGCCCAGCAGCAGGATGGTCAGTTCCTTCTTCATGCTTATCGTCGGACGGTAAGCGGTCTTGATTTCTACAGGATCGTTGGGAATGATTGCGTTGAATGCCATATTATAGAGGTTGAGATGCGCCTGCGGCGCGGTTAAGAACAGTTGAGAATGTTTCAGATGCGACTCCCCTCCCCTCGGGAGGGGTTGGGGGTGGGTCTTTCCCCTAACGGGAGGGGGTGGGGGTGGGTCTTTACTTTATCAGATAGTCGTCGAAATACTGCGAGATGCGCTCGTGCAGATGTGTAGACTGATGACCCATCATGTTGTGGCCTTCGCCGGGATAGGCGTAGAAGTCGGGCTGCGTGCCAGCCAGGTTACACTGATAGATGAACGACAGGCAATGCTGCGGCACTACGGTGTTGTCGTTGTAGCCGGTGATGATCTGCAGCTTTCCTTTCAGGTTCTTTGCCTTGCTCAGCAGCGAGCACTTGGCATAGCCCTCGGGGTTCTGCTGCGGCGAGTCCATATAGCGCTCGCCATACATCACCTCGTACCACTTCCAGTCGATGACCGGACCTCCGGCCACACCCACCTTGAAGACGTCGGGATAGTTGGTCATGAGCGAAATGGTCATGTAGCCGCCGTACGACCATCCATGCACGCCGATGCGGTCCTGGTCGACGTAGGGCAGCGACTTCAGGAAGCTGACGCCCTGCATCTGGTCCTGCATCTCCACCTGGCCAAGCTGGCGGAACGTGGCCTGCTCGAAGTCGCGGCCGCGATTCTCCGAGCCGCGGTTGTCGAGGATGAAGAGCAGGTAGCCCTTCTGAGCCATGTAGGTCTCCCAGCCGCGCGAGCAGTAGTTCCAGCGGGCATCCACGTTGTGAGCGTGCGGACCGCCATAGACATAGATAATGGTGGGATACTTCTTGGCAGGGTCGAAGCCGACGGGCTTCACCATGCGATAGTAGAGGTCGGTCTGGCCGTCGGCAGCCTTCAGGGTGCCGCAGGAATATTCGGGCACGTTGTAGTCCTTCCAGGGATTCTCAGCCGTGAAGAGGGTCTTGGCTGTGAGGCGGCCAGGCTTCTGAACGGTGCTCTGAACGGAGATGACACGCGGCACCTGCGGAGCCGACCAGCTGTCGCGCAGCCATTGGCCGTCGGCAGAGAGCTCAGCAGAATGGTAGCCTTCGCCATTGTCGAGCAGCGTGCGGCGGCCCGTCTTCACATCGACGGCAAACGTGTTGCGCTGAATGGGGTTGCACTCGTTGGAAGCGATGACGACCGAGCGGGCCTTCTCGTTGAAGCCCACGAGGTCGAGCACCACCCACTGTCCGCTGGTGAGCTGTCGAATCTTGCCCGTCTTCAGATTGAAAAGATACAGATGGTTGTAGCCGTCGCGCTGGCTCTGGAAGAGGAACTGCTGGGCATCCCACGGCAGGAACGTCACGGGGTGCTGCGGCTCAACGTATTTCGTGGAAGTCTCGCGGTCGAGTTCCTTGAGGCGTTCGCCCGTCAGTGCGTCGTAGCTCACGAGGCGGCAGTCGTTCTGGTCGCGGTTCAGCTCGAACATATAGACAGTCTTTCCGTCGGGAGCCCACGCCACGTTGGTGAAGTAGACTGCCTTTCCATCCATCTCGCCCGACTCCGGCAGCTTCTGCGTGTCGCGGCTCTGCGGCGTCTGCAGGTAGATGGTCTTGCCCGACTGCAGGTCGTAGACGCCCACGGTGACGTCGTGGCTGCGCTCGCCGGCCATCGGGTATTTGTCAGGCTCGTAGGCAGCTTCGCGGGCTTCGATGTTCACCTGCGGATAGTCGCCCACCTCGCTCTGGTCCATGCGATAGAACGCCAGGCGCTGACCATCGGGACTCCAGAAGATGCCGCCATCGATGCCGAACTCGTTGCGATGCACGCTCTGGCCGTAGACAATCTCGCGTGAACCATCGGTAGACAGCTGACGCGCAGTTCCCTGAGCATCAACCACATACAGATTATTATCTTTCAAAACAGCATCGGCTTTCGAAGCCTTGCAGAAACCGAGCGACGAGCCGCCTTCGAGCGTCTTGCCAGCCCACAGCAACTGCTGCTTCTTCCAGTCGAGCAACACGTTCTGGCGACCGTTCGACACCATGACGACCGTCTTCCCAGCCTCGGGGAACTCTACGCTGTACATGTGGCGCACCACGCTGACATCATCCCTACCCGACTGGCGGATGATGCTGTTCACCTGGGCTGTGTCGAGCAACACGCTCTCGCGGCCTGTCTTCTTGTCGACGAGGTAGCATTCCTCCACGTCGAGACGCACCAGCTGGCTGCCCCACCACGTGTGATACTTCGTCTGAGGCACCATGTTGCGGTAGTTATGGCCACCGAAGTTCAGGTCTTCCAGTGAGAATTGCTTGCCTTGTGCCATTGCTTCCATTGAAAACTGCTGATTGAAAACACCCAACGACGATGTCGACAGCATCGCCACGAGCACCATTTGCTTAATCTTCATCGTGGTCTCTCCTATCCTTTTTGAAATCGCTCTTGAAATTCTTCTTCATACCGCGACCGCCTCCGAAGTCTCTTCCGCCGCGACCTCCCTTGAAGTCGCGGTCGCCACGTCCACGGAAGCCACCGCGGTCGTCGCGCCCACGGAAGCTGCGGTCGTCGCTGCGGAACTTGCGCTCGCCATCACGACGGAATCCGCCGCGGCGCGGTCCCTCATCGCCTTCGCGCTGGCGCTGGAAGAACTCGGCACGCTCCGAGCGTCGGCGGCTGGCAGCCTCGCGACGCTCAGCCTCCTCATGGCGGCGCTCCAGCGAGTGGAACGTGAACGAACGGATGTCGGCGCCCTCGTTCTGCTCCTGCTCGTCGAGGCGCTTCTTAAACTCACGATGAGCCTTGAAGCGACGCTTCTCCGCCATAGCGGCCTTCTCCTCGTCGGTCTTAACCACGCCACCTTCCTGTCGGAATTCTTTCATCTTGCCCTCGAACATCGAATATTTGCGGAACTCGCACTCCAGCGAACCGTTGTAGAGAGGTATCTTGATGGAAGGCTTCAGGCCTATCTGCTCGAAGCACTCTTCGCGGTACGAAAGTATCCAGGCATCGTTGCCCGAGAAAGAATGCTTCAGTCGCTCGCCTATCATCTTGTAAGTATCGAGCAGGTTGGGAGTCGAGATGCGTTCGCCGTAGGGCGGATTAGTCACCATCAGCGCCGGCTCGGCAGGCTTCTGGAAATCCTTGAAGTCCTGCAGCTGCACGGTGATGTCCTTCACCATACCGGCGGCGCGCACGTTCAGCGAAGCCTTAGCCACAGCCTTCGGGTCGATGTCGTAGCCGTAGATGTGGTGCTCGAACTCACGCTCCTGCGAGTCGTCGTTGTAGACCTCGTCAAAGAGGTCCTGGTCGAAGTCGGGCCATTTCTCAAAGGCAAACTCCTTGCGGAACAGGCCCGGGCTCATGTTGCGGGCAATGAGGGCGGCCTCGATGAGCAACGTGCCGCTACCGCACATGGGGTCGATGAAGTCGCATTCGCCGCGCCAGCCCGTCATCAGGATCATACCTGCTGCCAGCACCTCGTTCAGAGGGGCCTCGGTGGTCTCCTGACGATAGCCGCGACGATGCAGCGACTCGCCTGAGGAGTCGAGACACATCGTGGCATCGAAGTCGGCAATGTGGATATGGAGGCGGATGTCAGGGTTCGCCACCGACACGTTCGGACGCTCGCCCGTCTGTTCACGGAACTGATCGACAATAGCGTCCTTCACTTTGTAGGTCACAAAGCGCGAGTTGCGGAACTCTTCGCTATAGACAACCGAGTCTACGGAGAAGGTCTTTCCCTTCTCGATGTACTGGCTCCAATCTATCTTCTTCACTTCGTCGTACATGTCCTCGGCCGAACGAGCCTTGAAACGGGCAATAGGCTTCAGGATACGAATGGCCGTGTGCAACTGGAGATTAGCACGATACATCATTTCCTTGTCACCCGTGAACGACACCATACGACGGCCAATCTGCACGTCGTTTGCTCCCAGATTGGTCAACTCTTCTGCCAAAACGGACTCCAAGCCCATGAATGTTTTGGCAATCATTTCAAATTGTTCTTGCATATCTATATATAAAAAGCGGTGCAAAGTTACGAATAAGTGAGCGAAATGCAAAAGAAAAACGAAAGTTTTTGTTTTCATTTCCGAACGAAAGTAATTTCGACGAACGTCAGAGTCACGAATAAGTGAGCGAAAAACCAAATTTTATGAGAGGTTTTACAGCACATTTACAGCAGGAAATAGGGAAAAGCCCTCGCGAAATAGGGGAAACCCTTTGGCCAGCCGACAGGAAAGGAATATCTTTGCGGAAAATTTGTAACGAATCATTTAAAACTCACAAGACAATGAAAAAAACACACACTACAAGCCGAATGGCAATCGTCGCTATGGCTCTACTGGTCTTGACGACGTTCAGCAACACCGCAAAGGCGGCCCGCGTGGGCCTTTTCTGCTACTTTTCCGGCAACGCGTCGAGCCTAAGTAGCGACACCCTGCTCAGCACTCGCCTCGTGCTGACGCCTACCGGCGAGGCGCTCGTAGAGGTGGAAAACCTCACCGACGACATCGTCTACATCAACCGAGGCAACTCGTTTGCTTGGGTCAACGGCCAGTCGGCACCAATGTTCATGCCCTCCTCTCAAAGCGAAAGCCACACTGTGGTGAGTGGTAGCGTGGAGCAAGTGTGGCACGACGTGAGCTGGATGAGCGGAGAAGCCCACACCAGCAAGCAGACCGTCTACGACCGGCGCATACTGCCCGTCGCCCCTCACGGGCGGGCCGTCGTATTCGCTTGGAACGACCTGCCTCGCCTGCTGCGGAGCGACATCATCGAAACCAACTACAGAGGCCGCGGCACGATGTGCAAGAAGGGGCGTTTCCTGACTGCCCGCGACGGCGACGGGGCCTCGGCAGAACTGCTCGCCTACCCGCTCACAAAGAAGTTCCGAAAAGGCGACTACCGCAACTACAACTCCTCGTCTACGCCTCTTACGTTAGTGGCTGATATTCAATACTCTACCAACGACCCGCTCCAGCAAAGCATCAACAGCTCTGGCGATACTGAAAAAGCAACTTCCAAGATGCTCAGAGCGAAGGTTTCCGACTACGTTGAGACCATAGCCGTAGGCCCCTACGACGCTATCAGTAAACAAGGCAAACTGCTCACGAACTATCCTCCCATGTCGGATGGCCGCCCGTGCTTTGCTTTCCGCAACGGCAGGAATGCCTCGCTCGAACTAGGGACGGCAGCTGCCGTAGGACTGCTTGTGGCAACGGTGGTAGCAGCCAACAACTCCATGCCCGACACGAAGCCCGACTGGTTTTGACTGAGGCTGTGCCCTACCCGCCTTGCAGAATGCTTTCCGAAAGGCTGCCACATGCTTTCGGCGAAACCGCAGCATTTTTCTATTCGCACCTGAGGATGACTTTATCATGATTGGAGCATGACTTGAGCGGGGTTGGAGCATGACTTGAGCGGGATTGGAGCATGATTTGAGCGAGATTGGAGCATGACTTGAGCGGGATTGGAGCATGATTTTATCGGGGTTGGAGTATGCCTTTATCGGGACTGGAGTATTCCTTTATCGGGACTGGAGTATGTTTCGAGCGGGATTGGAGCGATGTTATTGCGGAATTTCACTATAGTAAAACGATCATTTCACTATAGTAAAAAGATCTTATGACTATAGTAAAAAGTTCTTTTTACCGTAGTGAAATACCGATTTGAGTTATGATTTGAGTCTCCCACAGCAATAAGTCCCAAAGGGACATTCTATGAGTTAAGGACATGAGGCATAAAGGCCGAAGGCCTGACATGAATACAGGCAGGGGTGAAGTGAAGCGGCGCTCGGCGACGAAGGAGACGCTTTCGTAGCAACGCGGAGAAAGAACCCCTGTAAAAAGGATGCACCCGGTATATAAGTCCCGCAGGGACGACCGAACACAGGCAGGTGGTGGAGTCCGCAGGACGGAACCCCTGCTTAGTAGGTCACAAACTAATCAAAACCCCGAAGGGGTGGCAGAATTTCTGTCGGCCCTTCGGGACTTTATTACCCCCTTTCCCCTTTGCAGGGGTTTCGTCCTGCGGACTTCACCCCTGCCTGTATTCATGTCAGGCCTTCGGCCTTTATGCCGCCTCCCCTTAGCTTATAAAAAGTCCCTTTGGGACTTCTATATCATCGCAGCAAAAAACATGTATACCATCGCAGCAAAAAAAACAATCTGCCGTGCAACTTTCTGGCAACGAGTTACGTCAAACAGCTGAAATCAATAACCAATCGTAACACAGCTTACCATTATGAACAGAAAAGCCTTTACCGCCATCAGCCTGATGGCCATCACCTTACTCGCTACAAGCTGCGAAGTGAAAGTAAACAAAACCGTCACCCACTCGAAGGTGACAAAGACCTACTCGGGCTCGGCCGTAAAGCCCTTCGAGCGTATCATCATCGATGCCTTCTGCGACGTAAGATACACGCAGGGCGACTCCACCAGCGTGGCCATCAGCTACGCCGACCCGGAAGACTTCGCCGCCCTCGACATCAAGAACGAAGACGGAAGCTTCGTCATCGGCTACAAGACGTCGCACAAGGTGACTCGGCTCAGAGACGACGACATGCTGAAGGTGACCATCACCACGCCCGACCTCATCGAGGTTGACATGAACGGGGCGGGACGTTTCTGGTCGGGCAATCCCATCGACACCGACACGTTGCTGCTGCAGCTGAAGGGCGCCGGCAAAATCAGCATCGGCACACTCGTCTGCGACCATCTGATAGCCGAGATGAAGGGTGCCGGAAAGGTTGAACTCGGCCCTGTCGCCGCACAGGAATGCGTGATTAACCTGAAGGGCGTAGGAAAGGTGGATGCCGACTTCGAGCGTTGCAACAATATCGATGCCAACATCATGGGTGTCGGCAAGGTGAAACTCTCCGGCCACGCCAAGCACTACGATGCACACATCATGGGAACCGGCAAAATCGACCACGACGACCTGATAGTCGATTAATAAAGGGCAATGATATAGCAGATGACCTAATTGAGCCCCGCTTCCTATGATTTTATCCAAACATATTTAGTTAACCTCAAATCCGCAACCTATAGGGTTTAGTGGGATTTTGCTTGCAAAGCGACAAAATTCATTTTATTGTACATATTTCTTGCACAACAGAAATG
>CACZIT010000006.1 GCA_902781315.1 uncultured Prevotellaceae bacterium
CGACATTTCTGTTGTGCAAGAAATATGTACAATAAAATGAATTTTGTCGCTTTGCAAGCAAAATCCCACTAAACCCTATAGGTTGCGGATTTGAGGGTAATGATGAAGCAGGTAAAAATTATGCCTCAGAGGATGCTCGCATTGATATGTGGGCTGATTCTCTCAGTCACTGCCTTTGCACAGCAAATCACTGTGAAAGGTAATGTGGTGGATGCTACCGGCGAACCCATCATCGGTGCCACCGTGCGCGTTGCAGGACAGCAGGGTGGTGTAATCACCGATTTTGACGGTAACTTCCAGATTCAAGCTAACAGTGGCGCCACCATCACGGTAAGCTATGTAGGCTACCAAGAAGCGCAGGTCGCCGCTGCTCCGCGTGTGAACATCGTGCTCCAGGACGATGCCCAGCTGCTGAAAGACGTGGTGGTCATCGGTTACGGTACGGTAAAGAAAAGTGATGCAACGGGTTCGGTAATGTCGGTAGAAGCCGACCAGCTGAACAAAGGTCTGGCAACGTCGCCCGCCGATTTGCTGCAGGGTAAGACCCCGGGTGTGCAAATCACGACCAACAGTGGTGCGCCGGGTGCCGGCTCTACCATCCGCATCCGTGGCGGTTCGTCACTCTCCGCTTCTAACGACCCTCTGATCGTCATCGACGGTCTGCCCATCAGCGGAACAAGCATCAGCGGTGGTGACGTGCTGAACACCATCAACCCGAACGACATCGAGTCGTTCTCCATCCTGAAGGACGCTTCGGCCACCGCCATCTACGGTAGCCGTGCTTCTAACGGTGTGATCCTCATTACCACGAAGAAGGGTAAGGCAGGATCGAAGTCTCGTGTGAACATCGACATGACTGGTACGGTGAAGACCGTGGCCAAGAAGGTGGACGTGCTCAGCGCCGATGCCTTCAGAGAGTTCTTCACTGCCAACTATGCCGACAATGCCGACGCAATGGCAGCCCTGGGCAATGCCAACACCAACTGGCAGGACCAGATCTACCGCACTGCCTTCAGCGAGGAAATCAATGCCAGCGTGACGGGTGGCTATGTGGCCAAGGACAAGGTGTTCAGCATGCCCTATCGCGTGAGCGCAGGATTGCTGAACAATGACGGTACGCTGAAGACCACCAACATGCGCCGTGGAACCTTCGGCTTGAACCTCACCCCGACTCTGCTCGACGACCGCCTGACCATCAACCTGAACGGTAAGGGCGTGTTCACCCACAACTCGTTTGCCGACGAGGGTGCCATCGGCCAGGCCGTGAAGTACAACCCGCTGAAGCCCGTCTACAACGAGGACGGCAGCTATCACTACTGGATGATCAGCGGTCTGCCCAACTCGATGTCCCTGCTCAACCCCGTGGCTCAGCTGAATCAGCAGAACAAGGACTCCTACGTGCGCCGCTTCGTGGGTAACGCACAGTTCGACTACAAGTTCAAGTTCCTCGAAGGCCTTCGCGCCAACCTGAACCTCGGTCTCGACTATTCCACCACCTCCGGTTGGAACATCACCGAGCAGAACAGTGAGATTTCCTGGCACAACAAGGTGGAGAACGGTTGCGGACTCTGGGAGAAGTACACCCAGAAGCGCGAGGACAAGACCTTGGAGTTCTACCTCGCCTACGCTCGCGAGCTGAAGGAAATCAACAGCCGCTTCGACATCCTCGGCGGTTACAGCTGGCAGCACTTCTACAATGAGACTACCAACCAGAAACTCGCCAACGACGGCAGCGGCACCGAGTTTGCTACCACGCCGCTCTTCAAGACCGAGAGCTACCTCGTGTCGTTCTACGGTCGTCTGAACTACACGTTCATGGATCGCTATCTCCTCACCGCTACACTCCGTAACGATGGTACCTCGCGCTTCCAGAACAACAAGTGGGGCTTGTTCCCCTCGGTAGCACTGGCATGGCGCATCAGCGAGGAGCCGTTCCTCCGCAACGTTGACTGGCTGTCGAACCTGAAGCTCCGTCTGGGCTATGGTATCACGGGTCAGCAGAACATCGGCCAGGGCGACTATCCCTCTATTCCTACCTACCACACCAACATGGGCGGTTCCTACTACTGGTTTGGCAATAATGTCATCGTCCCGATTACTCCGAAGGGCTACGCAGCTCAGATCAAGTGGGAGGAGACAACGACCTACAACGTGGGTCTCGACTTCGGCTTCTGGAACAACCGCATCAACGGTAGCGTCGACGTCTACAAGCGCGTCACCAACGACCTGCTGAACTATGTTCCCGTGGCTGGCATGACCAACCTGACCAACTATCTGCTGCAGAACGTCGGCGACATGGAGAACAAGGGTATTGAAGTGGCCTTGAACGTAGTGCCCATCGAGAAGAAAGACCTGCGTTGGGAAATCGGCTTGAACGTGGCTTACAACAAGAACGAAATCACTCGCCTGACTGCCAGCGACGATCCCAGTTACCTCGGTGTAGAGACTGGTGGTATCTCTGGTGGTGTGGGTAACAACATCCAGATTCAGAAGGTGGGCAACCCCCTCAACTCGTTCTATGTGTTCCAGCAGGTATACGACGAGGCTGGCAAGCCCCTGGAAGGCGTCTACGTTGACCGCAACCACGATGGCCAGGTCACCGACGACGACCGTTACGTCTACTACAAGCCCGATGCCGACGTGAACATCGGTCTGAACACCGAGCTGAGCTACAAGAAGTGGACCCTCTCGGCATCGCTTCGCTCAAGCCTTGGCAACTACGTCTACAACAACGTGCAGTCGGATGCTGAGATGAAGGCCGACATGTGGACCAACAACTTCATTGCCAACCGCATCGCTTCAGCTCCTTACACCAACTTCGCACAGGCTCAGTACAAGAGCGACTACTACGTGCAGAACGCTTCCTTCCTGAAGCTCGACAGAGTGACGCTGGCCTACAACATCTGCGACTGGGCACGCGTGCACTTCACTGCTCAGAACATCTTCACCATCACCAACTACAAGGGCGTAGACCCCGAAGTGGCCGGTGGTATCGACAACAACATGTATCCGCGTTCGCGCAACTTCCTCGTAGGTGCAAGCTTTAACTTTTAATTAATTTGGAGGATCAGAATATGAAATTCAATATGAAGAAAACCGCTATATTTAGCTTTGCCTTTGCTACTGCCGTGTCCTTCACTTCTTGTGTGGGCGACTTGGACGTGACGCCTATCGACCCCAACCTCGACACGCCAGATAATGTGCTCACAAGCACAGAGGCATACAACCAGCTCCTCGCCAAGTGCTACTCGGCACTTGCCGTGAGCTCGCCCGACGGCGATAGTGGCAGCCCTGATATCTCGGGTATCGACGGTGGCTTTGGCCAGTACTTGCGTGCCCTCTACAACCTGCAGGAGCTCCCCACCGACGAGGCTGTAATTGGCTGGAACGACCAGACCATCAAGGATCTGCACGGACTGCAGTGGACTTCGAGCGACGTCTTCGTCTCGGCCTGCTACAGCCGCGTGTTCTACCAGATTTCCATCTGCAACGAAGTGATGCGCCAGATCGACGCTGCCGGCTCTAACGATGCCCTGATGCAGCAATATCGTGCTGAGGCTCGCGCCCTGCGCGGACTGAGCTATCTGCATGCCATCGACCTCTTCGGAAATGTGCCCTTCGCTGACGAGAAATCGGAAGTGGGTGGTGCCAATCCCCAGCAAATGAGCCGTGCCGACCTCTTCAACTGGTTGGTGAAGGACATGGAGGAATGTGCTGAGCAGCTGCCTGCCAATCCTGAGAAGTATCGCGCCGGCAAGGGTATGGTCTATATGATTCTGGCCAAGCTCTACCTGAACGCTAAGGTGTATACCGGCACGGCCAACTATGCCAAGTGTGCCGAGTATTGCCAGAAGATCATCGACCTCGGCTACAAGCTGGAGTCTTCTTCCGACTACTACAAGATGTTCTGTGCCGACAACGACCAGATGCTCGGCGTGGGCCACGAGATCATCTTCAGCGTCTATCAGGACCACATCAATACGCAGGCTTATGGTGGCACGACCTACATCGTCTGCGGTGGTATTGGTGGCAACATGGATCCTTCAGCCTATGGCCTCGGCGGTACTGGTTGGGGTGGACTGCGCGTAACACCTCAGTTCGTTGACAAGTTCGAGATCACCGACCAGCGTGCACAGTTCTTCACCGATGGTCAAAGCAAGACCATTACGGATTTGAGTAACTTCCAGAGCGGCTATGCCTTCACGAAGTTCACCAACCTGAAGGCCGACGGCACGAAGATGGCTGATGCCAACTCGTTCGTCGACACCGACTTCCCGGTGTTCCGTCTGGCCGACGTCTACCTGATGCTGGCTGAATGCCAGGTCGTGGGTGGCGTAAGCGGCATCGACGGCATTGGCAAGTTCAACGAGGTGCGCAACCGTGCAGGTGTGGCAAGCATTGCCAACCCCTCGGCACAGGACATCATTGACGAGCGCGCCCGCGAACTGGCCTGGGAGTGCCATCGTCGCAGCGACCTCGTTCGCTTCGGCTTGCTCACCAGCTCCGACTATCTCTGGTCCCACAAGGGCATGAACAGCAACGTGGGTACGCCTCATGGCGTCGACAGCAAGTACAACCTCTTCCCCTTGGCTTCGAGCGACATGATTTCGAACCCGAACCTGAAGCAGAATGCTGGCTATTAATTCATTTGCGAAAACGTATATAAAAAGAAAAAGATATGAAAGCAAAATATTTTAAGTCTGGTTTGCTGTTTGCGGCTTTCGCCATGCTGTTCGCAGCCTGCGATTCCGACCGCGACGACAATCCTGTGCTCGGTCCGAACCATACGGCTTCAGAATTTGTGCTGAATGAGTCGCCTCTTTCCGAGCAATACATACAGTTGTCGGCCGACAACACCGTGAAGCTCACATGGTCGCAGCCTAACTACGGCGTGAACACGCCCGTTAACTACAAAGTGCAGGTAGGGCTCGTCGAAAACGGCAATGTGAAGTGGAACGAAAAATATCTGGAGACTGGCTTCACCACCTGCTCTGCCAATATCAGCGGTGAGGAAATCGCCAAGGCCATCTGCCAGATTGATGGCTTCGCTACCGAAGACGACTATGTGGACATGGGCTTCCGCGAGATTGCCATGCGCGTCCTTGCTAATATTCAGACCACCAGCCAGCAGGAAGTGGAAGGCACGTCCATCGTCTCTAACTATGTCACCTTCAAGCACATGGCTGCTTACTGCATGATTCCAACCAAGGGCACAATGTGGGTAATCGGTTCTTGCTGCGGCTGGCCAGAACCTTCGCAGGGCAACAAGCAGACCCTCGTCGACGGTGGCTGGTTCATCGAAGAGACTGAGATAGGAAGCAATGTGTTCAAGGGCATCGTAGACATGCCTGAGGGCGATCTTACTTTCCGCTTCTATACCAAGCTGACAGGCTGGGACGGCGGCGACTCTTATGGATTCAAGGTTGAAGACGAGGCTACCGAGATTACGCTGACCAATGGCGCATACTCAGGTAAGGGTATGACCGGTAAGGGCTCCTGGTTCATTGCTGGATTCCCCGGTGGCAAGATGGAACTCACAGTTGACAGAAACAATAACAATGTCAATTTCCAACTCCTCAATTAATTCATCCGCAACAGAAATGATCATATAATCAAATGAATAAGAAGATGAAAAAACTTAGTTTATACATGATGGCTCTGCTGAGCATGGTGCTGGTATCGTGCGATCAGGACTTCTTCACGGAATTCCTGCCCCAGACCAATCTCCCTGAGAGCCAGCTTAAGATGAGCGATGTCAGCGTCAGCAGTTCGGTTTCTGCGATCAGCATTGCCGACTTCATCAACGCTGAGACTGGTGAGGAGACGGCCATCACTATCGGCACAGCCAAAGTGGCCGAGGGTGCTATGCCCGCCAATACGATTCTGAAGGCTGAAGTAGAGTTTGCTACCGATCCTGAATTCTCCAACAAGGTCGTGCTTGATGCCAACAGCCTTGAAAATACCGACGTCATTTCGCTCTCGCCGTCAGCCCTGCAAGATGCTTATTTCAACAACATCACTCGCAATCCTGCCACGACGACTGCCTACCTCCGCGTTGTCCTCTATACCGTCACCGATGGTTCTTCTGTAGCCATTGTGGGCAAGCCTGGCGAGAACTATTTCGTGCCGACCACCATTCAGTTCACTCCGCTGAATAAAGTTCAGATTTCGCCCGCTTATTATGTCATCGGTGCTGCTGCCGGCTGGAGTGCCGACGGAGCACGCACGCAGAAGTTCCAACACAGCGATGCTGACGTCTACGACGATCCTATCTTCACCATCGTCGTTGATGCCGGTGGCGACGACTGCTGGTTTGCTATCGGCGACGATGCAGCTCTCGATGCCATCGCAAACGACAACGACTGGAGCAAGTTGCTTGGAACCAAGGGTGCCAGCGAGGACCTGACGGGAACCATGGACTTCCGCTACAATCTTGGTGGCGACCACTCCTTCCACGTGACGGGTGCCAAGAAGGTGCGCATCACTCTTAACATGCTGGAGTATAGCTACACCATCGAACCTGTGAACATCTCGGATGCATACTATCTGGTGGGTGGTCCCGGCTCATGGAGCAGCGATAAGAGCCAGAAGTTCAGCCACAGCAATGCCAACGTCTTCGACGATCCCGTATTTACATACGTCTTCGAAGGCAATGGCGGAACGGGCGACATCTGGTTCGCATTTGGCGACGCCGACGCTCTTGACGCCATTGACGCAGGCGATTGGAACCAGCTCTACGGAACCAAGGGCGAAAGCACCGATCTGAGCGGTTCGTTCGATCGTCGTTACAACCTTGGTGGCGATCACTCCTTCTGCGTAGATGGTACGGCCAAGTTCTACCGTTTCCAGATCAACATGGCCGATATGACCTACACCATCACTCCGCTGAACTTCCAGCAGTACATCTACGAGGCTGGTGTGAACAATGGATGGGGTGGCACCGAACAGCCTCTGTACTGCGGCGACGGCAATGGCACATACACCGGTTTCTTCTATGCCAAGGAAGACTCTTGGACCGACGGCAAGGGTGCCTTCAAGCTCCGTGGTGCTGCTGACAACTGGGACAACGGCAACTATGGAACTGGCACGCTCAACGATGATGGCTTGACCGGCACGCTCATTGATGGCGGTAATTCCGGCAACATCATGCCCGCTCCCGGCTTCTATCGTGCCGATGTCAATTTGGCCGACATGACTTACAAACTCACACCCATCAAGAGTGTGTTCGTCGTGGGTAGCGCACTTAATAACGACTGGGATCGTGGTGTCGAGATGACCTACAACTTCGACAAGCTCTGCTGGGAGTGTGATGCTACCTTCTCGGAAGCTGGCGTCATCAAGTTCAAGGGCAATGGCACCTGGGACACCGAGGACGGTAACTGGGGCGGTACTGCCGATAACATTGTCAATGGATCCAACGACAATATTCCTGTCAGCGTGTCCGGCAATGTTCATATCGAGTTCTATCCGCTCTGTGAAACGAAGGCCTACTGCACCATCACAAAGAGGTAATTAAATTTTTCTATCAACAGCGAGGCGAGCCGCTTTAGTGGGACTCGCCTCGTTTTTCTCCATAACGACACTATCACCATCGCTTTTTATGAAGAAACAATTGTTTTTCATCACCACATTGGCCGTCCTCTTGGCTGCCTGCCAGCCTAAGGTGGCACAGGAGCCGGAAGGCCCCGTGGCTCCGCTGGCGCAGATGCCGGCCGTGAAGGATGTCGCCATGTATCAGGTCAATCCCCGCGTGTTTGCTCCCGAGAACTCACTGCGCGCCGTGGCCGACCGCATCGACAGCATCCAGGCGCTGGGTGTCAACGTCATGTGGGTCATGCCCATCTACCCCATCGGCATCGAGAAAGGCAAGAACTCACCTTACTGCATTCGCGACTACAAGGCCATCGCGCCTGAATTCGGAACACTCAACGACTTCAAATACCTCGCCCGCACCTGCCATGAGCACGGCATGGCCATCATTCTCGACTGGGTGGCCAACCACACGGCGTGGGATCATCCTTGGGTGAAGGAACATCCCGACTGGTACACCCACGATGAGAAGGCCGACACCATCATCCATCCGCGTCCTTGGGACTGGTACGACGTGGCCGACCTGAACTACGACAACAAGGAGATGCGCAAGGCCATGATCGACGCCATGAAGTACTGGATTGCCGACGTGGGCATCGACGGCTTCCGCTGCGACGTGGCCGACGGTGTGCCTGCCGACTTCTGGAAAGAGGCCATCGACACGCTGCGCCAGGCTGCCGGCAAGCGCCAGATCCTGATGCTTGCCGAGGGCAAGCGCCCCGATAACTTCACCGCAGGTTTCGACATGAACTACGGCTGGGACTTCAAGGATCAGCTCGTGCGCGTCTTCAACGAAGGCCAGCCCGCCTCGTCGCTCTTCGATGCCGACAAGGCCGAGTACGACAGCCTCCCTGCAGGCAAAGTAAAGCTGCGCTTCACCACCAACCACGACCACTCTACCGAGAAGACGCCTCCCGTGGAGTTCCAGTCGCTGCGTGGCTCCATGGCTGCCTACGTGGCCTCGGTGTTCCTGCATGGCGGTGCCCTCATCTATGGGTCGCAGGAGGTAGGCTATCCTGAGCCCATCAACTTCTTCAAGTATGTGCCCGTCGACTGGAATGCCAATCCGCAGACCTATGCCGAATACAAACAGCTCATCAAGATCTATAACGAGAATCCTGAGGTGCGTGAAGGTGCCGTCGTGCCCTATCCCCATAACGACGTGCTGGCCTTCGAGCGCACGCTCGATTCCTCCCGCATGCTCGTGCTCGTCAATCTGCGCGATTCGGCCATCACCATTCCCACGCCGCAGCCCTGGCTCAACAAGGAGGCCGTCGACCTTCGCACCAACTTCTCGGCCTCGCTGCGCGATTCCGTTCCTCTGGCTCCCTTCGCCTATTTCATCTTGAAGTAAAGCCTACCCCCGGCCCCTCCCTAAAGGGAAGGGGGAATATAAAAGAAAAAGAAAGAATTGAGAAAATGAAAAGAAATCATCCCCTCTTTTGTTCGTGTTTGCTGCGACCATGTCGCAGCCATCGCTCCCACTCATGGCTCCAGCGCACCCTCTTTGCCCTCACCCTCCTGCTCGTGCTCCCATCCTTGGGAGGAGCCGGGGGAGCGCTCCGCGCTGCCGACGGATGGCCCTCCCAGTACAAGGGCGTCATGCTGCAGGGCTTCTACTGGGACTCCTACGATGCCACCAACTGGAACGTGCTGAAGTCGCAGGCCCAGGAGCTCGGCCAGTACTTCTCGCTTGTGTGGCTGCCCCAGAGCGCAAACTGCGGCGGTCAGTCCATGGGCTACGACGACCTCTACTGGTTCTCCAACTACAACTCCTCCTTCGGCACCGAGCAGGAACTGCGCTCGCTCATCAAGGCTTTCCGCGACAACGGCATCGGCACCATTGCCGACGTCGTCGTCAACCACCGCAAGAGCAACAATGGCTGGTTCGGATTCCCCACCGAGACCTACAAGGGCACCACCTACACCATGTCCTCCACGGATGTCTGCTCTAACGACGACAATGGCAAGGCTAAGACCGAGGCAGATCGTCTTGGCGTTAGCCTGGGTAACAGGGACACAGGCGAAGGTTGGGATGGCATGCGCGATCTCGACCACACCAGTACGAATGTACAAAACACCGTGAAAGCCTATCTGAAGATGTTGCTCGAAGACCTGGGCTACGTGGGTTTCCGCTACGACATGGTGAAGGGCTACAGTGGCTCCTATACGAAGCAGTACAACGAGTACAGCAACCCCACCTACAGCGTCGGCGAGTGCTGGGACGGCACGCAGACCATTCGCAACTGGATCGATGCCACCGAGAAGACGTCGGCAGCCTTCGACTTCCAGTTCCGCTACACGGTGCGCAATGCTGCCAACAACGGGCAGTGGAACCGCCTGGCGCAGCAGAACGACGGCAACTGGCCACTCGTCAGCAGCAATTACCAGAATGGCTCCTATCGCCGTCTGGCAGTGACCTTCGTTGAGAATCACGACACCGAGCGCCGCTCCAATGCCGCCCAGGATCCGCTGAAGAAGGACACGCTGGCTGCTAATGCCTACCTGCTGGCCATGCCCGGCACGCCCTGCATCTTCCTCACCCATTGGATTGACTGCAAGCAGGCCCTGAAAGCCATGATCGATGTGCGCCGCCTTGTAGGCATTCACAATGAGAGCACCTATACCAATCGTATTCCGAACACCTCCGTGACCAGTGTGGCAGCCTATGAGAGTAAGGGTACCGACGGCTCGCTGCTCGTTGTCTTGGGCAACCTGAAGGACTATGAGCCTATTGCCTCGCAGTGGGTGAAGGTGCTCAGCGGCCATCACTACGCCTACTACCTGCAGCCCTCGATGAACATCGCGTGGGTGGACTGTGCCTCCGGACACTACGAAAAGTCCTTCCAGGCTACGCTCACCGCTGTCAGCGACCAGGCTGGCGCACAGCTCGTCTACACCCTCGATGGCTCTACGCCTTCTGCCAGCAACGGCACCCGATGCGCCAGCGGCACACGCGTCACTATCCCTGCCGAAAAGACCACCACGCTCAAGGTCGGTCTGCTTGTGGGGTCTGCGGTGAGTTCCATCCAAACGCGCCAGTATGAGGTGAGTGAGACCAAGCCCGACGAGGTCGTTGTTCCCGACTTCTGCACCCGTGAGGCCGACGAAGTCTGCGCTTTCTTCGAGGCTCCTCTCACCTGGACGCAGACCATTGCCTGCTGGGCCTGGACCGACTCGCCTGCCGACAACTTCACTTACTCGCAGCGCAAGAACTGGCCCGGCGTCGACTGTACCTATCTCGGCACCGCCCAGAACGGCAAGAAGGTCTGGAAATGGAAGTGGGACGGCACCAAGCAGAACAACACTTCCGCCACGCAGCCCGCGAAGATCATCTTCAGCAATGCCGGCTCGCCACAGACCGCCGACCTCGCCTTCACCAACGGCGGCTACTACACCGTCGACGGCCTGCAGGCACAGGTCGCCACTGGCATAGACGAACTACAAGCTGAGCCTACCCCCTCACGGAATGGAAGGGAAGGCATCTACGACCTCAGCGGACGAAAAATCTCCGAGTCCTCCACGCTCCCTTCCCTTCAGGGAGGAGACGGGGGTAGGCTTGTGCTCCCCAAGGGCATCTACATCATCAATGGCCGCAAGGTAGTGTTCTGAAAAAGGGCATAGAGGGCGTAAAGGGGAGTGAAGGGGCTTATAGGGCTCTTAAAAGGGTTTAAAGGGCATAAAGGGGATGCCCTTTATGCCCTTTCAAAAATACCTGAAAAACCTTTACACCCCTCCGCTTTCCTTTACGTCCTTCTTTCTCTTTCATGTACATTTTCAAAAACCTTTACACCCATACGAAAAACCCCTTACGCCCTTTCAAGAAACCCTTTACGCCCTTCCACTCCCCTTTAAACCCCTTTACGCCCTTTCAAAGAACCATGCTCCCCCCAAGAATCTCCTTTATCTCCCGTCTTCTCGACGTCCTGGCCCCCCGCTTGTGTGCTGGATGCGGCCGTCGGTTGACAATCACGGAGAAGGGCATCTGTATCAGTTGCCTGCTCACCATGCCGCGCACCCACTTTGCTGCGTCGGCAGCCGACAACCCGATGGCGCGTCTCTTCTGGGGCACCATCAACCCTGAGCGCGCGGCAGCCCTCTGCTACTATCAGGCAGGCACCCACCTCAGTCACATTATCCACGAGATGAAATACTACAACCAGCCCCTCCTCGGCGAACAGCTCGGGCGCATTGCTGCCGAGGAGATGGCGCGCCACGGCTTCTTTGAAGGCATCGACGCCCTCGTGCCCATCCCCATCACCCGTCGGCGCCAGCGCCAGCGCGGCTACAACCAAAGTCGCCACATTGCCCTCGGCATCAGCCAGATGACAGGCATCCCCGTCGTCGATGGCCTCGTGAAGCGCACCCGCTTCACCAAGAGCCAAACCCGCACCGAGGCTTTCGGTCGCCAGGAAAATGTGGAAGGAGCCTTCGAAGTGGACCGCGACAAACTGCACGAGCATAGCCACCACCACCTCCTCGTCATCGACGATGTCGTCACCACCGGTGCCACTATGACCGCCTGCTGCAGTCAGTTACTGCAAGAGGAAGCCGTCCGCATCAGCATCTTCTCCCTCTGCTTCACAAAAAGCTGAAGATATACATTTTTATTTACATATATACGGAAAAAGTGCACACCTCTTGCGAAGAGGTGTGCACATAATCCATGAATTTCCGTATTTTCTTTCATATTATTTTTCAGTCCATATTTTATTTCCCTTTTTTTCTTTTTCCTGCGGAGAAATTAAAAAAAATATTAAATATTTTGTTACTATAGAATTAATTTGTACCTTTGCAGCGCAAAACTATGCACAAAAAGTGCACGCCTCTTCGCAAGAGGTGCGTAAAAAGTAGCATAAAGACAATAATTTTTAAATATTATATTTGTTTCGGAACGCTCACGTTGTGAAATGTCGGCGTTTTCTTTGTGACGATCGTATACATAACTAAAATATAATAAAGGAGAGAGTCGATGTTTAAGATGAAGAGTAAAAAAGATAAATCGCCGTAGGCAGGAGACCGTCTGGCCTCTTCTGCCAGCCTTTGTTTTTGCTTGGTCATGCTAAGCATCAATACTTACAAATATCAAACAAACAAATTATTAATTAATAAAATAATCGATTATGCAAAAAATCAAACTTTTATTGTTGCTCACCCTGCTATGCGTGGGAGTGAGTGTGTCGTGGGGCGCTAAGACCTATCAGGTGAAGTATGTAGGTCTGCCCAGTGGAACATCGGGCGACTATTCTGTTAACACGAGTTCTGTGCAAACAGACCAGACTTATAGTAGTTCTACGGTATATAATTATTATCAAAAAGGAAGTAGCACTTCTCTGACAATAACTGCTTATTATAATTATTATGGTATTAGTTATGCTCTTGATGACGATTATATTGATGAGTCCCTGATTCGATTTTATATCAAACCGGCCAATGTTAATAACATGGCTGTTAGTGTAACAGTCAAGGATGGGGTTATCACAATATCGTATAGCGAAGGTACGGTTTTCTATACTTGGACAACTGTTCCAGAAGACGTGGATGGAGGAGTTGAAATAATTAACAAATCTATTACGTATGACTATAGTAATCAGTCTTTCACAAGTAGAGTAGGCGGACCAACGACATTAGATTCTGGTGAGGAAGCTGTATATGTTACTCCCGTTCCCTATCGCACTCTTACAGTTGGCAATCAAAGTTTAAGTGTGCCTTATTATATAACTGGATATAATAATAGCGGCCTTGTTGGAACCCCAGGCCCTATTAATAGCTCAAATATCGCGACTTATATCAAGCCTAAAGAAGTTTCTGGCTATTCTGCAGCCATCACGTCTGTAAGCCGTGGAGGTTATACAAATGTAAATACGTTTGTAATCACCTATACAGTAACAACTCACTCAAGAACCTACACAGTCAGTTCAAATATTTCGGATGGAGGTATTCAGAGTTATGGCACTTGGCCTCATGGCGAAACCGCATCACTCAGTGGTAATACACTGACAATCAGTACTCCTTCTGGAAGTTCTTATGCTCCCGTGGCACTTGATAACTGGAATGTGAGCAAGTACATTATTCCGAAGGCTGTCAGCGGCTATAAGGTGACGATTACGGTTGAAGGCAGCACCATTAAGCTGAACTATTACAAGACATGGGTGAAAGATGGCCTGGAGTATTCCAGCTACCATATCCAGAGCTCCAGCAATCAGGGATTGATGGATGATAAGTTCGACTTCATTCCGGGTCAGCCTGAGTTGGCTGTGCGCCTGTATCTTGACCAGACGAAGACGGTTACGGATACTGTGAAATTTGCAAAACCGCTGTGGGAGGATCCTACGGTAGGAGAATCACAGACGCTTGCTGACAATGATGGTGATGGCGTTGGTGAAACAGCTACGTTTACCTATCTTGGTCAGTTGGACAATAATGCTGAACGTCCCATGAACCAAGACTATTTCTACACTCGCCGTCATCAGATTGCCTACTCCGAGCGCACATCGGTGACGATTCCGCGCGAGGTGACTTTCGACGGTACCACTTACAAGGTGACTGCCATCCAGAAGTGGGGCATGGACTATACGCAGACCCACATCTGGCTGAGTGACTATTGTTACAATATGAATGAAAATGGTGGGGCTAATCCTGACAAGACCACCAAGGTCACTGAGCACCAGAACATCAATGACCACCGTAATGAATACCTGACAACGGTGAACTTCGAAATGTCTGCCGATGCACCGTCGAATGTTGCTTCGATTGGTGACTATGCCTTCATGAGCTTGTACAACACACAGAATAAGACGGGTATGACGGATATCATCATTCCTAACTCTGTGACCTATCTGGGTGCAGGTCTCTTTGAGTGCTGTCTGAAACTGACGAATGTCACCTTCCAAAAAGTGTATGATAAAAATGACCCTGACTATGATAAGACTCGCATCAAGAATATTCGCGACTATGCTTTCTGGTGCTGCGTTGACCTCAAGGAAGTAACACTGCCCGACGGTATTGAGACGATTGGCGACTGCTCTTTCCAGTACAACTTCCAGATGACGAAGATTGAGCTCCCGAACACGCTGAAGAAAATTGGCGACCACTTCCTGTGCTGCAACTCTTCGTTGACAACCCTGACGATTCCCTTTAGTGTGGTGGATATTGCCGGTGCTTGCTTCCACGGTTGCGAAAGCCTGACCGATGTCTATCTGATGGGTCCTGCTTCAGCTCTGAAGAAAGAGTCTGGCGCTGGCGGCACGTTCGATGCCAACCCCCGTTTCTGTAAGGAGCATGTGCAGAAATGTACCTTCCATGTATTCAGTCAGTACTATGATTCATACGCAGAAGATGAGGTATGGAGCGAAATAGATGAAGATGGAAAGACGGATGGAAGCATGAAGAATGGTCATCCCTGTATTAATGGTAACAGACTTGAAATCGTTCCTGATGAGGAGCGCACTTTTGAGGCTGATAAGTGGGTGACGGCTATTTTCCCGAATGGCGTTGAGGACTATAAGACCGTTTTTGCACCCAATGGAGAGAAGCAGACACGAGTAGCAGTTCTGACGGGTGCAACCGTGACCGAAGGTCAGGATGAAGACCCGAAAACACATAAACGTGTCAGAATGTACAATCTGAAGTTTGATTTGATTGATGGCGATGATATTCCTGCGAAAACTCCTGTGATGATTTGCCCAGCCACAACGACCAATATCACTCTCTATTTAGCTACACAAGCCAATGATGATGCGTTTAAGGCGGAGATGACGGAAAAGCATCCTGTCGTGATTGATTGTGGTAAATATGGAACGGTAACGATGAAGGGCCAGTACAGTCCGTATGATTTGAAGACATGGGATTTCTTCTTCTCTTATAACCAGAAAAATCCGACGGATCCAGCAAAGTTCTATCGTGTACCTGCCAATTCCAATTATAAGGTTGACAGATGCCGTTGCTGGTGGACTATCGATGTAAATGGTATTCCTGATCAGGGAACGATGGGAGCAAAGAATAGTAGTATCTTTGTTGACGATGAAACGAGCGATATCAATGACATCGATTATCGCGTCACCATCGGAGGCATCTATGACCTGAACGGACGCAAGCTGGACGTTGCTCCGGAGGATCTCCCGAAGGGAATCTTCATCGTGAATGGTAAGAAACATGTTGTTAAGTAATCGTGAAGGAGGAATGAATATGAAGAAGATATATGTAAGGCCAGAGATTGAAGAAGTCGTCCTGGAGGATCTTATGGAAATTGTAGTTGATTCTGTAGGTCAGAAAGGTAGTGTAACAGGACAGGACGATACCGATTGGGGTTTTGGAGGAACTCCTGGTGAGGATGATATAGTTACTCCAACTGCCAAAGATGGTAACCTCTGGGACACCTGGGACGATTAAGACACTAGAATATCAATAGCTGAGAAGACACCTATAGGGGTTAACTCTATAGGTGTCTTTTAAACAAGTCGAATTAGAAAGAGGTAATTTGCAGCCTGGAAAGGCAGAAGCAGACGGTCACGATTTGCTGCCAGAAACAGAAACACGTGACAGCACTCGTGAATAAAATCTTAAGATAATAAATTTCCACATTTTGTGGCGAAGCGCGCCACGGTATATTTTTAGTTTTGCGAGCTATTTAGCTCCATGACCTTAGCATTAAGGTTAGCAGGGTTGTCGACGTGATGTCGCCGGCCCTGCGTTTTTTTTGTTGGGGGGCTACATATCTTCCATTGATAGACCTTGGTAGCTGATGGTGAAGTTCCGAAACGACTGTTTCGCAACTGCTGCAAAAGTACATAAAAAAAGTATAGCGTGCAAGTTTTTATGATAGAAATTGTTGAAAATCTGAATTTTTCGTACAAAAAACTGGTCGCGTGAAACATCATTCTAGAGCGTGAAACAATCAAAAAGAAGGCTTTGGGGCACATGAAACATTGCTCGAGACCCCCAACCCCCTATGTTAGGGGGCTAGCTATGAGATAGAGCGACTAAACCTATGGTTTACGTGGTCTAAACCTATCATTTTAAGCCCCCTAACATAGGGGGATGGGGGTCTCAAGGAGCTAACTACTTGCACCACAACACGTTAGGGACTTTGCCAAAATACGGGCGTATTTGCGGAAAAATATTTTTTGGTCGGGAATTTTTAAATGTAGGAGGGGGTTGACAGGCAAGTTTTTTTGACACTTCTAGGGGCGCAAAGGGCGCTTCGCGCCCTTATACGTGCCGAAGACCCCAAAGGGGTCGCATATGCATAACCGCAGGTGTAAACCTGCGGATGCATGGCGCAAGACACAACTCGTCCCCAAAGGGGGCGCACAGCGATGATAATACAACCTCCTATGTGCGTCCCCGTTGGGGACGAGCCTTTTTCTGATGTCCGTCGTCCGCAGGTTTACACCTGCGGTTATGCATATGCGACCCCTTTGGGGTCAAAAAATGTAATAGTTGAATTCCCTTTGTTCTGCACTCGACTTTTCGTATCTCTGACTTGTGTCGAAGATACTTTCGTTCGGAAGAGCAAATCGAAAAAATTGTTTTTCGCTTTGTTTTTCACTCTCTTATTCGTATCTTTGCAACCAAAAGGGTGAAAATGACGAAAGGATTGGAAGGGTGGCAAGTGGTCGTTCAATGCTTCTACCAACACGCTTACCGCCAACGGCGTAGAGCTGAAGGTGCAGCGCGAGTGCGACTGGGAGGCTTCGCCGCGCAAGCACACCATTGTCTATGCCGGCATCAATGGCGCCAAGTCGTATTGGGGCAAGAAGAAGTAATTCTTCGTGAATAGTACCGCTTGAGTCAATACTATCACTATGTAGGGACGGGGTTTTTGTTTCCCCGTCCCTTTTTTTTTGTTTTGCCAGCTATTGAGAAATAGCCTCTGAATGTAAATAGAATCCAAAAAAAGAATCGTTTCTTTTGTTTTGCCCTCTTTTTTTCGTACCTTTGTGGCCAGGAACAGCGTTGAACCGTCGCGCAGCGACATTGAATCCCTTGAAAGCATGGATAAGCAGAAAAAGGCATTTGCCGCCAAACTACTGAAAATCAAGGCCATCAAACTGAGGCCGCAAGAGCCGTTCACTTGGGCGAGCGGCTGGAAGTCGCCCATCTATTGCGACAATCGCAAAGTCAATTCCTACCCCGAAGTGCGCACGTACGTGAAACTGCGTCTGGTGAGTCTCATCCTCGAGCATTTCCCCGAAGCTGAGGCTGTGGCTGGCGTGGCAACGGGCGCCATCTCGCAGGGAGCGCTGGTGGCCGACGCCCTCGGTATGCCGTTTGCCTACGTGCGTCCGAAACCGAAAGACCACGGTATGGGCAATCAGATTGAAGGCGAGCTGGCAGCGGGCACGAAGGTGGTCGTGGTCGAAGACCTCATCTCCACCGGTGGCTCGTCGCTGAAGGCTGTGGAGGCCCTGCGTCAGGCTGGCGTCGAGGTGCTGGGCATGGTGGCAAGCCACACCTACGGTTTCCCCGTGGCCGAAGAGGCTTTCAAGGAGGCGGGTGTGACGTTGTACACGCTGACCGACTACGAGCACGTCATCGCCGAGGCTGCCGACACGGGCTACGTTTCTCAGGACGACCTCGAATTGCTCTCCCAGTGGCGCAAGAACCCAGCGGAGTGGGGGGTTGTTTAGTTGAGAGTTGAGAGTGTAGAGTTTAGAGTCAGTTGAGAGTTTAGAGTGTAGAGTTTAGAGTTCTTTCTCAACCTTTCTCAACCGCCCGAAGGGCTTCTCACCCGCGCCGAAGGCGCATCTCCGCGCCGCAGGCGCACTTAAATAATAGTTTATGAGCAGTAAATTTGAAAGCACCGTGCGGCAGATCAATGCGCCGCAGGAGAAAGTATACGAAATGCTGAGCAACCTGCAGAATCTCGAGCGGGTGCGCGATCGCCTGCCTGAAGACAAGCTGCAAGGGCTGGAGTTCGACAGCGACTCAGTGAGTGTGGAGGCCCCGATGGTGGGTCGCCTGGCGTTGCAGGTGGTGGAGCGCGAAGAGCCAAAGACCATCAAGTTTGAGGCCACGCAATCGCCCGTGCCGCTGAACTTCTGGATCCAGCTGCTGCCCGTCACCGAGGACACTTGTAAGATGAAGCTCACGCTGAAGGCCGATCTGAACATCTTCCTTCGGGGCATGGTTCAGAAACCGTTGCAGGAGGGCATCGAGCGAGCTGCCGACGTGCTGCAGAACATCGAGTATTGATGCTCGGGCGCGGCCGCCGTGTAAGGGGAGCCCCACCCCCGGCCCCTCCCCTGCAGGGAGGGGAGGGCCTGCCGGGACATGGGGGACCTCCCCTCCCTGCAGGGGAGGGGCTGGGGGTGGGGCTCCCCTTACACGGCGCGAAGCGCCCTTATTTTTAAAAGCGAGTTGATATGGAAACGATAATGAGAACGGGAATGGTTGAATGGTTGAAACGCGCGGCAAGAACGTCGCTCAGCCGACTGGCTGCGGCGGCGGTGTGCTGCCTCGCCGTGGTGGCGTGCGTCGACACGCAGAACGAGTTCACGTCGCGCCACTGCTATCTGGTCATCGACAACGCCACCCATCAGGATGCTACGCTGGCATCGGCCATGACCCCCTATTCGGGCGTCTTCGTCACCATCACCCTCGCCAACCACGGCGGCGCACAGTACTTCCGTTTCCAGAGCAACCAGCAGACGTCCTCCGAATCCATCTTCAACGCCATCGACCAACGGCGGTCGCAGATGCTCGGCATGAACGACGGACTCATCGTAGGCTACGGCCTGCTGACCGATCCCCCCACGTTCTATGGCTACGACCGCGAGTGCCCCAACTGCTACGACGACTCGCGCGTGCCCCTGCGCAGCTATGCGCTGCAGGTTGGCACCAACGGCATGGCCACGTGCAAGGGTTGCCAGCGGCAGTACGACCTCAACAACGGCGGCATCGTCGTGGCGGGCGACGCAGGCCAGAAGCTCATCCGCTACCGCGCAGCCACGACGGGGCCCTTCGGTGTGCTCAGCGTCAACTAAACTGCGAAGAACACCACCAGTCCACCTATTATAATATATAGCACTGCGTAGGGTAGGGCCGAGCGCAGGATGTCGCCGTCCTTACCTTGCATGTCGCAGGCCGCCGTGGCAATGGCGATGCTCTGCGGCGAAATCATCTTGCCACCCGTGGCACCCGTGGTGTTGGCGGCGACGAGCCAGTTTGGGTCGGCATAATTCAGTTGGCTGGCTACGTTGGCTTGCAGCTTTGCAAAGAGAATGTTGGCCGACGTGTCGCTGCCCGTGACGAACGTGCCCACGGCACCGATGAGCGGGGCGAAGAGCGGATAGAACGTGCCTGTGGCTGCTGCCAGTGCCGAGGCGATGACCATAATCATGCCCGAATAGTTCATCACCGAGGCCAGTGCGATGAGGCTCACGATGGTCACCACGGTCTTGCGCAGTCCCACCACCGTTCGTGCCAGCACCACCATCAGGCGTTTCAGCGACAGACCTTGTATGAGCCCTCCTATCATGGTGCCGAGGAAGAGCATTAGGCCCGCGTTGGAAATCCATCCGAACGAGAAGTAGGTGCCCTCGGGATAGATGGGCAGTGCGATGCGCGACACGAGGTGGGTCTTCAGGAAGTGGTTGATGCCGGGGAACAACGGCCCAGACAGCAACACGAACACCAGGATGAGCAGGTAGATGCTCCAGGCGCGCAGAATGGAAGAAGAGGAAGCGGCGGACCCACCCCCCTGCCCCTCCCTGTGAGGGAGGGGAGTAGATACTCTTTCTGCGCCGTTTCCAGGGTCTTGAGGGGATGCCCCTTGCACTTGCTTTTCAACTTTCTCACCGCGCCGCAGGCGCTTCTCAACCTTCACATAAATGATGATCGCCACGATGGCGGCCGCGCTACCGATGATGGCAGGCGTCTCGGCACCCAGGTATCTGGCCACCACGTACTGCGTGACCACCGACACGCCGCCCACCCACAGCGACAGCACCACATTCTTCAGCCACGCCTGCCGACGGTGGTCGGTGAGCATGAGGATGATAAGAGGCAGGATGAAGAACAGCGGCGACAGCTGCAGCACGGCGTAGGCCGAAATCTCGCAGATAGCCTCGCTCGTGGCAGCACCGCCCGGCGCCACCTCGTTGCACAGCGTGATGATGGGCACACCCACGGCACCGAACCCCGTCGGCACCGTGTTGGCGATGAGTGCCACCAGTGCTGAGAACAGCGGCTTGTAGCCCAGCGAGATGAGGATGGCGGCCGGTATGGCCACCGCCGTGCCGAAGCCGGCCATGCCCTCCAGCAGTCCGCCGAAGCCCCAGACGAGCATGAGCACCGTCACGCCGCGGTCGTCGCTGAACGACGAGAACTGCCGCTTGATCACCTCGATGTCGCCGCTCTCCACCAGCACGTTATAACTGAAGATAGCCATGAGGATGATAATCAGGATGGGGAACACAGCTTTCAGCACGCCCTCCACGACGGCCCAGCCCACGCCTGCCGAGGTGAAGCCCTCGGGCGTGAAGCCCAGTTGCGGTGCGACGAGCAGCGCAAGCAGGATGGTGACGACGAGCGAGACGAGTGCACTCTTGTGGCCTGCCATCTTGAAGCCGAGCATCAAGACGAAGAGCAGCAGGATGGGGACGATGGCTACGATTACTGACAACATGGCGGTAAAAAAAATTATGGTTGAATAGATTTCTTGACCGCAAATTTACAAAAATAATTGGAAAACATAGGCCGCTTTTCACGAAAAAGTTGTAACTTTGCCGAAAATACCTCCCTTCTATTAACTGATGATACAAAAACAACCGTATGAAAATAGGCCTGTTTATTCCCTGTTACGTAGATGCCGTCTATCCCGAAGTGGGTGTGGCCACGTATAAGCTGTTGCGCCATCTGGGGCTCGACGTCAGCTATCCGCAGGGCCAGACGTGCTGCGGACAGCCCATGGCCAACGCGGGTTTCGAGAAGGACGCCGTGCCCCTGGCCCGCCAGTTCGAGGAGCGCTTCAAGGCGTTCGACTACGTCGTGGCGCCGTCGGTGAGCTGTACGGCTTTCGTGCGCCTGAACTACGAGCGCCTGCTGGGCCACGACCACGAGTGTCTGACGGCCAGGAAGGCCATCGACGTGGTGGAGTTTCTTCACGACGTGATGAAGGTCAGCCAGCCGCTGGGCCGCTTCCCCCATAAGGTGAGCCTCCACAACTCCTGCCACGGCGTGCGCGAGCTGGGGCTCAGCTCGCCCTCCGAGCAGCACGTTGCGAAGTTCAATAAGATGAAGGACCTGCTCCGCCTCGTCGATGGCATCGAGGTCGTCGAGCCCGAGCGTCCCGACGAGTGCTGCGGCTTCGGCGGCATGTTCGCCATCGAGGAGACCGCCGTGTCGGCGCAGATGGGTCGCGACAAGTTGCAGCGCCACATCGCCACCGGTGCCGAGTATGTGACGGGTCCCGACTCGTCGTGCCTGATGCATCTCTCCGGCGTGGCCCGCAAGCAGGGGCTCAACATCCAGTTCAAGCACGTGGTTGAGATACTGGCGGCAGGGCTGTAGCCTCCCCAGGCCCTCGCAAAGGGAGGCGATGTCTGAAATGATTTTTCCAAACATGTATAACAATTAAATAAAAGGAGCACCCGGCAAAAGCAACCAAACATCCCTCCCTTTGCGAGGGCTTGGGTGGGCTACTATCCCTCCCTTCGGGTGGGCTTGGGTGGGCTTTCATATATGAGTACACAGCATAGCAAGAAAGCAAAGGCATTCCTTCAGAATCAGGACTATGCCCGCTGGCACGACAACACGTTCTGGGCCGTGCGCCAGAAGCGCGACAAGATGGCGCAGGGACTCGACGAGTGGGAACAGTTGCGCGAGAAAGCCTCGCAGATCAAGCGCCACACCATCACCCATCTCGACGAGTATCTCGATCAGTTTGCCACCAATGCCGAGAAGAACGGCTGCATCGTCCACTGGGCGAAGGATGCCCGGGAGTTCAACGAAATTGTCTATCAGATTCTCCAGGAGCACGGCGTTAGGAAGATGGTGAAGTCGAAGTCGATGCTCACCGAGGAGTGCGAGATGAACCCCTACCTCGAGGCACGCGGCATCGAAGTTGTCGAGACTGACCTCGGCGAGCGCATCATCCAGCTGAAGGGGCAGAAGCCCAGCCACATTGTCATGCCCGCCATCCATCTGAGCCACGACGACGTGGGCGAGCTCTTCGAGGAGAAAGGCATCAGCGACGACGTGGGCAACCACGACCCCACGTATCTCACCTACCGGGCGCGCCTGTCGCTGCGCAACGAGTTCCTCACCGCCCAGGCCGGCATGACCGGTGCCAACTTCGGCATTGCCGAGACGGGCGACATCGTGGTATGCACCAACGAGGGCAATGCCGACATGTCCACCTCCTGCCCGAAGCTCCACATTGCCGCCATCGGCTTGGAGAAGGTCATCCCCAACTACGACTGCCTGGCCGTGTTCCAGCGCATGCTCTGCCGTGCCGGCACCGGACAGCCCACCACCACCTACACCTCCCACTTCCGCAAGGCGCGCCCCACGGCCCAGCCCATGCACATCATCCTCGTCGACAACGGCCGCTCCGAGTGGATTGGCAATCCCGAGCATTGGGAAATCCTGAAGTGCATCCGCTGCGGCTCCTGCATGAACACGTGCCCCGTCTATCGCCGCTCCGGTGGTTACAGCTACAGCTACTTCATCCCCGGCCCCGTGGGCATCAACCTCGGCATGCTGCGCTCGCCGCAGGAACACTCCGGCAACGTCTCTGCCTGCACGCTCTGCCTGAGCTGCCAGACCGTCTGCCCCGTGAAGATTGACCTCGGCGACCAGATATACAAGTGGCGACAGCAACTCGACTCCTTCGGCACCGCCAACACCTCGAAGAAACTCATGTGCAAAGCCATGGACCTGCTCTACAGCTCGTCGGCCGTCTATCGGATGGCCACCGCCGTGTCGCCCCTGGCCAACATCATCCCGCCCTTCCTCATGAACAGCGGTCTGAACCCCTGGGCCGAGGGCCACGAGATGATGAAGTTCCCGAAGAAGCCCTTCCATCAGGTGGTAAAGGAGTTGCAGGCTTCCCCAAGCCCCTCCCAAGGAGGGGATGTCTGAAATGTGATGTTGGCTTCCGTATCCTCTCCCCAAGGAGGGGATGTCTGGAATGTAATTCCCCAAAAATGTATAACAATTAAATAAAAGGAGCACCCAGTAAAAGTAACCTAACATCCCTCCCTTTGGGAGGGCTTGGGTGGGCTTTCAATATGAGCAGCAAAGAAGATATCCTCCGGAAGTACCGCGCCAATGTGCGTGAGCAGTTCCCCATGCCCGACCTGAGCGACCTTCAGGCCGTCCACTACGACAACCCCCTCCAGCAGTTCGTCGAGATGAGCCAGAGCGTGGGCGCCCGCGTCGTGCCGCTCGCCGAAGGGCAGACCGTCGAAGCCTTGGTGAAGACACTCTACCCCGACGCCCGCGAGATAGCGTCCAACCTGCCCGAGGTGGCCGCCATCGCCACCCGCAACCCCGACACCGTCGTCAGCGCCGAAGACCTCAACGGCACCGATGTCGGCGTCATCCGCGGCGAGTTCGGCGTGGCCGAGAACGGCTGCATCTGGATTCCCCAGCACATGCAGCAGCGGGCCGTCTGCTTCATCTCCGAAAACCTCGTCATCCTCCTGCCTAAGTCGCAGGTGGTCAGCAACATGCACGAGGCCTACCGCCGACTGCGCACCGCGGCCGCCCACAGCGGCACTGCTGCCTTCGATGCCTATGGCTACGGTACCTTCATCAGCGGACCCTCCAAGACGGCCGACATCGCCCAGGTGCTCGTCATGGGAGCCCAGGCTGCCCGCACCGTCACCGTCGTGCTGCTCAATGCCTAACCACTACCCCCCATCCATTTCCGTCCATTCCCATCACCTCCCCGTCAAATATGTATTAAAATTACTAAATTCTTTTGGTAGTTTAGAGTTTTCGCCGTACCTTTGCATTTCGAAAACGATGCCGCCATGGTGGAATTGGTAGACACGAGGGACTTAAAATCCCTTGGCCAGTGATGGCTGTGCGGGTTCGAGTCCCGCTGGCGGCACTTCTTTTACTAAACATGTTTATTTTTATGCGCAAAAATCTTATTCTTGCTGCCCTTGCAGCAATTGCTTTCGTATTTACTTCGTGCTCGAAGCTCGGTCCACTTTCGGCCGACAATTTCGAGGTGACCCCCAATCCGCTCGAGACGCAGGGCGGCAAAGTCCCTGCCACCATCAACGGAAAGTTCCCTGAAAAGTATATGAAGCGCAAGGCCGTGGTGACCGTCATTCCCGAACTGCGCTACGCCGGCGGCCAGGTGGCCCAGGGCCAGCCTGCTACGTTCCAGGGCGAGAAGGTGCTCGGCAACGACCAGACCATCTCCTATCGCCTCGGCGGCCACTACACCATGAAGACCGCCTTCGACTACGTGCCCGACATGCAGCAGAGCGACATGTACCTCACCTTCCACGCCAAGATTGGCAAGAAGCAGGTGCAGGTGCCCGCCGTCAAGGTGGCCACGGGCGTCATCGCCACCAGCGAACTCTATCGTCAGACCATGATGCAGGCCGGCGGCTGCATTGCCCCCGACTCCTTCCAGCGCATCCAGGCCCAGAAGCTCGATGCCAACGTGAAGTTCCTCGTCAACCAGGCCATTATCCGTCAGAGCGAACTGAAGAACAACTCCGTGCAGGAGTTCGTGCGCATGCTGCAGAAGATCAATGCCGACCGCGGCGAGAAGCTCGCCATCAAGAACGTCGAGGTGGCAGCCTACGCATCGCCTGAGGGCGGCTTCGAGTTCAACGACCGTCTGGCCGGCAAGCGTCAGGACGCCTCTGAGGAGTACGTGCAGAAGACGTTGAAGCAGACCAAGGTCGATGCCGATGTCGATGCCCACTACACCGCTCAGGACTGGGAGGGCTTCCAGCAGCTCGTGCAGGCCTCCAACATTCAGGACAAGGACGTCATCCTGCGCGTCCTCTCCATGTATAAAGACCCCGAGCAGCGCGAACAGCAAATCCGCAACATGAGCCAGGCCTTCCGCGAGCTCGCCGACGGCATTCTGCCCGAACTGCGCCGCGCCCGCATGACCATCAACTACGACGTCGTGGGCCGTTCCGACGAGCAAATCCGCGAGCAGTATGCCAACGACGCCACCAAGCTCAGCGTCGAGGAGATGCTCTATGCCGCCACCCTCACCGACAATGCTGCCGAGAAGGAGGCCATCTATAAGAAGACCGCCCAGTACTGGGACAAGGACTATCGCGCCCTCAACAACCTCGCCGTGCTCGCCTTCAACCAGGGCGACAACGAGCAGGCCGACCGCTACCTGCAGCAGGCCCTCCGCGTCAACAAGCAGGCCCCCGAGGCCTATGCCAACCTCGGTCTCATCGCCCTGAAGCAGGGCAAGCTCTCCGAGGCTGAAGAGTACATTGCCAATGCCATCGGAGCCAACGGCTTCGGCGAGGCACTCGGCAACCTCAACATCGCCAAGGGCAACTTCGCTCAGGCCGAGGCCAGCTTCGACGGTGCCGTCAGCAACAGCGCCGCCCTGGCCCAGCTGCTCAACAAGAACTACGAAGGCGCCATCCAGACCCTCGACAAGGTGAAGAACCCCGATGCCATGACCAGCTATCTGCATGCCGTCGTCGCTGCCCGCCGTGGCAACAAGTTCGCTGCCGAGTCCTATCTGAAGGAAGCCCTCAAGCTCGACCCGTCGCTCAAGGCCTATGCCGACCGCGACCTCGAACTCAGCCTGCTGAAGTAAAAAACACCATCGGGGAATGATCAAGCCACACATCCGTACATCGTCATTTCCTGCCATCATAGGGAGAGTCGTCGGACTCTCCCTATTCCCGTTTCTGCTTGCCTCCTGCCTCACCGGCAGCGGCACGTTCAAGCTCAAGGGGAAGTTCAAAAACCTCAACCAGGGCGAGTTCTACGTCTACAGCCCCGACGGCGTCCTCAAGCAAGTAGACACCATCCGCGTCGACCGAGGCAGCTTCGTCTACACCGTAGCCTGCGACGAACCCGCCACCCTCATGCTCGTCTTCCCCAATTTCTCCGAGCAGCCCGTCTTCGCCCAGCCCGGCAAGACCGTCCAGATGCAGGGCGACGCCACCAACCTCCGCGAGATGCAGGTCAAGGGCACCGACGACAACGAACTCATGACCGCCTTCCGCCAGCAGGCAGGCACCGCCCCCACCGCCCAGGCCCGCAAGGCCGCCGAGCAGTTCGCCCACGACCATCCCCAGTCGCAGGTGGCACCCTACCTCGTGCGCCGCTACTTCATGCAGGGCGACGACCCCGACTACCGTCGTGCCGTCACCCTCCTCACCCCCCTTGCTGCCGCCCAGCCCAAGAACATCCCCCTGGCGCGACTCCTGCAGAAAGCCAAGGAGCTCAGCCACACCGACACGGGACAGCCCCTGCCCCCGTTCTCCGACACCGACATCCAGGGCCACAGCGTCAGCAATGCCACCTTCAGCAGCGCCCCCGTCACCGTCGTCACCACCTGGTCCACGTGGAACTTCGACAGCCAGAACACGCTCCGCCAGCTGCGGCGCGTGCGCCGCAAGGCCCCCGGCCGCCTGCGCCTGCTCAGCATCTTCCTCGACGGCAACACCGCCGAGATGCACCGCCTCGTAGAGCGCGACACCATCGACTGGCCCGTCATCGCCGACCCCAACCTCTTCGAAGGCAAGACCGTACGCGCCTTCGGACTTTCTTTCGTCGGCGACAACCTCGTCTATCGCAACGGCCGCCTCGTGGCCAGCCACCTCAGCAACAGCAACCTCATCAGCGAAGTCGAGAAACAGCTGACGCATTAATCAACACTCCGTTATCCGACCCTGCTATACCTATGCTAATAAAAACCTATTGTGCCGCCGTCAGCGGACTCAATGTGACGACTGTTACCATTGAAGTGAGTCTGACGCCCGGCATGCTCTATCACTTCACAGGCCTTGGCGACACCGCCGTGCGTGAAGGTCGCGACCGCATCAACGCCGCCTATCAGCATCTTGGCTATCAGTTTCCTTTCGGCGACATCACCGTCAACATGGCGCCTGCCGATCTGCGCAAGGAAGGCTCGTCGTTCGACCTGCCGCTGGCCATAGCGCTGCTGGCCGCCAGTGGCAGCATCGCCTGCGAGGACCTGGAGCGCTACATGCTCGTCGGCGAACTATCGCTCGACGGCACTCTGCAACCCGTTCGCGGTGCGCTGCCCATAGCCATCCAGGCACGCAAAGAAAAGTTCAAGGGCCTCATCGTGCCGGCACAGAACGTGCGCGAGGCCGCCGTGGTGAACAACCTCGACGTCTACGGCATGGAGTCGCTTGCCGACGTCATCGACTTCCTCTCGGGCCGTCGCGCCTTCGAGCCTACGCGCATCGACACGCGCCGCGAGTTCTACGAGCAACAGGCCCGTTGCGACCTCGACTTTGCCGACGTGCGCGGCCAGGAGGCTGCCAAGCGCGCCCTGGAAGTGGCGGCTGCCGGCGGCCACAACCTTCTGATGATAGGCAGTCCCGGCAGCGGCAAGTCGATGATGGCTAAGCGACTGCCTGGCATCCTGCCTCCCCTCTCGCTGGCCGAGAGCCTGGAGACCACGCAGATTCATTCCATCGCCGGAAAGCTCAGCCAGAACGCCACGCTCATTTCGCAGCGACCTTTCCGCGCGCCCCACCACACCATCAGCGAAGTGGCCCTCGTCGGCGGTGGCTCGTCGCCGCAGCCTGGCGAAATCAGTCTGGCCCACAATGGAGTGCTCTTTTGCGACGAGCTGACTGAATTCAATAAGCAGACACTCGAAGTGCTGCGCCAGCCGTTGGAAGACCGCCACATCACCATCTCGCGCGCCAAGTACACGCTCGACCTTCCCTGCTCGTTTATGTTTGTTGCCTCGTGCAACCCCTGCCCCTGCGGCTATTATGGCGACCCCACCCACCAGTGTGTGTGCACCCCAGGCCAGCGAGCCCGCTACATGTCGAAAATCTCTGGTCCGCTGCTCGACCGTATCGATATACAGATTGAGATTACGCCTGTTCCGTTCAAAGACCTCTCGAAGGTGGCGCCCGGCGAATCGTCGGCCGTGATTCGCGAGCGGGTGGTGCGCGCCCGCCAGATTCAGGAGCAGCGCTTCCGCGAACACAAGGGCATCCATAGCAATGCCCAGATGACCGAGCGCCTTATCCACCAGTATGCCGAACCCGATGAGGCTGGCCTCGCGATGCTCCGCATGGCCATGGAGAAACTCTCGCTCTCGGCCCGTGCCTACAACCGCATTCTGAAGGTGGCCCGAACGATTGCCGACCTGGAAGGCAGCGAGCGCGTGCAGGCAAACCACATTGCTGAGGCCATTGGCTACCGCCAGCTGGACCGCGGCGACTGGGCAGAGCGGGGCCTGTAGTGCCTGAAGGAAGAAGCTGATGGAGGACGCTGATAAAAAAAATCGGTATTTGAGCCGTGTGTAGAAGAAATTCCCTAAGCGGTAGGGCAGGGGGAGAAAAGCCATTGAAGACGAGCGATGATGAAACGAGTGATGATGATGGTGGCATGGGCAGCAGCGGCCTGCACGGCGCAGGCGCAGCAGCAGCGACAGGTGGTGGTGCTGGACGCCGTCACGCGCGAACCCGTGGCGCGCGCCTCGCTCTACACGAAGGAGGGTGGGCGCTTCCACGCCGCCATCAGCGACGAGCAGGGCGTGGCAAGGGTGGCGTTCGACTTCCGACGGCTCACCGTGTCGCACCTGAACTACGAGGCGCTGCAGCTGCGCCAGATGGGCGACACCATCTGGTTGAAGCCGCGCTACAGGCAGACGGCAGAGGTGGTGGTGACAAACAAGGAGCCGGAGTGGATACGCCGCAAGCTGCGCGAGGTGGTGAGGAGGAAGGAGCAGCACTACTTCGCGAAGGCCGACACCATGGGCTACCGATACGAGACGGAGAGCATCGGGCGCAACAGCCTCTACCGCTATCGGCAGAGGGGGCTCATCAGCCTGCGCAACGCCGAGGAGAAACACTATGCCATCCGACCCGACTCAAGCGCGATAGCAGCCACCGACTCGACAAGCCTCACCGACGTGGCGAACCTGCGGCGCATGCTCTGCGAGGACTTCATGGCGGAACTGACGAAGGGCTTCATCAGCTCTCACCGATGGGCCGAGAACACCGACTACGAGGGGCGGGGGAAGGACGTGGTGGAACTGGTGTTCCGCTCCCGGCATCGCAGCGACGACCGCGGACGACTGGTGGTGGACACGGCGCGCTGCGTGGTGCTGCAGGCCTATCGCATCACTGGCACCGAGACAAACTGCCACGAGCGCATGCCTGCCGTGCTCTACGCCATGGCGAAGGTGCTGTCGGGCTACAGGGTGCTGCAGTGGAACCGCCATTATAGGGTGGTGTATGGTGAGCGCCCGGACGGCACGTTGTTTCCCGAGTGGGTGGGCTATAAGTTCTATATGGAGACGCAGGACGCCGACAACGATGAGGACACGCAGGAATACGAACGGCAGACGGGTGGCGGATTTCCGAACATGGAGGCGACGCTGCAGCTGGAGCCCGCAACGGCCCCGCTGACGGACACCGGGCAGCCCTTCCTCCTGCTGCCGGCATCATGGTATCTGCGCTACAGCACGGAGGAATCGCGGCAGCAGGAGGTGGTGTTGGCGAATCTGCCCTCGGCGTTTACGTTGCTTTGACAGGGTGGACGTTCGGGGCGCCGCCCATTGGGGTCAAATTGTATATTATCCCTTAAAAAAACAATAATTCTTTTGTTCTGCCCTCGATTTTTCGTCGCTTTGGCTTCGCCGAAGTCACTTCCGTTGACTTCGTCTTCAAATGTCACGACTCGGCCAATTAAACGAGTTTATTGGCACTCGCTGCTCCATTTGTTCGGAAATGAAATCAAAAAATTCTTTTTTGTTTTGCATTTCGCTCACTTATTCGTAACTTTGCGACAAAAGTCGCGAAGTTACTCCATCTCGGCATAAAAAAGAAACACGTTTCTTTTGTTCTGCACTCGATTTTTCGTAACTTTGCACCGAGAAAAAGAAAATAACACTTTATGCAAGAGACAAGACAGAACAAGATTGCACGACTGCTGCAAAAAGAACTGGCACAGATATTCCAAGAGCAGACACGCGCCATGCATGGCGTCATGGTGTCGGTGACGCGAGCTAAGGTCAGCCCCGACCTCAGCATCTGTACCGCCTACCTCAGCGTGTTCCCCAGCGAGCGCGGCGAGGAGATTATCAACAACGTGAATGCGAATATGAAGACCATTCGCTACGAACTGGGCACGCGCATCCGCAACCAGGTGCGCATCATACCGGAACTGCGCTTCTTCATCGACGACTCGCTCGACTATATCGACCGCATCGACCAGTTGCTCAAGAAATAAACAGCGCGAAGCGCCCTCTTGAACTTTGAACAGCGCGAAGCGCCTTGAACTTTGAACCGCTGCGTAGCAGCTTTGAACCGCGCGAAGCGCCTTGAACTTTGAACGCATGAACTTCCCTTTCTACATAGCGCGCCGATACCTCTTCTCGAAGAAGTCAACGAATGCCATCAACGTCATCTCGATGATCTCAATGGCAGGTATCATCGTGGCCACCACCGCACTCATCATCGTGCTGAGCGTGTTCAACGGCTTCCACGACCTCGTGGCGTCGTTCTTCACGCAGTTCGACCCGCAGCTGAAGGTGGTGCCCGTGGAGGGAAAGGCCGTGCCCAGTGACGACCCCGTGCTCACGGAGATACGCCGTCTGCCGGAGGTGGACGTGGCGACAGAGTCGGTGGAGGACATGGCACTGGCCGTCTATAACGACCATCAGGCGATGGTGACGCTGAAGGGTGTCGACGGCAACTTCTCCGAACTCACCCACATCAGCGAAATCGTGTATGGCGACGGCGAGTTCCAACTGCAGGTGGCCAACCTGGAGTATGGCACCATCGGCATTCGCCTGGCTCAGCAGCTGGGCATGGGGGCGCGCTTCGGCGACTATCTGCGCATCTATGCACCGCGACGCGACGGACAGCTTGACCTCTCCAACCCGCAGGACGGCTTCGAACTGGACTCGCTGCTCTCGCCGGGAGTGGTGTTCTGCACCCGGCAGGGAAAGTACGACAAAGGCTATATCCTCGCACCCATCGGCTTTGCCCGCCGACTGTTCGACCAGCAGGGCATGCTCACCTCGCTCGAACTGCGCCTGAAGCCGGGCAGCAATCTGAACGCCGTGAAGAAGCACATGCGCAACATCGCCGGCGACCGCTACCGCGTGCTGGACCGCTACGAGCAGCAGGCCGACACGTTCAAGATCATGCAGATTGAGAAGTTCATTGCCTACATCTTCCTCACATTCATCCTCATCGTTGCCTGCTTCAACATCATCGGATCGCTCTCCATGCTCATCATCGACAAGCGCGAAGATGTGGTCACGCTACGCAACCTCGGAGCCACCGACCGGCAAATCAGCAGCATCTTCCTCTTCGAAGGACGCCTCATCACCGCCATCGGAGCCGTCGCAGGCATCGTGCTGGGACTGTTGCTGTGCTGGCTGCAGCAGCAGTTCGGACTCGTCGGCATGGGCAACAGCGCCGACATGTTCGTCGTCAATGCCTATCCCGTCAGCGTGCACTATCAGGACGTGTTGCTCGTCTTCTTTACCGTGCTCATCGTGGGCAGCATCGCCGTTTGGTATCCCGTGCGCTATTTCTCACGCCGACTGATCAGCTGACCCCCATCTGACACTGAAATAAGAACCTATCGACACATGAAGCAAACTATTCTGACAACACTACTGCTGGCAGCCTTTTTGCTTTCCGCCAGTGCACAAAACACTCCCGACCGAGGCTTCCGACACCCGGGCGGACTGCACACGCAGGCCGACTTCGACCGAGTGCGTGCCCAACTGGACGCAGGCAACGAGCGCGTCGTGGCTGCCTACGACGTGCTGCGTAAGGCTGCCTACGCACAGTCGGGCGTGCAGACTTATCCCGTGGAGACCATCGTGCGCGGTGGCGGTTCGGGTGAAAACTACATCAACGCAGCACGCGGCGCGACGATGGCTTATCAGAACGCGTTGCGATGGAAGATAGAGGACAACAAGGCCTGCGCACAGACCGCCGTGCGCATCCTCATGGCATGGGCACGCACCACCAAGCAGATTACGGGCAACAGCGACCAGTGTCTGGCCGTGGGACTCTACGGCTACCAGTTTGCCCAAGCCGCTGAGCTCATGCGCGACTACGAGGGATGGGCCCGCGAGGACTTCGAGGAGTTTCGCCAGTGGATGCTCGGGCTGTGGTATCCGAAGGCCATCGGTTTCCTGCGCCACCGCAACGGCACGTGGGAGAATCAAGGCAAATGGTGGCAGGCACCGGGCCACTACTGGTCGAACTGGGGCTTGTGCAACGCCCTCTGCGTGGTGTCCATCGGTGTGCTCTGCGACGACGTGTTCATCTACAATCAGGGCATGAGCTACTTCAAATACGACCAGGTGGGCACGTATCGCAACCCGCGCACCGAGGTGCCCATCAAGAACGACGGACTGACGGAGTTTCTGGGCAACCTGGTGGTGACGACTGCCGACAGCGAATTGGAAACAGGTGCCTACGGGCAACTGGGCCAGATGAACGAGAGCGGCCGCGACACGGGCCACTCGGCCATGGCGCTCGGCCTGGCCATCGACCTGGCCAAGGTGGGATGGAACCAGGGCGACGACCTCTTCTCCTACATGGACCATCGGCTGGCCGCCGGCATCGAATATGTGGCAGCACAGACGCAGAGCGTGGAGGGCTTGCCATGGGTGAACTACCACTACGGCTCCAGCGGCTACTACTACAGCGACTCGCGGGCATGGCTGATGACAGGACCTGCACTGGGAGCCCAGATGCGACCCTACTGGGGAACGGTGATGGGGGTGTACGAAGGCGTAAAGGGTGTCAGAATGCCGTTCGCCGAAGCATCCTACAAGGACATGGGCATCGACGCTGGCGGTCAGGGCTCTACCAGCGGTGGCTACGACCACCTGGGCTACTCGGTGCTGATGAACACGCGCGACGTGCAGCTCTGCCCCGAAGACCAGCGGCCCACGGATCTGCGACCGCTCATCGAATACGACGGCTCGCTGACAGGCAACCTCTTCCCGAGCCTTGCCGTGGAGCGCCAACAGGGCAACATCGACGGAAAGAAAATCTACCATAGCGAAATAGGGGGACTGGTGAATACCTACTCGGCCAACAACCGCACCTGCGTGCCGGCAGGAACAAGCATCACGCTCTCGGCACTGCTTCCCGACGGCGAGGAGAACACGGGCCAGTGGCAGTGGAGCACGGGAGCCGCCACGCCCTCCATCACCATCACCGCCGACCACAGCCAACTCTATCGCGTCAGCTACGTCAACAGCCGTGGCGTGAAGAGCGAGCAGTTGTTTGCCATCGCCGTTGAAGGCGACAACACGCCGTCGGCAGTGACGCCCAGCATAAAGATTGGCAACGAAACCTTGAACGACACCGTCGCTACGGTGTTCTACGGCCAACGCCTCACGCTCAGCATCAGCGGCAGCGACGGCTACGGCACCTGCCGCTGGCAGAACGGTTCTACCGCCGCCACGCTGACCACAGGCCAGCTGACCAGCGACACCATCATCACCGCCACCTATCTGAACCAGAGCTACACGCCCACCCTCGTCAGATTCCACATCCACATGAAATATACGCGGCCAGACATCACGCTGAATGGCACCACGCTGCAAGACTCGCTGATGGTCATCGCCCAGCAGGGCGACCGCGTGGAGATAGGTCCCTACGTGCCGTCGACGCTCGAGGGAATGACGTACGAATGGACGAAGGGCGACGGCGACTCCGAACGCTTCGAGGGTAGCGGTAGGACGCTCCTCTTCGACGGCATCACCGCCTCGGGCATCTATACCGTCAGCTGCCTGCTCAACGGCCAGCCGACGGCCAGCTACCGCTACCGCGTGTACGTCAGCGATAGCGAGGCACGCGTGGCCCCTGGCAGCTACGCCATTCGCCACACCGTCACCCAGACCTACATGACGGCCCTGGGACCGCAGAAGCGCGTGGCCTTCGAAGCATCCGAAGACGGCATGCCCTCGGCCCGGCAGGTGTGGGTCGTTGACGACCCCGAGCAGAACGGGCGCTACAGCATTCAGACCCCCGACGGCAACTACATCAGCACGTCGCTGCTTCAGACCTCCAACGCTTCGGCACCGTTTGCCTTCGACTGTGCCGCCGCCAGTAGCTATGTGGCCATGAAACTGCGGTTGGCAGGCTATTACATCCTCCTCGGCGACGACCTCACCATCGATACTCGCAGTAGCAAGACCCTCACCGACTATCCCTTCGAACTCATTCCCGTCGACATCTCGGGCATTGAGGCCTGCCCAGAACTCGTAGGTCAGAACTCAGCGCTCAGCGCTCAAGATTCCGCCATCTACGACCTGCAGGGCCGCAAAGTATTAACTCCCAGTCTCCCCGCCCTTCAGGGAGGGGCCAGGGGTAGGCTTCTCCCGAAGGGAGTCTATATCTTGAACGGAAAGAAAATCGTCATCAGATGAACCGACTGCTCACCCTCATGCTGCTCACCCTCAAACAACCCCCCTCTCGACTCCCATGAATAAGATCTTCCTCTTCATGTTTGCTTTGGCAGCGTGGCCCCTGACGGCACTCCACGCACAGACCGAATACAAGATGGCCGGCCCTTACGAGGTGGTGGCCCGCGACGGACAGTATCGCAGCTCGAAGGCCGGCAGCGAGCAAGACATGCGAGCAGCACTCACCTCTGCCCGCAGGGCTGCTTCGGCCAAGAAGGCCTCCGAGCGGCAACACTATGCCCAGCAGGCACGCAGCATTGCCGATGCCTATGCCGCCACGCTGCAGCGCTTCGACGGCCACGACGCCCCGCTCTGCACCATACAGGCCTTCGACCTCGTGCGTGCCATGACGCTCCTCGCTGAAGGTGGCACGGGGCAAGTGCCCGCCGCATGGGAGGCTATGGTGAGGCGCGCCATCCTGCCCACCATCGAGCAGTTTGATGCCGACTCGCCCTATGCCAACGGCAACTGGGGAGCCATCGTCAACCGCTGCCGCATGGCCTGTGGCATCCTGCTCAAGGACTCTGCGCTCTATCAGAAGGCCATCGACTACTTCCTGCATGCCAACGACAACGGATCGCTGCCCAACTACGTGGCGGAGTCAGGCCAATGCCAAGAGACCGGACGCGACCAGAACCACGCCCAGCTGGGCTTGGGCATGATGTGCGACATCTGCGAGATGGCTTGGCAGCAGGGCGACGACCTCTGGGGAGCCCTCGACAACAGGCTGATGCGCGGCATAGAATATTCTGCCCGTTACAACCTCGGCTACGACGTGCCCTTCGAACAGTGGACCGACTGTACCGGACTCTACAACGACTGGACCGAACCCGGCAGCATGGGGCGCGGCAGGTTGTGGGACATCTACGAGAAGCCCTACAACCACTACGTGAAGAAGAAAGGACTGCGCATGCCCTACACCAAGCAGGTGTTGGCTCTGCAGGCGAAGGCCCGCAAGCGCGGCGCGGCTATTCAGGGACCGGAAACCACCATCACCTTCGCCCCCGGCGTGAAAGAGGGCACGAAGCTGCACCAGGTGTTCACCTATCCCGCCCCCGAGGGTGCACCGCTGAAGCACGACTACGACGTGTACGTGCAGTCGCGCGGCAGCAAGGAGTGGACGAAGATTGACACCTACCGGGCCCGCGTGAACGCCCCCATCGGAAACAACAAGCACAAGGTGAGCGAAATTTCCTACGCCTTCTTCGACTTCACCGGCGACGTCTTCGTGAAAGTTGTGAAGAAGTCTCAAAACTCTAAACTCTCCACTCAAAACTCTCAACTGACTCTAAACTCTAAACTCTCCACTCTACACTCTACACTAAAAGTCCGCATCCGCCCCGACTATCGCGGCGTCATTCCCAACGTGCTGAACGACAGCACTGTGCAGTTCCTGCTGTTCCAGCCCGAGAACGTCAGCGTGGAGTTTGATGGCGACATCACCAGCAACCTACTGCTCTTCACGTCGAAGCCGCCCGTCACCAAGGAAGAGGCCGAGCAGCAGGCCAAGGCTGAGGGACGCCGTTTCCTCTACTTCCCGCCCGGCTACTACGACGAGCATCACCCGCTCGTGAAGGACTACATGGCCGCGAGCTCCAGCGAGACGCCCGTGGGGCGCGAAGCCCGCCTGCCCGGCAACACCACCGTCTATCTTGCCCCGGGCAGCTACTTCTCCACCACGCTGGCTATCAACGACGCCGAGAACGTGAGCATCCTCGGGCGCGGCGTGGCCCGTCCCGAACGCGGCTATGAGGGCTGCCACGTCTATCGCAGCCGCAACGTCCTTATCGACGGACTTATTGTCTGCACCTGCCCCGTGGGCGGCAGCGACGGCGTGACGCTCCGCGACGTGCGCTCCATCTCCCATCCCGGCTGGGGCGACGGTCTGAACGTCTTTGCCTCCAGCAACGTGCTCTACGACCGCGTGTTCTGCCGCAACAGCGACGACTGCACCACCGCCTATGCCACGCGCAAGGGCTTCCAGGGCAATGCCCGCAACGTGACCATGCGCAATTCCACCCTCTGGGCCGACGTTGCCCATCCCATCTTCATCGGCATCCACGGCAACTCCGAGCGCATGGACACCATCGAGCACCTGCGCTACGAGAACATCGACATCCTCTGCCAGAGTGAGCCGCAGATGGACTATCAGGGCTGCATGGCCATCAATTGTGGCGACAACAATCTCGTGCGCGACGTCGTGTTCGACAACATCCGCGTGGAGCAAATCCATCAAGGCTCACTCCTGCAAATCAAGGTGGGCTTCAATCAGAAATACTGTACGGCCCCTGGTCGCGGCGTCCAGGACATCAGCTTCCGCAACATCCGCTACAAGGGTGCCATGCCTTATATGTCGGTCATTGCCGGCTACGACGAGCAGCGACGCGTCAGCGGCATCACCTTCCAGGGCCTGAAAATCAACGGGCAGCCCATCTATGACGACATGCCCGGCAAACCCAAGTGGTACCAGACGGCCGACTACGTGCCCATCTACCTCGGCCCCCACGTCGAAGGGCTGCAGTTCCTGAAATGATCATCACATTATTATATAATATGAAACACAGACATTTTCTGGCGCTCGTGCTGCTTGCCTGCACGCTCGGGCTCCACGCCCAGATGCTGGTGGGCTCTTACAATATTCGTTATAAGAACAGCGAGGACTCCATTCACGGAAACGGTTGGGCCAAGCGCTGCCAGGTCATCTGCGACCAGGTGAACTTCTTCTCGCCTGTCGTCTTTGGTGCCCAGGAGGTGCTCCATCCGCAGTTGCTCGACATGAAGAAAGGGCTCGACGGCTACGACTACATCGGCGTGGGGCGCGACGACGGCAAGGAGGCAGGCGAATATGCTGCCATCTTCTACAAGAAAAACCTCGTCCGGCTGCTCCGCAACGGTAACTTCTGGCTGAGCGAGACGCCCGAGAAACCCGGTCTGGGCTGGGATGCCGCCTGCGTGCGCATCTGCTCGTGGGGCGAGTTTCGCGTGATGGGCAAGCAGAAGGTGATGGGCAAGAAGCATCTGAAGTTCTTCTACTTCAACCTCCACATGGACCACGTAGGCAAAGTGGCGCGCCGCGAGGCCGCCAAGCTGGTCGTAGAGAAAATACGCGAGATTGCAAAGGGTGCGCCGGTGGTGCTCACGGGCGATTTCAACGTCGACCAGACAGACGAAATCTACCGCATCTTTACCGAATCGGGCATCCTGAAGGACAGCTATGAGTGCGCCCGCCTGCGCTTTGCCGAAAACGGAACGTTTAATGGCTTCAAGCCCGACCTCTTCACCGAAAGCCGCATCGACCACGTCTTTGTGTCGCCGCAGACGCAGGTGGAGGCCTATGGCGTGATGACGAACAGCTATTGGACGCCCGACACGCTTGAGCAGCAGAAGCAGAAGGAGTCTGACGCCCCGCAGGAAATCAGTTTCACCCGCTACCAGCGCCGCATGCCCTCCGACCACTACCCCGTGTTCGTACGGTTGAAATAGTTTTATTTATGCGTCATGATGTCGAGCACCATGTGGTCGGTTTGGCACATGGCTTCGGCACCGATGCTCGTGAGGTTGTGAATGGTTTTATCTACGCAGTCGTCTACGATGCCTTCGGCCGAACTGACGCACTTTCCTTCCATCGACAGCACGGCAGAGAGGACGGCGGTGCTCACGCCGGAGGCAATCTTCAGAGCGCACGACGGCTTCGCGCCGTCGCAGAGCATGCCGGTGAGGTTGGCAATCATGTTCTTCACCGAGCGGCAGATGTGCTCGTAGCCGCCCCCCATGAGATAGGTGATGCCGACGCTGGAGCCGATGCCTGCCACCACGCAGCCGCAGAGCGCCGACAGTCGGCCGAGCGACTGCTTGATGTAGATGGCGGTGAGGTGGGAGAGGGTGAGTGCGCGGATGACTTCCTCCTCGGTATTCTCATTTTCCTCGGCATAGACGGCCACGGGATTGGTGGCGCAGATGCCCTGGTTGCCCGAGCCGGAGTTCGACATCACGGGTATCATCGCTCCGCCCATGCGGGCGTCGCAGGCGGCGGCAGTCTTGGCGATGATGTGGGAGTAGATGCTGTTGCCGAAGATGCCTTTGGCGAGCGGTCGGTCGATGGTCTTGCCGAGGTTATGGCCGTAGTTGTGGCGCAGTGCCTCGCGTGCCGCCGCCATGTTCATCTCCTGTGTCTTCAGGATGAAGCGCAGTTCTTCAATCGGCGTCTCCATGGCGAAGTCGTAGACCAGGCGGAGAGATAGGACCTCCCCCGACCCCTCCGAAGGAGGGGAGGGCCTAGCGGGATTGGAAGTTTCTGTTGAGGTTTGAGCCGGATGGCACTCCCCTCCTTCGGAGGGGCTGGGGGAGGTAAAGTGCGTATGGCTTCCCTCGATGATGGCGGTCTCGCTACGACCCTGAGCCTCACAGGTGATTTCGATGTAAAGCAGCTCGCAGATGTTCGGCTTCACGCTGATGTGGATGCGGTCCTCAGCGATGAAGCGCTTGCCTTCGGCGAGTGCCTCGGGCGTGAGGTCCTTCAGCACCTCCAACTGGTATTCCGACTTGCCGATGAGGGCTCCCAGCGCAATGGCGATGGGCAGACCTATCATGCCGGTGCCGGGAATGCCGACACCCATCGCATTTTTCAGAATGTTGCCCGACAGCTGGGCAGTGATTTTTTCTGGTCGGCAGCCCAGCAGCTCGGTGGCGCGAGCCGTGCAGAGGGCCACTGCCATCGGTTCCGTACAGCCGATGGCCGGCACCACTTCCTGCTTGATGAGGCTGATGAGCGCCTCTCTCTGTTGTTTTGTTATCATGGCTTTTTTGGGGTTTCCTTAGCCCCCTAAAGTAGGGGGTTGGGGGTCTTGACATATCTAACCCGCCAATCCCTTTTTTATAATTGTTATTACCTTTTCCGCAAAGCTTAATACATTATCGGCTTATATAGGGTGTTTTCAGACCCCCAACCCCCTATTTTAGGGGGCTAGAAAGGAACTCCAGGAACGCGGGAACATCCTCCTTGTAGGAGAAGGAACCCGAGAGCGGGTTGCCGTCGGCATCTACGATGACGTAGAACGGCTGGGCGTTGGCACCGAACTTATGGCTCTGCAGATAGCTCCACTTCGCACCCACGGTGCGCAGCGTGCGCGTGTTGCCGTCGGCCTCCTTCACCTCGATGGGCTCGGCCAGCGGCGTCTTGTCGTCGACGAAGAGCGAGATGAGCACGTAGTCCTTCTTCAGCATGTCGGCCACGCGCGGGTCGGTCCACACGGCAGCCTCCATCTTACGGCAGTTCACGCAGCCGAAGCCGGTGAAGTCGATAAACACGGGCTTGCCCTCGGCCTTGGCGGCCGCCATGCCCTGCTCGTAGTCGGTGAAGCGGGCCTCCACGGTCTTCGTGTTCAGGTTGAAGTCCTGCGTGTTGATGGGCGGAGCGAAGGCTGAGACGGCCTTACACGGTGCGCCCCAGAGGCCAGGCACCATATAGACGGCGAAGGCAAACGACACGAGTCCGCCCATGATGCAGAGCACGGGCATGGGCTTGCGGATGTCGCCGCCAATCTCGTCTTCCTGGAACTTCAGCCAGCCCACGAGGTAAGCACCCAGCAGTGCGAAGATCACAATCCAGAGCGAGAGGAACACCTCGCGGTCGAGCAGGTGCCAGCCGTGAGCCAGATCGGCCACGGAGAAGAACTTCAGCGCGAAGGCCAGCTCGAGGAAGCCCAGCACTATCTTGATGGTGGTCATCCACGAACCTGAGCGCGGTGCCTGCTTCAGCCACGACGGGAACATGGCAAACAGCGTGAAGGGCAGGGCCAGCGCCAGCGCAAAGCCGAACATGCCCAGAGCCGGAGCCACCCAGTTGCCGCTGGTGGCCGTCTCGACGAGCAGCAGTCCCACGATGGGCGCCGTGCAGGAGAAGCTCACCAGCACGAGCGTGAATGCCATGAGGAAGATGCTGAGCAGGCCGCTGGTGTTGGAAGCCTTCGAGTCGACGGCGTTGGCCCAGCGGTCGGGCAGTTTGATTTCGAACCATCCGAAGAACGACAGCGCAAACACCACCAGCAGCAGGAACAGGAAGATATTGAACACGGCACTCGTCGACAGCGCGTTCAGCGTGTCGGAGCCGAAGAAGGCGGTGACGAGCAGTCCCAGTGCCAGATAGATCACGATGATGGATATGCCGTAGGTGATGGCGTCCTTGATGCCCTTCTTCTTATCGGTCTTGGCGCGTTTCAGGAAGAACGATACCGTCATCGGGATGATGGGCCAGATGCAGGGCATGGCCACGGCGAGCAGACCGCCCACGAAGCCCATGAGCAGGATGTACCACAGCGAATGGTTGGCGATGTTGTCGCCCACGCCCTTGGCCTGCAGCTCCTTGATGACGGGGCGCCAGAGGGAAGCCCCACCCCGACCCTCCCCTGCAGGGAGGGAGTTCAAAGTGTCTGGAGTAACCTCTCCTGACACCTCCAAAGGAGTAGATGGGTCGGGGGAATCAGCAGCTTCTTGAGCCGGAAGGTTCTCCCCTCCTTCGGAGGGGGTGGGGGAGGTTTCTGCCGCAGGTGCCTTGCCGCTCTTCTTCAGCGAGGCCTCGCCCGGCGGCATGCACATCTCGTCGTTGCAGGCGCCCCACTCCAGGTAGGCGTCGATGTTGTACTGGGGCTTCGTGAACTTCACCTTCTGTACAAACTGCACCGACTTCTCGAAGTAGCGCAGGTTCATGCCGAACATCTCGTCGAACTGCGAGATTTCCTTACCCCGCGGCGTCAGCTTGCCCACCAGTTCGGCACCCTCCAGCTTGTTGACGTGCAACGATGCCTCGATGGGGCCGTCCTGTCCAAGGTTGGTCGAATAGACGTGCCAGCCCGGGTCGATGGTAGCCGAGAAAATCATCTCGGCCTCGGGGCCCGAGCCCGTCTTCAACTGCGTGGTGAATTTCACGGGGTCCTGCATCTGTGCCACGGCGTTCAGCGTCAGCATCAGCAGCAGGGCCAACAACGAAAAATGCTTTTTTGTTTTCATGTCGATATAGTTTAATGCCTTTTTACTAAATACGTTTTATCCAGCCACAAAGGTACAAAGAATCTTTGATATTAAAATAATTTAAGGATAAAAAAACTGTCATCTCACCATAATTAAGATAAAAAGTGTAAATTTGCAGCCCTCGTGGCTACCCTTCTTGCGTACCTACGGCACGCGTTTTGGTCCTATATCATCCCTAAAAGATAGCCGGCAGGCCCTCCCCTCCTCCTTTGAGGGGTCGGGGGAGGTTCCCTTAAGATGCTTTAACGCGCCGTTTTAACACGAATACTGCGCCATTTCCCTATCGCGAATCCGACGACGGGAAATGGCGCAAAATTTTGCCCGTTTCGTAACGTACTGACCAGCAGCGAGTTGCGAAATCCTTACATTTCCGTGCTATCAAAAGCATAGGTTTAGTCCCTCCAAACCATAGGTTTACGAGCTACAACTCATAGGTCTGTACGACCGAAAGCATCGTTCTGCATCGATAAAAGCATAGGTTTAGAGCCTGCAGCGCCTGCTTCCCGACGGCACAAAGCGTTGTTTTGTCAGAATTAAATCATTGTCTGCCCGAATCAAAATCCTGGAACGCCTCCGCAGGAAGTGTTAAAAAACGGGGGCAAACGGGCGTCGGCCCTCGATTTGGTTGCAAATAATCAACTACAGAAACTTCAGGACCGCCCCGTCTGCCGACCCCCACCATCGACGTCCCGCTACGAGGCTTGCTGACGCAATATAGAAGGAAAATAGTTAATAAACAATAAAAATACGCCTTTTATAATGAATAATTGAAAGAAAACTTGCAAAAAAAGAATATTTTCCTTATCTTTGCAGCGCTTAGCATATTAACCACTAACAAAAGGAGTTAATCAATAAGCAAATAGAAGCATCGGAACTACAATAGTTCAAGATAAAAACAGACCAGTAAGAAATGTGGAAGTTTCTAATCTGATGATGTTTAAGACGGTAATGAAATGAAGAGGGCTCAGTATATGTTGTTGAAACATTTATGTGAGTAGAATCCTCGTCACTTGTCGTCATTCTATTCAAGGTGGAGGACGCGTTCCTCCGCCTTCAATGGAACAAAAAATGTAACTGTTCGCTCAACTGTTATGCCCCAGTTGTTGCAGGAGCAGGTTCTGCTAAGTAATAAAAGGCAGGAGGAGACAACACCAAATCTTAAAAACTTTTAAATCATTCGTTGCCACCGCAACGTGGTGTTAGAAAATGTAAAAGGGATTTGGTAATAAGGAGAAAAAATCCTACTTTTGCGTCCGACTTGATGAATAATTAGGTGCCACAGCGGGCACCTCAAGCCGAAAGGCAACCAAAATCAATAGGTTTTTTAGGATTGTTTGTTTTTTAAGGCAATCATTCGTGTCGGAATCTTCGTTGGAGCGTGTTGACGCATCTTCTCGGTAAGAAATGTGGAAGTTTCAGAAATCAGAAGACGATGTCGGCAAGACGCACGAATGACATATATTGTCTCCTTTGCAGTTGTTTGCATAGGGATGATTGTACATTTTTGCGTGGTTGTTGTATCATTATTCTGATTAGGCCCTTCCACAGCCTCTTACTGGTAATGTTAACTTCATCCACGCTTTTTTTGTGTTATCATCAAAGCAAACAATAAAAAAACTAAGACAATGAGACAATTTTACAAACATTTCATGGCATTGGCCCTTTTGCTGATGCTTCAGGTCAGCGCAGCGTTTGCTGTGAACGTTACCTATGTACTTGAGCGACACACAGATGTTCCTGCACAGTACAAAACAATCACGGCTACCGCCAACAACCTCAGCGCTGGTGCCAGCCTGCAGGACAACATGCCGCAGACGCTGTGGCGTGCGTACACAACGTATACCTACTATAGCGATGCGGCCATGACGCAACCTATCGCATCTGTTCAGGATGATGTCACGACGGTGTACGTCGACTACTATTTCGATCCTCCTTTTATCCTTTCAGACGATACCAACGTCAGATGGCACCATTTCAGCATGTTTAATGCCGGTGGTCAGAGAAGGTATTGGCTGTATTATAAAGGTTATGGACATTACCCTGACCAGCTTTCTGATATCATGATGAAGAGAACTGCCAGCGTCGGTTCAATGGACGCAAGATTTGCACAGAATCAGAACTGGGCATTTTATGGCGATGGCTACGATTTGCGCATCAAGTTCAATGATGTGCAGAATGATACGCAAGGTAGGAATTGGCTCGTTTGCCCGCAGACGAGTGGCAATAGTGCGAACATTCAGAAACCAACTTCCGAACCGCAAATCGGCTGGCAGGTATATGGCAACGCCGTCGGGTCAGGCTATTGCACCTTGGGTAGTCCCTACAACAGCGCTTATGTGATGGATTTGTCAAACGTCTCGTATTACCCACGTATCATAAAACTTGGCACGGGAGATGCACAAGACTACTATTTAGACAGTCATAATGTTCTGCAGGCACGTGCTTCTGTCGGTGGCTTGTGGTGGCATGCTTTGTTTGCTACCCCGGTAGGCGGAGGTCCCACTGAGAGATGGCATACTACCTATAAGATTCTGCTTTCCGACGGAACCTGGTATCCTGATATTGTGTATAACAAGAAGCCATCAGATGCCTCAACTATGCAACTCTCATTCCCGTCGTATACAAAATTCCCGCGGCAGGAAGACAGGAAGTACGCTTATGAATACTTCTTCATTGACGCTACTTTCACCACAAAGTTTGAAAGCACCACTCTGACAAATGATGGCAACACCATAGCTTACATCCGCGAAATCGAGGTGCCGACGGAAGAACTCGTCAGTGGCAAATGGATTACTCTCGTCTTGCCCTACGACATACCAGATACTGAAAACACGTTCGAATTCGGCGCCGACAAGAATGCTGTAGTGAAGGTTCTCGAGTATTACGAGCTCGTGAATACAAAGAGCACTTATTACACCCTCAAGTTCCGGGAGACAAAGAAGATTGAGGCCAATAAGCCCTATCTCTTCAAGCCTGTCAGCGTGCCCGAGGGCAGTGTGATGGCTTTGCAAAAAGAAGAAGCCCCCGTTGAGCAGAACGCAATTGATAACGCAGTAGGATTCGTAGGCGCAGCTTCGAATGCCAAGGTTTGGATGACTGGCACCTATGAGGGCCGTGAACTCACTGTGCAGGCAAGCGATAGCGACCCGCTCTACTTCTACTTCGGCTACGACAAGCGCTACGACAGAGAAAAACCTGACGACTATGTAGGCGATGAGGCTGCTGCAGGCAAGTATCCTTACAACTTCTACCGCGTGACGAAGAATAATGTGACGATGCCGAAGCACCGCTGCTACTTCATGATTGAGGGCGCTCCTGCCGGTGCTAAGCTGATGCTGATGGACAACTTCGGCGAAGTGATTACAGGCATCGAAGGCTTTGAGGTAGAGCGTATTGTGCCAACGGGCCGCATCTACAACCTGAATGGTCAGGTGGTGGGCAACGACCTTGAGGCTCTGCCCCGTGGCGTGTATATTGTGAATGGTAAGAAGGTGATGAAGTAAATAAAAGAAAGGAGACGAAAATATGAAGAAAACAGCGTATATCGCACCTGAATGCGAAATCTTTGCCATGCAGACCGAAGGCATCTGCGACCTGACGGTTTCTGGCCTTAACGGTGGTGGCGCTATCGACATCGGCGATGGTGGCGACAACGACGAAGATGCTCCCGGCCCCACGGCCAAGAGTACAAACCTCTGGGACGGTTGGGAGTAACCCCCCCAACACACAGACATTCCACTAGTTGTTTTTGGCTATTTGTATAATAGCATCATAATCGATTATTTTATTAATTTGTTTGCTGCCGCCCCCGCTGTGAAGCCCGGGCGGTTTTTTTATGGCAAAGAATGAGCCCGCCGACCTCGGTGAGGACGTAACGGAGCGCTTGTGTAGGTCGGCGACTTGATTTGCATCAATAAAAAAGGCTGTTCCGGCGAAAAACAGTCGAAACATTTCGCAGGAGCGGAAAAACTGCGTACCTTTGCACCGTGTTCAAGAGGAACACATCCGCATCATTTAGACAAATAAGGTTTTCATTAGGTTAGTAGTTTGATAGATTTTAAGGTAAAGATTATGTTTAGATTTATTTAATCTAAAGAAACGAGGCTGGTGTCTGTGAAGATATCAGCCTCGTTTTTTTATCAATAAAACTTAAAAAACCCTTTATTAATCAATATTTTGAATAATTAAGTGTGAAAATGAAGGATTTTTGGGTTTTTCTGCTTAAATTTGCAGGCTGTAACGAAAAGAAACGACATATAGATATGAGGAAAAACAAACTCATTGCACTCGGAATGGGGCTTTTGCTGCTCGGCGGCATGAGTTCCTGCCTGAAGGACAACGAAACGGAAGTCGTCACCTACGACGACACGGCTGTGACGGCATTCTCGCTGGGCACGCTGACGCGCACTATGCACACCACCAGCTCGAAGGGCGAGGACAGCACGTACGTCGTCAACGTGACGGGAACGAAATATCCGTTCTCCATCGACCAGCAGCGCGGACTGATCTACAATGCCGACTCGCTGCCCGTGGGAACGAAGGTGGACCGCGTGGCGTGCACGCTCTCCACGAAGAACTCGGGCACGGCTGTCTTCAACCTGCGCACGAAGGACGGCACGCTGGACTCGCTGGTGGTCTATTCGAACACCGACTCCATTGACCTCTCGAAGCCGACGGAGCTGCGCGTCTATGCCATGTCGGGCCGCGCCTACAGAAAATATACGGTGCAGGTGAACGTGCACGAGGAGGAGGCCGACGAGTTCCGCTGGACGAAGGCGCTGGACAACGAGCTGAACTTCGCCAAGACGCCGCAGCTGCGCCTGCTGAATGCGGGCGAGCGTCCGTACGCGCTGTTCACGGCCAACAACGGATCAACGGTGGGTATAGACCTGAAGCACTATCTGGCCGAACGGGATTCCGCGCTGGCGATGCAGTTCGGTGCCTCGGCCTTCGACAACGCCGTGAGCAACGGCAACACGCTCTACGTGCTGGAGAAGGAGGGCTGCAAGCTGCATGCCATTGGCACCGACGGCCTGGGCAACGAGACCCACGCCGACCACGAGGGCTGCGACACCAGCGTCGTGGACCGCCTGGTGGGCGCCTCGGCAAAGGAGATCTACGCGCTGAGCAAGCAGGGCACGCTGATTGTTTCGACCGACGGATGCCGGTCGTGGCAGGAAGAGAGCCTGGACAGCGACGCCGACCTGCTGCCCACGGAGAACATCAACTGCACGCTGCACCGCCTGCGCACGAACGACACGATGGAGCGCGTGCTGCTGGTGGGCACGCAGCCCGGCAAGGACTACGCGCTGGTGTGGATGAAGATAGCCGACGAGACGCAGCCCGGCGCCGGCCGCTGGATGCTGCTGGCCGACGGCACAAAGGGCGAGGGCGACTACCGACTGCCCAGCAAGGAAAGCCTGAGCATCGTGGGCTATGACGGTAAGGACATGAGCCTCGGCATGAGCACCGACGGCACGCTGGCCGCCATCCTGCTGAGCGCCGACGGCGGCATCAACTGGAAGAGCAGCGCCACCTACGCCTGGCCCGAGGGCCTGAGCGGCAAGGGTTGGCTGGCTGCCTGTGCCGACAAGAGCGGCACGCTCTGGGTGGTGCTGGGCGAGACGGGCCAAGTGTGGCGCGGCCGTCTGAACCGCCTGGGCTGGGAGACGAAGTGACAAAGTGGCGTTATAACGGAATAACGGCATTACGAAATAACGAAAGAACAATACGGTGAGCATACTGGCAAACATCATGAAGCGGAGAGGAGCAGCGACGGCAATCGCTGCACTGCTGCTTTGCCAGGTGGTTTCGCCGGCCAGCGCGCAGAGCGACCCGGAATACCTGATGGAGATTGGCGGCGGCGTGGGCCTGACGGGCTATCTGGGCGACTTCAACGCCCAACTCACCAACGACCTGCAGCCAATGGCCACGCTGGTGTGCCGACGGCTGTTCAACCCCTTCGCCGGCCTGAAGATGTCGGCATCGTGGGGGAAGCTGAGCGGCGACGCCAAGGACGTGAAGACGTTCTACCCGCAGGCAGGACAGCTGCCCGACCCATCGGAGACGCAGGACTACAGCCGACTCGGCTACAAGTTCAGCCACACGCTGGTGGATGCCGCCTGCGTGTTCGAATATAACTTCTGGCCCTACGGCACGGGGCGCGACTATCGCGGAGCCAAACGGCTGACACCGTTCATCTACGGCGGCGTGGGCGTCACCTACGTCTCGGGCGGACCGAAGAACGTCTTCACGGGCCACGTGCCGATGGGCGTGGGCGTGAAATACAAACTGGCCAGCCGCCTGAACCTGGGCGTGGAGTGGGGCGTGCGCTTCTCGCTGAGCGACGAGCTCGACGGCGTGAAGGACCCGCTGTACGTGAAGTCGAGCGGTGCCTTCAAGAACACCGATTGCTACTCGGCACTGCTCGTCACGCTGACCTACAGCTTCAAGGCGAAGTGCAGCACCTGTCATAATGCAGATGAAAATTGATATGAACATACCGCAACACATCGCCATCATCATGGATGGCAACGGACGCTGGGCTGCCCAGCAGGGCAAGCCGCGCAGCTACGGCCATCAGGCCGGCGTGGAGACCGTCAGACGCATCACGGCGGAGTGTGTACGCCTGGGCGTGAAGTACCTGACGCTCTACACCTTCTCCACCGAGAACTGGAACCGTCCCGCCGACGAGGTGTCGGCACTCATGGGGCTGGTGCTCACGTCGCTCGAGGACGAAATCTTCATGAAGCACAACGTGCGCTTCCGCGTCATCGGCGATACGAAACGACTGCCCGACGACGTGCAGCAGAAACTGCACCAGACGGAGCTGAACACCGAGAAGAACGAAGCAATGACAATGGTGGTGGCGCTGAGCTACTCGAGCCGCTGGGAAATCACCGAGGCCGTCAGGAAGATTGTCACTGAGGTGCACGATATGGAGGAACTGCCCGAGAACATCCTGAAGAACTGGAAGACGGGCGGCCTGCGCGCCGAGGACATCACCGAGGACTTCGTCAGCCAGCACCTGCAGACCAACTTCATGCCCGACCCCGACCTGCTCATCCGCACAGGCGGCGAACTGCGCATCTCGAACTACCTGCTCTGGCAGATTGCCTACTCCGAGCTGTACTTCTGCGACACCTACTGGCCCGACTTCCGCGAGGAGAACCTGCACCGCGCCATAGAGAGCTACCAGCAGCGCCAGCGCCGCTACGGCAAGACCGAGGCACAGGTGGAGGAAGAGGAGGGACTCAGTTCCGACGCCTCGCTGTAAAGAGCGGGGAGTAATCACGATTTAAGAAAAAAACGAAAAATGAAGATATGAAAAAAAGTAGTAGATACATACCAGTCAGGCTGTTCACTCCCCTCCATACAGGGAGGGGCTGGGGGTGGGTCTCTCTGTTTTTATCGCTTTTTGTTACTTTGAATACGTCGGCACAGGATGTCATTGAGTTTCCCGACATCTCGTATGCAGGATCGCCCCGCACGCTGGTGCTCGGCGGCATCAACATCTCGGGCATGGAGGGCTACGAAGACTATGCCCTCATGGGCATCTCGGGCCTGACCATCGGACAGGAAATAGACGTGCCCGGCACGCAGATCACCGACGCCGTGAAGCGCTACTGGCGCCACGGACTGTTCTCAAACGTCTCCATCGCTGCCGACTCCATCGTGGGCAACCGCATCTGGCTGCACATCACGCTGGCCGCACGCCCGCGCGTGTCGGAAATTAATTATGTGGGCATGAAGAAGTCGGAGAAGGAAGACCTGGAGAAGAAACTCGGCATGACGCCCGGCATGAGCGTTCACCCGAACGTGATTGACCGCGCAAAGATTCTGGCCAAGAAGTACTACGACGACAAGGGCTTCAAGAATGCCGAAATAGACATCCTGCAGCACGACGACGTGTCGCAGAAGAACAATGTCATCCTCGACGTCGTGGTGGACAAGAAGGAGAAGATGAAGGTGCGCGAAATCATCATCGACGGCAACGAGCAGATACCCGACAAGAAGCTGAAGGGCGGATTGTTCCGCAAGGGTGCCTTTGCCAAGACCCACGAGGCCGGCAAGCTGGCGTCGTTCCTGAAATCCAAGAAGTTCACCCCCGAGCGCTGGAAGGAAGACAAGAAGAAGCTCATTGAGAAATACAACGAATACGGCTATCGCGACGCCGTCATCGTGGAGGACAGCGTGTGGAACGTAGACCCGAAGCACGTCAGTATCTACGTGAAGGTGGACGAAGGTTCGAAGTACTACCTGCGCAACATCACCTGGGTGGGCAACACCGTCTACCCGACCGACTACCTGCAGCGCCTGCTGGACATGCAGAAGGGCGACGTCTACAACCAGAAGCACCTGAACAAGCGACTGACCGAGGACGAGGATGCCGTGGGCAACGAGTACTGGAACAACGGCTACATGTTCTACAACCTGCAGCCCACCGAGGTGAACATCGTGGGCGACAGCATCGACCTGGAGATGCGTATCCAGGAGGGTCCGCAGGCCCACATCAACCGCGTGCGCATCAACGGTAACGACCGACTCTATGAGAACGTGATCCGTCGCGAACTGCGCACGAAGCCCGGCGACCTGTTCTCGAAGGATGCCCTGATGCGTTCGGCCCGCGAACTGGCCGCCATGGGACACTTCGACCAGGAGAAGATTAACCCCGTGCCGAAGCCCAACGGCGAAAACGGTACCGTGGACATCGACTGGGAACTGGAGCAGAAGTCGAACGACCAGGTGGAACTCTCGCTCGGTTGGGGACAGACGGGTATCATAGGCCGCGTCGGACTGAAGCTGAATAACTTCTCAATGGCCAACCTCTTCCGCAAGAACAGCGAGCACCGCGGCATCATGCCCGTGGGCGACGGCGAGACGCTGGGCATCAACTTCCAGACCAACGGACGCTACTACAGCTCGCTCAACACCAGCTACTCTACCAACTGGTTCGGCAACAAGCGACCTATACAGTTCTCCGTAGGCCTCTACTACTCGAAGCAGAGCGACATCTCGAACACCTATTATAATAGTGGCTACATGAACAACTACATGAACTACCTCTACGGTTACAACAGCTACTATTACAACAACTACGAGAGCTTCTACGACCCCGACAAGTACATCAAACTCTACGGAGCATCGCTGGGATGGGGTAAGCGTCTGCGCTGGCCCGACGACTACTTCATGCTGTCGGCACAGGTGGCCTTCACGCGCTACTCGCTGAAGAACTGGCAGTACTTTGCCATCATGAGCAACGGTAATGCCAACAACCTGAACGTCACGCTGTCGCTCACGCGCTCGTCGTCTGACAGCCCGCTGTTCCCGCGCCGCGGTTCTGAGTTCTCGGCTTCCGTGCAGCTCACGCCGCCATGGTCGGCCTGGGATGGCAAGGACTACGAGCATCTGGCACGCGAGGAAGACCGCATGTCGCCCGACTACGCGCAGCAACAGCAGGAGAAGTACCGTTGGATTGAGTACCACAAGTGGAAGTTCAAGGGACGCACCTTCACCGCGCTCACCAAGGGCAACAAGTGTCTCGTGCTGATGACGCGTGTCGAACTCGGCCTGCTGGGCTCCTACAACAAGTTCAAGAAGTCGCCCTTCGAGACGTTCTACGTCGGTGGCGACGGCATGAGTGGCTACAGCTACGGCTATGCCGAGGAGACCATCGGACTGCGCGGTTACGAGAACGGTTCTATCTCGAACACCGCTGCCTACGAGGCCGGCACCAGTGCCTACTACAATGCCTATGCCTACGACCGCTTCACGCTCGAACTGCGCTATCCGTTCATGCTGGGCAACACCACCATCTACGGTCTGGCCTTCCTCGAGGGCGGTAACGCCTGGGCCGACACCAAGAGGTTCAACCCCTTCGAGCTGAAACGTTCGGCCGGCGTCGGCGTGCGCATCTTCCTGCCTATGGTCGGTCTGATGGGTATCGACTGGGCCTATGGTTTCGACAAGGCCTACTCCAACGGTGGCATGAAGAAGGGAGGATCGCAGTTCCACTTCATCCTCGGACAGGAGTTCTAAGCGCTTTACGCGCAGCTCAAGAAAGTTGAATGCTGCTGAGGCTGCGGTACAAGAGGTCCCGAAAAAGTTAAATAAACTAAACGACCTGCAACTTTTCAGCGTGCAGAGAGTCATACGAAATGAGTATTCACTTAAAACATAAAAAGGAATAAAGACATGAAGAAGATTATCATTTGTGCAATGTGCGCCATGTGCGCATTCACCACAGCCAGCGCCCAGAAGTTTGCGCTGCTCGACATGGAATATATCCTGAAGAACATCCCCGCTTATGAGCGCGCCAACGAGCAGCTCAACCAGGTGTCGAAGAAATGGCAGGCCGAGGTGGAAGCACTGAACACCGAGGCTCAGACGATGTACAAGAACTACCAGAACGAGGTGGTGTTCCTCTCGCAGGAGCAGAAGAAGGACAAGCAGGACGCCATCATGCAGAAGGAGAAGGAAGCCAGCGAACTGAAGCGTAAGTACTTCGGTCCGGAAGGCGAACTCTTCAAGAAGCGCGAAAGTCTGATGTCGCCCATTCAGGAGGAAATCTACAACACCGTGAAGGAAATATCCGAGATGCGCGGCTACAGCCTCGTGCTCGACCGTGCCAGCGAGGCCGCAGGCATCATCTTCGGCTCGCCGTCGGTCGACATCTCCAACGAGGTGCTCCAGAAGCTCGGCTACGGCCAGTAATTTCTAGAATATCTAGAATGACTAGAGCATCTAGAATGACTAGAACATCTAGACCTCCTAGAGAAGAAATCAACAACCAAATAAAAAATAACAAAACAAAAACAAAAGCAATGAAAAAGTTTATTTTAGCACTCATGCTGCTGGCCCCGATGGCTATGCAGGCACAGAAAATCGGTTGCGTCGACTACGACGCAGTAGCCCAGAACCTGCCCGAATACGCTAAGGCACAGGGCGAACTCCAGGCACTCGCCAAGCAGAAGGACAACGAACTGCAGGAGATGTACACGGAGTTCCAGCGCAAGGCCGACGAATATGACAAGACCAAGTCGACCATGAACGCTACCAAGCAGCAGGAGACCGAGCAGAGCCTCATGGAACTGCAGCAGAAGATTCAGCAGGCCCAGCAGGATGCCCAGCAGGAAATCTCCAAGGCTCAGCAGGAGAAACTCACCCCCATCCAGACCAAAGTGGCAAAGGCCATCGAGAACGTGGGCAACAACGGTAAGTACTCCATCATCGTGATGAAAGGCTCGCTGCCCTTCATCAGCTCTACGCTCGTCACCGACGTCACCAGCGAGTGCAAGACCGAGGTTCTGAAGCTGAAGTAATTCTCGCAAAGGACATAGTGAACAACAAGGGCAACTCATAACTCTGAACTCAGAACTATGAGTTGCCCTTTCACTCCCCTTCAAGCCTTTTAAACCCCTCCACTCCCCTTTACGCCCTTTATACCCCTATTAAAAAAAACTATGCAAAAGACCATACTACGATTCTGCCTCGTGGCCACCCTGTTCTTTGCGGGCACAACCTTGCAGGCACAGGAAACTCCCGTAGAAAAAACCGCGGCAGCCGAGGTCCCGACGGGCATCTTCGGCTACCTGAGCTACGACGAGGTGCTTCAGGCCATGCCAGCCATGAGCGTCGTCAAGGCAAAGACGCAGGCTCTGCGCGAGCAGTACGAAAAGGAACTGCAGCGCGCCGAAGACGAGTTCAACAAGAAATACGAGGATTTCCTCGAAGGCCAGCGCCAGTTTGCGCCGTCCATCTACAAGAAGCGTCAGGCCGAACTCACCGACCTCATGCAGCGCAACATTGCCTTCAAGGCAGAGGTTCAGCAGCAACTGAAGCAGTCTGAGGAAGAAGCCATGGCTCCGCTCAGGCAGCGCCTTGCCGCCGCCATCGCCCAAGTGGCCAAGAACCTCAGTCTCGCCTTTGTCCTGAACACCGATGGCAATGCTGTCCCCTACGTCGATCCCGCCATGGGCACCGACATCACAAAGGCTGTCCTCGAAGCATTGAAGTAAATAAGGTTTCCCACGCGTCATCTAAATACCCACAGAGCAAGCGGGGAAAGAACTCTAAACTCTCATCTCTCAACTCTCAACTCTCAACTAATAAATGACTCCCATTGGCATCTTCGACTCCGGCTACGGCGGACTGACCATCCTCGACGGCATCCGCCACCAGTTGCCACAGTACGACTATCTGTATCTGGGCGACAATGCCCGCGCACCCTACGGTTCGCGGTCGTTCGATGTCGTCTATGAGTTCACGCGCCAGGCCGTCGAGAAACTCTTCTCCCTGGGCTGCCAACTGGTCATCCTCGGCTGCAACACCGCCTCGGCAAAGGCACTGCGCAGCATCCAGCAGAACGACCTGCCGCGATGGAACAGTCCCGGCTCGCCCCTCTACAACCCCTCGGCAGCCACGCGTCGCGTGCTGGGCGTCATCCGCCCCACTGCCGAAGTCATCGGCCAACTCACTCGCAGCCGCCACGTAGGCCTGCTGGCCACCGAGGGCACCGTGCGCAGCCAGAGCTACCAGCTCGAAATCCACAAGCTTTCGCCCGACGTCCAAGTCAGCGGTGTGGCCTGCCCCCTCTGGGTGCCCATCATCGAGGCCGGCGAAGCCTCGTCGCCCGGTGCCGACTACTTCGTCAAGAAGCGCATCGACCAGCTCATGGCGCTCGATCCGCTCATCGACACCATCATCCTGGGCTGCACCCACTACCCCCTACTCATGCCGAAAATCGTGAAGTACGCTCCGCAGGGTGTGCGCCTCGTGCCGCAGGGCGACTACGTGGCCAGCAGCCTGCGCGATTATTTCGCCCGCCACAGCGAAATAGAACAACGCTGCTCGCGCAACGCCACCGTGCGCTATCTCACCACTGAAAACCCCGACCGTTTTCAGGAAACGGCCCAATACTTCCTTTCCACCCCCATCACCGCCGAGCACGTCGACTTGTAGCCGTCCTCGACCGGTGATAAAAAAGCGTGCCTTTAGGTACGCGGCATCAGCAGAATCTTCTCTTATGTCGCTAACCTAAAGGCACGCTTTTTGGGAGGTCCTTTTTTTGAGCCAATGAGATGGCAGACGCTCCCCTTTTTACGCCTTTTCGCTTCCCTGCTTGTTGCGCGGGTGATGCTGCAGGATTTCTTCGCGGAGGGTGGTAGTGTCGATGTGGGTATAGATTTCGGTGGTGCCGATGTCTTCGTGGCCGAGCATGGCCTGGATGACGCGCAGGTCGGCACCACCCTCCAGGAGCGCCGTGGCGAAGGAGTGGCGCAGGGTGTGGGGCGAGATGGTTTTCTTGATGCCAGCCTCCTGGGCCTGGCGCTTCACCATGATGAGGATCATCGTGCGTGTGAGGTGGGCACCGCGACGGTTCAGGAACACGTAGTCTTCCTCGCCGGGCTTCACCTGCATGAGGTTGCGGTCGAGGAACCAGAGTTGCAGCTCGTGGATGGCGCGGTGGGAGATGGGCACGAGGCGTTCCTTGGAACCTTTGCCCAAGACGCGCAGGAAGCCGTCGTCGAGGAAGAGGTCGGAGAGTCGCAGGTGGGTGAGCTCGCTGACGCGCAACCCACAGGAGAAGAGCACTTCAATGATGGCGCGGTTGCGCTGGCCTTCGGCACGCGAGAGGTCGATGCTGGCAATGAGCTGATCGACCTCTTCGGTTGTGAGCACTTCGGGCAGATGCTCGCCCAGCCGCGGCGATTCGAGCAGTTCCGTGGGGTCGTCGTCGATGTAGCCGTCGAGCTGAAGCCAGCGGTAGAACGAGCGCACGCCGCTCAGGATGCGTGCCTGCGAGGTGGGGCCGATGCCCAGTTCGTGGAGCGTGGCAGCGAAGTGCTGCAGGTCTTCCAGCCGCAGCTGCAGGGGGTCATGCTCCTCCTGGTGGCAGTAGCGCAGCAGGTGGCCCAGGTCGTTGCGATAGGCCGCCAGCGTGTTCTGCGAGTAGTTGCGCTCCAGCTTCAGATAGCGCATGTACTGGCGAACGATGTTCTCTTCGTTCTTTCTGTCCGTTTGCTTCATAACACGTGCAAAGATACAACTTTTTCTTGAGAAAGGCACTTGGGATTTGGCTGTTTCGAAGTTTTGTTGTATTTTTGCAGTGGAAACGTTAAAAAAATGATATGAAAAAGATTCTGATTGTGAACGGGCCCAACCTGAATCTGCTGGGCCGCAGGGAGCCGGACGTGTATGGCTCGCAGTCGTTCGACGACTATCTGTCGGAGTTGCGCTCGCGCTATGCCGGGCAGGTGGAACTGAGCTACTACCAGAGCAACGTGGAGGGCGAGTTGGTGAACCGTCTGCAGGAGGCTGGCTTCGGCGAGGTGGACGGCATTGTGCTGAATGCGGGTGCCTACACGCACACAAGTGTGGCGCTGGGCGACTGCATCCGTGCCATCGAGGCTCCCGTGGTGGAGGTACATATATCGAATGTACACGCGCGTGAGGCTTTCCGTCATCGTTCGCTGCTGGCTGCTGCATGCCGCGGCGTGATCTGCGGTTTCGGACTCGACTCCTACCGGCTGGCAGTGGAGGGATTGTTGTAAGGGGTATAAAGGGTTTAAGCCCTTTCACTCCCCTTTATACCCTTTAAGCCCTTATCTAACCACCATCATGGTGAGACCATCGCGCATGGGGAGGATGAGTTTTTCTACGCGAGGGTCGGTAGCCACGTGGTCGTTGAAGCGACGGATGCCCTGCGTCTGGTGGTCGTGCGAGTAGGCCGGGTCGGCCACATGACCATCCCAGAGGGTGTTGTCGGCCAGGATGAGCGCGCCGGGCCGCATGAGCGGTAGCAGGGTCTCGTAGGTCTCCACGTAGGTGCGCTTGTCGCCATCGATGAAAGCCATGTCGAACGTGATGCCGAGTCGCGGTGCCTCTATGTTGGCATCGCCGATGATGAGGGTGATGCGATCGGAGAGCGTGGAGCCTTCTATCCAGTGGCGTGCGAAGTCCTCCATCTCGTCGTTGGCCTCAAAGGTCCAGACGTGGCCTCCGGGCGGAAGTCCCTCGGCCAGACAGAGCGCACTATAACCGCTGAACGTGCCCACTTCGAGCACGTTCAGCGGTTTCTTGATTTCCACCAGCATCTTCAGCAACCGGCCTTGCAGATGGCCGCTGACCATGCGTCCGTGGAGAGTCTGCACGTTGGTGGCACGCCACAGCTGGTGCAGGTATTCGGGTTCTGGCTCAGAATGGGCCAGGATGTAGTCGATCAATGTTCAATGCCCTTTGGGCGGTTCAATGGGTTCAATGCTGCTTTGCAGCGGTTTAAAGGTAGATGCCGAAGCCTAGGCGGAATCCCACCTTCGAGTAGTCGCTGTGGTCCTTGAAGGACTGTTGGTAGTAGATGGAAGGCTCAATGGTGACGGTGCGGCTGATGAAGAAGGCATAGCCCACTTCGACGCCGGGCATGACGTCGTTATAGCCTCCTGCGGCATGCGCGTACTTCACATTGGCACCGAGAAAGATACCGTTCTGCAGGATATAGTAGCGACCGCCGGCACCCAGTTCCACCTGGTCGTTCTTCATGTTGTCGCCGCTGTGGTTCCATCCCACCTGGCCGTAGAGCAGCACGTTGTCGGCTGCGAAGATGCCACCCTGGCCCTGCAGGCCGATGTTGAATTTGTCGGCTCCGCTGTAGCTGAGGTTAAGGCCTGTGAGCGAGGCACCAGCATAGAGTTTGCCCTGTTCGAACTGTGCGTGGGCGAGGAGCGGCATGAGAGCCACTGCGAGGATTGCAAATAGTTTCTTCATATTTTCTTGTATTTTACAATAGTTATCACCTTTTTCGACACAAAATTAGTCATTTCTTTGCGTTCAGGGGCAAAGAATGCTCACAAAAAATCTTAAAAAGGCCTTGATATTTGATATTTTATCAAAATGTGCGTACCTTTGCGGAATGAATATGAGTAAAAACTTTGTTTTCGGAATATCGTTATGTCTCATGATGCTGCTCGCTGTACCGTCGGTACGGGCTGAGAAACAATGGATAGACATAACGGAGCAATATCTGGTGAATCCCGACTTTACGGGCAACAGTAGTCAGGGTTGGACGTGGCAGAGCGACGCCCACTCTCAGACGTTGCGCTGCGACGCCATGGAGTTTTGGAACGGCACGTGGAACCTGTGGCAGGTGGTGAAGGACCTGCCTGCCGGCGAATACCGGCTGTCGGTGCAGGCCTACTACCGCTGCGGGGAAAACGACTGGGGGTATCCTAACTATCTGGCCGGCTCGGAGGAAATCAGTGGTATGATGTATGCCGGCGACACCGAGCAGGCGCTTGCCAGTATCTACAGCTACCACTTCCCTGAAGGCAACGTGCCCGGCGGTTGCTGGGCGCCTTGGGGCGAGAACGTGTACTTCCCCAACACGATGGAGAGCGGTACCGACGCCTTCGGCCGTGGGGCTTACGAGAACCAGATGACGTTCACCCACTCGGGCGGCGACCTGCAGATAGGACTGCGCAACAGCAACTTCGTGCAGGGCAACTGGTGCTTGTTCGACCACTTCCGCCTGGAATACTACGGCGAGGCCGTGGCTGTGGAGAGCATCGAGCTGGAGCCGGCACGATACGAAATGGTGGTTGGCGAGAAGTTCCAACTGACAGCCCACATCCTGCCCGAGAATGCCACGCAGAAGAAACTGAAGTGGACCTGTACGAACAACGATGTGATGACGGTCGACGACCAGGGCGTGGTGACGGCCCTCGACAAGGGCTACGCCCGCATCTATGCCACTGCCACCGACGGCAGCGGCAAGCGTGGATGGTCGAACATCACCGTGACGAGCAATCCCCTCACCAAGGGAGCCATCGTGGTGAACGAGGTCATGGCCTCAAACGTTGACGAATACGTGAGCCCGGCGTTCAACTTCGACGGCTGGGTGGAACTCTATAACCTGACCGACAAGGGCGTGGAAATGGGCGGCATCTACATCAGCGACGACGCCAACAACCTGAAGAAGTGGCACACGCCGAAAAACCTGGGTGTGGTGCCAGCTAACGGATTCAAGGTGGTGTGGTTCGATTCCAACGACGTCTGCCAGACCAATGCACCCTTCGGCCTCGACACCGATGGTGGCGTGCTCTACATCAGCGACACTGCAGGCAATCTGCTGCTCACGCAGGACTATCCCGCCTCGATGGAGCGCGTCAGCTATGCCCGCAAGACCGACGGCGGCGATGAGTGGGGCACCACGGCGACTGCTACGCCCGGCGCCTCGAACGCCACGGCCACCTTCGCCCAGCAGCAGCTGGCAGCACCTACGGTCAACCAGCCCTCGCAGCTGATCAGCGGCACCGTGGCGCTGAGCGTCGACATTCCCGCCGGCTGCACACTGCGCTACACCACAGACGGCACGCTGCCCACGCTGCAGAACGGGCGCACCAGCACCACCGGGCAATTCCGCGTCAGCGAGACCGCCTACTACCGTTTCCGCCTCTTCGCCGACGGCTACCTGCCTTCGCCCACCACCACCCGATCCTTCATCTTCCGTGACCGCGACTACGACGGACTGCCCGTGGTGAGCGTGGTGAGCGACCCGCGATTCCTCTACGACGACTCGCTGGGCGTCTACGTGCGTGGCATCAACGGCCGCCCCGGCAACGGACAGCAGTCGAAGTGCAACTGGAACATGAACTGGGAGCGCCCCGTCAACTTCTCCTACCTCGATGCCGAGGGCGAGATGGTGCTCAATCAGGACGTAAACCTCGAGATGTGCGGTGGGTGGAGCCGTGCCTGGACTCCCCATTCCTTCAAACTGAAAGGAGCCAAGGAGCTGGGCGGTTCGAAGAAGCTGGAATATCCCTTCTTCCAGGCCAAGCCCTACATCAACAACCGCACGCTGCAGATTCGTAACGGTGGCAACGACAACAACTGCCGCATCAAGGACCCCGCCATCGCCACCATCGTGCAAACGGCAGGCGTCGACATCGACCTGCAGTCCTACCAGCCCGTGCATGAGTTCCTCAACGGCCAGTACATCGGCGTGCTGAACGTGCGTGAGCCCAACAACAAGCACTACGTCTATGCCAACTACGGCTGGGACGATGACGAGATTGAAATGTTTGAAATCTCGCCCGACTCGTTCTACGTGCAGAAGTGCGGTTCGCCCTTCACCTACCGCCACCTGGTGTCCCTCTCGGCCTATTCCGCCGATCCCGCCACCTACGACGAGATTTGCAAGATTCTGAACATCGACGAGTATATCAACTACATGGCTGCCGAGTTCTTCCTGGGCAGCGACGACTGGCTGCGCAACAACGTGAAGGCCTTCCGCCATCAGGACGGCGGTCGCTTCCGCTTTGTGATGTTCGACACCGATGCTTCCTTCAACCGCGGCAGCAACATGTTCTACGACGTCATGAACATGGAGAATCAGTACCACTTCAACGCGCTGCTGCCCAGCGGAAAAGTCATCATTGCCGACATTACGCTCATCACCATCTTCCGCCAGTTGCTGCAGAACGAGCAGTTCCGCCGCAAGTTCATCGACACCTACTGCCTCATGGGTGGCAGCGTGTTCGAGGCCAGCCGCTGCACGCAGATCATCGACCAGCTGGCCGACGCCGTGGCACCGGCAATGGCTCAGAACGGCGACTCGCCCTACGGGACGGCCAACCAGATGAAGAACTCGCTCAGCAACCGCGAGCAGACCATGACCAGCGCCCTGCGCAACTTCGACCTGATGCAGCTCTCGGGCACGCAGGCCCAGCCGGTCACGCTGAGCAGCGACACCGACGGCGCCCGCATCGAGGTGAACGGCATCAACGTGCCCACTGGTCGTTTCCGCGGCCACCTGTTTGCCCCCGTCCAGTTGCGCGCCGTGGCTCCTGCCGGCCATGTGTTCCTGGGCTGGCGCAGCGGTGGCGGCAAGCAGACCGAGGTGCTCAGCAAGGGTTCGCAGTGGACCTACTACGATAAGGGCTCGCTCGACGGCAAGTCGTGGACGGCCAACAGCTACAACACGTCGGCCTGGAAGACCGGCCGGGCTCCGCTGGGCTACACCATGAGCGGCATCGCCACCACCATGAGCTACGGCAGCGACAGCCGGAACAAATATCCCACCTACTACTTGCGCCAGACCATCAAACTCGACAGACGTCCGGCCAGCAATGCCGTGTTCCAACTCAACTACGCCTGCGACGACGGCTTCGTCCTCTACGTCAACGGCCAGGAGGCGGCCCGCTACAACATGCCCTCGGGCACCATCAGCTTCAACACCTATTCCACCACCTATGCCGGCAGCACGCCCTTCGAGGGCACCATCGAGCTGCAGGGCTCGCTCTTCAACCAGGGCAACAACGTCATCAGCGTCGAGGTCCACAACTGTTCAGCCACGTCGAGCGACATCTACTGGGATGCCTCGCTCACGAGCGACCTGGGTGCCGGCGAAGACGAGCAATATGTCTCCACCGATGCCGAGATCGACTTGCCTGCTGGCAACGTTAGCCTCACGGCCAGCTATCGCGAGATGACTGCTGCCGAGCGGAGCGATGCCGCCCTGCACCCCGTCTGCATCAACGAGGTCAGCGCCGCCAACTCCGTCTACGTCAACGAATATGGCAAGAAGAACGACTGGGTGGAGCTCTACAACACCACCTCCAAGGAGCAGGACATCGAGGGCATGTACCTCACCGACGACCTGCAGAAGCTGAAGAAATACAAGATTTCGAAGGAGCAGACCACTGCCCAGACGCGCATTCCCGCCCACGGCCGACTGGTTGTCTGGTGCGACAAGCTCGCCACCACGCCGCAGGCACTGCATGCCAGCTTCAAACTCGCTGCCGAGGGTGGCGTTGTGGCCCTCTCGGCTGCCGACATGAGCTGGACCGACTCGCTGCGCTATGCTGCCCACGACGGCAACCACACCGTGGGCCGCTATCCTGACGGCGGCAGCGACGTGTTCCTCATGGACGTGCCCACCATCGAACAACCCAATCTGGCCAGCAGCTACGACCAGCAGCTCGACGAGCAGGCGCTCGGCGTCGGTCGTCAGCTCATTGCCTCCGACGGCGACCTGCGCATGCGCTGTCTGGGCCAGACGCTGTTCCTGGCTAGCGACGAGGCACAGTATGCCCGCGTAGACATCTTCAACGGCAACGGCCAGCAGGTGGAGAGCAACGCGGTGAACTTCCACAGCGGTCGCTCGCAGCTGAGCATCGCCCACCTGCCCACGGGCTTCTACATAGCCCGCGCCACCGACAACCACGGCAACACCGTCAGTTGCAAGGTATTAAGATAAGAAAAAAAAACTACAGACACTTCTCGATTTCCGCCATCGAGAAGCCGCGACTTTGAGCAAAGCGGATGAGTTTCATCTGGCGCTCAAACTCGTTGCGAGCCGTGATGCTGCGCTCCTTGCTACGAAGCAGGGGGCGCAGTACTTTTATGTATTCTTCGTCGTCGACGGCATCAAGCACGCGCTGCTGCACGTCGCGGTCGACGCCCTTCGCCCAGAGCGCCTGCTCAATCTTACGGCGCCCCCACTGGTTGTATTTGATTTTGTCGTTGACGAAGGCACGGGCAAAGCGTTCGTCGTCGACGAAGCGATCCTTCGTCAGCCGCTCCATGATGCGGGCCTGCGCCTCGTCGGCGAGTCCCCACAGGCGCATCTTCTGCAGCATCTCGCCCGACGAATGCTCGCCGCGCGCGCAGAGTGCCATCAGTCGGCTCAGTGCCTGCTGTTCGGTGATTTCTTTCTTTTCCATTGCCACGATTATTCTTGAAAAATTTTTACGCAAGGCGCGCCCTGACGAAGCGGACTTTTCCGAACTGGTCGGTGCGCGACTCTATGTGGTCGTAACCCATGTCGCCGAGGAGCGCCACGAGAGGGTCGGCATAGAGAGGATTGATCTCGAAGTAGAGCCAGCCGCCGGGGCTGAGAGCCTGCAGGCCCAGTCGGGCGATGGCGCGGTAGAACAGCAGTGCGTCGTCGTCGGGCACGAACAGCGCCACGTGGGGTTCATGCTCCAGCACGTGCGGCTCCATTGCGGCCGCCTCCTGCCGACAGATGTAGGGTGGGTTAGAGACGATGAGGGAGAAGGGAGTCCCCAAAAGACATCCCCCGGCAAGGGAGGCTTCCGAAGGATTCTCAACAGCAGGGAGGGAGTAGCGGAGGACGTCCTGCCTTTCAAACCTGACGCTGACACCCAGTCGGGCGGCGTTGTCGCGGGCAATGGCAAGGGCGTCGTCGCTGATGTCCCAGGCAGTCACTTGCGCCAGAGGCAACTCGGCCGCCAGCGTCAGGGCGATGCAGCCAGAACCCGTGCCGATGTCGAGAATACGAGCCCCACCCCGGCCCTCCCCAGTAGGGAGGGGGGATTTCTCTTTGGCAAAGAGAGGGGAATACACGCTATCGTAGTCAGCGAGACTGCTCAGAATCCAGCGGCACAACTCCTCGGTCTCGGGGCGCGGAATGAGCACGCCGGGAGCCACGCGCAGGCGACGGCCGCAAAACTCCGCCTCGCCCACGACATACTGCACGGGTTCGCCGCAGGCGAGCCGCCTCAGGTCGTCCTGCAGTGCCGACTCGTCCAGCGCCTCGCAGCCGCCGCAGGCCACGTCGACCATCGACAGCCCGTACTTCATCTCCAGCAGATAGCGCGCCACGGCTCCCGCCTCGCCCTCGGCGTATCGGTCGGCCAGTCGTCGCCTGAGTTCCTGATAGGTCATCTCTCGGTTAGGAATGGTTGTTGGTTTCTTCCTGCAAAGTAACGGAAAAAAAGGGAGAAAACCACCCCTTCCCGGTGTTTTTAACATTCGGCAAAATTCGTTTTAACACTTTTCTGCCCGATTCCTTGGCTTATTTTGAAAAAGAAAACCGGCGGCTGTAAATACGCGAAAATTTCGGGTGTTTGTAACCCGTTGACGGCCAGCGGGTTCCGAAAAGAAGACAAAAACGGAGCCGTAAAACCTATGGTTTAGCATGTCCAAAGCATAGGTTTGGTTGCTGCAGACCATTGAGATAGACCGTAGAAAGCATAGAGATAGAGCGACTAAGTCATAGGTTTAGAGGCGCGAAACCATTGTTTTGTCCGCTACAGAGCCGCGGGGAGCATCCTCCAGCGGGCTTTTCCGTTTCTGGAATGAGTGGCCGCGGCGTGTTAAAAAAGCGGCCGTTTTCCGACCGTCGCCGCTTTTTAGTTGCAAATAGTGAACCAGCTGCCATCCTGCGCCTGCGAGCGTGCCTGAACGTATTTATATAAGGAAGAACGTGTGCCGCCTCGCTGTTTCCTGCATAATCCTGCTTTTTTGCGGAAAAAGTGACAAATTGTTTGCTTATTCGGCGAGTTATTCGTAACTTTGCCCTCCATATATGCAAACGGACACCATCACCGCGAGGGAATTTGAGGAGTTGTTCCGCGAGAACTACTTGCGCTACTACTACTATGCCTACGACATCTTGGAGCAGGCAGAGGAGAGTCGCGATGTAGTGGGCGAAGCCTTCCTGGCGGTGTGGAAGAACCGTGAGCACGTGAACCGTGAGAAACTGCGCGCCTATCTGTTTACAAGTGTCAAGAACAAGTGCCTGACGGTGGTGAGCAAGCATCGCGGCCACTACCGAGTGGGCGACGAAGCGGTGCAGGTGCTGGCTGCCGAGACCGAGGAGGAGTGGCTGGAGCGCGAGGAGCGCATCGGCCGCATCGAGCAAGAGATACAACATCTGCCCGACCGCACGCGCTACGTGCTGGAGCAATGCTACTACGAGCGGCGCACCTACCGCGAGGTGGCCGACGAGCTGGGCATCACGCCCGACGGCATCAAGAAGCACATCACCAACGCGCTGAAGCACTTGCGACAACACTTTAACACAGAAAAACAAAAAAAATAGTACCCGATTGCAAGATTTTGCGTCTTAATAACTGGAAACATGAACGACAAGAGCCTAAACAACATGCAAGCAATGCCCACCAAGGCTGAAGAGCGTGACCTGCGCAGCGCACTGCTGCGGAGCAAGGCCGGCGTTCCCGATGTCGACCAGGCATGGGAGGCGTTGTGGAGTATTGCGGAGGTTCAAGGTTCAACAGGCTCTTCGAGCGTTCAAGGTTCAAATGTCCTGGCGGACGTTCAAGGTTCAAAGGAGCAAGGGTCAACGGTCAGGAAGTTGCTGGCCACGGTGGCTGCCGTGGCGGCATGCGCGCTGCTGCTGTTCTGGCTGTGGCCTTCCGATGTTAAGGAGCAGGAGGGGCAGAGCAAAGAGTCGGCCATCACGCTGCTGGCACAGACTGACGACGGCGACGACGTCACCATGCACGTGGAGCAAGGCGAATGGAACGAGACCGGCAGCAAGAAGCAAGAGCAGGGCGAGCGGCGTGTGGTGACCGACAGCCACGTCGACTTCCAGGCCGGCGCCGCTGGGCAAGGAGCCGGAAAGAAGGGACAGGAGATGGCCTCGGTGGTGCTGATGACCACCCCGCGCGGCAAGGACTGCCACCTGACGCTCTCCGACGGCACGCGCGTCTGGCTGAACGCCGACAGCAAGCTGGAGTTTCCCGAGCAGTTCCGCGGTGCGCGCCGCACGGTGAGACTGTCGGGCGAGGCCTATTTTGAAGTGGCCAAGGACAGCCGCCACCCGTTTGTGGTGGAGACCGAATACCTGACGACGACCGTGCTGGGTACCTCGTTCAACGTCAGGGCCTACACCGTGAGCGACGCCAGCGTGACCCTCGTCGAGGGCCGTGTGCAGGTGGCATCGCCCAGCGTCAGAAAACCTGTGGTGCTGAAGCCCGGCCAGCGCCTCGACGTGGTGGGCTCGCGCTTCTCGATGAACACGGTCAACACCTATGCCTACACGCAGCGCAAGGAAGGCTTCTTCTACTTCCCCGACGACACGATGCGCCAGATCATGGTCGAACTGGGCCGCTGGTACAACAAGGCCGTGGTGTTCGAGGACGCCTCCCACATGAACCTGCGCCTGCATTTCGTGGCCGAGCGCACGCAGAGTCTGGCCGAGATTGTGAACAGCCTGAGCGAGATGGACGGAGTGAACATCGAGCTGGGCAGCAACGAAATCGTTGTGAAATAGGAGCTTTTTTCGCCTTTTTCATCACATTTTCGCATTTTTTAGTACCCGTTTACTTCTTTTTCGGTCTTTAGATATAGAGAATCAATCAATATCTTTATGTCTAATCAAAATCATTTTTTATGAAAAAAGAGATTTCTCTGAAAGCCTTAGTGGGTTTGCTACTGCTGCTTCTCTTGCATGCAACAGGCGCAAGCGCACAAGGAAACAAAGTGACTTTGAAATGTAATGACATGGCACTGCCCAGCGCTCTGCAGCAGGTGGAGCAGCAGTCGGGTTATTACAAGATGAACTACAACTACGGCGACTTGAGCAAGCACAAGACCACGGCCGACATTCGCGATGCCGAGGCCCTTGACGCTGTGCGCCAGTTGCTGAAAGGGCTGCCCTACGAGGCCACGGCCAAGGGTAAGTTCATCCAGATCAACCGCACAAGCGGTCAGCAGAACGGCTGGGCTCAGGGTGGCAACACCGTGACGGGCCGATTGCTCGATGCCGATGGCGGTCCTCTGATCGGCGCCACGGTGAAAGTGGCCGGTACGCAGAACGCAACAGTGACCAATACCGACGGACAGTACGTGCTGAACGGCGTGCGCCAGGGCGACGTGCTGGAATATTCGTATGTAGGCATGAAGACCTATCGCCGCAAGGCCAGTCTGAAGCCCGTGAGCATCATCCTCGAAGCCGATGCCAATACGCTGGGCGACGTCGTCGTGACGGGTATGCACCAGATGGACAAGCGCCTCTTCACGGGTTCGACGACATTCATCGACGCCGAGGAAGCCAAGCTCGACGGTGTGCCCGACATCTCGCGCTCGCTGGAAGGCCGCGCAGCCGGTGTGACCGTGCAGAACGTCACCGGTACCTTCGGTACGGCTCCCCGCATCCAGGTGCGTGGTGCCACGTCGATCTACGGCAACTCGCAGCCGCTGTGGATTGTCGACGGTGTCATTCAGGAGAACGTCATCGAGGTGAACACCGACGACCTCTCGTCGGGTAACGCCGAGACCCTGCTCTCCTCAGCCATTGCCGGACTGAACGCCGACGACATCGAGTCGTTCCAGATTCTGCGCGACGGCTCGGCCACCTCTATCTATGGTGCGCGCGCCATGGCAGGTGTGATCGTCATCAACACCAAGAAGGGTAAGGCCGGCAAGACCAACGTCAACTATACGGGCGAATTTACCATGCGCCTCGTGCCGAACTACGCCAACTTCAACATCATGAACTCGCAGGAGCAGATGTCGGTCTATCAGGAGCTGGCCAAGAAGGGCTACATGAGCCCCGCCGACGTGGTGAACGCCAACTCATCGGGTGTCTACGGCAAGCTGGCTACGCTCATCGCAACGGGTCAGGTGCTCAACACCGACGCCGCCCGCAACGAGTGGCTGCGCGAGCAGGAATATCGCAACACCGACTGGTTCGACCTGCTGTTCTCGAACAGCATCATGCAGAACCACTCTGTGTCGGTTTCGACAGGTACCGAGAAGGCCCAGCACTACGTGTCGGTTTCGGGCATGTTCGACCCGGGCTGGTACAAGCAGAGCAAGGTGAAGCGCTACACCGCCAACCTGAGCTCTACGTTCAACTTCTCGCAGAAGCTGAAGCTGCAGATCAACGCCAACGCTTCTACGCGTGAGCAGAAGGCTCCGGGCACACTGTCGAGCGAGGTGAACCTCGTCAGTGGTGAGGTGAGCCGCGCCTTCGACATCAACCCCTACAGCTACGCCCTGAACACCTCGCGCGTGCTTGACCCCGACGAATACTACACGCGCAACTACAACCCGTTCAACATTTTCCACGAGCTGGAGCAGAACTACATCGACCTGAACTCCAACGAATTCAAGATTCAGGGTATGCTCACCTATAAGCCTATTCAAGGTTTGGAACTGAACGTGCTGGGCGCCGTGAAGCGTGTGGCATCGACCTCCGAGCACAACGCTACGGAATATTCGAACCAGGCCAACGCCTATCGCGCCATGCCCAACACGCTGGTGCGCAACTCCAACCCCTACCTCTGGACCGACCCCGACGATCCATATGCAGTGCCCGTCAGCGTGCTGCCCTATGGCGGTATCTACGACAACACCCAGTACCACATGACGTCGTGGGACTTCCGTGCCACGGCCGCCTACAACAAGGTGTGGAACGAAACCCACATCATGAACCTCTTCGGCGGTCTGGAGTCGACTTCCACCGACCGCGACAACTCATGGGAACGCGTATGGGGACGCCAGTATGGCTTCGCCAACACCGTCAACTTCGACCCGAAGGCCTTCGAGAAGGCCGCCCGCGAGAATGCTGAGATTGCCACCTTCGGCCACACGCTCGACCGCACGGCTGCCTTCTTCGGCACCGCCACCTATTCTTATAAAGGCCGCTACATCGTGAACGGAACCCTGCGCTACGAGGGTACCAACACGCTGGGACGCGCCCGCAAGAGCCGCTGGTTGCCCACATGGAACGTGTCGGCAGCATGGAACGCCCACGAGGAGGCATGGTTTGAGCAGTTCAAGCCCACTCTCTCTCACTTCACGCTGAAGGGTTCTTACTCGCTGACCGCCGACCGCGGCCCCTACAGCATCTCCAACTCGAACCCCATCATGAACAGCTACATCACCTGGCGTTCGAGCGTCGACAGCCGTGAGACTGCCATCCGCATCACCGAGCTGGGCAACAGCGACCTGACCTACGAGAAGAAGCACGAGCTCTCGCTGACGGCCGACATGGGATTCCTCAACAACCGCATCAACCTCGAGGTGAGCTGGTACAAGCGTAACAACTACGACCTCATCGGCCCGCTCGTGACGGAAGGTGTAGGCGGACAGATCGACAAGTTCGGTAACATTGCCGACATGAAGTCGGACGGTTTCGAGCTCTCGCTCTCTACAAAGAACATCAAGACTCAGGACTTCGAGTGGAACACCACATTCCTCTACTCGCACCAGCACAATAAGGTGACCAACCTGAAGAGCACCACGCGCGTCATCGACCTGATTCGCTCCAACGGTTTCGCCCTCGAGGGTTATCCCGTGCGTGCCCTGTTCTCCATTCCGTTTGAGAAACTCACCTCAGAGGGTCTGCCCACCTTCCGCGTGCAGAACGACGAGGTCACCATGGACGGCGTCAACTTCCAGGAGTTTGCCGACCTATCGTGGCTGAAGTATGAGGGCTCGACCGATCCCACCGATTACGGTTCCTTCGAGAACGTCTTTAAGTACAAAGGCTTCCGCCTGACCGCGTTCATCGTCTATTCGTTCGGGAACAAGGTGCGCCTCGACCCCGTGTTCCGCAACGTCTACAACGACCTCGTGGCCACCCCGCGCGAGTTCAACAACCGCTGGTCGGCATCCGGCGAAGAGGAGATTACCACCGTTCCCGTCATCCCCTCGGTGCGTCAGAACTTCCTCAACCCGAACCTCTCTATTGCGTACAACGCTTACAACTACTGCACAGAGCGTGTTGCCAAAGGCGACTTCATCCGCATGAAGGAAATTTCGCTCGACTACACCTTCCCGAAGGCTTGGATCGCTCCCATCGGCCTGCAGAACGTCAACCTGAAGTTACAGGCCACCAACCTCTTCTTGATCTATGCCGACAAGAAGCTCAACGGCAACGATCCCGAATTCTTCAACACGGGTGGTGTGGCCTCGCCGATGCCGCGTCAGTTCACGTTCACCGTGCGTCTGGGATTCTAACCAAAGCAACAAGGTGACATAGTAACAAGGTAACAAAGTAACAACTTAACAAAGCAAAGAAGTTATGACTACCAGATATATGAAAAATTTCCTATTGATGTTCTCGGTAAGCTGCGGCTTTGTCGCAACCCTTTCCAGCTGCAACGACTTCCTTGATGCACTGCCCGACGACCGAATTGAAATCGACAAGGTGGAGAAGGTGGAGGCCCTCGTCACGTCGGCCTATCCGCACGACACCTATGTCCGGCTGACCGAGCTCGCATCTGATAATGCCGACGACCTCAACGGCGACCTCAACGGCAACTACGACCGCTTCTCGGAGCAGTGTTTCCGCTGGCAGGAGGTCACCGAGAGCGACAACGAGAGTCCTGCCATGGTGTGGCAAGGCCACTATGAGGCCATCGCAGCCGCCAACCACGCCCTGCAGGCCATCGACGAGCTGGGCGGGGCCACCACCGACGAACTGCGCGCCCTGCGTGGCGAGGCATTGCTCTGCCGTGCCTACTCGCACTTCATCCTGACCAACCTCTTCTCGCTGAACTACTCGAAGCAGCACAGCGAGACCGACCTCGGCATTCCTTACATCACCGAGCCGGAGTCTACGCTGAAACCTCACTACGAGCGCCCCTCAGTGGCCGAGGACTACCGCCTCATCGAGAAAGACCTGCTCGAGGGTCTGTCGCTCATGAGCGATGCCGTCTACACCAACCCGCGCTACCACTTCAACTCGAAGGCCGCCTACACCTTCGCCTCGCGCTTCTACCTGTTCTATCAGCAGCCGGAGAAGGTCATCGAGTATTCGACGAAGGCACTCGGCGACAACCCCGAGGCCATCATGCGCGATTACGACATCATGCAGACCATGCCCACCGACAACATGCAGCCGCGCTCCATGCAGTATGCCTCTGACAAGGAGCAGGCCAACTTCCTGCTGCTGCCCGTCATCTCCAACGATGCCTTCTACTTCCAGGGCTACAGCACCGGTGGCCGTTTCAACACCAACCACTACATCGGACAGGCCGAACTCTTCTTCGCCACACCCTGGGCTCCCAGCAACGAGGCCGCATCGCAGTCGCAGCAGATATTCCGCTTCTACTGGTTCTACAGCCAGGCCTACGACAAGTTCCTGCTGCCGAAGACTCCCTACTACTTCGAAGAGCTGAACGCCAACACCCACGTGGGCTACTTCCGCACCGTCGTCGTCGCTCTGAAGGCTGAGGAGGCACTGCTCAACCGCGCTGAGGCTTACATCCTCACCGGACAGAACGACAAGGCACTGGCCGACATGAACGTCTGGACTCACTCGTTCGTTTCGGATAGCGTGACCTACGAGTCGGGCTACCACTTCGACGAGAACTGGAACTACATCGTCGACTACTCCACCGAGGCCGTGCCCCGCACGCTCACCATGGAGAGCATCCATAAGTGGCACCACAAGTACGACTACTACACGCCCGACCGCCCGCTGCCGCGCAAGCACCTGAATCCCGACTGGATCAACCTCCAGGAAGGCAGCGACAAGGAGTGCCTGCTGCAGACGCTGCTGCTCATCCGCCGTCTGGAGTTCCTCCACGAGGGCATGCGATGGTTCGACATCAAGCGCTATGGCATCACCATCTATCGCCGCGAAATCCTGGCCGAGCTCAACCTGCTCACCGTCACCGACACGCTCCAGTATCGCGACCCGCGCCAGGCCATCCAGCTGCCGTTCGAAGTTCGTGGTGCAGGCCTGCAGGCCAACCCGCGCCCGGCCGCCGAGACTGCCGTCGAGGGCTACCAGAACTGGGCAAAGCGTGGCGAGCTGATTGAGTTCAAGAACAAGTAATCAATCCTAATTATCGTAACTATATGAAAGCAAAATATATCATCAGTGCCTTCTGCGCCCTCTGCCTCATGGGCGGCTTCACGGCCTGCTCCGAGGACGACGTCGACCGCAACATCAGCGTCATCGTCGACTCGCAGACACCGCAGAACGACCTCGACCGTTGGCTCGAGAAGAATTATGTTGAGCGCTACAACATTGAGTTGCGCTATCGTTGGGAAGACAACGAAATCGACATGAACTACATCCTCGTGCCCGCAAAGTACGAGAACGCTGTCCGCATGGCTAAGATCCTGAAGTACATCTGCTTCGACTCCTTCGACGAGGTCACGGGCGGACCGCAGTTCGTGCGCGCCAGCTTCCCGAAGGTGGTGCAGCTCGTGGGCAACCCCGGATGGAACGGAAACGGCTCCTACACCCTCGGATCCTCTGAGGGCGGCTACAAGATCAACCTCTGGTACGTCAACCATCTGGGCGACAACATCGTGCAGTACGATTCCAGCTGGCAGCTCATCAAGAACGACAGCGTCATCCGCGACCGCGAGGAACTGAACGCCACCTATTTCCACACCATCATCCACGAGTACGGACACGTGTTCCACCAGCGAGTGCCCTACACCAACGAGTTCAACCAGATCACTGGCACCGACTACCTCGGCGGTTCCTACACATCGGTGTTCTCAAGCCCCACCGACCCGCAGATCTTCCAGCGCGGCTTCGTCACGGCCTATGCCGCCTACTCTGCTGATGAGGACTTCGCCGAGACTTTCTCGACCTACGTCACCAGCACCGACGACGAGTGGAACAACATCATCCTCAAGTCGGGCACCGACGGCCGCAACAAGATCAACCAGAAGCTGCGCATCGTCAAGGACTACTTCCAGGACAACTGGGAACTCGACGTCGATGCACTGCGCCAGGCCGTCCAGAAGCGTGAGGCCAACCTGCGCGAGCAAAACTTCGACGACATCAGCCTTTAACAAAGTGACAAGGTAACAAAGTAACAAGGTAACTAAGTAACTAAGTAACAAGGTAACTTTTATTTCAGAAATTATGATGACCAAAATAATGAAACACCTCTTCGCGGCCAGTTTAGTATGTTGCTGTATCACAGCAACCCTCACTGGCTGCCAGATGAAAGAAGACAACCTCTTCGAGATGGACGCCGCCAACCGCTCCGACGCTTGGATGGCCGACTATCGACGCGTCTTCAACAACAACGACTACGGATGGGCACTCTACACCATGAACCCCACCTTCGGACGTCACCCCTCAGTGGCTACCTATGCCGTGAAGTTCGACCAGGTGAACAGCACGTTCTATAAGTCCACCTCCACCGTCCGCCTGCCGGGCGTGGCCGACAAGGACAGCCTCGTCTCGATGTACTCGTTCAAGATGGACAATGGCATCGTGCTCTCCTTCGACACCTACAACGGATTCTTCCACTACTATGCCGACCAGTCGCAGTACTTCTCGCAGGATCTGCAGGGTGACTTCGAGTTCTGCCTCGACCGCTACTCCGAGAACGAAGACACCATCTTCGGTCGCGGAAAAACCAAGCAGCTCCCCTTCGCCATGATCAAGCTGCCCGTCTCGGCACCGGCCTATCAGGCTGCATGCGACTCCATCCTGTCGTTCTACTCGCCCTACAACTGCTCGTTCGTGTGCGAGGGCGACACGCTGCCCGCACGCTTCCTCGGCATCTATCAGAACCTCTCCATCTGGATGGAGGGCGACGACCCGCGCGTCGACGGCCACCTCTACTCTTATGGCAACCTCGTAGGTGGACTCTACTTCCTCGAGCCCATCGAGTATAAGGGACACATCATCAAGGAAATGAAGATCACGCCCGAGAAGGACGGCTACGTCGACATCCACGGACAGGCCAGCATCATCCCGAAGCCCTTCGCCAACTACTGGCTCTACGACGAGGAGAGCGACTCGCGCTTCTTCGGCTACTCCGCACTCGGCACGTGGACACAGGGAGAGTGGGACAAGGCTCGCGACGCCATCAACAAGAGCGGAAAGCAACGAGCCGACGACCTCCACTACATCACGCTTGCCACCGACGGCTTCGGAGGACTCGAGCTCATCGTCAACTCGTGGTTCGGCTCTGACGAAGTGCACTATCCCATGGAGCTGAAGAAAATCAGCAACGACGAGATTGCCGTGCGCTGGACGGGCAAAGAGACCAGTGGCCGCAGCTACAAGTTCTACGACATCGGCTATAAGTACATCGTCGACGCCTTCGCATCGAAGGACGAGTGGCGCACCTACCGCATCTCTGCCCGTACAGGTTCGAAGATGTCGCCGGGCGAGTTCCAGCTCACCGAGGAGTCAAACCCTGACAACTCCATCTACTTCCCCACCAACTTCCGCTACTATCACTATAGCATCTGGGAGTAGGAGTCTGGAAACAAGAAATAAGAGATTCGAAACAAGTATTTCTCTCTTTATATTTTATATCCGACGTTAAGGAAAAGTGTTCCATGTGAAGGGAGCACCTTCCACACCAAGAACCCTTCCACCAGCGGCAAAGCGTTGCCGAAACATGGGGAAGGGTTCTTTTTTGTTGCCCCTGCGGGGCGAGCTCGGTCGTGACTCGCTTTTTCACTCTTCACTCTTCACTTTTGCGAAGCGAGCCTCACGCCGAAATATTACAATTTGTTTACAGTATTTCAGTTTTCGCTGATTTTTTTTGCCGTTCCGAGAAAAAACTTGTATTTTTGCAGCAAGTTATCAATCAGAAAATCAATTATTTGCAAAAAAGAAAGGATACAAACATGAAAAAAATCGTTCTCCTTCTCGCCATCATGGCCTCAGCAACCCTCTCGGCCCATGCCGAAGGCTATCCCTTCCTCACCGTGCAGCACAGCGACGGCTCACAGCAGTCCTTCGCTTCCTCAGGCCTCGTCATCACCTTCAACGACGGCAATATGGTCGTCAGCCAGAACGGCACCAAGACCACACTCGCGCTCAGCGACCTCAGCAAGATGTTCTTCTCTACCACATCGGGCATCCAGCAGACAGAGAACGAGCCTGCCACAAAGAGAAGCGAAGATATCTACGACCTCAGCGGAAGAAAAATCATCAATCAAAGCGCGTCACTCAAAACCCTCCCCAAGGGCATCTATATCGTGGGCGGACGCAAGGTCGTCGTGAAGTAACAACCCTACACCACACCATGTAAAAAGCGTATGAAAAAGATAGTTCTCTTCATCAGCTTCTTGCTGCTCACTGCCGTCGCAGCCACGGCACAGACCATGAACGTGCGCGTAGGTCAGGTCACCTATGCACATCGGGCAGCCAACACGGGCGACATGACGATCACCGGCGGCAACACGCTGACCATTGAAGGCAAAGCCTACAACACCAGCAGCATCAGCCAGATCAGCATCGACGACAGCAACGTCGCCGACAACACAGTCAGCGTCAGCTACGCAGGACAGACGGCCACCGTCGTCGTCAGCGGCAACATCGCCCACCTCGTCACCGTCAGCGTCAGCGGCGCCAACGTCAGCATAACGCAGAGCGAAGCACTCCAGCAGGAGGTCACCTACACCCTCTCGGGCACCTCCTCCAACGGCTCGTTCTTCATGGACGGCGACTACAAGGCCAACTTCGTCCTCAACAACCTCTCGCTCACAAATCCCGCAGGCTGTCCCCTCGACATCCAGGACGGCAAGGCCATCAGCGTCACCCTCCAGGGCAACAACCAACTCACCGACTGCGCTAACGGCACCCACAACGCCACACTCTACATCAATGGCCATCCCACCTTCAGCGGCACAGGCTCGCTCACACTCACCGGCCTCACCAAGCACGCCTTCACCAGCGACGAGTACGCTGTCATTGCGGGCGGAACCATCAACGTCACATCAGCCGCCAGCGACGGATTCCACATCAACGAGCGCTTCCAGATGGACGGCGGCACGCTCAACATCAACTCCTCCGGCGACGGCATCGACGTAGGTTTCCGCGGCGCCAACAAAGGCACGAAGGACCAGTACGAGCGCAACGGATTCCTCGAACTCAACGGCGGCACCATCACCGCCTCCTGCTCCGGCCAAGGCGCTAAGGCCCTGAAGGCCGACAGCACCATCGTCATTGCCGGAGCCACCGTCACCGCCACCACCTCTGCCGACGCCTACTACGACGCCACCTCTGCCGACATCTCGAGTAGCTCGGCCGTGAAAGCCGACGGCGAGTTCCGAATGACCAGCGGCACCCTCACCGCCACCAGCACCGGCGACGGCGGCAAGGGCATCAATGCCACGGGCGCCGTGAGCATCTCCGGCGGCAACATCTACGTCACCACCACAGGCTCGCTCTTCGAATACGGAACCGAAGACACCAAGCCGCAAGGCATCAAGAGCGATGCCGACATCACCATATCCGGCGGCTCCGTCTACGTCTGCGCAGGCTCCTACGACGGCAAGGCAACAGCCTTTAAGCCCGGCGACACCAGCACCTTCAGCATCAACGGAGGAACCATCATGGGCATCGCCCGCAAGAAGACTACCGTGGCCACCACTTCCACCCAGAAAACGGCCACCACGTCGGGACAAAAGATTACAGCCGGACAAACCTTCACCTTCAGCGGTGTCAGCTACACCATCCCCGCCGGCTACAACAACACCTCGGCCAACGTCGTCGTCTCGCGCGCCGGACTCTGAGCTCTCCATTTGACATAAATCAAGAAATGCGGCCCTGAGAGCCGATTAAAAAGCAAAAAAGTTTCAAATAGTTGCACATTTGCGCTGTTTTGTGTAATTTTGTAAGCAAACAAAGCAAAACCGACAACTATTTGAAACTTTCTTTTTGGTAAAAAGACGTATGCAGGTAACAACAGTCATCGAGAATCTGAAACAACGATTCCCCAACCAACCCGAGTACATTCAGGCCGTAAGCCAAGTGTTAGCAACCATCGAGGAGGAGTACAACCTCCATCCCGAATTTGAGCGCGCCAATCTCATTGAGCGGCTCTGCATTCCCGACCGCCTCGTGCAGTTCCGCGTCACATGGGTCGACGACCAAGGACACGTGCAGACCAACATGGGCTACCGCGTGCAGCACAACAACGCCATCGGCCCCTATAAGGGCGGACTGCGGTTCCATGCATCGGTCAACCTCTCCATCCTGAAGTTCCTCGCTTTCGAGCAGACCTTCAAGAATGCCCTCACCACGCTGCCCATGGGCGGAGCCAAAGGCGGCAGCGACTTCTCGCCACGCGGCAAGTCGGATGCCGAAGTCATGCGCTTCTGCCAAGCCTTCATGACTGAGCTCTACCGCCACATAGGCCCCGACGAGGACGTGCCCGCAGGCGACATCGGCGTGGGTGGACGAGAAGTGGGCTACCTCTTCGGCATGTACAAGAAGCTCACCCACCAGTTCCAGGGCGTCCTCACGGGCAAGGGCCGCGACTTCGGCGGCTCGCTCATCCGCCCCGAGGCCACCGGCTACGGCAACATCTACTTCCTGCAGAACATGCTGGCCACGCGCGGCATCGACCTCAAGGGCAAGACCGTGCTCGTCAGCGGTGCCGGCAACGTTGCCCAGTACACGCTTGAGAAGCTCATACAGCTCGGAGCCAAGCCCCTCACCTGCTCCGACAGCGACGGCTACATCTACGATCCCGACGGCATCGATGCCGAGAAGCTGGCTTTCATCAAAGAACTGAAGAACATCGACCGCGGCCGCATCTCGGAGTATGCCGAGGAGTACGGCGTGAAGTATGTGGCCGGTGCCAAGCCTTGGTATGAGAAAGCCGACATCGCCCTGCCCTCGGCCACGCAGAACGAAATCGACGGCGACGCAGCCCGCGCCCTCGTTGCCAATGGCGTCATCGCCGTCAGCGAGGGTGCCAACATGCCGTCGACGCCCGAGGCTGTCAAGGTGTTCCAGGAGGCACGCATCCTCTATGCTCCCGGCAAGGCGGCCAATGCCGGCGGTGTGGCCGTGAGCGGACTGGAGATGACGCAGAACTCCGAACGACTGAGCTGGAGCCGCGACGAGGTAGACCAGAAGTTGCGTGACATCATGAACGACATCCACGCCAACTGCATGAAGTACGGCACCGAGCCCGACGGCTACATCAACTACGTGCGCGGCGCCAACGTGGCAGGCTTCCTCAAGGTGGCACGGGCCATGATGGCGCAGGGCATCGTGTAGGCGGCGCCGGAAACGAATGCTTTCTGAAAGCAAAATGAGTTGATTTGCACGGCATTTTAAGTTATTTACCAGTGCAAATCAACTCATTTTCTATTTATAAAAAAACGCTCTTATCCCACTTGCGAGCCGGGCTTCACCTCGCGCAGCAGCGAGGTGACGGCCAGTGCGCCGTCGTGGTCGACGGCCGACAGAATCATGCCCTGGCTTTCGATGCCCATGATCTTGCGCGGCTCGAAGTTGGCCACGAAGAGCACGTCCTTGCCTACGAGCTGCTCGGGCTCCCACCACTGGGCGATGCCCGAAAGGATGGTGCGGGGCTGGCCGCTGCCGTCGTCGATGGAGAACTGCAGCAGCTTCTTCGACTTCTTCACCTTCTCGCACGTCAGCACGCGGCCCACGCGGATGTCCAGTTTCTCGAAGTCCTCGAAGCTCACGTTGGGCTTCACGGGCTCAGCCTTGTACTGGGCAGCCTCGTTCTCCTTGCGGATGCGCTCCAGGCGGTCGAGTTGTGCCTGGATAGCGTCGTCGTCGATTTTCTCGAACAGCAACTCCGGCTCTGCCAGCTGGTGGCCGGGCTGCAGGATGTCGGTCTGGCCGAGCTGGTTCCAGTCGAAGGAGTCGATGTTCAGCATCTGGCGCAGCTTCTTCGACGAGAAGGGCAGGAACGGCTCGAAGGCAATGGCAAGGTTGGCCGTCAGCTGCAGCGAGACATAGAGGATGGTCTCGCAGCGCTTCGGATCGGTCTTCCACACCTTCCAGGGCTCGCACTCGGTGATGTAGCGGTTGCCGATGCGGGCCAGGTTCATGGCCTCAAACTGAGCCTCGCGGAACTTGAACTGTTCCAGCAGCGACTCCACCTTCTGCTTCACGTCCTTAAACTCGTCGATGGCGTGCTTCTCCACGTCGGTAAGTTCGCCGCAGGCGGGCACCACGCCGTTCCAATATTTCTTCGTGAGCTGCAGGGCGCGGTTGACGAAGTTGCCATACACGGCCACGAGCTCGTTGTTGTTGCGGTCCTGGAAGTCGCGCCAGGTGAAGTTGTTGTCCTTCGTCTCCGGTGCGTTGGCGGTGAGCACGTAGCGCAGCACGTCCTGCTTGCCGGGGAAGTCGACGAGGTATTCGTGCAGCCAGACGGCCCAGTTGCGCGATGTTGAAATCTTGTTGTCTTCCAGATTCAGGAACTCGTTGGCCGGCACGTTGTCAGGCATGATGTACTGTCCGTGAGCCTTCATCATCACAGGGAAGATAATGCAGTGGAACACGATGTTGTCCTTGCCGATGAAATGCACGAGACGCGTGTCCTCGTCTTGCCACCACTTCTGCCACGAACCCCAGCGCTTGGGGTCGCGCTCGCAGAGTTCCTTCGTGTTAGAGACGTAGCCGATGGGGGCGTCGAACCACACGTAGAGCACCTTTCCTTCGGCCCCTTCGATGGGCACAGGGATGCCCCAGTCCAGGTCGCGCGTCATGGCGCGGGGCTGCAGGTCCATGTCGAGCCACGACTTGCACTGGCCATAGACGTTCGAGCGCCATTCCTTGTGGTCTTCCAGAATCCACTGCTTCAGCCACTCCTGATACTCGTTCAGGGGCAGATACCAGTTCTTGGTCTCCTTCAGCACGGGCACCTCGCCCGTTTCCTTCGAACGGGGATTGATGAGTTCCGTGGGCTCCAGGGCGCGTCCGCAACCTTCCTCACACTGGTTGCCGTAGGCAGTCTTGTGGCAGTAGGGACACTCGCCCACCACGTCGCGGTCGGTGAGGAACTTGCCCGACTTCTCGTCGAAGAACTGCTTCGTGGTCTGCTCCACCAGTTTGCCCTCGTCGTAGAGTTTGCGGAACCAGTCGGCGGCAAACTGATGATGCGTCTTCGAGGTGGTGCGGCTGTAGATGTCAAACGAGATGCCGAAATCTTCAAACGACTTCTTGATCATCTCATGGTAACGGTCCACGACGTCCTGCGGAGTGATGCCTTCCTTGCGGGCACGCTGCGTGACGGGCACGCCGTGTTCGTCGCTGCCGCCGATGAAGACGACCTCGCGCTTCTTCAGCCGCAGATAGCGCACGTAGATGTCGGCAGGCACGTAGACGCCAGCCAGGTGACCGATGTGCACACCGCCGTTGGCATAAGGCAGTGCGGCGGTGACAGTTGTTCGCTTATAGTCTTTCTTTTCCATATAATTGTTATAATCTTTTTTTATTTCGCGTGCAAAGTTACGAAAAATCGAGTGCAGAACAAAAGAAACGTGTTTCTTTTTTTATGCCGAGATGGAGAATTCGAACTTGTTCGCTTGCGTTGAGCAAGAACTTCGCGACTTTTGTCGCAAAGTTACGAATAAGTGAGCGAAATGCCAAATTTTAGATGTTTTTTCGCCTTCGTATGATAAATAATTCGTATTTTTGCATCTTGATAAAAAAAGAGATGCGAACTATGAAAGAACAGGAAACGCTGAGTGCCATTGCGCTGACCCACATCAGCTATTTGAATCTGCCCACCCTGCTTGCGCTCTATCAGCAAGTAGGCTCGGCGCGTGACATCGTGGCCCACGGCCAGAACATTCGTGACCTGCTGCCCGATGCCAGCGATCGGCTGGTGGAGGCTTTTCGCGGCATAGACAGCGCCCTGCGCTTTGCCGAGAGCGAACTGCGCACTGTCGAGTCGATGGGCATCAGACCGCTGACGATGGGCGACGAGGACTATCCGCAACGGCTGGCAGAATGTCCTGACGCGCCGTTGGTGCTCTACTATAAGGGCACGGCCAACCTGAACCAGACACGTGTGGTCAGCATTGTGGGCACGCGTCGGGCCACGCCCTACGGGCAGGACCTGATACGGCGTTTCATGAGTGAGTTGCGCATGCTTTGTCCGCAGGTGTTGGTGGTGAGCGGCCTTGCCTATGGCATCGATATCTGTGCCCATCGCGAGGCACTGGCGCAGGGCTACGAGACTGTGGGTGTGCTGGCTCACGGGCTGGACGACCTCTATCCGCCACGTCATCGGCAGACGGCCGATGAGATGCTGCAGCGGGGTGGTTTGCTGACCGAGTTCCCCACCGGTACGCGCCCAGACAAAGTGAACTTTGTGCGCCGCAACCGCATTGTGGCCGGCATAGCCGACGCCACGCTACTGGTGGAGAGTGCTGCCCATGGCGGAGGACTCATCACCACTCGCATAGCCCGCGACTACAACCGCGACGTGTTTGCCTTCCCCGGTGCCGTGGGAGCGCCCTACAGCGAGGGTTGCAACCAACTCATCAGAGACCACGGTGCTGAGCTCGTGACGTCGGCCCGCGATATGGTTGAGGCCATGGGCTGGCAGACCGATGCGCAGCTCAGCGAAGCCCAGTCGAAAGGCATCGAGCGGCAACTGTTCCCCGAACTGACTGAGGAGGAACAACGGGTTGTAGCTCTGCTGAGCCGCCAGAACGACCTGCAGGTGAACACACTAAGCGTGCAGAGCAATCTGCCCGTAGGTAGGTTGGCAGCGTTGCTCTTCTCGTTGGAAATGAAGGGGGTAGTGAAGACGCTCGCAGGGGGAACTTACCATTTGCTTTAGGTCCTTTATACCCTTCCACTCCCCTTTAAGCCTTTTACGTCCTTTAATAAAAAACTACTTCGTCTTCCTGAACTGCGTGGGCGTCTGACCCGTGGTCTGCTTGAAGGAGCGGCTGAAGTAGCCCAGGTCGTCGTAGCCACACTTCTGGGCTACCTCGCTGATGGGCATCTCGGGATAGGCCGTGAGCAGACGCTTGGCGTGCGACATGCGCATCTGCAAGACGAAGGCCGACGTGGTCTGACCGGTGATGGCCTGCAACTTCCTGTTGAGTTGCGCACGGCTCACAAACATGTGGCTGGCAATGGTCTCGGCATCCACCTGGTTGTTCTTCATCTGCATATTGATGACTTCCTTCAACTTCCTGATGAAGTCGCGGTCGGCGGGCTTCAGCATGTCCTCGGCGGGCTGTTCCTCCTTCTCCTCGCGCAAGGCCTTGGCCATGTATTCGCGCATCTGGCGACGCTGCTGCAGCAGTTTCGTCAGTCTCACCTGCAACTCCTCCTGATTGAAAGGCTTCACCAGATAGGCGTCGGCACCGGCTTCCAGACCTGCCACGCGGTCTTGTTCGGTGCTCTTGGCTGTGATGACGATGATCGGGATGTGGCCCAGCAGTTCCGACGCCCTGACGCGGCGGCACAGTTCCAGGCCGTTGGTGCCCGGCATCATCAGGTCGGTGATGATGACGTCGGGCATGATGTCGCGCGCCTTGGCGATGCCCTCGTCACCGTCCTTGGCATAGAAGACGCTGTAGGTCTTCTGATCGAGCAATTCGCCGATGTAGAAGGCCACGTCGCTGTTGTCCTCGACGATGAGCACGCGGTTGCGCGAGTCGATGGTAGTCTCGTCGTCGGGCAGAAGGGGTTGCTCGTCGTCGTCAGTGGGTTGCGACTGACTCTTGTATTTGTCGATGTCGAAGAGCGGCAGTTCGTCTGTGCCGTGGCGCAATGGCAACGTGACGGTCATCGTGGTGCCTTTGCCCCGCTCGCTCTTGCAGTTGATGGTGCCTTTCATGGCTTCCACAATCTGCTGCACCAGCGAAAGTCCGATGCCTGTGCCGATGCTCTGGGTGTCGCCCTCGGCCTGATAGAATGCCTCGAAGATATGGGGTAGCGCCTCCTTGGGAATGCCCGAACCGTTGTCGCTGACCACAAGGCACAACGTGTCGGGTGTAGGCAGCGACGTCTCCACGTGCACGCGGCCTTGTGGCTCGGTGTGCTTGAAACTGTTGGAGAGCAGATTGACGAGAATCTTTTCCATGTAGTCGGGCACGAAGTCCATCTTCACCATGTTCTGCTCAGGGGTGTAGATGAGTTCTATGCGTTTCTGCTGAGCATACTGCCGGTAGTTCTCGATGCCCATGCGGATGAAGGCAATGACGTTGCCGTGCTGCCAGTTGGCATCGCCGATGGAGGTTTTCACCTTCGATATGTCGAGCAGTTGGTTGATGAGGTCGAGCAGGTGGCTGCCCTGTCGCTCTATGGCGCGGGCGTAGTCCTGTACCTTCTCGCGGTTCGTGGTGGGCTGGCCAACCTGCTGGGCCAGTCCCAGGATGACCGAGAGCGGTGTGCGGAACTCGTGGGTGATGTTGGTGAAGAAGCGTTCGCGCGTAGTCTGTATGTGGCGCAGCAGAAGACGTTCGCGACTGCGCGAGCGCAGCACGTAGCTCATGATGGCGAACAGCAGGGCACCGATGATGAGGATGGCAACGAGCAGACTGAAGGCCAGCACTTTCAGCGATCGCTCCTGTCGGGCGTCTTCCTTAGCCCGCTGCAACTGGTCGTTGCTGCGTTGCCGCTCGGTCTTGATGCGCAGGTTTTGAATCTGGTTCATGGTGTGCATGTTGACGGTGCTGTCGTTGTACTGGTCGTACTTCCGATAGTGGTCGAGGGCCTGCGCGGTCTTTCCCTCGCGTTCGTATAGGATGTAGTAGATGTGGTGTATGCGGGCCAGATGCTCCTTCGACGAGATGGCCGTGGCCTGCTTGAAGGCCTGCTCCAGATAGTCCTGTGCCCGTTGGATGTTGCCTTGTTTGATGCTGATGTTGGCCAGTGCCAGACAGGGTTCCAGCCAGTGCCAGATGTCATGGCTCTTCTCCAGCAGGTTGTAGGCGGTCTGGTATTCGGCGATGGCCTTGTCGAAATGGTGCTGGCGCTCGTAGAGATTGCCTATGTGGGTATGGCAGAGTCCCATGCCCACGGTGCTGTTTGCTTTCTTGTTTTTCTCAAATGATCGCTGGTAGTACACCAGTGCCGAATCCGTCTGTCCGGCTCCCTCGTAGACGGCTCCGAGGTTGGCCAGGTTGATGGCCTGTCCGAGTTCGCTGCCCAGCCGCGTCTCGGTGGCCAGCGCCACGCGGAAGATGCTGTCGGCCAGTTCGTTGTTGCCCAGTTGCAGATAGACGTTGCCCAGTCCGTTGAGCGAGACGGTGTAGTTCTTGCTGGCCTCGTCGCTCGTCTTGTCGGAATACTGCATGCAGAGGTTCAGCGCGCGGTAGTGTTCTTCAGATGCCATGTCGAGCATGCCCACGCGGCGGTAGTCGGTGGCCAGGTTGTTCAGGCAGCGCACCAGCTCGGCCGTGTCGCCCGCCTGCTCGGCTGCCTCCACGCTCTTGCGGTGGTGCTCGATGGCTATGTCGAAGAGGCTGTTGTCGCGGTAGTAGCGGCCCAAGGCTCTGTGGCTCACGGCCACGCCCAGCAGGTTCTTGGTCTTTTTGTAGGCCGTCAGCATGGTCTGCAGACTGTCGGGATTGCGGTGGCTGTTCACGATGCTGTCAATGTACAGCGACTCGCTTTGGCGAGCGGGCGCAGGTGCCTGGCGGTGGCAGGCTGTCAGCGTCGCAACCAGGGCGAAGATAACGGCAATTGTGCTCTTGGACATGGTCAGTGTATGCTTCATATATAATATAAGGAGACGGATGATTGTCAGTTTTGCAACCACAAAAATAGTAAAAGGTTTTCATCCAGAGCACACGGGGTGCTCTTTTTTTTATTAAAAAATGCAAAGATTGCCGTTTCTTCTAAAATAATGGCTACTTTTGCAGTAAGATATGATGAAAACAGGACTGTTTGTAGGAACCTTCGACCCCTTCACTGTGGGTCATCAGTCGGTGGTTCGCAGGGCGCTCTGCATCTTCGACCGCTTAGTGATTGGCGTGGGCATCAACACGGGCAAGAACCCGCTGCTGAAGCCCGAGGAGCGCGTGCAGGCCATCAGCCGCCTCTATGACGGCGACGACCGCGTGCAGGTGGTGGCCTACGACGGTCTGACGGTCGACCTGGCCCAGGAGTGTGGTGCCGTGGCCATCGTGAAGGGCGTGCGCTCGGTGAAGGACTTCGAGAGCGAGCGCGAGCAGGCCGACGTGAACCGCCGCCTGACGGGCATCGAGACCATCCTGCTGCTGGCCGAACCAGGTATGGAGGCCGTGTCGTCGTCGACGGTGCGCGAACTGCGCCGCTTCGGTCGCGACGTCACAGCGTTTCTGCCAAAGCTTGAACCTTGAATTTTGAACTTTGAACTTTGAACTTTGAACGCGCTGCAGGCGCATTTGAACCATACAGAACATTCTTATCCAATGATTACATACCAGAGCGAGGGCGTGCGCATGCCCAATATAAAAAAGCGCCAAACCACACAGTGGATTAAGGCCGTGGCTGCATCCTACGGCAAAAAGGTAGGCGAGATTGGCTATCTCTTCTGCAACGACGAACACATTCTGGAAGTCAATCGCGAATACCTGGGCCACGACTACTACACCGACATCATCACCTTCGACTATTGCGAAGGCGACGTGCTTTCGGGCGACCTCGTCATCTCGCTCGATACCGTGCGCTCGAATGCCGAACTCTTCCAGAAAACGTATGAGGAAGAGCTGCACCGCGTCATCATCCACGGCGTTCTCCACCTATGTGGCATCAACGACAAGGGACCGGGCGAACGCGAAATCATGGAGGCTGCCGAGAACCGGGCGCTCACCCTTCTCGCCAGCCTCTAAGTTCTCCACTCGACCCGCAGGGGCACTTCCTTTCTCCACTACGTTACGAAAGCGGTAAAACCGAGCGCGCAACGAAGAAAAATCTCTCAACTCTCAACTCTCAACTCTCAACTCACCTCACCATCATCTTCCTGCCACCTACGATGTAGATGCCGGGCTGCAACCCCGTGCGCAGGTCGAACACGCTGACGCGCTGCTTCACCAGTCGGCCACTCAGGTCGTAGACGTCCACCAGACTGCTCTCCGCCTGCTTGTGGTTGCTCAGCACCTCGATGCCGTCGGTGTCGCCCTGATAGCTGATGTCGTCAGCGGGCTCCTCTTCGGGATCCAGTTCGTAGGCCGTCAGTCGGCTGTAGATGTAGTCGGCACGGCGGCGCAGCCACACCTTGGCCTGCGCCGTCGATTGGCCGTAGTTTTTGCCGTCGCCCCAGAGGGTGGCATTGTTCTCCAGCGACGGACGCGCATAGGCGTAGTAGTCGTCGCAGAAGTCGATGAGTTCGTCGAGCGGCTGGCCGCGGAAGCGCGTCCACAGCTGGTAGTAGGCCTTGTCGAGCGCCTTGCTGACGAAGCGCAGGTCGTAGATGAACTGGCGCGACTCCATCGCCGTTATCGTAGTCCAATAGTTGGCCGACACGTCGTTCTGGAAATAATTCTTTCCGCGCTCGTAGCCGAAGGCCCAGTCGAGGTCCCACACGGGGCCGAACACGAACTTGCTGTCGCTGTTGCCCACAAACTCCTTGTAGAGGAACGTGCTCTTCGGATGCTGCGGCTCGTAGTTGGCAATGAGGTCGTTCACCATCAGGAAGCGTGCCAGCATCTCGATGTCGACGAGGTCGGCCACGTCCTTCCCCTGCTTCAGGGCCGACATGAAGGCGTTGAAGTCCTGCTCTATCATGCTCTGCGTCAGCGTGGTGCTGCCTGCTTCGTCGAATTCCGGCTCCTTGATGTTCACGGGCAGGTTGTAGGCCTGCGAGCGGAACTTATAAGCCTCGTCGTAGTAGGTGTCCAGCTCCAGCAGCGTGGCTGCCGACTCGTCTGCAAGGTCGATGGAGTTGTTGGCCAGCCCCACCTTCTCGGTGAAGTTGTAGGAGCCGCGATACTCGCCGTTGATGTATAGTTCTACGGGCACCATGTGGTTGGCGCCGGCCGTGCCCACCAGACAGGCAGCCTTCATGCCGATGGCGTTCGACGTCATCGAGCCCGTCTGCTTGTTGGCCAGTAGCACCCAGTTCTTGCCCTTCGTCAGTCCGAAGGGCTTTATTTTTTCGCTGAACTTCAGCCGATAGGGATTCTTGTCGTAGGGCCACCAGCCGTTCCACGACGAGTTGCCGCGACCCTTTATCTGCACAGCGGTGTGGCCCATCGAGGGGAACACGCCCGCGCCGTCGATCGTGATGTCGGCGTTCAGGTAGTAGTCCTTGCTCGACACCATTTCGCCATTCTCAATGTTGATGTCGATGCGAGGCACCTGTGTAGCCTTTTCGGTGAGCCAGTCCACGTGCACGCGGTAGTTGCGGCCGAAGGGCACCATCTCGTAGGCATACTCAGCAGGTTCCACCTGCTCCGAACCGTGGTAGTCGGGATTCTCCGTCACGCGCCACAGACGGAACTCGGAGAACACCAGGTAGCGGTGGCGCTGCGACTCCATCAGGCGCAGCCGCAGGTACTTGTAGCTGCTGCCCAGATCCACCTGCTGGCTCTCGTAGGTCTGGCCCGCACCCGTGGGCAGTCCGTCCTCGTCGGCCGTGAACGAGCGGATGTTCTTCCACGACTTGCCGTCCTTCGAGGCATAGAGCGTCAGCTTCAGCGGGGCGTAGCCGTCGTTGTTGCGCGTGGTGTAGCCGAAGCGCAAGCGGCTCAGTTCCTCCGGCAGCGCAATCTCTATGTAGGGCTCGGTGTTGTAGATGGTCTCCTTCTCTTCCTGCGGCACGTCCCACGTAGAGTGGTAGAACGTGTTCACGTCGCCGTCGAGCATCTGGGCCCAGCCCTCGCCGTCGCGACCAGGCAGGTTGCCCGAGAACATGCTGGCATCCAGTTCCACCGGCGTCTCCACATACTGCTCGGTTTCGCCGTCCCAGACGGCATCCTTCACCAGCACCTGCTCGTAGCAGCGTTGGCGCGGCAACGCCACGGTGTAGATGACGTCCTTGTCGAACTTCCGCCGGCTCTGCTTGTTCAGCTGCAGCTCGCGGCCTACGTAGAGGCGTGCCGAGTCGTTGCTGAACTGCACGGAGGGCGTCAGCCACTTGCCGATGCCAGCCACGCGGGCCGTGATGAGCGAGTCGCCCGTGATGTCGGCCACCACGTCGGTATACACCTGGTCGTTGTATTTGTTGTTGAACTTCAGCTGCACGATGCTGGCCAGACGATTGCCGACCTCGGCCTTCGTGCGTACCACCACGGAGTCTACACGGGCGTCGTTATAGCAGAACGCCGTGTCAGCCACGGTGCTCACGCGCCACTGTCCCTGCACGTCTTTCCAGTCGGTCAGCATGGCCTCGGGGAAAACATCCAGGCGCTGCAGTTCGCTGGCATCGCGGTAGTACACCAGCAACATCTTTCCGTCGTCGGCAGCCCAACCCTGCACAGCCATCAGCGGCCCTGCCAGTAAGAGCAAAAGGAGTATTTTTTTCATCATAAGCGTAGTCTTCAGATTTTTTTATAGAAAAATTCGGCTGCAAAGTTACGAATAAGTGAGCGAAATGCAAAGCAAAAACCGAGTTTTTTGTTTCATTTCTCGTAGTCAGACGATACTGAGAATCATGCAAGTAGGCCCGTTTGATGCATAGGCAGATAGGACATAGTGCCTGCAAACCATGCTTCCTATAAAGCAAAACAATTTATTTTGCCGACCAAAACAAGTTGTTTTACCGACCAAAACAAGTTGTTTTACTTTGCAAAACACCTTGTTTTACTTCATCAACTCTATGCTTTGGATGCATCGAACGGTGCTGCTGGATACATCAGCTGGTGGGTTTTCCGTAAGGGAACGATGATTCTGCTCTTTTATTCCTGCAGTTTCAGGTCGGGCTCAAGACCCTTTCATTGATAATGGCAGCGTCGAAAATGAAGAAAAAATTTGGTTGGTTGGCGTTTTTTCACTACTTTTGCATGTTGGAAAGTGTTACATACCATGTTTAGAACAACAATAATCTAATCAAAACAAAGGAAAACCTATGGAACTACCATTTGCAGAAGCGTGGAAGATCAAGATGGTCGAGCCGCTCCGTAAGAGCACCCGCGCAGAGAGAGAGCAGTGGCTGAAGGAAGCCCACTACAACGTATTCATGCTGAAGGCCGAGCAGGTATATATTGACTGCCTGACCGACTCGGGAACCGGCGCCATGAGCGACCGCCAGTGGTCGGCCATGATGCTGGGCGACGAGAGCTATGCCGGCGCCACGTCGTTCTACCGGTTCGAAGAGGTGGTGCAGCGCATCTTCGGCTTCAAATATGTCATCCCCACCCATCAGGGTCGCGCTGCTGAAAACGTGCTGTTCTCCTATCTGGTGAAGGAAGGTAACGTCGTGCCGGGCAATGCCCACTTCGACACGACGAAGGGCCACATTGAGTACCGCAAGGCAAAGGCCATCGACGTCACCATCGACGAGGCCAAGGACACGCAGCTGGAACTGCCGTTCAAGGGCAACGTTTCGCTGGAGAAACTGGAGAAGGTGCTCCGCGAGAACGAGGGCAACGTGCCCTTCATGGTGCTGACGGTGACGAACAACACCGTGGGCGGTCAGCCGGTGTCGATGAAGAACATCCGCGAGACCTGCGAACTGTGCCACAAGTACGGCGTGCCCGTGGTGATGGACTCGGCCCGCTTTGCCGAGAACTCCTACTTCATCAAGACGCGTGAGGAAGGCTATGCCGACAAGACCATCAAGGAGATTGCCCGCGAGATGTATTCGTATGTGGATGGCATGACGATGTCGGCCAAGAAGGACGGACTGGTGAACATGGGTGGTTTCATCGCTACCAACCGCGAGGACTGGTACGAGGGTGCCAAGCAGTTCTGCATCCCGTTCGAGGGATTCCTGACCTACGGCGGTCTGAACGGCCGCGACCTGAACGCGCTGGCTGTCGGTCTGGACGAGAACACGGAGTTCCCGATGCTCGAGACGCGCATCCACCAGGTGCAGTATCTGGCCAAAAAACTCGACGAGTACGGCATTCCCTATCAGCGTCCCGTGGGTGGTCATGCTCTGTTCATCGATGCCGACAAGGTGTTGTGCAACGTGCCGAAGGAGGAGTTCCCTGCTCAGACGCTCACGTGCGAGCTGTATCTCGAGGCTGGCATCCGCGGCTGCGAGATAGGCTATATTCTGGCCGACCGCGACCCCGTGACGCGCGAGAACCGCTTCGGTGGTCTCGACCTGCTGCGCCTCTGCATAGCACGCCGCGTCTACACCGACAACCACATGGACGTGATTGCTGCCGCCCTGAAGAACGTGTACGACCGTCGTGCCGAGATTACGCGTGGTGTAGCCATCGAGTGGGAAGCCCCGCTGATGCGCCACTTCACCGTGCAGCTGAAACGATTGTAAGAGTCTCCCCCTCCCCCCTCCCCCCCAAGGGAGGGGGGATTTTTTTTAACGGTTATCCCTCTGAGTGTAGGGACGGGGAATGCCCCCATCCTTACAAAAGAATGGGATGATAGGACTATATCGAAAATTTCCCTACATTTTAATAGAATTAAGAAAGGGTAATAAAAACCCCTCCCTTGGGGAGGGGGAGGGGTGGGCTGTAGGGGTATAAAAAACCCCTCCCTTGGGGAGGGGAAGGGGTGGGCTGTAGGGGTATAAAAAACCCCTCCTTTAGGGAGGGGGAGGGGTGGGCTGTAGGGGGTGTATTCGTTTACCTCTGCCTTACACCCATGCGGGCTTCGACGACGTTGACGACGTAGTCGGCCAGCTTCTCGCACTCGTTGACGAGGTCCATGTAGATGGTACCTACGGCGTAGGTGTACTCGTGGTTGTTGACGTCGATGATGTTCTGCGACTTCAGCTGGGCACGGTAGTTGTTGATCTCGTTCTCGATGTTGAACGTGCGGTTCACGTCGTATACCTCCTTGCGGCCCGACATGAGCTGGTTCATCTGTGTCAGCGCGTTGTCAGTGAGCTGCATCATCTGGTGCAAGTGGTCGTACTGTGGTTCTGTGAAGTGATCCTGCTTGCCCTGGTACTTGCGCGAGATGGTGCGTGCCATGTTGTAGCAGGCGTCGCCGATAGACTCCAGTTCGGAAATCTCGCGCAGCATAGCGCGAATCTTGGCCTTCGTATCGTCGCTGAGGTGGGCGTCGCTCACCTGGTCGAGATACTTGGCAATCTCTATCTCCATATTGTCGGAGATGCCCTCGTATTTCTCGATGCGCGAGAAGAGTTTGTTAAAGTCCTCGCCGCCCTTTTCGCCTTTCTTCTTGCCTGTTGTCGACGACGACTCGTTGAGCAGTTCCTGCACCATGCCGAACATGCGCTGCATACGCTCGGCAAACGACTGTATCTCTTTCTGTGCTTCCAGCACCGAGAGCTCGGGCGTCTTCATGAAGCCGGCTGTAATGAAGTGCAGGCGGAAGTCCTCTTCCTCGTCCACCTTCTTCGGCTTGATGACCCAGCACACAAACTTCTCAATCTGCGGAATAAACCAGATGAGGATGCTGGCGTTGATCACGTTGAAGCACGAGTGGAAGGCTGCCAGCACGAAGTTCAGCTTCTCGTTGGAGTCCATGTGGGCCATGTCCTTTCCCATGGCTGTTCCGACGTAGTCGACGAGCCAGATCACGGCATCAATGAACCAGTGGAACACAAACAGAATCCAGAGGACGCCGAAGATGTTGAAGAACATATGGGCCAAGGCAGCGCGGCGCGCCTGCGTGTTGGCCGAGAGTGCAGCCAGATTCGAGGTGATAGTGGTTCCGATGTTCTCGCCCAGCACCAGTGCAATACCCTGATAGATGGGCATGGCGCCCGTGGAGCAGAGCAGCATCGTGATGGCCATCACGGCAGCACTCGACTGCACGCAGAACGTCATCACGCCACCCAGCAGCAGGAAGATGATGGTGGTCGAGAACGAATTGGGGTCGAACGAGGCGAAGAATGCCGTCACGGCAGGGTTGTGACCCAGGTCCATGTCGTTGCCGGTGCCCTTCAGTGTGGCCAGACCCAGCAATAGGAACGCCAGTCCGAAGAGGAAGTCGCCCACATAGCGGCGTTTCTTCATGTAGATGAGGATGATGCCGATGAAGAAGGCCGGATAGACCACGTTTGAGATGTCGAACGACGCACCCAGCGCCATGATCCAGGCCGTGAGCGTCGTGCCGATGTTGGCACCCATGATGACCGAGATGGCCTGTGCCAGCGTGAGCAGACCGGCATTCACAAACGACACCGTCATGACGGTGGTGGCGGTTGAAGACTGTACGGAAGCCGTGACGATGGTACCCGTCAGCAGGCCTGTGAAGCGGTTGGTGGTCATAGCACCCAAGGCATGGCGCAACTGCGGACCAGCCATCTTCTGCAGGGCTTCACTCATGGCCTTCATACCGAACATGAGCAGCGCCAGCGAACCAAGAAGCTTAAGTATTAACAGCATATAAATTGGATACTTTAATTAAAGTGTCTGCAAAGTTAGTGAAAATTTTATAAAAACTACGCATTTTTTTGTGTTTTTTTGTATCTTTGTCCCATAATTCAATCATTAGAAAAATAGAAAGCATGAAAACAATCAATCTGAGCGAGCAAAACTCTGTGATGAACAGCTTTTTGGCGGAGATTCGCGATGTGAGCTATCAGCAAAACCGTCTGTTGTTCCGTAACAACATTGAGCGTATTGGTGAGTATATGGCTTTCGAAATTTCGAAGGTGCTCGACTATGCCCAGCAGCGCGTGGTCACCCCGCTGGGCGAACTCGACATCGCGCTGCCGCAGGACGACATATTGGTCGCCACGGTGCTGCGTGCCGGACTGCCGTTCCATCAGGGCTTCCTGAAGGTGTTCGACCATGCCGGCAGTGCCTTCATCTCAGCCTTTCGCATGTACACCAACCGCGAGCACACCGAGGTGGGCGTGCACACGGAGTACATTGCTGCGCCCAGTGTTGAGGGCAAGACGCTTCTCATCGTCGACCCGATGCTGGCCACGGGTGGTTCGATGGCTGCTGCCTACGAGGCTTTCCTGAAGACGGGCAAGCCGAAGAGCGTCCACATTGCCTGCGTCATCGGCACCAAAGAAGGTATCGACATGGTGCGCGAGGCTGTAGGCGACGCCGACGTCACGCTGTGGTGTGCCGCCATCGACTCAGGTATGAATGCCCAGAAGTACATCGTGCCCGGCTTCGGCGACTGCGGCGACCTGTGCTACGGGGAGAAGTTGTAAGAAGAGAGAGACCCACCCCCCTGCCACTCCCAAGATGGAGGGGCAGGGGGGTGGGTCTCTTTCCACAGGGAGGGGCAGGGGTGGGTCTCTTTCCTTTCACCTACTTGCCTAGAATCATATTCACGATAGCTTTCACATCATCAGTCGTAACTTTTTGGTCGTGATTGATGTCAGCCTTATTATAGACAAACCTGCCGCCTTGAGAACCAAGAATGAAATTGACGGTTGCTGTCACGTCGGCAATCGTCACTTGGCCGTCATCGTTGGCGTCGCCCCTCAATTGTGCGATGCCTGTCCAGCTGATGGTCTCGCTGGTTGTTCCGGCAGTGCCTGCCGCATTCTTGATGCCCGACGTAAACACGGTCAGTTCGTAGTGGCCGCCTTCGGTCTGGTTGTTGCTCCAGTCGATGATGTACTCCGTGTCGGAAACCTTTTCGACAACCGTTGTGAGCGAACGTCCACCAGCCATAAGCACTACGTCGTCGGCCGTGAAGCTGGCGGCGTCGATGGGTGCGTCGAACACCAACCGAGCCTGCGTGGCGTGGCTCTCGCTGATGTCGTCGTCAGTCAGCAGTTCCAGCACACCCACCTTTGGACCATCCGTCGGCAGGGGCTCGTAGTAGAGCGTGTAGGTTTCTGCCGTAGCAGTGTTGTCGGCCCAGTGCAGGCGGTTGTCCACCATCACCGAGAAGTCGGCCTGCACGGTGCGGTCGGTCTGCCAGAAGTTGGCCGTCATGTCGGCCCCGTCGCTCTGTCGGACGACCTTCGTCAGCAGCATGGAGCAGTTCGTCGGGTCGTGCAGGACACCATACACCCATCCCTCGCGCGAAGCGGTCATCGTCAGGGTGTACTCGCCCTCGTTGTCGGTAGCGGTCAGCATGGCCTTCCCACTTACGATTTCCAGGTCGTCGGTGCCCTCGCCGTTCTCGTCGACTACGTAGTCGGGCAGGTTCTCCTCGTCCTCAATCTGGTTGAGCAGGAAGATGTTCGTGTCCTTCTGGATGCCGTTCCCGGGAGCCATCCGGCGCTTGGCGGAGTTGGCCGATGGCGGTCTGATGGTTCCCGTGACGCTGTGAGTCAGTTCGCGCACGCCGTCGAGGGTGATCAGGTTAAATTCCTCGCCATAGTTCGATGCCTTCGTCATGCGAACCTCATAGTTGGCCACATGGGCATTGACATTCGAGGCAAACCACCAGCGCGCCAGCAAGTTCTTGCCTGGGGCGATGCGTCCGAGGTCGAGGCTTGTGAACTTGAAGTTGCCTGCCACACCATCAAGGGTGGTATAGAGCGTCGTGAACTCCACGGGCAGGTTGTTCTCATTGCTGACGACAGTAGGCTCAGAGGTCTCTATCTTCAAGTCGATGGCGGCTCCCGCACCCTTGTTCTGCACGAGCAGGGCAAACTGAGCCGGCTCGCCGACGAGGAAGTCGCGCTGCACGAAGTAGGTCAGATGCAGGTCGGGCGAGGGATTCACGGCCAGGCGCGTCTTCATCAGTTCTTGCGTGATGAGCTGTCCCGTCTGCACGTCGCGGTAGGTAACCGTTCCGCCGAAGAGATACTCCACAGCCTCGGTGGGTGCGGCTTCTCGAGGAGGAACTGCGTCAGTACGCCCATGCCGGGACCAATCTCCAGCACGGGTATGTCGGGACACGCATCAACGGTGTCGGCGATGCGGCGGGCTATCGACAGGTCGGTCAGGAAGTGCTGGCCGAGCTGCTTCTTCGGTTTTACTTGCTTCATCATTCTTGCTTGGGGCTGCGACAAAGCCGCAGCTTAGTGAAAAGGACTGCGACCGCGTCGCAGCAAACGGAACATTTGCTATCGGGTGCAAAGTTACGAAAAAGCAGACGAAGTGCAAAGCAAAACCGAAAGTTTTTGATTGGGCAGTCCTATTCATAGTCCTCCCACACACTGCTGCTGTTGCTTGGGCGGGGTTACTCAAAAAGAGTGAAATGGGGAATAGATGTGGGATATGATACCGAAAAGGCAGGCACATACTGTTTGTCACCAGATGTGCCTACCTTTATCAGGATGAGTCAGAAGAACAGGAGGGGGGACGCCCTATTTGGAATTTTGCTTCTGAGATTTATACCATTCTTCCATCATTTTGAAGAAGGGATCTTTTAGTGGGTTATCGGACCTGAGCCAAGTTTCATATTGTTTATAGTGCGACTCCACGGAGAAGACTAGCGACTTCATCTGGTCAACGACTTCGCGTGGCCCCCATCCGACGATGATCATCTGCACGTCGACGATGTCGCCGGGTTTCTTATCTAACATCGAGACATAGCCTAGGTGGGTGTATCCGATGCTTTTGCCGTCAGGACCGTTGCCTGGCACGTACGCATGGACGGTCAGCAGGCCGGGAATGTCGATGAGCCCAAGGAACTTTGTCGGTGGATAATTCATGTTCAGGATCTTAATCTTGAACCTCACAGCTGCACAATAAACCATCGGGTGCTGCATGAGGAGTGCGACGGGCTTTGTGCCAATTGCCCGGATGGCTGCTCCTGGGAAAATTTCGTCCAAGGGTATTTCCTCGAAAATGTCGGGCGGCACAGCGAAGGCTTTCTTTATCGGCGACACGATTTCGTAGGACAATCCCTCTTCCACCGTGTAGGGGATCGTCTCTTCAAAGTCAACGTGATTTCTGACTTTCTTTTCGCATTCATTAGTTATCTCCTGATACTTTCCGAAGAGCTCCTTTTCATAATTTTGTAATTCTGTGAAGGCGATGTCAGACGTAAGGGCTTTGCGGTACATCTCGACATATTGGTCGACATAGGGTTGGATGCGGGGAGTATAAGGGTCGAAGCAGGCAGGCAGGTCGGCGAAGATGCCTTCCTGGAGCGGATACCTGACAGGTTCGCTAATGAAAAGGTAATCGCCTATTTGCAGATAGGCCCAGACGTTGTAAGTCTTTCTCTCGTCGAGGTCTGTCACCACGCACTTGAATTCCTCGCCTCCTTTGGTCCTACTGAGGTGTTTGTGGCGGTTGATAGCCGTGAACTGGTTGTTGGCCTTCTTGAACTCCTCTTCTTCGTATATCAGCAGTCCGCGTTCGTAGCCGTCGAAGTAGCTCGAGTTGAAGTCGATGCTGTCACCGAAGGAGAGGATATAGCTGGTCTTGAAGCGTGATGTGAATTCCAACTCGTTGGTGCTATTTTTCGCTACGGTCTGGTCGATTTCAAGGATGTCGGTTGTGAATCGCTTGTCTGATTCGGTTGCCTCGATGTGTCTCACGGCTCCACTGGTGTATCTGTAGACCGTGGCAGCCTGGTATTTCACCACGCCATGCTTCACGATGTAGTATCCGTCGCAGCCGTAGGATGCCGCCGTCCAAAGCGGCATTTGCTTTACACCCTGCAGGCTTAGCGGGAACTTGAGGTGGTTGTCTTTGCGGTGGGCGGTACGGTAGGTGAGCCGGTTGCTCACTGCCTCACTTCCGCCGTCGCTGGGCTGGAATTCCCAGTCGATGACACTCTCCGAGCTGTTCCATGTCCGGTTCCATTCAGGCACATATCCACACAGCGAGTCGTTGCGCGTGAGGCCTTTGTAGCTGAAATCGCAGGTGTAGGTCTTGATGTAGAGCCATACGATTTCGGGCTTTGCCTTGATGAACTTCAGGTTTTGCTGCGTTCCACATTGGTTGAAGGCGATGGCAGCTGGATGAAATCGGTTCTCGCCTGGGCTCAGCTGGAGTATGGCAGGGAAGTCCCAGTAGGAATCTTCCGGATCATTGCGTTTGTTACGGTTGGCATATCTCCAGTAGTGGCGGAACGTGACTGGATTGCGGTTGCAGAGGAAGTGAGAGACGTGGACTTGGTTTTGCCACATTCCTGCTGCTCCGCTGAAGACAGTGTGCGACGAGAGCGACGTGGTGTCTTGGGTGACACTCACATTTCCGGTGGAATTGATGTGAACGCCTCTCTGGAACAACTGCAGCCGCTGGATTTTGGGCCGGCTGCATGTAGCGCCGCCCTCTGCCTTGGCTTCCAGGTTTTCCAGGTTGAGTGTAGTGATGCTGGCTCGCTCTATCGTGACGTCGCTGAAATGGAAAGCCTGCAGCTCGCTCCCGCTGTTGTCGAGGAGGGATATGCGCATGGATGGATATTTGCCGCAAGGCAATGGCACGTATGCGTCATGCAGCGAGGCATCCAGGTCGACGCTCTTCAGGTTGACTCCCCAGAGCGCTTTCATCTGCGGCATCGCCTCTTTAGCCGACAGGCAGAACACGCCGGCAATGATGTGGGCAGTATCCGTCTCGACGACAATCTTGCTACCCGTGAGGTCCTTGTCCATTTTCAGATGGAGCATGCCGCCAAGATGCATCAGCACGTTGGACCCAAGCCCTGGCGACAGAACCATGGTGGCACTGGGCTTTGCATAGTGCTGATGCTCGTCGATGCTGAAAATTATCTGGTCACCCTGCCACACCAGCAGGCTGTCGTCGGCACCTACTGGAGTAAGCAGCACCTGACCCGTGGCATCGATTCCAGTAAGTCCGAAACCATCGTTGCAGAGAGTGGCCTGAAGCGTCTGGGAGGTCACGGTGCCATCGGCAGTGGCCTTGGTGGCCGACCATAGCTCAACAGTGCCGCCGTTGCCTTGTCCGAGTGGTTTGTAGTCGCTTTTCTTGCCTTTCTCGAGCAGCGCTTCGACCTGGATGATGCCTTGGGCATGCTGTGCATGAAGGTCAAGCCTTCCTGGCTTGCTGGATGCCGACGACATGGATGCCGCACCGATCCACAGCCACAGGAATGCGAAAAGAATGGTTCTCATACCTCTGTTCTTCATGAAGTTACACCTGTTAGAATTCGCTCTCTCCAAACTTGATCACCCACTCGCCTTTCTGGTTGACGTAGCCGGCGTAGTTCTTGCTGTGGTCCGAAGAGTCGGTGTTGTTGACAGGAGCCAGGCCCTCGGAGAAGAAGCCGTTCAGTCCTCCGACCACGATGTCGCCGTTCGCGTCGAGGAGGCCACACCGAGCCTCTCCTTGAAGCCTGAAATACATCTGGTTGTCCTTGAAGAAAGTGCTTGGTTCGTAGGTCTCGGCATAGGCCAGGAACTTGGCATTGTCTTGGGCGTTGAAGCCTTTCTTGAAGATATCCATGCCGTTGTCGTGCTTGCTGACAAAAAGATTATTGCCGAGGGTGGCGACGATGTTGAAGTTGCTGTCAATGAGATAGGTCATGTCGTTGGGCATGTGGCTGGCATATTTTCCTTCGTCACCATTGTGGAATTCGGTGTAGATGGCCCTGCCATTGCAGAAAGGACTGACGTCAGTGTATTTGTTGCCTACGGTCTCGCCCCGCTTGTTGATGAAGGAGCTCACGCCGTCTTTGTTGGTGACCATGGCCAGGCCGCAATTATCAAACTGCGACGGCTCGATGCCGTACTTGGGCTGAATGACCATGTTGCCCTTTGTGTCGATAAATCCCCATCTCTCAACGCCCGTATCGGTGGTGGCAACAGCAGCCATGCCGTTGGAGAAGTCCTGTACCTTGGCGTATTTGGGCTCAACGACGATGTTGCCCTTGGCATCGTAGAAGCCCCACTTGTCCCGGTCGCTGAGCCTTTCTCTCACGGCAAAGGCTGTCAGTCCGTCGCAGCGAGGTCTTAGCTGCTGATCGTTGAGCAATCCGTGGCCATTCTCAGAAAGGGCGGAAATGTTGCGGAGAATCTCGTTTCCTTCCGTATCGATATACACCATTTCGTATTTCTCTACGATCTGTCCATTGTATTTGTGAATGATGGCCACGCCGCTCTCAAAGTTGCTGGCATAGACAACCTGTGGGATGCGCTTGACGACGTTGAAGTTGGTGTCGTAGATGATGGCCGTACCCGCCTTTTGGTTGCTCTCAACGCCGGCAAAGAAAAGGAAACGGTTGGAATCGAATTTCGGGAAGACAGGACGTAGGCTGAACGACCTGCCCGTGATAAAGTATTGCTCGGCCTCGGCAGGGCTCCACCGCTTGATGACGTTGCCCTTAGTGTCGATGCAGACCATGCCTCCACCCTTGGAGTAGACGAAGGCCCGCCCACAGTGGAAGTAGCCAAGCTGGACACGGTTGATGTTGTCGAGCGTGACGGTCTTGGCCTGTGGAGCGTCCTTGAACTGTGCAAACGCCTTCTCGTTGGCGTCCATTCCGTAAGAGTTGTCGTTGAACACCTGAAGCATGTTGCTCTTGCGGCCTTTTATCGTCTGCATGGGAGTGTCGCCGTAGATGGCTGTCGGGCTCCTTTCTTCCTCTTCAGCCGCATCCCAGGAATCAACCTTCTTAGCCTTGCTTTTCTTTGTTCCTGGTTTTTTCCCTTTCGATACGTCGTCAAGGGTACTCGACACTTTGTTAAGGGTGTTCGTCGCTTTGTCAAGGGCTTTGCCCACTTTGTTCAGCAGTCCCTGAGCCTCTACGCCGTTTGCCATCATCAGGCAAAGGGCGGTACAAATAATGGTTCTTTTCATCATGTGATTTATGTATTTAATGTTTTATCTAGAGTTTCTTACCACAACTTTCCTGCCGTTCTTGCCTTGCAAGCATTCTTCGGCCGAGCGGACGATGTACAAGCCGCTGGGCAGGTCTTTCAGCGACGTGGCATCGTGCTGAAGAAGCCGTCCGTCAAGGGTGTACACACCGGACGGGCATGAGGAAACCTCAACGGTGGTGATTCCATCTGGCTGGCTGCATTCCGTCACCTTGGCCTTGACGGCATTGGCTACAGGGCCTAAGATGCCATCTTTATATGCAACGGCTATCACGTATACTTTATCTTTGTCGATGGCCTCTGCCAACTTGTCGGAGATCTTAGGAGTGAGGGTATGGCTGTCGGTTAATTCCTCACCGGCAACAATATCATGACTTCTCATAAGACCGGTACGAATGGCCCGGCCTATCAGTACGTCGTTGTAAACCATATCCGTGATGGGGTTAGGCGCTCCGGTGTAAGGTTTCAGATTCGGGTCGTCGATGTCACGGCCAGCATACTCATTTGCCAGATTCCATCCATCTCCAGACCCCTTCACGCTGTCAGCCACTATGAGATATTCAACACTATAGCTAGTCCATTTTTCGTCTGCCAGGAACTCCAGATCGCAAGTCAGGTTGATTTGGGTCTTGTCGGCATTCCATTCGCCCTTTACCGCAACATCCACGCTCGGCACTACCTGAAGGGCTTCCTCCAGGATGTTCGTCGTGGCAGTAGGGGCGAACGTGTCCAGATATGGGTCGTAGATGCCGTCGAGGGGGTCGTAAGTCTCATGTCTGCGGTCTATCAGGCAACATGGGGCGTTGATTCCCTGTATCGTGTATTGGTTGTAATCATCTAAATCCATGAGACCGCTCAAGTGCTCCACTACGCCAATGAACCGGTCGCCGTATTTCTCCTTTGCCAACTTCATGCCAACCAAGCCAGATATGCAACCAGGGTATTTTATGTCTGTTGTTATTTCCATCAGCGTGCGACGCTCCACCTGACGGCTCAGACCATAAAACACAGCCTTGCAGGCTTGTTCTTTTAAAGCATTTTCTTTTCCGTTGACTTTGTCTATGCGCAGGATGACATCGTAGTTGCCTGACTGTGATGCGCCGGTAACAGGGATGGCCACATCACGGGCCTGTTCTATACCATTCAGTATGCTGATGTCCAGATGCCGGGAATCTTCCTTGCCGTCAATGATGACGGTATAGTCAATGGACGAGATTTTTTCCAAGCCCTTATTCAGCAAATGGAAACTGACAGGCGACGTCTGCCCTGCGTAAGTAGCTGGTTTAATGTTTGGAGCGGCAAACTGGGCTGCAGCCTCTGGGATGTGATGGTTTTTCACCCGAAACTGCAAACACGGCAAGTAGTTGTAGTTGTACCTCCACGCACCGTAGCTCTCCCAGCTATAGTAGCCCAAAGTTTGATAATCATAGACATTGACCGAAACTACTCCCGGGCATGTGAATCCTATATAAGTCCATTTTTCAGTAATGGTATATGGTTCAGGTAGAGGGATTTCAGTGTACTCGCCGACAGTGATATGCGGGATGGGGACCTCGCGCACTTTGTCACCGCTTTTCAAGTCCTCGGCTATCCAGACGGTGCCTTGCTCCATCTTCTCTGCGTCCCTCTCACTCATGACAGGTACACGGATGGCAGTAATCTGAGCTCCTTTCAATGTCTCATCGCCGTAAAATGGAATTGCGTGCCCAGTCGTGGCTGGGTTACCAAGACTATAATAGCTGTTCACTAGTGTGCCGCTGGCGTAATATCCCCAGACGTCGCCTTCGGCCACTTGGCTGGACATGGTGTGATGACTCGTTTCTTCCGAAGCGACGAATGCGTTGTTGGCGACTGCCCAAAGAGGCAGCATCAGTGATAAAAAGAATAGATGTAGTTTCTTCATATTGTCTGTTTTATGAGCTGTTTTAATGTTGCAAAGTTAAGAAAAAAGTTGATAATTGCAGTTTTGACATACGGCTCTTTTGACACTCAGGTGCTCAATTTCACCTGTTCAGGTGACAAGAATGGAGGCAATTTCACCTGAAACGGAATAAACAAGGTGTTCCAACTGTGTTTGCAAAGTTGGAACAGTTTTGAAATGCTTGGAAATGACGGGGAAAGACGGAATTCCTAGAGGAAACGCTGGGCCTTGGCGATGAGCTGTGCCACGTTGTGGGCATCGAACTTGCGCATCAGACGCAGGCGGTAGGTGCCGATGGTGTTGGTAGAGAGAAACAGCTCGCGGGCAATCTCGTTCGTGCTCAGTCCGCGACTCAGCCGCTCCAGCACCTGCTGCTCGCGCTCGGAGAGCTGGAAGGGGCGACCCATCGAAAGTTCTGCCGACGACTGCTTGGCATCGGCAATCCTGAGTTGCTCCAGGAAGGCTTCGTTGTAGTAGGTGCCTCCAGCGCGAATGGCAGCCACGGCCTCGGTCAGGCGGCTCACGGGGTGACTCTTCGAGACCACGCCCTGTATGCTCAAGCGGGTCAGGCGGGCCAGCAGCCACGGCTCCTCATGCATGGTGTAGATCAGGATGGCAGCATCGGGGCAGTGCTGGCGGATGGCCTTCACCACGTCGAAGCCGTCGGCATCGGGCAACTCCAGGTCCAGGATGAAGAGGTCGAACTGGCAATCGGACTGCAACAGCTCCGCGAGCCGGGCGTGGGTGGTGATGCCCTCGCACAGCACGTCAGGCTGGCGCGACAGCAAGTGCCGGATGCCTTCGAGCACCATGGGATGGTCGTCGAAGGCCAATATGCGGTAGGGGTCAGACGGTTGACTCATGTTTTCAGATAGACTTAGCGTAAATGTGTATGTGACTGCAAATTTAATAAAAAAGCCCGACATACACATGGCTGTCGGGACTTTTATCGTTCTCGTGCGTCGATTTTTCACCTTTTTAGGTGACAAAAATGGCTACACGCTGAATTCCAGTTCGAGGTGGTTGCGGTCGTCCTGGCGGTAGGTCTTGCTGCTGGCACCGATGCTGACGATGCGGTCTTGCTGGGTGTGTCGGCCGAGGCCCTCAGCCAGTGAGTCGGCAGCTGGGGGTTGGCCGTCGTCGATCACAGAGAGCTGGTAGCGGTCGGGGGCCGACTGCATCAGGTGGACGTCGAGTAGGGTGGCGGTGCCGCCCTTGACGATGTTCGACGTGTGCTCCTGCACGATGCGGTAGACCTCGTGGCTGATCTTCGCCGGAACATTCTGCCACGCCTCGTCGTAGGCATCGGGTGTGGCGGTAAATGTGGCAGAGAGGGTCGTAGTCTTATCGATAGTACCCACATATTGGCTCAGCAGCTGGCTGAGGCTCAGGTGGCTGAACTCGGGCGGCATGAGCTGGTGGGACAGCTGGCGGGCCTGCTGGCGCAGCGAGCGCAGGCTGGCGAGAGTCTCATCCGGCACGTTGTCGCTCATCTGCATCTCCAGAGCGAGCATGTCGTTGCAGAGTCCGTCGTGCAGTTCCTTGGCAATGCGCTTGCGCTCAGTCTCGAGTGTGGCTATGCGCATCTCGGCCTCGCGGCGCTGGCGACGCTGGCGGTACCACAGCCACAATCCTGCCAGCACCATCAGCGCGAGCAAGACGAGGAAGACGAACCACGTGCGCTGTGTCTGCAGGCGGGTGATCTCGAGTTCCTTCTCCATGGTCTGGTACTTCACGTTGAACTCCGCCATCTGCGCGGCAAGCTTCTCCGATGCCAGCGTGTCGGCCTCGATGCGGGCGCTGTCCATGTAGCAGAAGGCTTCGCGCCAACGCCCCAACTGACCGTAGCAGCGGGCCATGCGCTCGAAGATGCTAGCCGTCTTCACCCCGCTACCGTTCCCAGCCATGACGGTCTGGAAGTCGCGCAGGGCCTGCTCCCACTGCTGTTTTTCGTAGTAGTAGTCGGCACGGGCGGTGACGAAGCCGATGGCATTGATGCTACGTGGAGGCAGCTGCTGGAGCAACTCGTTTCCCTGTCTGACGCAGTAGCGAGCGGAGTCGGCCTGCTCTAAACGGTTGTAGACCTTGAGCATGGTGGTCAGGCAGCGCACCTGCCAGTCGGGCGACTCAGCCTCGCAGGCCATCTGGTAGGCCTCGCTCAGCAGCGGCTTGGCCTCGACGGGCTTGTCGAGGGCCAACTTCGCGGCACCGTAAGCCTGCAGGATGCAGAGTTGAGTGTAGGGATCATCGACCTGTCGCACGTACTTCAGCCCACGGTCAAGATAGCGAGCAGCCTCGCTGAAGTGGTTGAGATTGAAGTGCAGGATGCCTACGTTGGCGGATATGGCGGCCAGCCACTCGGTGTCGTTCTGCTTCAGTGCTTCGTCGAGTGCGACGTCGTAGTAGTAGAATGCCGAGTCGCAGAGACCCTCGCGCCGATAGACCAGTCCCAGGTCCTGGGGAACGCTGATGCTCAACTCGGGATAGTCAGCGACGGGCAGCATCTGGAGCAGGTGCAGGCGTCGCTGCTTGCAACGGGCCATGTCGCCGCTGTTCATGTAGTAGGTGCCCTCGTGGAAAAGCATCACGGGATAGAGCTTAGACTGTTGAACACCTTTCATGGCCAATGCGCGTTGAATGAGCGAAAGTCCTTCGTCGAGACGCGTGGCGTCGTCGAGGCATTCCGAAATCTTCTCATCCAGCCGGGCAAGCACGGTGTCGAGGGGCTCGGCAGCCTGCGCCGGAGTGGTCAAAGTAATGAGGCAACAAAGAACTGCTGCAATCAGAAACTTCATAGGCATACGTAACATACGAACTTTATTTAACTCCCTCCCTGTGTGGGGGAGGGAGTATAGAGGATTACCGCAGGTAGAGCCAGATGGCTCGCATGCCTTCAAGGAGGTCGTTGTCCTCGGTGCACTCCCAGTACATGGCGCCGAGCAGGCCCTGCTCCTTGATATATTGGCACTTGTAGGCCAGGGAGACGGGGCTGTCGTAGGCCAGCACCAGCTTACCGTCGTCGCCAGCCAGATAAGGCACCTTGCCCACGTCGTCCCACATGCGCTTGTATTTTCCACCCGTCTCACCCGTCTTCACGAAGCTGCCGAGCACTTTGTTCGAACCTGCACCGCGGCCGTAGAGCGGCATGCCGAGCGTGAGCTTATGGCGGGGAACACCAGCCTTCAGGTGGGCCTGCACAGCCTCCTCTACGGTGATGCGGCCCGAGAGCGGCGAGCGGTAGAGGGTGGTGTGATGCTTGGGCGGGTTGGCCACGTCGTAGGCCATGATGTTGACGAAGTCGAGGTACTTCATGCAGGCACGGAAGTCGATGTACTTCGCATCGGCGATGGTGGCGATGGTGAGCAGCGTCTTCTTGCCGAGCACCTGCCGGAGGTCGCGCATGAGGAGTGTGAAGTTGTCGATGTCGTCAGGCGATGCCGAGATGCCGGCCTCGTTGCTGGAGGGATACTCCCAGTCGATGTCGATGCCGTCGAGGCCATACTCGTCGACGGCCTTCTTGCAGTCGCGGGCAAAGCCCATGCGGCAGCGCGCGTCAGCCGCCATCTCGCTGAAGTTGCCGGCGGTCCATCCGCCGATGGAGAGGATAATCTTCAGCTTCGGGTTCTGCTCCTTGAGTTTCATCACCTTCCGCAGGAAGTCGGTGTTCTGAATGGTCATGCCGTCGAAGGTGTCGGTGACCTTGCCGAAGGCGTAGTTCAGGTGGGTCATCAGCGTTGGATCGGGCATACGCTGCGAGCCCCATGAGGCGACATAGGCCACGATGATGGGCTCTGGTTGTTTCTTGGCTAAGAGGCCGCTGGTGGCGGTGAGTGCCAGCAGCAGGAGGAGGGTGATTCTTCTTTTCATGTTGCTTTTAGTTTTTTCCGGTTTTTCTAGAAGCTCTAGATGGTCTAGTTGTTTCAGGGGATTTTAATAGTTGAAGGAACTGCCGCCAAGGAACTCGCGCAGGAGCGATGTGGGAGGCAGCGAGTCGAAGGGTAGGGGTTTGAAGTACTTCAGGAACTTCCTCAGTCGATAAGCCTCGGCATACTCTTCGCAGTTCTCGGGCACCTGCTCCAGGGCGGGCTCAGCCTGCGTGCGGATGACGGCCAATTCGTAGATCATGGCCGTGTTGAACATGGCGTCGGCATTCTCTTGGAAGGGGAATATCCACTTATTCTCGCCGGCGCGCACTGACGGCCAGCGGTGGATGGTGTCGCGGGCCGAGCAGCCGCGGTACTTCACGTCGCGAATGATGCGGCGCAGCAGGCGGTTGTCGGTGGTGGGGATGTAGTTGTGGGTGTCGAGCAGGATGGTGGTCAGCGCCGAGGCATAGACGCGGAATTTTTGTTCCTCGGGAATTTGTGCCGTCAGTTCGGGGTTCAGCGCGTGAATGCCTTCAACGACCAGGATGTCGCGCGGACGCAGTTTCAGTTTCTTGCCACTCTTCTCACTGCGACCTGTTTGGAAGTTGTAGCGTGGCAGTTCCACCTCCTCGCCCCTGAAGAGCGCGTTGAACTGCTTGTTGATGAGCTCGATGTTGAGGGCATACAGGCTTTCGTAGTCGAACTCGCCCTTCTCGTCGCGCGGCGTGCATTCGCGGTCGACGAAGTAGTCGTCGAGCGAAATCTGCACGGGCCGTATGCCGTTGGTCACGAGTTGTATGGAGAGACGCTTGCACGTGGTGGTCTTGCCGCTCGACGAAGGTCCGGCAATCAGCACCATGCGCACGCCGGGCCGCTCGGCAACCATGTCGGCGATGCGGCTGATTTTCTTCTCCTGCAGCGCCTCCGACACGTTGATGATGTCGCCGGCATAGCCCATTTGCACGGCCGCATTGAACTGGCCGACGGTGCTGATGCCCATGATGTTCTGCCAGCGGTGGTGCTCTTTGAATATCTCGAACATTTTGTCCTGGCGCGTCATCTCGCCCAGCACGTCAGGATTCTTCATTGAGGGAATGCGCAGCAGCAGACCGTCGTAGTAGGGCTCCAGGCCGAACAGGCGGATGTAGCCCGTGGAGGGCAGCAGCGCCCCGTAGAAATAATCCACGTAGCCATCAAGGTCGCAGTAGGTCGTGTAGAGGCGGCCCAGCGTCTCGAGCAGTTTCACCTTCGACCCGGCGCCCAGTTTGCGGAACAATGCGATGGCGTCCTCGGTGAGTGCCTCATGGTACTCGATGGGCACGTCGGCATCGATGATTTCCTGCATGCGTCGGCGCAGAGCGGCTGCGTCATCGGGCGTTACCTTGCGGCCAATCTTCAGGTTGCAGTAGTAGCCGTTCGACACGGGGATGTCGATGACCACCGATCCCTTCGGATAAAGGTCGTTCACGGCCTTGCAGAGAATGAAGAAGAGCGTGCGCGTGTAGGTGCGCGACCCCGACGGAGCTGTGATGTCGAGATATTCCACCCGCTTCGGGCGGAACAGGTCGTAGTGCAGGCTCTCCACCTTGTTATTCACACGTGCCACCACGGGGCCGTGCTTCATTTCCAACCCCGTTTTGGCATAGGCCTCTTCGAGGCTTGTCCCGATGGGCACCTCGATACTTTTCCCGTTGTTCAGGCATTCGAGGGTGACCTCGTTCACTTTCTTTTCTGTTGCCATATTTTCGATTTAGATTTCCAGTTTCTGTCGCAAAGATACGAATTAGTGAGCGAAATGCAAAAAGAAAACCGATATTTCTTTTTCATTTACGAACGAAAGTATCTTCGACGAACGTCAAAGATACGAATTAGTGAGCGAAATGCAAAAAGAATCAGAAACTTTTTCGTACCTTTGCCGGAAATATGAGCGATATTCCTCAATATGAACAGACGGTTGCCCTCCAGTCGGCAGTCTTCCATCCTTTCGACGGTCATCCTGCGATGCCCGCCCAGATGAACAGTCCCTTCTACTACGAGCCTCACCCGCTTTGCCTGGAGGCTCGGCGGCAGGCCCTGCCACTCATCAAGGCACTCATGCAGGACGAGACCGAGGGCAAGATGTTCGGTGTGCTCATCGTAGAACGCAGCGAAGACGGCGCGTGCGGCTATCTGACAGGCTATTCCGGCCAGATTCGCGGGCGTAGCGATTGGCCCGGCTTCGTGCCTGCCGTGTTCGACTACCTGCAGCCCGACGGTTATTTCAAGCAACACGAAGCCGCCATCACCGCCATCAACCGGCAGGTGGAGCAACTTGAGCAGCAGCCCGAGCGGCTGCAGGCCCTGGAGGCGCTGGCCGAAGCCAAACGCGAGGCAGGCAACACGCTCAGCGACATGCAGCGCACCATGTTCGAGGCGCGCGAGCGACGTCGGGCCCGGCGTGCCGAGGGTGGGCTTACAGCCGACGAAGAGGCTGTCCTCATTCGCGAGAGCCAGTTCATGAAGGCTGAGTATCGCAGGCGGAAGAAGCAGTATGCCGCCACGATTGACGGACTCATAGCCGCTTCGGAGGCCTACGAGGAACCCATACGCACGCTGAAGGCCCAGCGCCGTCAGCAGTCGGACGCCTTGCAGCGCTGGCTGTTCGAACAGTTCCAGATGCTCAACGCGCAGGGCGAGCGGCGCAACCTCATCGACATCTTCCGCGACACCTCGCTGCGCGTGCCGCCCGGTGGGGCTGGCGAGTGCTGCGAGCCGCGTCTGCTGCAGTATGCCTATGCCCACCAGTTGCGCCCCGTCCAAATGGCTATGTTCTGGGTGGGGCCGTCACCCAGCGTCGAGATTCGCCACGACGGCCGCTTCTACCCCGCCTGCCGAGGAAAGTGTCTCCCCATCCTGCGCTGGATGTTGGGCGAAGAGAAGGCTGCCGGCTGCGACACGGCCGCTGCCCAGCAGCAGCCTGCCGCCGAACTCCCCATCGTCTATGAGGATGCCGACCTCGTGGTTGTCAACAAGCCCGCCGGACTGCTCAGTGTGCCCGGCATCTCGGAGTACTACTCCGTCTTGAGCATCATGCGCCACCGATACCCCGACGTCGATTCGCCCTTCACCGTACATCGCCTCGACCAGCCCACCAGCGGACTGCTGCTCGTGGCCAAGACGCGCCAGGCCTACCGCGAGTTGCAGCGGCAGTTTCAGGAGCGAGAGGTGAAGAAGCGGTATGAGGCGCTGCTCGAAACCGACGCGTGGACGGGTGCCGACGAGCGAATCATCGACCTGCCTCTCTATTCCGACCCGCTGAACCGCCCCTACCAGTCGGTGGATCCCGAGCGCGGTAAACAGGCAAAAACACTCGTGCGCTACCTCGGCCAGACCGACGGTCATGCCCGCGTGGCACTCTTCCCCCTGACGGGTCGCACCCACCAGTTACGCGTGCATTGTGCCCATCCCTCGGGCCTCGCCAATCCCATTCTTGGCGACAACCTCTACGGCCTGCGCGAGGCCCGCCGCCTCTATCTGCATGCCGCCTCCATCACCTTCCGCCATCCCCGCACCGGCGAGCCGATGACCCTCACCGCTCCCGCTCCCTTCTGAGCCGCCTGGCTTTCAGGTGTTGCTACCTCCCCCTTCTCTGTTTTTGTGTGTCAGCAGTAAAAAATGATAAAGCCGCTGCCACACGCGCCTTTAGGTACGTGATAAGGATAGTCCCATTTCCCCCTCCTTATGCTTCCAAAACTACGACTTGATAGGAGCATGCATTTGCATTCATCAAAGCATTGGAGGACATGCTGGGATGAAGAGAAGAAAAGATGGGAGGTGGGGGAATTAAACAAAGAACATGATGAGCATTTGTGCGATGATGACGCGCACAAACATGCCGAGCGGATAGACCGAGGCATAGGCAATGCTGGACGCATCGCCGCGGGTGGTGTCGTTGGCATAGCCCAGTGCCATTGGGTTGGCCATCGAACCGCAAAGGATGCCGCAGATGGTGCCGAAGTCATAGCGGTGTGTGCGCAGGGCGATGATGCCGATGATGAGCACGGGCACCACGGTGAGCACGAAGCCCAGCCCTATCCACAGCAAACCTTCGGGACCCATGACGGTCTGGAAGAAGTCGCGGCCGGCATCGAGTCCGAGGCAGGCCAGATAGAGCGACAGACCGAGCTTGCGCAGCATGAGCGAGGCCGAGCGCGTGGTGTAGCTGATGAAGTGGAGGCGGGGACCCAGCGAGCCTACAATGATGCCCATGACGATGGGGCCGCCGGCAATACCCAGTCGGACGGGACTCTCCATGCCGGGCAGCGAGACGGGAATGGTGCCCAGGGCCAGACCCATGATGAGACCGAGGAAGATGGCGGCGAGGTTGGGCTCGCTCAGCGTCTGGACGGCGTTGCCCAGGAACTTCTCCACATTGTCGAGCGAGCGCGGCTCGCCCACCACGGTCAGGCGGTCGCCGTACTGCAGGCGCAGGTCGTCGGTGGCCAGCAGTTTGATATCGCCGCGCGTGATGCGGCTGACGTTGACGCCGTAGGTGTGGCGCAACTGCAGGTGTCCCAACCTTTTACCGTTGAGCACCTTGCGCGAGAGCACCAGCGTGCGGCTCTCCACCTTCGCATCGATGTGGTTCCAGTCTATCTTCTCGCCGTTCCAGTCGGTCTCGGTCTTCTCGCCGAAGAGGATTTCCATAGCGCCGACGTCGTCCTTCTTCGTCACCACGAGCACGTTGTCGTAGAGGCGCAGCAACGTGTCGGCCTGCGGCACGAGCACCTGCTGGCCGCGCCAGATGCGCGAAATGATGAACTTCAGGTGACTCATCTGCGAGATTTCGGCCACCGACTTATCGGCCAGCGCGGGATTGACGACGACGAACTGGCCCACGTAGGTCTGGTCGTCGGCATCCTGGGAACGCAGTTCCAGGTCGGCAGGCTTCACGAAGAGTCGGCGGATGAGCATCATGGCCAGGATGACGCCGAGCACGCCGAGCGGATAGGTCACGGCAGTGGCCAGGGCAGCCGAGCCTGTGGGCAGTCCCAGATGGGCTAGTGCCTGCTGGGCGGCGCCCAGTGCGGGGGTGTTGGTGGTGGCTCCGCACAGCACGCCCACCATGTCGGGCAGGCTGACGTCGGTCACTCCCGTGAGGGCAACGGCCATCACCGTGCCCAGCGCGATGACGGCGAAACTCCAGAGATTAAGCTCCATACCCTCGTGGCGCAGCGAACTGAAGAAATGGGGACCTACATGCAAGCCAAGCATGTAGACGAAGACAACCAGTCCGAACGTCTCGGCATAGTCGAGCGTCTGAACGTCGATGCTCAGACCAAGGTGCCCGGCCAGGATGCCGATGAAAAAGACGAAGGCTACACCCAATGACACACCGCCCACGCGCACCTTGCCAAGGGCAAGGCCCACGCTGCAAATAATCGACAGCACCACAACGGTCTGCAGTGCTGAATGCGTGGCGAGAAGTTCGTTAAGCCAGTCTGTCATCGTCTCTCTTCCATATTTTGGGTGCAAAGTTACGAAAAATAGAGTTCAGAACAAAAGAAATAGTAGTTTTTTTAACCCCTGCCTGATAGCCGCCCCTTATTAAAGGACTTAAAATATGGCGACATGAAGTATCTCCTAATGCAGCGGGCGCCGGCGTCACCAAAAAACTCTCCGCGGCAGGAAAGCCTGTCGCGGAGATCAGTTAACATAAAAAAGGATTCCCCTCCTGTCAGGAGGAATGTGGAGGTCAGAGGGAAATCAAGTAGTCGATGACCTGCAGCATGCCTTCAGCGGTGAGCGTGTTGATATCGTTGTCGCGCACGTACTGCTTGATTTCATTCTTCTTCGTGGGGAAAGCCTTCAGCACGCTCTTCATGCCCTTCACACAGAACTCGCGGCCGTTCTTCGAGAAGTAGTAGGTGCTCTGGTTCTTGGTCCTCCAGACATCGAAGTTGCGGCCGTTGCCATCGTTCTGGTTGACACCGAAGGAGCCGTTGTACATACCGCCGCTGATGCCGGCGATGGTGCCCATGCCGAACTGGTCGCTGAGCTGCACCTTGCGCGACGGTGCCTGGGAAATGCTGCCGAGGGCGCCTTCATAGCCTTCGTGCACCTTTGTGATGTGCCAGCCCACGAGCAGGCGGTTGCCGTCCTCGCGATCAAGGACCTCGCAGAACTGCTTGTCCTTATATATCCAGCGGCTGCCACCCATGTAGAGCGTGTCGATGGTTTCGGGAGCGAGCAGTTCCATGAGCTGTTCGCCCTGCATGAACATCACCTTTCGGTTGGCCACGTCGTAGTTGGCATTGGTCACGTTCTTGGCTCCGTTCTTATAGAGAATGGTCGTCTTCTGGAAGTCAGCGAAAAAATAGATGCGCTTCTCCTGCGCCATGGCGGTGGCACAAACGGCAAGCAGGGCAATGATGAAAAATTTCCGCATAGTGAATACTGATTAGTTTGTTTGACGCTGCAAAATTACTATTTTCTCTTTGAATATAAATAGGAAGACATTTTTTTTAACCTATTTTTATCTGTCGGCATGAAAAAAGGCAGGCAACTTCCATGAGTTGCCTGCCTTCTGGATGGTTGTAACTAAATATTTGCTACATACTTATTTCGGAGTACCCCACTGCGGAGCATTCTTGTCCTGCCATACACGCTCGGTGTTCAGCGGGGCATTGCCCTTGTTGTACTGCGAGCCCTGGCTGTTGGTGCCGAGGGTCTTGAAACCCTGTGCTTCGTAAGCGGCCTTCTTCAGGTCGTACATAATGTCGGTGACAACAGGCTCGGTGATGACGAAGCGGCGAGGAATAGCCGACAACTCGACATTCGGGAACTTCACGAACGGCAGCAGGCTGGAGCCAACCTTCGGGTAGCCCGAGCGACGGGCGGTCACGTACTGGTCGTCGCACTGCTCACTGAAGTGCATGAGGAGTTGCAGATATACCTTTTCGAGCTTCTCGGCGTTAGAGCCAGTGAGCTTCACGTTAGGCGTAGCCAGCATGGCCTCAATCTCACCATCAACAAGGTCGATGGGCTTCTCGTTCTCATCGTAGTTGTAAGTGGTGCCGTAGTAAGGAATCTTGTTGGCCTTGGCCAGAGCGTCGAACTCCTCGACAGAAGCGCGCACGCCAGCCTCGTACCAAGCCTCGGCAGTCTTGCCACCGAACGAACCACCGCTCAGCAGGGCGAACTCAGCCATGTAGAGGTTCACTTCACCGGCACCGAGATACATCTGATAGAGAGGATTGTCGTCGGTGTCCTGAATGACGTGCATGTCGATAGTTCCGTCTTCCTTCTGGGTCATAGCCGTAGGAACCTGGAAGTCGACGCGGCCGCGACGCATTTCCTCGGAATAATAGCTCCAGGGGTTGTAAGAACGCTGGTTGTCGCCCATCTGGATCTGATAGCGGATGCCAGGATTCCAATACTCCTCGAACTCCTCGTCAGAGAGCTGACCAGCATCGTGCTGAGTCTTCGGCGAGTACTGAATGGGAAGAGCAGTATAGCGAACCCAAGGCTCACCCATGCCACCCCACTCCTTGAAGTTGCCGTTCTCGTCGAGCACGACATTCTCTTTCACAGCGCTGGGGAGATCATCATATTTTCCATTGTCGATGAAGCTCTGCACAACCTTCGAGTTGTAGCTGTTCTTGGCATAGATGAAGCGGATACGCGGGTCCTTGCTGTCGAGCATGAACTTGAAGACATTGCCGGAAGCATAGATGGTGCTCAGACCGTTACCGGTGCCATAGACATAGTCATTGTTGCCGGAAGCCCAGTCGGTAGCCTTGGCGAAGCGGAAATCGTCTTCGATGTTGGTAATCAGACCTGCCGAGTTGCTGGCAGCCTCACTGGCAATAGCCAGAGCTTTCTGAGGATCGTTGTTGTAGAGGCGCACGGCAATCTTCAGCTTCAGCGAGTTGGCCAGCTTAGCCCACTTTGACCAGTCGCAGCCGTAAGCAGCGTCCTGTCGGGTGACGCCCGAGAGACCGTCGGCCTTCAGCATCGTGATGTATTCGTTGAGCTCGCTGATCCAGAGGTCGTAGAGCTGGTCTACGGTTTCATACTTCGGGGTCAAGATGCCCTGGTCGTCGTAGTGGCAAGCCTCGGTGTAAGGAATCGAACCATACATGTCGGTATCGAAGATGCCGAGGTAGATGGTCATGATGCCCGTAGCGGCCAGATAGCCGTTGTTCTCGACCTCACCCGTCTCGTTGATGTAGTTCTGGATGCGGTTGCGATACTTCAGCGTGTTGATGTACTGGCTGCCTTGACCGCCAGACTCAGCCATGCCCGTGAAGTCGTCAGAGAAGCCTCCGCCGGGAGTACCCATCTGGTCCCAACGGGTGAAGTATTGTACATTGTAGAACCAAACGAGATAGTCCGTGGGCTGGAATGTGTTGATGGCAGCCGTCATCAGACCTTCTGGCATGGTCTTGGTCACGTTGGCAGGATCCTGATTCAACTCTTTATAGTCATCGGCGCAGCTGATGTTCATCATGAGCACAGCGCCCATGGCACCTGCAATGAAAAATTTATTGAGTTTCATATTCTTTCTTCGTTTATAAGGTTAGAATGTAGCTTTCAGAGTGAACGTAAAGCTGGTCGTCACGCCAGCGAACTGACGGATACGGAACTCAGCAGCAGTAGTACCGGCAACAGCTTCAGGATTCTCATGGTTAGGCATCGTGTTCAGCAGGTAGCCGAGGTTGTGGGCCTGGGCAGCGAGACTGAGGCGACGAGCACCAATCTTGTTAGCAATCTTGCTGTCGAACTGATAACTCAGCGAGAGGTCGCGGAAGGCAATGTAGTTCAGCGTCTTGAACCAGGTGTCGTTGACGACAGCCTGTCCCCAAGAGTTGTAGAAGTAGTGCCAACCACCAGCGTGTACATACTCGGCGTGACCAGCAGCAACAAGCTCTGCCCAGGTTTCACCGCTGCTGTACTTACCAGTACCTACGGTGTACATCGAGCCGTCGGGCTGCACAATCTGTGAACCAGTTGTCACGATACCCTCGGGAATCATACCGTCGTTGTAGTCGAAGCCGTCGAAACCTGACTTGAAGCTGATGCCTCCGTGGCCTTCACGACCTTCGAGCGAGGCCTTGGTGTAGCCGTAAGCGTTACCATAGTGAGAACCGTAAGAAGCAACCTTACCACCGAAGCGGCCGTCGAAGCTGGCGCTCAGCGTCCAGTTCTTCCAGCGGAGCGAGGTGTTGATGCTGCCGAGGAAGTCGGGAACAGAGTTGCCAATTTCTTCCACGGTGCCGTTACGCTTCACAATCGGGGTGTAGTAACCGGCATTGTAGTATCTCAGGTCGAGTTCCTGCAGACCAGACACGGGGTCGATAAGCGGAGCAGCGTCGGTCATCAGCATACCATAGGTGCCACCCACCTTGGCCACAGAACCGATACGGTAGTTACCATAGTTGGTATAACCCTGCAGGGAGATGTAGTCGGCGCAGAGGTCAGACAGTTCAACAATCTTAGAGCTGTTCTTCGTGTAGGTGAAGTTCAAATCCCACTGCCAGTCCTTGGTCATCACGGGAGTCGTGTTCAGGGCGATTTCAACACCACTGTTCTGGATGTTACCAGCATTGATCAGAGCGTTGTTGTAACCAGAAACGGAAGGAATCGACACGGTCATGATCTGGTCGACGGTGTTCTCCTTATAGTAGGTGAAGTCGAGACCGATGCGGTTGTTCAGGAAGCGGATGTCGGTACCAACTTCCCACGATCTCTTGCGCTCAGGCTTCAGATCCTGGCTGTAAGTAGTGCTCGATACGGTTGTTGAGAAGGGCTTGCCATATTGGTTGGTGTAGCTCTCAAGGCCGTAAGCCGAGTTGATGTAATAAGGATTGGTGTCGTTACCAACCTCAGCATAAGAAGCGCGTACTTTCCAGAAGCTGAGCCAGTCGGGCAGTTTCTCGCGGAAAGTGTTGGTGATAAGCCATGCAGCATTTACAGAGGGATAGAAGTAGCTGTAGGTACCGTGTCCGTCGGCATAGACGAGCGATGACGACCAGTCGTTACGGCCAGTGACGTCAACGAACACCTGATCCTTCCAGCTGAAGCCCACCTGTGCAGCAATCGACTGGATGGTCTTAGTCTGAGAAATGCGTGCAGAAGCATTGTAGCCCTCTGAGCCATTGGCGAGGAAGTACTGGTTGGGCACGATGAAGTCGCCCTTGGTGCTGGCGCTCATGTAGGACTGATAGCCGTTGTAGAGTTCATAGCGAAGGAAGCCATTGAGGTGCCAGTCCTCGTTGAGTTGCTTGTCAACCATCAGGTTGGTGTTCAGGTTGATTTGCTCCTTGCGGGTCTGCGAGGTGCTGTAGCTACCGCCCTGATTGTAGTAACCACTACCAGGATATTTGCCTTCACCCTGCATGAAGTAGTAGTTGTAGTTGGCTTCGGTCACCCATTTTAGCCAAGGAGTGAAGCTCCACGTGAGTTTCAGGTCGGGACGTACGACGGTTTCCTTCTGGTAGTATTCGTTTTCCCAGATTGACCACCATGTGCCGCGGCCGATGACGTAGCCCCACTCATCACCATAGGAGGTGTTGGCAATACCACCATGCGAACCTTTATACTTGTCGCGATAGTACTTGGCGTCGTACATACGGTCCCACGTACCGTTGACGAAGTTTTCACCGATGTTGGGCTGGGCGTTGCGCGGCTTCGAGTTGGCGAAGGTCATGCTGGCCTCGAGTTCAACGTTGTCGGTAATCTTGTGGCTGGCCTTGGCCAAGAGGCTCAGACGACGGAAGTCGTTGTTAGGCAACGTACCGTTGTTGTAGCGATAAGACATAGAGGTGTAGAACGAGGTGCGTTCGTTGCCACCGGAAATGGCCACGTTGGTGTTGGTCGAGAAACCGGTGTCGTAGGCATCCTTGAAGTTGTTGGCATAAGCACCCGGAGTGTGGAGCTGGCCGTCGTACATTTCCATCAAGCCGTCCTTAGCGTTAGCCTTGATGAAATCGAAAGAAGGACCGAAAGCGGTACCCATTTCACCATAGCTGCTCAGCACCTTGTAAGAGGGATAGCCGTCGCTGTTGAGCCAGTAGAGGTCGTTCTGCAGGAATCCGCTCTTGGGGTTCGAAGCATAGAAGAAGCTCTCTGCGAACTCGTTCTGGAAGTCAGGCTGGTGGGTCACCTTGTCGAAGCCAAAGGTCTGCGTAAAGTCGATACCCAGACCGCGCTTGCCCTTACCACTCTTGGTGGTGATGACCACGGCACCGTTCAGACCGCGCGAACCGTACAGGGCGGTAGCGGCAGCACCTTTCAGCACTGAAACCGTCTCGAAGTCGTCGGGGTTCAGGTTCTTCAGCTCGTTACCGTAGTTCTGAGCACCCGATGCCCAGTCGGCGTCGTTCTCCACGATGTCGTTGTCGAGGATCACACCGTCGATGACGTAGATAGGCTGGTTGTTCTTGTTCAGCGTGGAAGCACCACGGATCAAGATTTTCGAGGCACCGAACATACCACCATCAGACGAGGTCACTTCAACACCGGCCACCTTACCCTGCAGAGCCTGCACGGGGTTGATGAGGTTGGCGTCGAGCTCGTCGCCCTTCAACTCGGTCATGGCGTAACCCAGGGCCTTAGCCTCGCGCTTCATACCGAGAGCGGTCACCACGACTTCGTTCAGGCCGGTAGCATCTTCCGAAAGCACGACTTGCATGTTGCCGGAAGCTCTCAGGGTTTGGGAAGCAAAACCGATGTAGCTCACCTCAATCTGGCTGTTAGCCGGAGCTTTGAAGGAGAACTCACCGTTAGCATTCGTCACGGTACCCACCTTGGTTCCTGCGGCTTTCACCGTGGCGCCAATGACGGGCTCGCCGTTCTGGTCTACTACAGAGCCTCGCACGGTGATATCCTGTGCGTAGACTCCCACGCTAAAGAGCATGAAAAGCATTGTCCAGAGAGCTCTGCGCAAGAGCCCTTTTGCGTTCTTTTCCTTTTCCATTGCTTTTTAATTTAAGGATTAGTTGATAATGTTGATTGTTAGTTAGTTAAATAATTTTTCACTCTATTTCGTGCTATTAGGCTGTAAAATTAGTAAATTTTTCCTAATAGTAGGTTATTGTTGTTAATGTTTTTGTGGCGTTTAAACAAAATTTAACATAATAGATGGTGAAAAAATAAAAAGTTTCTTTGATTTACAAGAAATAATTATTACTTTTGCAACATGGGAAGTAGCCCCAGTTCCCAAAATGGATTAAAGGCAGCCCGGTCTGGGGCCAAGCGGGTTGCAATAGGAGGAACAGCTATGAAGAATGGAAGAAAGAAAGAAGAAGAGTATTTCTTCGAGTATGACAACGTCTACAATCTGGAGCACGACGAACTCCGAGCAGAGTCAGCCTCCGACACTTCTGTCTGGTACAGCTGACAGTTCTTTAAATAAGACATAAAAAGGTAAAGGATGAAGGTTTTGGGCCTTCATCCTTTACTTTTTTGGGGGGGTGAGATGGCAAGAGTGGCACGAGGACGCCCCGCTTCCTATGATTTTATCCAAACATATTTAGTTAATATTCTTTAATTCTGTTGTGAGGTCAGCATTTACTCTTCTCTGCATTCTGATGTACT
>CACZIT010000007.1 GCA_902781315.1 uncultured Prevotellaceae bacterium
ATGAGTCAGGATGAGGCTCGTTGCTGTCAAGGAGCACCCGTCCTTGTCTGTCGATGACGGAGACACGGAGACCCTTCAGAGGATGTTGCCTCACATAGCCCAGAAACTGCTGCCTGCTGGTGATGCCGTCCTCGCCTAGCACCTGCATGATGTCGTAGTTATACATCTGCAGACGCGCGTGGAGTATGTCTATCTTATACTCCCTTTCACGCTGATATTGATAGATGCAGAAGCAAATGGCGAAAATCAGGAATACCCCACCGATGCTCAGCAACAGGTTTCGCTGAAAAGCGTTACTTCTCGAAACAGTAACCATAGCCTACACGTGTTTTAATCTGTTTTCCGTAGGGTCCCAATTTCTTGCGCAGCCGCGTAATGTTGACATCCACCGTGCGGTCAAGCACGCACGTGTCCATCGGCCAGCAGTATTTCAGCAAATCCTCGCGGGAATACACCGTGCCCGGATGCTGAAGCAGGAAGGACAGAAGCTCAAACTCCAACTTCGTGCACGGCAGATCCTGATGGTCAAGGCTGACTGTCTTTGCCTTTAAATCAAGCACAATACCCTCATAACATACCGTGTCTGTCTCGGACATCCCGTCTCGCATCCCATGCGGATATACCCGCCTGAGCACCGCATTGACCCTTGCCTTTACGGTCTTCATGCTCAGGGGTTTGACAATATAATCGTCAGCACCGATATTGAGTCCTTTCACCATGTGGTTCTCCCCGTCGAGTGCCGTGATGAAGATGATGGGAATCTGCGCCGTAGCAGGATTCTCCTTCATCTTATGCGCCATTTGGAATCCCGACATGTTCTCCATCATCACATCCAGAAGAATCAGTGCGTATTCCGTCAGATCCAGCGTTAGTGCCTCCTCAGCAGAGTTGACGGCAGCCACCTCGTATCCCTCCGTCTCAAGATTATATTGGAGTATCTCGCAGATGTCTAGTTCGTCATCTACAACAAGTATTTTCATAAATGCTCTATAGTTGTGAATGATACAGATAATTATTTTGGGCGCAAAGTTACCGCTTTTTTCTAAGATGTCGGAATAAAGCGTATTAAATTGTTATGACAATATCCAATGCACACCTCATCCGCGGATTTATGCTACCTTCTGGCCTATTAAAAAGAAAACACCCAATCTTACATTTTTGGGTGTAAAATTGGGTGTAAATCTCGTAAATCACTGATAGTCAAGTGATATTGCGGAGAGAGAGGGATTCGAACCCCCGGTACCTCTCGGTACGACGGTTTTCAAGACCGTTGTAATCGACCACTCTACCATCTCTCCTTGTCTCTCCATGCCGAGTAGAAGCCTGAAAAGCGGGTGCAAAGGTAGCGCTTTTAGTTTGAAAATCAAAGTCTAGAGTTTAAAGTTTTATAGGATTTAAGAAGAATTAACAAACACGGTCTCAATTCTTTCTGGCTTAATCTTTAAGATTTCGTTGAAAAGCAGTACCTTTGCAGTCATGATTTATCCGCATAATTTTGAAATAAAGATAGGATTTACTGAGATTCGCCGTCTGCTGCGCGGTGAGTGTCTGTCTACTTTGGGCAGCGAGCGCGTCGACCAGATTGCTTTTTCGGCCGATGCTGACGAGGTGAACGAATGGCTCAGGCAGGTGCGTGAGTTTCGCATGATACAAGAGACTGAGGACGACTTTCCGCTAAATTATTTCTTTGACGTCAGGGCTTCGGTGGCACGAGTGCGACTGGAAAACACCCATCTGGAGGAAGCCGAGCTCTTCGACTTGCGTCGCTCTCTGGAGACCATTCACGACATCGTGAAATTCCTGCAAAAGTCTGGCTCCACAAATTCCGTAACGGGCGAAGCAGCATCACCTACCTACCCTGCCCTCCACCGATTGACTGATGACGTCATGACCTTTCCCGAACTCATCAGGCGCATTGACCAGCTGCTTGATAAATTCGGCCACCTGCGCGACAACGCCTCGCCGGAGCTGCTGCACATCCGTCAGTCGCTAACCCGTACCGAGGGCAGTATCTCGCGCACACTCTATGCTATCTTGCGGGCTGCCCAAAGCGAGGGGGTTGTTGAAAAAGACGTGGCACCCACCATGCGTGACGGACGCTTGGTGATTCCCGTGGCACCAGGACTGAAGCGAAAGATCAAGGGCATCGTTCACGACGAGTCGGCATCAGGCCGCACCGTGTTTATAGAACCTACAGAGGTAGTGGAAGCCAACAATAAGATACGCGAGCTTGAAGCTGAGGAACGTCGTGAAATCATACGCATTCTTACAGAGTTCAGTAAGGAGGTCAGACCTCACGTCAGTGAGATTCTGGCATCCTACAAGTTCTTGGCGACTATCGATCTGATACGGGCAAAGGCCGAACTGGCACGGCAGATGCAAGGCATCGAGCCTACTGTGGAAGACGTGCCCATGATCGACTGGACGCGAGCTATCCATCCCCTTCTGAAGACATCGCTCGAGAAGCAAGGCAAGCAGATTGTACCGCTCGACATTCGACTTGAAGAACCCGACCACGGGCGCTTGCTCATCATTTCCGGCCCCAATGCCGGAGGCAAGTCGGTATGTCTGAAAACGGCAGGATTGTTGCAATACATGCTGCAATGTGGCTTGTCGGTGCCCGTGAGCGAGCGTTCGCGAATGGGAATCTTCCAAAGCATTATGATTGACATAGGTGACGAGCAGAGCATCGAGAATGACCTGTCGACTTACTCCAGCCATTTGCTGAACATGAAGAACATGATGCGACAGGCCAACGGCCACACCTTATTATTAATAGACGAGTTTGGAGGCGGAACAGAGCCACAGATAGGTGGAGCCATTGCTGAAGCCGTCTTGAAGCAGTTTTGGAAAAAAGGAGCTTTCGGCATCATCACCACTCACTACCAGAACCTGAAGCATTTCTCCGAAGGGCATCCAGGCGTGGTGAATGGCGCTATGCTCTACGACCGCCAGCAGATGCAGGCCCTCTTTCAGCTGAGCATTGGTCAGCCCGGTTCTTCGTTTGCCATTGAGATAGCACGTAAGACAGGCATTCCAGAGGAAGTCATCAGCGACGCCTCCGAGATTGTGGGACGCGACTACATCCAAAGCGACAAATACCTGCAAGACATCGTGCGCGACAAGCGCTATTGGGAAGGCAAGCGCCAGACCATCCACCAGCGCGAGAAGGAGATGCAGCGCACGATAGAACGCTATGAGAGCGACCTGACCGACATAGAGCAGAGCCGCAAGGCCATTCTTCGCCGGGCACAAGAACAGGCCGAGGAAATGCTCAGCGAGAGCAACCGGCGTATAGAGTCGGCCATTCGCGAGATTCGCGAAAGCCAGGCCCAGAAGGAAGAAACACGACGCATACGTGAGGAACTGGAGTCGTTCCGCAACGACATTAAAGACCTTGACACCCGCGCAGAAGACGAGAAGATAGCCAAGAAGATAGCCCAACTGCAGGCTCGCAAGGAAAGGAAAGAGAAACGGAAGAAAGAGAAAGCCAACCAAGCCGTTACCAATGCCGACAGCACAAGTAAGAAACCCGTTGAAAAGCCTGCAGAAGCCGAACTGGCTGTAGGCCAGACCGTACGCATCAAGGGGTTGCAGTCGGTGGGTAAGGTGGAGAGCATCAACGGAAAGATGGTAACTGTGATATTCGGCGACATGCGCACCAAGATGCGAATGGAACGATTGGAACCAGCCGCTGAGACCAAGTCGAAGACTGAAGACCGCAAGGAGAGTCTGAACGCCTACAACATCAGCCGCGAGACACGCGAGACCATCGACTCGCATCGCCAGAACTTCCGCCAAGACCTCGACGTGCGTGGCATGCGCGGTGACGAGGCGCTGAACGCCGTCACCTATTTCATTGACGACGCCATTCTCATGGGCATGAGCCGCGTGCGCATCCTTCATGGCAAAGGAAACGGCATTCTGCGACAGCTCATACGCCAATACCTTTCTACCGTACCAAACGTGACTCACTTTGCTGACGAGCACGTACAGTTCGGCGGCACGGGCATCACGGTGGTAGACTTTTAACAAAGTAACAAGATATCAAAGTGACAAGGTAACTAAATGAAAAAGTAACGCTTGAGATATGAAGAAACTGATTCTACTGACCGCAACCATTCTGGTTGCCATCCAGGGGCTGGCACAATCCTATCAGCCCAGTGAAGCCATACAGCAGGCACAACGCGAGTTCCAAGACAAGAAGTTCGGTATTTTCCTGCATTGGGGTATCTACTCCATGCTCGGACAAGGCGAATGGGTGATGCAGAATCGTAACATCAACTACAAGGAGTATCCAAAGATTGCTGACGGTTTCTATCCTTCCAAGTTCAACGCCGACGAATGGGTGAAAGCCATCAAGGCATCAGGAGCCAAGTACATCACTATCACTTCGCGCCACCACGATGGTTTCTCGATGTGGAACTCGGCGGCCAGCGAGTACAACATCGTGAAAGCCACACCCTTCAAGCGCGACGTGCTGAAGGAACTCAGCGAGGCCTGCCAGCGCGAAGGCATCGCCCTCCACTTCTACTACTCCCATCTGGACTGGGGACGTCTCGACTATCCGCTCGGCCGCACAGGGCTGGGCACGGGGCGCCCGAAGGACCAGCAGGACTGGAAGCACTACCAGAAGTTCATGAACCAGCAACTCACGGAATTGCTCACGCAATATGGCCCCATCGGAGCCATCTGGTTCGACGGCGTGTGGGATCACGACAGCGATGCTACGCCCTTCGACTGGCAGCTGCGTCCGCAATATGACCTCATCCATGAGCTGCAACCTTCCTGCCTCGTGGCCAACAACCACCATCTGGTGCCCTTCGAAGGCGAGGACGTGCAGATATTCGAGCGCGACCTGCCAGGCGAGAATAAGGCTGGTTATTCGGGAGAAAATGGTGTCAGCAAGACGCTGCCACTGGAGTCGTGCGAGACGATGAACCGCACTTGGGGCTACAACATCACAGACTCCGACTACAAGACACCGCGTCAAATCATTCATCTGCTCGTAGGAGCTGCCGGCCGCAACGCCAACCTACTGCTGAACATTGGTCCCGAGCCCAACGGCCAGTTGCCCGAGGAAGCCGTCAGCCGGCTGAAAGCCATCGGCGAATGGATGTCGCAGTACGGCGAAACCATCTATGGCACTCGCGGCGGTGAGGTGGAGCCCCACTCTTGGGGAGTGACCACACGCAAGGGCAATCGCCTTTTCGTGCACGTACTCGACCTGCAGGATCGCGGACTTTTCCTGCCCCTTAATAACAAGGTGAAACGCGCCTGCGAATTCCTGAGCCGCAAACCCGTCAAAATGACCCGCGTGAATGGCGGCATTACCCTGCAATTCGACCGCGTTCCCACTGACATCGACTACGTCGTAGAACTCGAATTCTAAGTTACCTACTTTTTACCAGCACGTGGTAATGTCTGTACCTGCACGTGGTAATACCTTTACCTGCACGTGGTAATGTCTGTACCTGCACGTGGTAATGCTTTTAGAAAGGCGGGGAAGAACAATTGTACGGTATAAACGAAAAGAGGATTAGCACTTCGGAGAGCCATCGGAATCGAGCTACTCACGTGCTAATCCTCTTTTTTGAGCCTCTTGTCGGATTCGAACCAACGACCCCGAGATTACAAATCACGTGCTCTGGCCAACTGAGCTAAAGAGGCGGGTGGGCAAGCTACCCGTCCACCCTGGGGGATTCACAGGGAGCTGGCCGTACGGGACTTGCCCGTGTTGCAAAAGAGCAGAAAGACGAAGCTTCCCGTTTTTGCGGCTGCAAAGGTACAAAGAATTGTTCAAAGTTCAAAGTTAAGCGTTCAAAGTTTTTCAGATTTAACATTTATTTAATGCTCAGGTGCATTATTTTTGCACGTTTGGTAGCATTCATGGAGTTTTTTTTGTAATTTTGTCGGCTGAATAAGAATGATTAATCCAACGACACTCATACAGCTGAAGGCCTATGCCCGCCAAGACGGATTGTTTCTGGGGCTTTTCTGGACAGCGAGTTTTGCGCTGACCATGCTTGACCCAAAGGCAATCTGGGGCAATCTGCTGGCCATGATGACCCCGTTCTTCATGGGCTGGCGGCTGTCTGCGTTCCGTGACGAGGCTCTGGAAGGCGTCATTTCGTTCAGGCGCGGTTTTGCCCACGGCATCTACAGCGTAGTCTACGCCTCGCTGGTGTTTGCACTTGTGCAGTACGTCTACTTCCGATTTCTGGACAACGGTGTCTTTATGGGTATCATCAACGATGGTATCATGCTCATCGAAAACATCTACAAGGAGCAGGGCATCAGCACGGCCGAAATCACCCAGACGGTGGAAGCCATGCAAAGCGTAACGCCTGTTCAATGGACTTTCATGCTGATGATGCAAAACATCTTCATAGGCTTCTTCTTGGCGGTGCCTGTTGCTGCATTCTGCAAGCGTTCTAATCTCTCCGTAACCCCTTAGAATACAAAACAATACAACACATGGATATATCAGTAGTTATACCCCTTTACAACGAGGACGAATCGATTGGCGAACTCTACAGTTGGATAGACAAAGTGATGAAAGCCAACGGCTTCTCGTATGAAGTAATCTTCGTGAACGACGGCTCTACAGACCGCTCGTGGCAGGTAATCGACGAGCTGAGCCAGCAGTCGGCCAACGTGAAAGGAATCTCCTTCCGCCGCAACTACGGAAAGAGTCCCGCCCTCTACTGTGGCTTCAAGGAAGCACAGGGCGACGTGGTCATCACGATGGACGCCGACCTGCAGGACTCGCCTGACGAGATACCCGAGCTCTACCGCATGATTACGGAAGACGGCTACGACCTTGTTTCGGGCTACAAGCAGAAACGCTATGACCCGCTGTCGAAGACACTTCCCACAAAACTCTTCAACGCTACAGCAAGACGCGTTAGCGGCATCAAGAACCTGCACGACTTCAACTGCGGCTTGAAGGCTTACCGCAAGGACGTGGTGAAGAACATTGAAGTGTACGGCGAGATGCATCGCTACATACCCTATCTGGCCAAAAACGCCGGCTTCAACAAGATTGGCGAGAAGGTGGTACACCATCAGGCACGCAAGTACGGCTCGTCGAAGTTCATGGGTCTGAACCGCTTCGTCAACGGTTATCTGGACCTGCTGACGCTGTGGTTCCTTTCCACCTTTGGCAAGAAGCCCATGCACGTGTTTGGCTTCCTGGGCTCCATTATGTTCCTCATTGGTTTCTTTGCCGTACTGGGACTGGGCATCGACAAGCTGTGGTGCCTTGCCAATAGCATTCCGCAACGCCTGATTACGTCGTCGCCTTGGTTCTACATAGCGCTGACCACTATGCTCATCGGCACACAGTTGTTCCTGGCCGGCTTCCTGGGCGACCTCATCAGCCGTTCGTCGATGAACCGCAACGACTATCAAATCAAGGAAACCATCAACCTCGGCTAGGAAAAGGCATAAGCACGATATGGCGACAATGGGCAAGGGAATGAAGAAACTGGCAATAGTTCTGCTGTGTTTGCTGACAGCGGCATGCAGTAGCATCGACTGTCCGCTGAACAATCGTGTGGCCGTCGTCTATAAGCTGAAGGGAACCGTTTCACCCCTCAGCGACTCGCTGACCGTCACATCCATACGCATCGACAACAACGACCCGGTGTTGCTGAACCGTGTAGTCAACGTCGACAGTTTCCTGTTGCCCATCAGCTATAACCATCCGGAAGACGTGCTCTATTTCCGCCGCAGCAATTCGACTGGTTGGAGCATCACCGATACGGTTGTGATAGAAAAACGGGATGCCCCGCACTATGAATCCATCGACTGCAGTCCTGCCTACTTCCACGAGATTTTGAACGTTCGTCACACTCGACTGGGAATCGACTCTATTGTCATCAACAAGTCAAAAGTAACTTACGATGCGAAAACGCCACATTTGTACATCTATTTTAAGTATCTCTATCTGGAGTAGCCTGTTGCTGCTGGCCACCCTACCCCTCCGTGCTCAGACGGAGAAAAAGATGCTTCCCCTGCAGAACGACTCCATAGCGTTCTTCAGGAATGTGGCTGTGTCGGTTGACTTGGTGGGGCCTCTACAACTGGCCCTAGGCGACTACGGACAATATGAGGCTGCGCTTCGGGTGAACCTGAAGGATAAGTATTTTCCCATTGTGGAACTTGGCTATGGCAAGGCCGACGGCGAAGATGCCGCCACTCACCTTTCCTACAAGACCGCCGCACCCTATGGGCGCATTGGCATAGACTTCAACCTGATGAAGAACAAGCACGACGCCAACCGCCTGTATGGGGGTGTTCGCTATGCCTATACGAACTACAAGTTCGACGTCTACTGCCCAGACGTCACCGATCCCTATTGGGGCGAGAAGGCCGATTTCAAGGCGAACGACGTGAAATGCTATTACCACTGGCTGGAATTCGCCTTTGGTATCGACGCCAAGATATGGGGGCCGGTGCGCATGGGATGGAGCGTGCGCTACAAGCGCAGACTCTTTCACGACGACGGCGACGTAGGACGTCCGTGGTATGTGCCTGGCTACGGCAAGCAAGGCAATGCACGCCTCGGCGGAACATTCAACGTTTCCATTGAACTGTAGCATTAACCTATCTTCTGGGACCTATTGAGGTAAGATATGAACAAGAAACTACTCTGGCAAATACCGTTGTTACTGCTTCTTGTTGCCGGCACCATCTATATAACCCGCCAAGAGCGCTCGAAGACCTTCCGGCATAACGAAGGAAAGATTTTCGGGACGTTCTATCATATCACTTACGAAGCCTCGGACGACCTGCAGCCTGCCATCGAGGCCGAACTCAGGAAGGTAGACGAGGCTCTGTCTATGTTCAATGACTCGTCTGTCATCTCACGCATCAATCGCGGCGAGCATGTAGACCTACGCAATCAGCCCATGTTCGTAGAAGTATTCCGACTCGCCCAGAGCATTTCGAAGGAGACCGATGGCGCTTTCGACATTACGGTGGCACCACTCGTCAATGCCTGGGGCTTCGGTTTCAAGAACGAACAGTTACCATCGGCGATAGCTGTTGACTCGCTCAGGCAGTTCATTGGCTACAAGAGCATTACTTTGAAAGACCATCGCATCAGCAAAAAAGACCAGCGAACAATGCTCGACTGCTCGGCCATTGCTAAAGGCTACGGCTGCGACGTCGTTGCCCGATACTTGCGAAGGCAAGACGTAAGCAACTTCATGATAGAGATTGGTGGCGAAGTGGTAGTCGAAGGAAAGAACGACAGAGGCGAGAAATGGCGCATCGGTGTGACGAAGCCAACAGACGATGCCAGCAATCAGAACAACGAACTGCAGGCTGTACTGAAACTGCCTGCAAGGCACGACGGAGGCGCTACGCTGAAAGCTCTTGCCACCAGCGGAAACTACCGGAACTTCTACTACAAAGACGGTCGCCGATACGCCCACACCATCGATCCCCGCACAGGCTACCCCGTGCAGCACAACATTCTCTCGGCAACGGTTGTTGCCCCCAGTTGCGCGATGGCCGATGCCTACGCCACATCCTTCATGGTATTAGGGCTCGACGAAGCACAGAAGATTCTGGAGAAACATCCTGAAATCAAGGCATATCTCATCTATAACGACGAAAAGGGAAAATACGCCATATGGCAATCAGCAGAACTTGAAGAACAATGAATGACCAACTGAACATCTACGACCGCTTGTTGCTGCTCCCGCTCTTCCAGGGAATGAACAAGACCGACCTGACCCTTGTGGCCGGACAGACTAAGTTTGGTTTTCAACGCCATCAACAGGGACGAACCATTGTTTCCGAAGGCGATAGTTGCGACCAATTGCATTTTTTGATGCAGGGTACGCTTGAAGTTACCACCCACTCGGCCGACCACACTTACAGCATCATCGAAAGCCTGCCAGCACCCGCCATTTTACAACCAGAACATATCTTCGGCCTGACGCAACGTTACACGCGTTCGTTTGTGGCTCAGACCCCTTGCAACATGATGTCGCTGGACAAATCTGAAGTGATGCGCCTGACGGAAGAGTTCATCGTGTTCCGGCTGAATCTTCTCAACATTATCTCAACACAGAGCCAGCGCCTGCAACGCCGTTTGTGGCTGCAACCCTCACAAGACCTAAAACAAAGCATCGTGAGATTCATCGAGGCTCGTTGCCTAAGGCCAACCGGAAAGAAGACTGTCCTGATCAAAATGACACGTTTGGCTGAACTGCTCAACGACAGCCGACTGAATGTATCGCGTGCACTCAACAGCCTGCAGTCGCAAGGACTGCTGACTCTCTCGCGCGGACGCATTGAGATAGAAGACCTTCGCCAGCTACTGCCCTAATCGCAATACAAACACCGACGCGTCTGCTAACGCCTAAAAGAGCCTTTTCTCCTTCATACCAGCATTTTACGCGTTAAGAGAGGTTAAAGTATCATTAAAAGAATATATGCGCGCACGCGAGTGAATAATTTTTTCCTAATTTTGCAGTTCAGATAATCACGATATCCACACGCTGCACAGGCAGGTGGACACATTCAATTTGAGAGAAAGCAACAAAACAATGACTAAGGATACGACAACTGCAGAACGCATCAATCCGTTTTTCCTACATTACGACACGCCGCATGAGACCGTGCCATTCGATAAGATTAGGCTCGAAGACTACGAGGAAGCCTTTATGGAAGGCATCCGTCGTGACGATGAGGAAATAGAAAAAACGATTAACAACCCCGACGAGCCAACGTTTGAGAACACCATCGTGAGGCGCGACGACGAGAAAGACGATCACTACTACGACCTGCTGGGACGCGTGTCGACCGTTTTCTCGAACATGATGAGTGCAGAGACTTGCGACGAGCTCGACGCATTGGCTCAGAAGATGAGTCCTATTCTGACCAAACACGCCAACGATGTTAGTCTGAACCCACGCCTGTTTGAGCGCGTGAAATATGTCTATGAGCACCACGGCGAACTCACTCCTGAGGAACAAATGTTGCTTGACAAGTGCTACGATGGCTTTGTGCGTAGCGGAGCATTGCTCGACGATGCAGGTAAGGAGCGTCTTCGCCAACTCACAGAGGAAGCCAGCCTGCTGTCGTTGCAGTTTTCGCAGAACCTGCTGAAGGAAAACAAAGCCTTTGAGCTGCACATCACCGATGAGAATGATCTTGAAGGACTTCCTGACACCGCCCGCGAGGCTGCGGCTGAAGCTGCTCGCGAACGTGGGAAGGAAGGATGGGTGTTCACGCTTGACCATCCGTCGTACTCACCCTTCATGACCTACAACCACCGCCGCGAACTAAGACGGCAGTTATACATGGCAAAGAACACAGAGTGTACGCACGATAACAGCGAGAACAATCTGGAAATTTGCAAACGTCTCATCAACCTGCGGCGCGAACTGGCCCAACTTCTGGGCTACGACACATATGCCGACTATGTGATGAAACATCGTATGGCTGGTAGCGCAGCCAATGTCTATAAACTACTCCACGAACTCATTGATGCCTATAAGCCTACAGCCATTGAGGAAGTAAACGAGGTGCAGAAAATGACTGACGAGAAGCTGGAGCCATGGGATTTCTCTTTCTACTGCCATAAGCTGCAGATGGAGCGCTACAATCTCGACTCTGAAATGCTACGTCCCTACTTCCAGCTCGAAAAAGTCATCGAAGGCGTCTTTGGCCTCGCCAATCGCCTGTATGGCATCACGTTCAAAGAGAACGCCCAGATACCCGTCTACCATCCAGACGTGAAAGCCTATGAGGTGTTCGACCGCGACGGTTCCTACCTGGCTGTTTTCTATGCCGACTTCCACCCTCGGAAGGGTAAGCAAAGCGGTGCATGGATGACAGAGTTTCAGGGACAGTGGATTGAGAAGGAACATCGCACGGCGAAAGGAGAACTGCGCAAGGAAAAGAACGTGCGGCCCCACGTCAGCGTGGTGATGAACCTGACGAAGCCCACACCCGAGAAGCCAGCCCTGCTTACGCTCGGCGAGGTGGAGACGTTCCTGCATGAGTTTGGCCATTCGCTGCACGGCATGTTTGCCAACACTCGCTTCGAAAGCCTTTCTGGCACCAATGTATGGTGGGACTTTGTGGAGCTTCCTTCGCAGTTCATGGAGAACTATGCAGTTGAGCGCGAATTCCTGCGCACCTTTGCCTTCCACTACCAGACAGGCGAGCCCTTGCCCGACGAACTCATCGACCGCATCATCAGAAGCCGAAACTTCATGGCTGCCTATGGTTGTCTGCGTCAGGTATCATTCGGACTGCTCGACATGGCTTACTACACCAAGAGCAATGCTTTCGACGACGACATCAAGACTTTCGAAAAAGAAGCATGGAAGGAAGCCATCATCATGCCGCAACTGAAAGACACCTGCATGACCGTGCAGTTCTCCCACATCATGGCAGGAGGCTATGCTGCCGGCTACTACAGCTACAAGTGGGCAGAGGTGCTCGATGCCGATGCCTTCAGCGTGTTCAAGCGCGAGGGTATCTTCAATCAGCAGACGGCCCAACGTTTCCGCGACTGCGTGCTTTCGCGTGGAGGAACAGAACATCCCATGACGCTCTACAAGCGTTTCCGTGGTGGTGAGCCTACCATCGACGCTCTGCTCGAGCGAAACGGAATCAAGAGAAAAGTGAAAGAGTAAAAAGCAACTATTATATATATGGAATCAAAGCAAGCATTGCTCGATCAACGCTATCTGCGAATGGCCCGCATATGGGCTGAAAACAGCTACTGCGTGCGCCGCAAGGTGGGAGCCTTGGTGGTAAAAGAGAAGATGATCATCAGCGACGGCTACAACGGTACGCCCAGCGGCTTCGAAAACATCTGCGAAGACGATGCAGGCGTGACGAAACCCTATGTGTTGCATGCTGAAGCCAACGCCATCACCAAGTTGGCACGCTCGTCGAACAATAGCGACGGAGCCACCATCTACATCACAGCCTCGCCCTGCATCGAGTGTGCGAAGCTTATCATTCAGGCCGGCATCAAGCGCGTTGTCTACGGGGAGAAATATCGCCTTACCGATGGCATCGAACTACTTGAGCGTGCTGGAATTGAAGTCATTTACTTAGGAGACTGAAGCTTATGAACAACAAGAATAGGTATATGCCCGTTATGCTGGCACTATGCGTAGTGCTGGGCATTGTGATCGGCACTTTCTATGCCAACCACTTTGGCGGCAACCGGCTGAACATCATCAACAGCGGGAGCAACCGACTGAACAACTTGCTCCACATCATCGACGACCAGTATGTTGACAAGGTGAACCTCGACTCGTTGGTGGAGAAGGCCATTCCGCAGATATTGGCCGAACTCGACCCCCACTCCGTCTACATGACAGCGAAAGAGGTGCAAGCCACCAACGACGACCTCAAGGGTTCGTTCTCAGGTGTGGGCATCGAGTTTGTCATTCGCGAAGACACCATCCACGTGCAGGGCGTCATCAAGAACGGCCCTGCCGAAAGGGCTGGCCTGCTGGCAGGTGACAAGATTGTGACCATTGACGACAGCTCCTTCATTGGTAAGCAGGTTACCAATCAGGAAGCCATGCGCCGACTGAAAGGGCCCAGAGACACGAAGGTCAAGATCGGGGTGATGAGATACGGACAGAAGGGCGTAAAGCAGTTCACGGTCACCCGTGGCGAGATACCCCAGCGCAGCATCACGTCGACCTATATGATTGACGACCATACGGGCTACATACGCATCAAGAACTTTGGAGAAACCACCTATGGCGAGTTGCTGGTAGCACTGGCCACGCTTTCTCAGGAGGGATTCGACAATCTCATCATCGACCTTCGTGACAATACGGGTGGCTATCTTGACAGAGCCATACAAATCAGTAATGAGTTCCTGCCTAAGAACAAGCTCATCGTCTACACGCAAGGTCGCAAGTCGCCCCGTCAAGAATATCGTTCTGACGGACACGGCAGCTATCAGCAGATACCGTTGGTGGTGCTCATCAACGAAGGCTCGGCATCGGCAGCAGAAATTTTCGCCGGAGCCATGCAAGACAACGACCGCGCCACCATTATTGGTCGCCGTTCATTCGGCAAGGGATTGGTGCAGCAGCAGATTGAATTCAACGACCATTCACTCATCCGACTGACCATTGCCCGCTACTACACGCCCTCAGGACGCTGCATTCAGAAGCCCTACGAAGCTGGTCACGACCAAGACTACGAACTGGACATCATCACGCGCTACGAGCACGGCGAGTTCTTCTCGCAAGACAGCATCAAGCACACGGGACCCGCCTATCATACGGGCATCGGCCGCGAGGTGTTTGGCGGTGGCGGCATCACGCCTGATATCTTCGTGCCTGAGGACACCGTCGACATGACCAGCTACTACAAACAGGCTGCCATGAGCGGACTCATCCTGCAGTTTGCCTTCGCCTATACCGACGATAACCGCCAGAGACTGAGTGAGTTCAAGGACATGAAGAAGTTGGCCGCTTATCTCGTCAAGCAAAATATGGTGGAGAAGTTTGCCGCTTATGCCGACGGACATGGGCTGAAGCGTCGCAACCTGCTGATTCAGAAGTCGCATAAGTTGCTGGAGCGCTTCATCAATTCGCGCATCATCTACAATATTCTCGACGAGAACTCCTGGCATCAGTACATCAATCAGGACGACCCCGTCATCATCGAAGCCCTCCGCATCTTCAGCGAGGGAGTAGCGTTCCCAAAGCTGCCAGAAGCAACCGCTCCCAAAGGGAAGCAGCAAAAGGTGGCTTGGGGCGCAGGTCCGTTCGACTACACCCCACTCCACATCCGCTCTGTCATAGTAGCCAGAACATAGCAGATTTGGTTAGAAGAAGGTAAATGAATCAGTAGATGTGAATATCTGAAATCACCATTGCGCCGACTTCGGCATTCAAACGCTTCAGCAATTGCGAGCGCATCATAGACAAATCCTGCCTAAGGGCGGGATTTGTTATTTTTACGTGTAGCGTCTGGTTCTTGATGAACTTCTCGCCCGTATAGCGTGCCACCATCGATCCCGTCACCGTTTCCCACGCATCAAGCAGCCGCTTCTGTCGAAGCGGTGTTTCCAACCCGTCCTGCCTGAGCAATTGATGCAAGACTTCTGAGAGCGATTGTACCTGGCGTTTAAACATAGTTGCGGATTGACGGTTTTATTATTTAGGAATAATTTCACCCTGCTCGACGTGGAAAATCTTGTAGTCAAGGTTGCTGTTGAGAAGTATCTGGTCAAGATGGTCGCGATTGGTGTCGGTGATGAATATCTGCCCAAAACTATCACCCGACACGAGGTGAACGATTTGCTCCACCCTACGGGCATCGAGCTTATCGAAAATGTCGTCGAGCAGCAGCAACGGCGTTGTAGCACTGGCCGTACGCTTAAGGAAAAAGAACTGAGCCAGCTTCAGCGCAAGGACAAACGTCTTATGCTGGCCCTGACTGCCTTCTCGCTTCACGGGATAGCCGCCAAGCAACATTTCCAGGTCGTCGCGATGAACGCCATGCAACGAAAAGCCCACGGCCCTGTCCTTCATGCGATCGCGCTGGATGACTTCCAGCAGCGGACCTCTTTGGCAATGTGACACATAACTCAGCGATACCTCTTCCTTTCCTTCGGCTATCTGCTGATAGATATCCTGAAAGAGCGGGATGAGTTCATCAACAAAGGCGCTGCGTTTGGCAAACAGCAGTTCGCCGTTAGAGGCCATTTCGCGCTCCCAGATGTCGAGCAGGGTTGCATCAGGTTCCTGCTCCATCTTCAGCAGGGCATTACGCTGTTGGAGAGCCTTGTTATAGTTAGCAAGAGCGTCGATATAGGTCCGGTCATACTGCGAGATGACCATATCCATCAACCGGCGGCGTTCGTCGCCACCGCCGTCTATGAGCAGCGTGTCGGAGGGAGAAACAAAGACTATCGGTATCAATCCGATGTGCTGCGACAGGCGTCGATACTCCTTCTTGTCGCGCTTGAAATGCTTTTTCGTACCACGCTTCATTCCACAGTAGATACACATTTCATCTGCTGCCTCGGGATGGTCTTCGCCATAGGTACCCTCCAGCACAAAAAAATCCTGATCGTGGTTCATGACCTGAGAATCGATGGCCGTGAAGGCACTTCGGCAGAACGACAGGTAATAGACGGCATCCAACAGGTTGGTCTTACCCTCACCGTTGTGACCGATGAAGCAATTCATCTTCGGCGACAGCGTAATGTCGGCCGACAAGATGTTTTTATAGTTGATGACGGATAGTTGTTTCAGTATCATTGGACTGCAAAGTTACTAAAAAATCCTCTGAAGCGACACATTTCGGCTTGTTTTTTAAGCGCAGGATAAAAGAAAAGTCAAAAAATCACGGGAAAAAGGGCGCAATTGTGTATAAATTTATGTTAAATGAGGAAAAAACTTTCCTCTTTCATCTTTCGTCTTTTATCTTTTTTGTACCTTTGCACCGTTTTATGCACAAACGTGAACAAACAAAACAAAAACATAAAAAACAAATGGCAAACAAAAAGAATCAGGAAGTGCTCGACATGAACGAGACACTGAACAAATCAGAGGCTTTTGTGCTGAAGTACAAGAAGCATCTCATCGTTGCATTGATTGCCCTGCTGGCAGTCATCGCTGGTATTTTCATCTACAAGAGCATTGCAGGTCCGCGCGAGGATAAGGCCAGCACAGCTCTTGGCCGCGGTCAGGAGTATTTCAACGCCGACCAGTACGACAAGGCCCTCAACGGCGACGGAGCCAGCTATGCAGGTTTCCTGAAGATTGCAAGCGACTACAGCTCGACCGATGCCGGCAATCTGGCCAAGCTCTATGCAGGTCTCTGCTATGCCAACCTGGGCAAGTGGGAAGAGGCTGTGAAGTTCCTCGACCAGTATTCACCTGCCGACGATGCAGTAGTGAGCCCCGCAGCCATTGCAGCTCTGGGTAACGCTTATGCCCACGTCAACCAGCTCGACAAGGCCATCAGCGCGCTGAAGAAAGCTGCCGACATGGCTGACAGCCAGGGTGCTGACGGTATCAACAACAGCATCGCTCCCACCTTCCGCCTGCAGGCTGCTGAGCTCGTTGAGTCTCAGGGCAACAAGGAAGAGGCTCTGAAGATGTATCAGGACATCAAGAAGAAGTACATCAACTCGGCTCTCGTTCAGAGTCAGGAAATCGACAAGTACATTCAGCGCCTGAGCGAGTAAAAACATGGCAACAATACTTCACAACCTTTCCGACTACGACCTCTCGAAGGTGCCTGATGCCAGCAACATGTGCTTTGGCATCGTGGTGGCCGAACGCAATCTGGAAGTCACGGGAGCTTTGCTGGAGGGATGCGTCAGTACGCTCGAGAAACACGGCACGCTGCCCGAGAACATCCACGTGAAAACCGTGCCAGGTTCTTTCGAACTCATCTATGGAGCCCACCAGATGTGCCTCAATGGCGGCTACGATGCCGTCATTATCCTCGGATGCGTCATTCGGGGTGAGACGCCTCACTTCGACAACATCTGCCAGGGTGTGACCTACGGGGTAGCTCGTCTGAATGCCAAAAGCGAGATTCCCGTCATCTATGGACTGCTGACCACCAACGACTTGCAACAAGCTAAGGATCGTTCGGGCGGGAAGTTGGGCAACAAAGGCGACGAGTGCGCTGTGGTTGCCATCAAGATGGCGAAGTTCTGACTTTTTTTGAGAACCGTTGCTTGAGTAAGAAAAGCTGGTTGTGAAGCTTTGATAAACAAAAAAAGTAGAGGATGGTCGTCAAACGCCATCCTCTTCTTCGTCTTCAGCCGGCAACTGCGGCTGTCCTTGTTGGTCGGACGAAATATCCATCTGCGTGTCCTTACTGACAGAGACATCGCCAAAGCGCGAAATCTTCAACACCAGCGGAACATATTCGTCGCTCATCTTGTCGGGCGAGCCCACGCTGGCAGCAAACACCAGATAGTCGCCTTCAGCCTTGTCGAGCACGATGCCCAACAAGGCACTGTTCTTTTTGTAGAGCGCATCCACGTAGGCCGAGAAGTCCTCCTTCGTGAACGTGCGGTTGAAAAACTCGCTGCCATCCTTTCTCACCACGCGCACGCTGATGCGGTTGTCGAAATACTTGTTGCCCTGACCATCGTCGGCCAGCGGAAGCGACTCGTCAGCCTTGCGCTCCACTACTACCTGATAGGTCGAACCCACCCAATCGACGGGAGTCTCCATTTCGTAGTCGCCCACTTTCTGCGTGGGCAGTTTCTTTTCCTCCACAGGCTTCGTGGTGATAATCACGTCGCTTTGTTTCTTTTCCTTGCAGGATTGCAAAGTGCCGCCTGCCAACAAGATGAAGGCAGCACAAGCCAGGATATATTGTTTCTTCATATTCAAACTATCATTTTCATCTGACGCCGAAGCAAGACTATTTCCCAGAAACTGAGGACAATCAGTCAAGCTGCAACGCCACGTTGTGTTCCTTAGCCATGCGGCGCATGTTCATGATGGCGTAACGCATGCGTCCCAGCGCCGTATTGATGCTCACGTTGGTGGTCTCAGAGATTTCCTTGAACGACATCTGCTGGTAATAGCGCATGTAGACCACTTCGCGTTGCGGAGCAGGCAGGTTGTCCATAATCTTGCGCACGTCTTTCATCACCTGCGTGTTGACATACTGGTTTTCAATGTTACCTTCAAAGAGGTGCTCGCCACTCAGGTTCGACAGGTCGTTGCCTTCCGTGGGTTCCACGATGCGGTCGGACTTCTGCTCGCGATACCAGTCCATGATCACGTTGTGGGCAATGCGCATGAGCCATGCCGAGAACTTGCCGCTGGCTGTATAGCGTCCTTCCTGCAAGCGCGAAATCACCTTGACGAAGGTTTCCTGAAACACATCGTCGGCCAGATCGCGGTCGTGCACCACGAACAGAATGTAGGCATAGAGTTTAGACTGATTCCGAGCCAACAATAAGTCGAACGCCCTGTTGTCGCCATTAACGTAAGATAAGGCCAACTCCTCGTCGGTCATACCGTTCAGATTCTTCATTTCTTTAAGTTTTGATTCTTAAGTAAATGATGTTTCGATAGGCGTTCTGATGTTTAAATTGTTGATAACTCTGATTGATTTATATTAAATTCGCCTGCAAAGATAAGACAAATTCGCCTTTCCACCAAATTTTAATCAAAAAAAATGCAAAAAAAGAGGTTGGTGCAGGATGCTACCAACCTCGAGGAACGATTTCAGAAAAGGATTGAAATCATAAAAACACGGGGCAAATATAGGTTTTATTATCGAAACATGCAAATTTTACGGCAGGAAATTTGCATATTTAACACTTCCAGACCGAAAAAAGCCTAAAATCTTGCCTTTTTCGGCAGTTGTATACTATCTTTTTTGTATCTTTGCACTCGGAAAAAATCAACCGAATGACCAAACCTAACAACCCTCTACAACAATGAAGACATTGAAACTATTGCTCGCCATGATGCTCATCTCCTTGGGCACACAGGCCCAAGGGTGGAACGACGAGCTCTACCGGCAAATCGAGTACAACGTCAAAGCTCCGGAGTTTGCCCAGCGCGACTTTCCCATCACGAAGTATGGAGCCAAGCTGAACGCCAAGCCCGACAAGAACCAGAAGGCTATCAACAAAGCCATTGCAGCCTGTTCGAAGGCTGGCGGCGGACGCGTGATCGTGCCGGCCGGCACCTGGACCACAGGTCCCATCACGCTGAAGAGCAATGTCAACCTCTGTCTTGAAGAGGGCGCCCATCTGCTCTTTGCCTTCGACACGAAGCTGTTTCCCATCGTGAAGACACGCTGGGAGGGCATGGACCTCATGAACTATCAGCCCTGCATCTATGCCTACGGCGAGAAAAACATTGCCATCACCGGCCGCGGCACCATCGATGGCAACGGCTCCAACGAGACGTGGTGGCCGATGTGTGGCAAGGACACCTACGGCTGGACTCCCGAGACCGTCGAGAGCCAGAAAGTGGGCCGACCGCTGCTGTTCAAGTATGCCGAGGCCGGCACCCCCATCGAGGAGCGCCAGTTCCAGGGAAAAGGCCTGCGCCCACAGCTCATCAACCTTTATAAGTGTGAAAACATTCTGCTCGAAGGCGTCACCCTGCTGCGCTCGCCCTTCTGGGTGGTGCATCCCCTGCTGTCGAAGAATATCACCGTGCGCGGCCTGACCATCATCAACGACGGCCCCAACGGTGACGGATGCGACCCTGAGTCGTGCGAGAACGTGCTCATTGAGAACTGCCGTTTCCAGACGGGCGACGACTGCATCGCTATCAAGAGCGGACGCAACGAGGACGGACGCCTTTGGAACATTCCCTCGGAGAACATCATCGTGCGCCATTGCACGATGGCCGACGGACACGGTGGCGTAGTCATCGGCTCCGAGATTTCAGGCGGTTGCCGCAACGTGTTCGTGGAAGACTGCGAGATGGACTCGCCCAATCTCGACCGTGTACTTCGCCTGAAGACCAACACCTGCCGCGGCGGCGTGACTGAGAATATATATATGAGGAACGTGCGCGTGGGGCAATGCCGCGAAGCCGTGATGCGCATCAACCTGGAATACGAGCCCAACGAGCCCGCCAAGCGCGGATTTGTGCCTACGGTGAGAAACGTCTACATGGAGAACGTCACCTGCCAAAAGAGCAAGTACGGCATTCTGATCAACGGTTTGCACGATTCGGACAACATCTACAACATCAACGTGAAGAATTGCCGCTTCGACGGCGTGCAGAGTGATGCCGTAAAACGCACAGGCAAGAGCCACGACCTGCACTTCGAACAACTCTTCGTCAACGGCCAGCTGGTGCTGCTGGAGCCGCCTTTTGCCTACACCGACAAGCAGGGGGAGCGCCGTGCCCGCTATTCCGAGTGGCTCACGTGGTCGGAAATGAAGCGCACGCCCGAGCCCTACATGCTCGACTTTGCCAAGAAACCCCGTTGGAGCTACGTCATGGGCATTGAGCAGGAAGCCATGCTCGACACCTATCTGGCCTACGGCAACGAGCAGATTCTGCAATATCTGCGCCGCTATCCGGCCAAAATGATCGACCAGGAAGGCAACATCACCGGATACAAATACGAGGATTTCAACCTCGACAACGTGCGCACGGCACGCTACATCTATCGTCTGAATAAGCTGCAACCGCAGGAAAACGTAGAAAAAGCACTACGCACGCTCTTCCGACAGCTCGAAAAACAGCCCCGAACGAAAGAAAAAGTGTGGTGGCACAAGGCCATTTACGCCAATCAGGTGTGGCTCGACGGCATTTTCATGGGTCTGCCCTACTACACGCTGGCTGCTCCCGACATGGTGAAAGCCAAGAAAGTAAAGAAATACTACGACGATGCCGTAGACCAAATCACGAAGACCGACCTTCGCACCTACGACCCCAAGACTCGCCTCTGGAAGCATGCCTGGGACGAGACGCACAAGATGTTCTGGGCCGATCCCGCAACCGGACAAAGCAAGCACACTTGGGGGCGCGCCCTGGGCTGGTATGTTATGGCCATGACGGAAGTTTTGGAGGCTCTGCCCGAGGACTATGCTCGTCGGCAGGAGGTGCTCAGCCTGCTGCAAAAAGCCATGACTGAGGTGGTCAATCATCAAGACAAAAAGACAGGGGTGTGGTACGACGTGCTCGACGTGAAAGACGAGCGTAACTATTTGGAAGCCAGTTGCTCATCAATGTTTGCTTATGTATTGCTGAAGGGTGCCCGCATGGGGTGGCTCGACGAAAACTTTAAGCAGGCAGGCATCCGTGCCTTCAACGGAATCGTCGATCAGTTTGTCCGTGTCAATGCCGACAAGACCATCTCGCTGACACGCTGTTGCGAGGTGTCTGGACTGGGTCCCGACAACAATCGTCGCCGCGACGGATCGTTTGACTACTACATCTCAGAACCCATCCGCGACAACGATGCCAAGGGTGTAGGTCCTTTCATCTGGGCTGCCCTGGAAATGGAGAGGTTATAGTACTCCCCACCCCCTTCATCCGATGACAGATGATAGATGACAGTTTTTCGAAATCGCCGATTTTGGAGGCTTATTATTAATAAGAACCTCTCTCTCCCTACTTTTAAAAAAAACTGCCATCTGTCATCTGTCATCGCTGTCATCAACCAAAAGACAACATCAACAACCTTCTGGCCACAGGAGCAACTGACTGCAGACAACAAGACAACACCTGCAGGCTATAGAAGTATCGTTTGTATCCTATGGAAGCACCGTTTGTATCCTAACAAAAGCACCATTTGTATCCTACAAAAGCATCGTTTGCATCCTACAAAATTATCGTTTGTATCCTATAAAAACACTGTTTGTAAAGACCATTTCACCCGTTTATAAAATTTAAACTTTCAAGCCGCCGCTGTTAACAGATTTTCACAAGCAAGGTAGCTCATAATTTTGGAGATTGGAAAAAAAGATGTAACTTTGCAGGCAGATAGTAAACATGTATAACTTAAACCAAAACATTATGACAAAAACTTTACGCTTTTCGCTGCTCAGCATGTTGCTGATGCTGTGTGGCAGCATGTATGCTGACGAAGTCAAGTTCGACTTCTCTGCCGACAACGCGTATTCGCTGTTTGGGCTCTCCGGATTCTCGAGCAACGACTCCAACGCCGGCGACATCACAGAGAACAAGTCCACTACTTCAGGTGACGTGACCGTGACCGTATCGCCCTGCGACGGCAAGAACCCCAACCGCATGTGGACAGGTTCGCTCCGCATGTATGGCGGCACACTCACCATTGCCTCCGCGGGCAAAAACATTACCGCCATCGAATTCACGCTGAACAACAGCAAGTGGGGCAACAACACCGCTAATACCGGCAAGCTCGAAACCGGCAAGTGGACCGGTGACGCTGCTTCAGTAGTCATCACCGTTGGCGGCAACACGCAGATTAAGTCGATGACTGTCACCCTCGGTGAAGGCGGTACCACGCCCGATCCTGATCCCGAACCACAGCCGGGCGAAATCAAGAAGGTGACCGTTGCCGAATTCAACGCTGCCGCTGAAAGCACCGACGTTTGGTATCAGCTCTCTGGCACGGTGAAGAACCTGAAGGACGGCGACCAGTACGGCAACTTCGACCTCGAGGACGAGACGGGCACTGTCTACGTCTACGGTCTGCTCTCCGAGAAGGGTGGCGAGAAGAAGCTCTTCCAGGAGCTGGCTGCCGAGAAGGGCATCAAGAACGGCACGAAGATTACCATCATCGGCAACCGCGGCTCATACAAAGAGAAGATTGAGGTGCTGAATGCCTACTTCGTGAGCGTCGACGGCCAGGGCGAAGAGCCCGAGCCCCAGCCCGAAGAGACTAAGAAGGCTACCATCGCCGAGTTCAATGCAGCTGCTGAAAGCACCACCGTTTGGTATCAGCTCTCCGGCACGGTGAAGAACCTGAAGGACGGCGACATCTACGGTAACTTCGACCTTGAGGACGAGACGGGCTCTGTCTACGTCTACGGTCTGCTCTCTGAGAAGGGTGGCGAGAAGAAGCTCTTCCAGGAGCTCGCTGCCGAGAAGGGCATCAAGAACGGCACGAAGATTACCATCTGTGGTAACCGCGGCTCTTATGGCGACAAGATTGAAGTCGTGAATGCTTACTTCGTGAGCGTCGACGGTCAGGGCGAAGAGCCCGAGCCCCAGCCCGACGAAGTGAAGGATGCCACCATCGCCGAGTTCAACGCAGCTGCCGAGAGCACCGATGTCTGGTACAAGCTGAAGGGTGAAGTGAAGAACCTGAAGGATGGCGACAAGTACGGCAACTTCGACCTCGAGGATGCTACGGGTTCGGTCTACGTCTACGGCCTGCTCTCCGAGAAGGGCGGCGCCAAGGGTGAATTCCAGGCTCTGGCAGCAGAGAAGGGCATCAAGAACGGCTGCAAGATTACCATTATCGGCAACCGCGGTTCGTATAAGGATAAGATTGAGGTGACGAATGCTTACTTCGTGAGCGTCGACGAGGCTGCTCCTGCCGAGCTCACCATCAGCGGCGAGACCACGTTCGTGGAGTCTACCGTAGTGACCATCACTCCGTCGGACGTAGACCACGACGTCTACTACACACTCGACGGCACCGATCCGAAGACCTCCAGCACTCAGGTGCGCTACATGGAGCCGTTCACCATCACCGAGACCTGCACCGTGCGCGCTTGGGAGGAAGATGCCGACATCTATGCCGAGAAGACCTTCACGAAGGCCGAGGCTCCTGCCGAGATGACCGTTGAGGACGTCATCGCAGCTGCTCCCGAGAACACCAATGCTACCGAAGGTCAGCAGAAGGTTTGGGTGAAGGGCTACATCGTGGGCTTCGTTGATGGTGCCAAGCTGGCCGAGGGTGCTAAGTTCACCGCTGAGGGCTGCGAGACTGCCACCAACCTGCTGCTCGCCACCAATCCTGCCGAGACCAACGTAGAGAACTGCATCCCCGTTCAGCTGCCTGCCGGCGACATCCGCGCAGCCCTGAACCTGCAGGACAACCCCGACAACCTGGGTAAGGAAGTGAAGCTCTACGGCTATGTGCTGAAGTACTTCAGCGCACCTGGTCTGAAGAACGTCACCGCCTACGAGTTCACCGGCGAGACGGGTGTTGAGATGATCAATGCCGAGGCCCAGCAGAACGGCCGCATCTACAACCTTGCCGGCCAGCGCGTCGACAACGCCTTCAAGGGCATCGTCATCGTGGGCGGCAAGAAGATTGTAAAGAAATAAGCTGACACAATCAGCCTAACAACAAATGGCAACACTCCTCAAAAATGCAGGAGTGTTGCCATTTCTTTTTCACTCATTTCAAGTATTTTCAATGTTTTTGACTAATAATTTTGCAAAGTGGACTTTTTTTTGTACCTTTGTAACCCTAAATCAGAATTATTATTTCAATTTTTAATTATTAACTAACTTAAATTAATGTATGTCTGGTAATTTAAACCACATGAGAACGACACTCGTGTCGCTCCTGCTGCTGATGGCCTCGGCGCTCTCAGCGCAGACAATCAAAGGAAATGTTGCAGACAATACGGGCGAACCCATTATCGGAGCCACTGTTATGGAACAGGGCGTCACCGGTAACGGCATCGTGACCGATATTGACGGCAACTTCTCGTTAGTGCTCAAAGGTTCGTCGAAGAAGCTGACGATTTCGTACATCGGTATGAAGACGCAGACCATCGACGTAGCCGGCAAGAGCGATGTGAACGTAGTGCTCGAAGACGAAGCCACAAGTCTGAACGACGTGGTGGTCATCGGTTACGGCACTGTAAAGAAAAAGGACCTGACGGGTTCGGTAGCTACCGTGAACAGCGACGTGCTGCAGGCAGTCCCCGTGGCCAACGCTTCGGAGGCCCTGACGGGTAAAATGCCTGGTGTGCAAATCACTACTACTGAAGGCTCCCCCGACGCCGAAGTGAAGATTCGCGTTCGTGGTGGCGGCTCCATCACCCAGTCGAACGACCCGCTTTACATCGTCGACGGCTTCCCCGTTGATGGTATCAGCGACATTCCTGCCAACGACATCGAGGACATCACCGTGCTGAAGGACGCTTCGTCGACCGCCATCTACGGTTCGCGTGGTGCCAACGGCGTTATCCTCGTCACCACCAAGAGCGGTAAGGAAGGCAAGACCAAGGTGAGCTACAACGCCTACTACTCTTGGAAGAAGATTGCCAAGAAGATGGATGTCATCGGCGCGCGCGACTATGCCACATGGCAGTATGAGCTCGCCCTGCTGAAGAACGGCAACAACCCTGAGAAGATTTCCTCCTACACCGACTACTTCGGCAACTATCAGGACATCGATATGTATGACAACATCGAGACCAACGACTGGCAGGACCTCGTCTACGGCCGCACGGGCAACACCTTCAACCACAACATCAACATCAACGGTGGTTCGGAGAACATCAAGTATGCCTTCAGCTATGCCCACATGAACGACAAGGCCATCCAGATTGGCTCGAACTTCAAGCGCGACAACTTCTCGCTCAAACTGAACACCAAGCCTTCGAAGCGCACCACGCTCGACTTCCAGGCCCGTTATGCCAACACCGACATCCGCGGTGGCGGTGCCAACGATGCCACGGGCTCCTACGACTCCGACCACCGTCTGCGCTACGCCATCCTCTACTCGCCGTTCCCCCTGAAGAACTTCGATGCTTCGGCTGGTAGTGCCGACGACGAGCTGGGCAACCTCTACAACCCCCTGCAGGTACAGCGCGACAACGACCGAAAGAAGAACCGCAAGAACCTCAACATCGCTGGTGCATTCGGTTGGGAAGTCTACGACAACCTGCGTCTCAAGACTGAGTTTGGCTACGACGACTACACCGAGAACGACAAGCGCTTCTGGGGCCTTTCTACCTATTATATTAAGAATGTGCCCGCCGTCAACGTGCAGAACATGCCGGCCATCCGCATCACGGACACCTTCCGTCATCGTTTCCGCAACACTAACACCGTGAACTACGACTTCAAGAAGCTCATCAACAGCGACGACCATTCGCTGAACGTGCTCGTCGGTCATGAGTACATCATCACCAAGAAGCACGTCGATGCTGATGAAGCTCACGGCTATCCCGTTGACTTCGATGCCGCCACAGCTTGGCGTCTCACCGCTCAGGCTCAGTCGCCTTATAGCATCGACGACGTCTATAGCGCCGACGACAAGCTGCTGTCGTTCTTCGGCCGCGTCAACTACAACTTCCTCGACCGCTACCTGCTCAGCGCTACGTTCCGCGCTGACGGCAGCTCGAAGTTCTCGAAGGAAAACCGCTGGGGCTACTTCCCCTCGGCAGCCATCGCTTGGCGTATCTCTTCCGAACCCTTCATGGCCGGAACCACAAAGTGGCTCGACGACTTGAAGCTGCGTCTGAGCTATGGTACCGCCGGTAACAACAACATCCCAGTGGGCCAGCTTGTTCAGATGTACGAGCCGAAGACCACCTCGTGGGTGAACGGCGTCTCGTCTTACTGGGCTCCCTCGAAGGTCATGGCCAATCCCGACCTGAAGTGGGAAACCACCATCACCCGTAACCTCGGTCTCGACTTCACACTCTTCGGCGGCGCTCTGAACGGTAGCATCGAAGGCTACATCAACACCACGAAGGACCTGCTCATCGAGTTCCCCGTTGGTGGTACCGGCTACGACACGCAGTATCGCAACATGGGTAAGACCGAGAACAAGGGTGTTGAGCTCAGCCTCACCTGGCACGCCGTCAACAAGAAGGACTGGGGCATCGACCTCGGTGGCAACATCGCCCTGAACCGCAACAAGATCAAGAGCCTTGGCATCATGGAAGACTATGGTTGGAACACCAACTGGGCTTCTACCGAGATTGGCAACGACTACATGATTGCCGTGGGCGAGCAGCTCGGAACGCTCATGGGCTACAAGCTCGCTGGCTCTGGCCGCTACGAAGTGAGCGACTTCTCCGGCTACGACGAAAAGGAAGGCTGGCTCGGACATGACGGCAAACCCATTCAGTCTATTATCGGCGAAGTGCGTCCTGGCTCATTGAAGCTGATGGATATCGCCGGCGCTGAGGATGGCGGTCCTGACGGCAAGATCACGGCCGACGACATCACGAAGATCGGAACGGTCAATCCCGACATCTTCGGTGGTTTCAACATCAACGTTCGCGCTTATGGCTTCGACCTCGCTGCCAACTTCAACTACAGCATCGGCAATCAGGTCTACAACGCCAACAAGATTGAGTACACCTCTACTTCAAAGTATCAGTATCGCAGCCTCTCCAGCATCATGGAGGCAGGCAAGCGCTGGACCAACCTCGATCCCGCCACAGGACTGCTCTCCAACGATCCTGCCCGCCTGGCCGAGCTCAACCAGAACACCACCATGTGGAGCCCCTACATGAGTAAGTTCATCCTTACCGACTGGGCCCTCGAGGATGCTTCCTTCCTGCGCCTCAACACGCTGAGCCTTGGCTACACCCTGCCCAACTCGCTCACCAGCAAGATTGGCATTGGCAACCTCCGCTTCTACGTAACTGGCTATAACCTTATCACCATCACCGACTACACAGGTTTCGATCCTGAGGCTGACGGTATTCGCAAGACGGCCCTCACGCCTAACTGCGACTACTCGTGCTATCCGCGCAGCCGCTCGTTCGTTGTTGGTCTGAACTTGAATTTCTAAAAATGAGGAGGACAAACATTATGAAGAATTATATTAAGCTTTCTATATTATCGCTTTCTGTGATGGGATTGGCTTCCTGCGATATGGACGCACCCAGCATCTCGTCACTCGATGCCTCGTCCGTCTTCGGAACCTATTCGCTGGCCGAGGCTGAGGTGATGTCCATTCACGTGTCGTTTGGCGAAACCAACTCCTATCGCGGACGCTTCCTGCCCTACTACGGCATCAACACCGACGTGGAATGGGGCAACACGCCGTCTTACAACGACCGTCTCTCCGACAAGCAGAGCCTCTGGAACTACAACACGCTCGACGCTAACGGCCAGATGAACACCACCAACAATGCCTACGCCAAGTTCTACGAGGGCATTGAGCGTGCCAACCTCGCCATTCAGGGACTGCGCCAGTATGGCAACATCGAGTCGAACCGCGACATGGCTCAGCTGCTGGGTGAAGCGCTCACGCTGCGTGCCGTCATCTACAACGACCTCATTAAGGCCTGGGGCGACGTGCCCGCTCGCTTCGAGCCCAACAACTCTGATAACCTCTATCTGCCGCGCACCAACCGCGACGTCATCTACAAGCAGCTGCTCGCCGACCTCGAGGAGGCCGAGAACTACTGCTACTGGGCTAACGAGAACAAGATTACCAAGTCTACCGAGCGCATCAACAAGGACTTCGTCAAGGGCCTCCGTGCACGTCTGGCTCTCTATGCCGGTGGCTACGGTCTTCGTGGCGACGGCTATCGCCTTTCGAAGGATGCCGACCTGGCTCCGCAGAAGATGTACGAGATTGCCCGCAAGGAGTGCGAGGAAGTCATTGCCCACGGCTCCAGCAAACTGGGTGCCTTCAAGGACAACTTCCTGAAACTCTGTCAGGACAACGTGACCGCCGGTGGCGAAAGCCTCTGGGAGATTCCCTTCTCGGCAGGTCGTGGCCGCGTGCTCTACACCTGGGGTGTGCGCCACCGCGCCAAGGACCAGTACACACAGCAGGCTCAGGGTGGTGTCAACGGCCCCGTGCCCACGCTCTACTACGACTACGATGCCGACGACATCCGCCGCGACATCACCTGCGTGCCTTACGAGTGGGGCAACCAGCTCGTCGATGGCAAGTCGCACGTTGTGCTCACCGGCAACACCCGCTGGATGTTCGGCAAGCTGCGCTACGAGTGGATGAACCGCATCGTTACCTCTACCAACGACGACGGTGTCAACTGGCAGTACATGCGTTTGGCCGATGTCTATCTGATGGCTGCCGAAGCTGAAAACGAACTCGGCAACACCGCCGCCGCATGGAGCTACATGAAGCCCGTGCTCGACCGCGCTCTGCCTGCCGCCAAGGTGGCAGCCCTCCAGGCTAAGTACACCGCCAACCAGACGGCTTTCCGTCAGGGCATCTACGAGCAGCGCGCTCTTGAGTTCGCTGGCGAGGCTCTGCGCAAGCACGACCTCGTTCGCTGGGGTATCATCGACCAGAAGATGGCTGAAGCCAAGACCAAGCTGAAGGCGCTCGCCACCCGCACTGGTGCCTACGAGGGCCTGCCCGACAAGGTCTTCCTCTATCCCTCTGAAGATGCCAACGACATTCGCGTCTACGGTCTCAACAAGGGCGAGAACGATGCCGACTACATCAACACCCTCACAGCCGAAGGTTGGGAGTCGAAGAACTGGTTCGAGGACAGCAAGGGCGTCATCCTGACCGACGACATCATCGATGGTCTTTATGTTGCAACGCCCAGCACCCATTGCGTGTGGCCTATCTGGAAGTGCTTCATCGATGCCAGCAACAACATGCTCAACAACGACGGCAACCTCGGCCAGCTCAGCGATTAATGGGATTGTATTCACAATATAACTACGTAAATACTGAATTATGAAATCAAATATCAAGCAATTCATATCGGGACTCCCCTCCCTTAGGAGGGGTCGGGGGAGGCTCTTTATGCTGGGGCTGGCAACGCTGGCCTTGGCATCGTGTGGCGACGTGGCCGACGAAATCACGAGCGTCATCTACGGACGTAACTTCTCGCCCACCAACCTCGAGGCACGCGTGGTCAACCGCACCAACGTGCGCCTCACTTGGACTCCCGTCGACGGAGCCACGAGCTACAACATCGAGGTATATGCCAACGACAGCCTGACTTTCGCAGGCACACCTCAGAAGACCATCACCGGCATTACGGCTGGCCAGATTCCCTACACCGTAACCGGTCTCTACGGACAGACTCAGTACTCCTTCCGCGTGCAGGCTGTCACCGAGGGCGACCAGTCGCGCGATTCGAAGTGGTCGGGCGCCTATGCAAAGACCGAGAGCGAGCAGATTTTCTTCACCGTGAAGGACGAAGACATCACCGCTAACAGCGTCACGCTGCGTTGGCCTGCCGGCGAGGAAGCCGACCTCATCACGCTCAATCCCGGTGGCATCACCCACACCGTGACCGCTGCTGAAGTGGCTGCCGGTGCCGCTACCGTGACGGGTCTTGCTCCCGAGACCACCTACACCGCTACGCTCACCCGCGAAGGCAAGACCCGCGGTAAGATTGAGTTCACCACTGCTGTCGACCTCGGAGGTGCCATCGCCGTCAATCCTGGCGACGACCTCGCTGCCATCGTAGCCGCTGCCGAGAACGGAGCCACGCTGGCCCTCTTCCCCGGTGAGTATGGCATCAAGACCGACGAAGCCGACTTCGGCGGTTCGCTCACGGTCGACAAGAACCTCTCCATCAAGAGCGTTCGCGCCGGCGACCGTGCTGTCATCAAGGGTCGTGTGAAGATCGACAACGCCAGCCTCGACCTCTATCAGGTCATTCTCGACGGTACAGGAACAGATGGTGGCCAGTGCTTCGACTTCTCTGCCGATGGTACCGTCGACCACCTCGCCATCGAGGATTGCGAAGTGCGCAACTACACGAAGGGCTTCTACTACATCAACAAGGCCGTGAAGGTGGGCTCCATCACCATCAACAACTGCCTCATCCACGACATCGAGTGCTCGGGTGGCGACTTCTTCGACAGCCGTAAGGGTGTGTTCCAGACGCTCAACGTCACCAACACCACCATCTACAACTGCGCTAAGGAGCGCGACGTCGTGCGTATGGACAACGTAGGCGACTTCGCCGATGTGGCACCCGCCATCAAGATCGACCACTGCACCTTCGCCAACGTAGGCTCCGGCGGTGCCAACTACCGCTTCTTCTACGTTCGCCATGCAGGCAACAAGATCACGTTCACCAACAACATCGTGACCGACTTCAACAACAAGCGTGGCTTTGCCAACCAGAAGTCTACCGATGCTGCCCCGACGCTCGAGAACAACTACTACTGGAACACCCAGAACCTGCTCTCGCTGGCCGATGGCAACACCGAGGCCATCTCCTGGTTTGACACCAACGGCAAGGAAGTCGACCCGCAGTTCAAGAACGCTGCCGCCGGCGACTTCACCGTTGGCAACGAGGACGTGAAGTACTACGGCATCGGCGACCCGCGCTGGACAAAGTAATTCCCCTACTCTATTTCATACAAAGAAACCCGGCGAAAAATCGTCGGGTTTCTTTATATATAGTATTATGCTTTGTGTTCTTACATTCACAAGGTCTGATTCCAAATTACCCTTTTTCCGCCTATAGATCTGTATTACCAACTGTTTACCACGCGCTGGTAATCCATGTACCACGGCCTGGTAAAGGTATTACCACGCGCTGGGAGATCGTTTACCAGGCCCTGGTACAACTATTACCAGGCCGTGGTAATACTTCTGGAAGGCCCTCATGAATATTCCAACTCACGCTGAAATAATGACATGCAAGGTGCAACATCTTCGAAGTCGTGTTCTTGCGTGAGTTGCGATAAGCCCCTGGTCAGTAGACCTGGGGGTACCAATACTTTGACTTCTCCGAAGTCATTCATTGGCAACAGGTCCGCTCGGCGACGCGCTCAGCGCAAAGGGACGCCTTCATATCGAAGCGGAGAAAGAACTGCTATATTATTCCTAACAAAAACCCCAGAGCAACCTGATGTTGCTCTGGGGAATTATGTCGAGTTTGTTCACGCGCGGCAAAGCTGAAGCGAGCTTCGCTTTGCTCTTACTTAACCAAAAACTTGGCTGCGCCGAGTTTGTTCACGCGCGGCAAAGCTGAAGCGAGCTTCGCTCTGCTCTTACTTAACAACAAACTTGGCTGCGCCGAGTTTGTTCACGCGCGGCAAAGCTGAAGTGAGCTTCGCTTTGCTCTTACTTAACCACAAACTTGTGGCCGGCGAGCATGTTCTTCGGGTCGAGGGCCTCGTCGAGTTTCTCCTGCGTCATGATGCCCTTCTCGAGCACAATATCGTAGACAGAACGGTTGGTCTCGAGGGCTTCCTTGGCAACCTTCGACGAAGTCTTGTAGCCAATGTAAGGATTCAGGGCGGTGACGATACCGATGGAGTTCTTCACCATCTCGTAGCAGCGCTCCTTGTTGACTGTGATGCCGAGCACGCACTCCTCGGTGAGGGTGTCGATGGCGTTCTTCAACCACGTGAGGCTCTCGATGAGGGCTTCGGTGATGACGGGCTCCATCACGTTGAGCTGCAGCTGACCAGCCTCGGCAGCAAACGAGACGGTGGTGTCGTTGCCAATGACCTTGAAGCAAACCTGGTTGACGACTTCGGGAATGACGGGGTTCACCTTACCGGGCATGATGCTGGAACCGGGAGCCTTCGGGGGCAGGTTGATTTCGTTCAGGCCGCAACGGGGACCGGAAGCCATCAGGCGGAGGTCGTTACAAATCTTCGAGAGCTTCACAGCCAGACGCTTCAGGGCGCTGGAGTAGCTGACGTAGGCACCCGTGTCGGGCGTAGCTTCAACGAGGTCGGCAGCCGATACGAAGGCCTCACCCGTGAGCTTCGACAGGTTGGCAGCGCAGAGCTTGGCGAAGCCGGGAACGGCATTCAGACCTGTACCGATGGCGGTGCCACCCATGTTGATTTCGTGCAGCAGTTTCACGTTGCGCTCGAGGTTGAGAATTTCCTCCTCGAGGTTGTTGGCATAGGCATTGAACTCCTGTCCGCTGGTCATGGGAACGGCGTCCTGCAGCTGGGTACGACCCATCTTGATGACGTCCTTGAACTCCTCGCCCTTGAAGCGCAGAGCCGAGATCAGACCCGTCAGCGAAGCCACGAGGCTCTTGTTCATGCGAATGAGGGCCAGGCGGATGGTGGTGGGATAGACGTCGTTGGTGGACTGACCGCAGTTGCAGTGGTCGTTGGGATAACAATGCTGATAGTCACCCTTCTCGTAGCCCATGATTTCGAGGGCGCGGTTGGCAATGACCTCGTTGGCATTCATGTTGACCGATGTGCCTGCACCACCCTGCATCATGTCGATGGGGAAGTTCTCGTGCCACTTGCCGTCGATAATCTCACGGCAAGCCTGCGAGATGGCCCCAGCGATCTCGTCGTTGATGACACCCAGGGCGTGGTTGGTCTGCACGGCAGCCAGCTTCACGTAGGCGATGGCGATGACGTAGTCGGGATAGTCGCGCATCTTCTTGCGAGAGATGTGATAGTTGTTGATACCACGCTGAGTCTGCACGCCATAGAGTGCTTCAGCAGGAACTTTGAGCTCGCCCAGAAGGTCGCTCTCTACTCTGAATTTCTTTTCTTCCATAATTATTAGTTATTGTTTTTGAGGGTGTTGTTTTAATTAGTAACACTTGATGCGATACATGAAGCCGAGTTCGATGCGGTTGGTATTGTGAGAGGACAGACCGATCTTCTCGCTGTAGTTGTACTTGTGGCCGATGTAGGCAAGGAACACACGGAAGTCCTGCGACTTGTCGGGATAGTACTCCACGGAGCCAGCCCAGCCGATGGACTTGCGGAAGTTCTTCAGCTTGTCGATGTTCTTCACGTTGGCAGTCTCGTAGGTACCCTTGAGCATGAGGTTCCATTGGGGAGCAAACTGCCAGTTGAGCTTTGTGATGAAGGAGTTGTAGTTCACATCCTTGAAACGGACGTTCTGAGTGCGATCAGGGTCGATTTCGGCCTCTGACAGATAGGCTGAAACACCATCGCTGGATGCAACCCCCAGGCGGTCGAAGCCGTCCCAGGCTCCCATGTAGTCGAAGTACCATTGCAACTTCGGGAGATTCAGGCGCTGTCCAAGGACGAGCATCTTTGAGCTCAGCCCTTCAGCCTGCTTCTGCGTGCCCCATGACCAGCGCGTCTGCAACTTGTCGTTGAAGAACGAACCGTTCCAGTTCAAGATGAACGTCAGAGGATGATTGGCAGGGTGTACGGCTTCCAGTTCATGATCGGGACCTACTGTCATGAGGTAATCGCCATAGTCCTCAGTCAGCTGACCATTGTTGGCATTTGAGACCTCAACAGCAATCTCCTGCGTTGGCACAGGCTTGTAGCTGGCCACGAAACCAGCCATGAAGTTGTCCATGTTGTCAACCATGTCGGAGTACTGATAGATGTACATAGGGTTCTCGTCGAACTCGAAACCACCCCATATCTGGCACATCTTACCACCCATGAGCGAGAGTTTGTCGTTCAGGTTGTAGCCCACCATCATGATGTCGGTAGCCTTGGCAAAGTTGTCCTCGCCCTTGGCAGCATTCGACTTGTTCATGCGGTGACGCAGACGGTAGAACAGCTTGTCGGTGAGGTTACCCTTGATTTCGAGACGCATCTGCTTGTTGGCAAAGTGCGACGTCCACTCGTCGTCGTAGGAACTGGCCTGAGCCGATGCAGCATAGTTGAAATAGACGTTGAACATATCGTTCTTCTTTTCAATCTTTGCCACGCGCTCAGCGAGAGATTGGTAGTCGCCATCGTTGCCACCCATACGGGTGTTGCCGCCCTGGGCATTGGCCGTAAGAGTCACGGCAAGCATGGCGCTGAACAGAATTAATTGCTTCATTATATTAATAAGGTGTTAAAGGTTTTCGATTAGTACTTCTTGAAGTATTCCTGAATCTGTTTCCAGTCGTGGGTCTTGGTTAGAGCCAGCATGAGCAGCACGCGGGCCTTCTGAGGATTCAGCGTCAGGGCAGCCACGAAGTGATACTTCTCGTCGTCGACCTCACCATTCAGACAGGTGGGACCTGTCGGGCAGCGGCTGGAACGAACGATGTTGATGCCCTTCTCGCGAGCTTTCAGAGCCACGTCGAACACGTCCTTGTAGAAGTTGCCATCGCCGACACCAGCCAGCACGATGCCATCGTACTTGGCATCCACGAAGGCCTGCATGGGCAGCGGCGAGCAGTTGGCGTAGCCATAGACGATGCCCACCTTGGGCAGACGGTCGAGCCCCGTGACGTCGAACTCGCTTTTCACGGTGTGCAGGTTGTCGATGCTGCGGTTGTAGATGGCCTCGCCGTTATAGACGTAACCCACTTTGCCATAGTTGGCGCTCTGGAAGGTTGCCACATCGGTGGTGTGCATCTTGATGACGTCCTTGGCATCAAGCAGCAGGTTGTTCATGCAGACCAGCACGCCACGGCCTTTAGAAGCGGGGCTTGCAGCAGCAGCCACACCAGCATAGAGGTTACCGGGACCATCGGCGCTGATGCCGGTAGAGGGGCGCATGGAGCCCACGAGCACCACGGGCTTGTCGCTCTTCACGGTGAGGTTGAGGAAGTAGGCAGTCTCTTCCATCGTATCGGTTCCGTGAGTGACCACTACGCCATCATAGCCTTCCTCGTTGAGGAGCTGGTTGATGCGCTTGGCAAGCATCAGCCAAACCTCGTCGTTCATATCCTGCGAACCGATGTTCACGAGTTGTTCGCCGCTGATGTCGGCCAGATAGAGCATCTGGGGAACGGCGTCGATAAGGGTCTGCACGCCCACTTGGCCTGCGCTGTAGGCAGAAGAAGTGGCCGACTGGCTTACACCAGCGATTGTACCGCCAGTGGCAATAATACGGATTTTGGGTTTAGCAACTACGTTGACTGAAACCAGCAGTGCGATGAGCACCAGAATGTTACGCATTTGTTTCATGATAGATAAGTTTTTAAAAAGTTTAAAGTTTATGGTTTATATTAATAGAGGAACGTGATGATGAGATAGCCCACACCGATGCTGACGAATGTCGTGATGAAGCCCGAGAGCTGGAACGAGTGGTTGAGCACGTAGCGGCCAATGCGCGTGGTGCCGGTGGTGTCGAAGTTGATGGCTGCCACCTCGGTGGGATAGTTCGGGATAAAGAAATAGCCGTTGACGGCGGGGAACATCGCTACGAGCGCCAACGGATTGATTCCAAGGCCGATGCCCAACGGGTAGAGTGTGCGCACGGTGGCGGCCTGCGAGAACAGCATGATGCTCATGATGAACAGGGCCACGGCGAAAAGGAACGGATACTGCGTGACGATGTCGGCAATATGGCTGCGGAAGAAATCCAAGTTGCCATTGAAGAACGTGTCGCCCATCCAGGCAATACCGAAGATGCTGACCATGGCATTCATGCCTGCGGCGAAGATGTTGCCCTTCACGGCAGCCTTCACGTCGGCCTTGCCAACGATGAGAATGAGGGCGGCGATGGACATCATGATGATTTCAATGGTGTGCGGCATCGACAGGCGCTCTGTGGCGCCATCGACCATGAACGACGGACGAAGTGAGGGTACGGAGCCAAACAGCACGACCAGCGCCACACCCAGCAGGAAGGCCAACACGGCACGCTTGGCATGCTTCTCACGCTGCTTCTCCTCGGGAGTCATAGCAGTCACCTCGGTCTTCACCGTTTTCTCGGTGATGAGCCCCTCGCGCAAGCGGCGCTGGTATTCGGGATCGTCTTTCAGTTCCTTGCCTACGCGGTTCTGCACGAAGGCCGACACCAGAATAGCGATGAACGAGGCAGGAATGCAGACGAGCAGGATGTCCTTCAGCTCGATGCCCTTGCCACCCAGCAGGTCGGTACTGATGACGGCTGCCGTGGCGGCCGACATGGGACTGCCGGTGATGCCCAGCGAGGCTGCAATCGTGGCCACCGTCATGGGACGCTCGGGACGAATCTTGTTGTCGCGGGCAATCTCGGAGATAATGGGCAAGAGTGAGTAAGAAGTATGAGCTGTTCCGGCAACGAGGCAGAAGAGCCACGTGGTGAGCGGGCCGTAGTAAGTGATGCGCTCAGGATGCTTGTGCAGGAACTTCGAGGCCAAGCCCACGAGATAGTCAAGGCCGCCTGCTGCCTGCAGGGCTGCCGTGGCCGTGATGACGGCCACGATGATGAGCATCACGTCGACCGGCACGCTGCCCGGACGCAATCCGAAAAGAAATACCAGGATGAACACGCCAACCATGCCGTAGATACCCAGGCCGATGCCTCCTACGCGGGCACCGATAAAAATCAATGCCAGCACGATTGCCAATTGAATCAGTACCAATGATGTTGCCATAAGATTGTTCGATGTTATTAGGTTTCGGTTGCAAAAGTAGACAATATTTTTAAGAAAGCATTTACAAAATCCAAACCATTTTTTGTAAAATCCTGCACAGATTTGCAAATGTTGTTTTTTATTTGTAAATTTGCAAACAGAATTTGCAAATCTATGACTACAAGACATTACAATCTGCAAGAGATAAATGACCTTTTCCACATAGAAGACACTTTCGGTGCGATTATCTCGTGCATGACGACCGACCGTAACCTCATCACGATACTCCCTGTCGAAGGAATATCGCTGAGTTGCTATAGCATCGTGCTTATCGTCGACGGACGGCATAGCTACGAGGTGGACAACGACCCCTTGGAACTCGACATGCACGACTTGATGATTCTGCCGCCACATTGCCACGTCACCTACCACGGCAGCACGCAGGAGGTAAACGCCATCCACCTGCTGATTGATGCCCAGTATTATGACGACATTCTGGATATGGACGAAAACCTGCGGTCGCAGTTGCCCTATGAGGTCATCCGTTCGCATGCCGTCTTCCATCTTGACGAATCGAAGGCAGCCGAATTCTACGAGCTCTTCCAGCAAATTCTGAAAGCCATCCGCCAGCCACATATTTATAAAGGTGAGATGCTGAAGCACTACATGCACGTCTCGCAGCTGTTCCTGGCCGAGATGATCTATGGCAGCAACGTGACACCTCAAGACATCAAGCACAAAGAGAATCTTTTCAAGATTTTCATTCACCTGGCCATGCGCAACTTTCGCAAAGAGCGGCAAATCAAGTTCTACGCCGACCAGCTGAACATCACGCCCACCTATCTTTCGCGCACGGTGAAGGAACTCTCGGGCAACACCGTCTATGGCTACCTGTCGTCATTCCTATATAACGAGATATGTAAATTGCTGAAGACCACCGACATGACCATGAGCGAGATTGCCAGCGAACTGGACTTCCACGACCAGTCGGCTTTCACTAATTTCTTCAAGTCGAAAAGCGGAATGACTCCCCTGGCCTATCGGAAGAACAAACATAATCTCTAAACGCGGAATATTTCGTAATAATTCATAAAACGGCAAAAAAGATTTTGGTATATAAAGACTTTTGCCTATCTTTGTAAGCGATAAGAATACATTATTAACTTTATAAAAAACAAAAACATTATGGCTAAAAAATTTATCTGCGCCGTTTGCGGCTACATTCACGAAGGTACTGAGGCTCCCGAGCGTTGCCCCATCTGTAAGGCTCCTGCCTCAAAGTTTACAGAACTGAAGGAAGACGAAGTACCCGCCTATGCTACTGAGCACAAGATTGGCGATGGCAAGCCCGAGGGTGTGAGCGAGGAGATGATTCAAGACCTGCGCAACCACTTCAATGGTGAGTGCGGCGAGGTCGGTATGTATCTGGCTATGGCTCGTCAGGCCGACCGCGAGGGCTATCCCGAGATTGCAGAGGCATTCAAGCGCTATGCTTTCGAAGAGGCCGACCACGCCAGCCGCTTTGCAGAGTTGCTGGGCGAGTGCGTATGGGACACCAAGACCAATCTGGAGAAGCGTGCTGCCGCTGAGGCAGGTGCTTGCGAAGACAAGTTCCGCATTGCCAAGAATGCCAAGGCTGCCGGCTTCGATGCTATCCACGACACCGTTCATGAGATGGCAAAGGACGAGGCTCGTCATGGTGCAGGCTTCGCTGGTCTGCTGAAGCGCTATTTCGGCAAATAAGAAGCAAATTCAGTTAATTTGCATTACAAAACAGGTGGAATTGATTACCAATTCCACCTGTTTTATTGCTCAAAGGCATCAACGCACTATCTTTATACGTTTATCAGAGGGTAGCGGCGGCAACTGATAATGGTCGTCGAGCACTCGAATCACAGTCTTCTTGCCCTTCGGAGCATCAGCTATTGCCTCCTGAAGCGACATGTAGTTGCCCCTTCCTTCCGACGAAACGACGTAGTCATAATGGCGAAGGTGCTTCTTCAGCGAAGGTACTTGCCGGACAATCGCATCAGCCAGCAATCCTGCAACAACGCGCGCGCCATATATATTATAATGTGTATTGTCGTGTCGCCCGTTCGGAATGCTTGCCACTTCTCCAGGCCTATACCACATATGGAGCCGGCGTGAGCCCTCTATGCCCAGGCCCTGCTCCAGGTCGTGGGTGATGCGGTTGGCGTCGATGAAGAGGGTGCCCGTCTCGGCAGCCACGCGCTTGGGCGAAAGCAAATAGGCTCCATGCGTATCGATGAGGGTGTCGCTGTTCACCTGCTCGTCCTCATACTTCGTGTTGCGCAAGGCCTCGTCCTCCGCGCTGCCATCGCTGGCCTGGAAGAAGTTGCGGCGCACCACGGCATTCATCAAGATGGGTGTGGCCTTGCGAAGGCGCGTTTCCCTTACGAAACGACGCAGGTTGTCATCGAAAGACCCGCCGGGAAAGGTATGACGCAACGAATCGTTCTTCTCATCGTTATGGCCAAACTGAATAATCACATAGTCGCCGGGCTTCAATTCTTCGAGCACCCTCTGCCAGCGCCCTTCGTCGATGAAACTCTTCGACGACCGTCCATTCACGGCATGATTGCTTATCCTTACATGGCGGTCGAAGTATCCCTGCAACACCATTCCCCACCCTCGTTCAGGGTTTGTCTGCGGATTTTGCTTGTCGGCAGCCGTCGAGTCGCCAATAATGAAAATGGTGGTCAGTTTGCCCGACGAAGTGAATGCGAACAAACCAACCACCAAGAGAATGTATGAAATAAAACGTTTCATGCTTCAAGCCCTACGACATAACCACTTTCAGCAATTCGTCGGGAGTAAGCAACTGCTGCTCACCAGTCTGCATATTCTTCAGCGTGAACTTGCCTTCGTTGATTTCGTTTTCACCAGCCAAGGCAACAAACGGAATCTGCTTCTGGTTGGCATACGACATCTGCTTCTTCATCTTCGACGCATCGGGGAAGAGTTCCGTACGCACACCTGCTGCACGCAGTTTTCCTACCATCGGCAAGCAATAGGCAGTTTCCTTATCGCCAAAGTTAATGAAAAGTACCGTCGTGCCGTTGACGGCATCCGTCGGATAGGCATCCAGCTGATTGAGGACGTCGAAGATGCGGTCGACACCAAACGAGATGCCCACGCCGCTGACACCTGGCATGCCGAAGATGCCCGTTAGGTTATCGTAGCGACCGCCACCTGTGATGCTGCCAATCTGCACATCGAGAGCCTTCACCTCAAAGATAGCTCCCGTGTAATAGTTCAGTCCGCGAGCTAACGTGAGGTCGAGTTCCATCTCGTTCTTCAATCCCAACGTCTTCAACGTGTCGAGAATGAAGCGGCTCTCCTCAACACCCTTCAGTCCAACCTCAGATGTAGCGAGCACCTCGGCAATGGTTGCAAGTTTCTCCTCGTTACTGCCCGAGAGCGTGATGATGGGCTGGAGTTTTGCAATTTGCTCGTCGGTGAGTCCGTCTTCACGAAGTTCGGCATTCACATTCTCCAGGCCAATCTTGTCGAGTTTATCTATAGCCACGGTGATGTCGACTATCTTGTCGGCTGCTCCTATGACTTCGGCAATACCCGTCAGGATTTTTCGGTTGTTGATCTTGATTTGTACTCTCACTCCGAAGCGCGTGAAGACCGTGTCGATAATCTGCATCAGTTCAACTTCATTCAGCAGAGAGTCGCTTCCCACCACATCACCATCGAACTGGTAGAACTCGCGGTAGCGACCTTTCTGGGGACGATCGGCGCGCCAAACAGCCTGATACTGATAGCGTTTGAAGGGGAACTGAATCTCATCGCGATGCATCACGACGAAGCGCGCGAAAGGCACAGTCAGGTCGTAACGCAATCCCTTTTCACAAAGCTTGGCAGCCAGATGCAGCGCATTACGCTCGCGCAGTTCCTCATCTGTCGTTTTCGACAAGAAATCGCCGGAGTTCAGTACTTTAAACAGAAGTTTGTCGCCTTCCTCGCCGTACTTGCCCATCAGGGTCTGCAGGGTCTCCATAGCAGGAGTTTCGATCTGCTGAAAGCCGTAGAGGGCATAGACGTCACGAATGGTGTTGAAGATATAGTTACGCTTCGCCATCTCGATAGGCGAAAAGTCACGCGTACCTTTGGGAATACTTGGTTTATTTGCCATTTCTCAATATTGTTTGTGCTCTATCGGGGCCAATAGAGATAATCTTAATCGGTGTTTCAAGTTGCTGCTCCAGGAATGCCACATAGTCGCGGAACTGCTGAGGGAATTGCTCTTCGCTCGTCATGTGGGTCATGTCGCAATGCCAGCCTGGAAGTTCCTCGTAGATGGGCTCTATGCCCGATTCCACGCTGTAGGGGAAATAGTCTATGCGCTCCCCATTCTGACGATAAGCCACGCAAGCCTTGATGGTGTCGAAGTCGTCGAGCACGTCGCTCTTCATCATGATCAGTTCGGTGACGCCGTTCACCATGATGGCATAGCGGAGTGCCACCAGGTCGATCCAGCCGCAACGGCGCTCACGTCCTGTCACAGCACCATACTCGTGGCCCAGGTCGCGGATGCGCTTACCCGTCTCGTCGAACAGTTCCGTGGGGAATGGACCAGCCCCTACACGTGTGCAGTAGGCTTTCATGATGCCATAGACAATCCCTATCTTATTCGGGCCGATGCCAAGACCTGTGCAAGCTCCAGCGCAAATAGTGTTTGAGGAAGTCACGAAAGGATAGCTTCCGAAGTCAACGTCGAGCATGGTGCCCTGAGCGCCTTCGCAAAGCACGCTCTTTCCTTCGCGCAGGAAGTTGTTGATTTCATGCTCGCTGTCGACGATGGGGAACTGCTTCATGTACTCAATGCCCTCCATCCACTTGCGCTCCACTTCTGTAATGTCATAATCCGTAAAACCGAGCGCACGCAACGTCTTCTCGTGCTGCGCCTTGTGGGCCTGATACTTCTCTTCGAAGTTGTCGAGGATGTCGCCCACGCGCAGGCCCATACGGCTCACCTTGTCGGTATAGGTGGGACCTATGCCCTTGCCTGTGGTGCCCACTTTGTCCTTGCCTTTCGCAGCCTCAATGGCAGCATCGAGCAGCCGGTGGGTCGGCATAATGAGATGGGCTTTCTTCGATATGTGCAAGCGCGACTTCAGCTCATGACCGCTGCGCTCCAAGTCGCGAGCCTCGTCCATAAAGAGGTCGGGGGCCAACACCACACCATTGCCGATGACATTTACCTTTCCTCCCTGGAATATGCCGGAGGGAATGCTGCGGAGCACATACTTTTCACCCTCAAACTCGAGTGTATGGCCGGCATTAGGGCCACCTTGGAAACGTGCGATGACGTCGTAATGAGGCGTCAGCACATCAACAACCTTTCCTTTTCCTTCATCGCCCCACTGGAGACCCAGCAGAACGTCAACTTTACCTGTATTCATGAATCCTGACTATTAGTTGATTATTTTTTCCTTTTAATGGATTGCCTTGCTCTGACAGCTCCGGCAGATGCCATATATGTACAGCACGAAGCCCTCCTTGTGGAAACGCTTCAGCCGCATCTTGTTCACGGCAGCCTCTATCGAAGACACGTTCACCTCTTCAGACTTCCAGCAAATCGTGCAGATTTGGTGGCAATGGGTTGAATTCTGATAGCCAGCCTCGTACTTGATGCTTTTCGGGAAGATATGCTTCACGACAAGATGCATAGAGATGAACAGTTTCAAGGCATTATAGAGCGTAGCCCTGCTCACCCGGAAGTTATTCTTCAGTAATTCGTCGTTGAGTTCATTGATCGTAAAATGGCCTTTTATGCTGTAGATAGCATCCAGGATGGCATAGCGTTCAGGTGTCCTGCGGCATTTGTTGGCCACAAGATAATCTTCAAGTATTTGCCTTACGTGGGCTTTTATTTTAGTATCCATTTTTAATCAATTACTCTAAAGACGCACAAAAATACTAAATTTCCAGCACATTCGAGCGCTACATATCTATAAAAAATCTAAACAAAGCGCATTCCGCGCCATTTTTTCATAATCCTCGCCTAAATCGGCAAAGCGCAGCACACAATTCATCGCGGCATGGCGCACACCAGCCGACTCGCTCTCAAGCGCCGACGCAGCCTGGTCAAAAAATTCGTTGATGCCCCGCTCGTTGGGTTCCTGTCCGCGCGAAAAGATGCGGGCCAGAATCAGGTAGGCGGCCATTTGATGCAAATCGTCTTCGGCTGCCATCCATTGGTAGGCCAGTACCGGGGCGTAGTCCAAGTGTTGATAGAGATGGAAACAAGCCATCTCAACCATCTCCTGCGAATGGGTCTGCTCCATCCAGATGTCAACAATCTCGGCCGGCATCTGCTCGGGCGGCATCAGCATCGTGGCAAGAATCTTGCACTCGCGAATGTCTTCCTTCCACAACTCGATGGCCAGTTCGTAGTCCTTTCCATACTCAATGGCCATCTGCTGCAAGTCTGGCAGGCTGACGCCCCAGTTGATTTTGTAGTCAGCCCCCTTGTTGCGCATGGAACGTGAAGCCACTCCGTTCATCAACAAACGAAACGATTGTTTGATTTTTTTCAGTTTTTCGTGTGTCTGGTCTGTCATGTTGGCTTTCAATAATTATTCATTACAAGAATCCGTACTCACGACTGTAGCGCAGCATCTGCTCGTCGTAAGTCTCCGAATAGTCAACTTCTATGTCGACGATTTTCCCTTCGGCATCGGTCACAGGCTTCAGCCAAGGATTGAGGAAGCCTTTGTAGGGCGCCAGGTTCAATCGCTTATATCTTGTCAGGACTTCCTGATGCAAGTCGGCATCAATCTTCACGCCATACTTCTCTACCAACTGGCGGGCAGCCTCGAAGTCACCTTCGCTCTTGATGCGCTGCACTTCTGCCAGCAACTGGGCAAACAGGTCTCGCAGAGCCTTGTAGTCGTTAATGAGCAGATGGGTCTTGCCGTTGCGTCGAATCAGGGAGACAGCCCCCTTGGAATGCTCGTAGGCCCAGCGGGCTATCAGGGCCCGGTTTCTCATGTGGGCCTCTTCTATTTGCCGTCCCGGCTCAATACGCACCATTTGGGTGAGCAGGCCGTTGAGCATGTAGGTATAGTACTGCGACTTGTAGGCATTCCTGTCGGGCACGAGCCCGAGTTCCAGCAGTTTCTCGCTGGCTATGTAGTAGAGCCCGAACAAGTCGGCCCGCGCCTCCTCGATGGTATTGCCGTAGGCTTTCAGCGCATCAGGGTCTACACCAGGCAGCAACTGTCCGCTGCCGTGTCCCAGACATTCGTGCAGGTCGGTATGCAGGTCGTCGCAGATGTCGCCATAGCGATTGATCAGGCTACGGGTGGCATCGTCAATCACGAACTCCTCGCTGAATCCGTTTCCGCGCGCTGCCTTGTTGTAGGCATCCGTGATGTTCGAGATAGTGATGCTCTTCGAACCATATTGGGCGCGTATCCAGTCGGCGTTGGGCAGGTTGATGCCGATAGCCGTAGAGGGATATTCGTCGCCCCCCAGCATGGCGGCACAAATCACGTGGGCTGTGACGCCGCGCACCTGCTTCTTCTTGAACCGCGGGTCAACGGGCGAATGGTCCTCAAACCATTGGGCATTACTGCTGATGGCCTGAGTGCGGCGGGTTCCTATCTTGTCTTTGTATTCCACCAGTCCCTCCCACGATGCCTTCAATCCCAGCGGGTCGCCATACACTTCTATGAAGCCGTTGATGAAGTCTATGTCGCCATCGAGTTCTTTCAGCCATTCGATGGAGTACTGGTCGAACAGGCGAAGGTCGCCCGTACGATAGTATTGCGTCAGCAGGGAAATGACCTTCTTCTGCTGGTCGTTCTCGGCTACGTCCTGCGCCTTCTCCAGCCAATAGACTATCTGGCGTATGGCAGCGCCATACAAGCCGTCGGTCTTCCAGGTCAGTTCCTTCAGAACTCCGTCGGCCTTCACGAGTTTGGAGTTCAGGCCAAAGGAGGGAGGGCAGTCGTCGGCCGCGTTCTTCATGGAGCCATAGTAGGCTTCCACCTCGGCCTGGCTGACGCCCTCGTAGAAATTGCATGCCGAGGTCTCGACAAGATCCTGCCCGTCGGCCTTGTTGACACGCTTAGGAAGTATGTTGGGATTGAAGATGACGGGCACCAGCTCCGCCAGCAGACTTTCGGTCGTCTCGCCATCGCTCAGGGGCAAAAGGGTCGCATCCATCGCGCCGACCCACTCCCTCAGGTCGTCCTCACCGAACTGTGGGACAAACTTCTCGCAACCATAATGGTGGTAGATGCCATTTGAGAACCACACCCGCTTCAAGTATTCCAGGAAAGCGCCGAAAGCCGCCGTCTCACGATTGCCCCGATAATGCAGGTAGACGCTTTCGAGCAGTTTCCTGATGCGCAGGTTGTACTTTCCAAACTGGTCGGTCGTGATGTCCCGACCACACAAGGCTGCCTGGGAGAGATAGTAAATGTATAGTTTCTGGTTGGTAGTAAGTGCTTCAAAACCATTCAGGCGATATCGCAGTACCTGAATATCAGCAAATCGTTCACCGACGTATTCAAAGTCATGAATCTTCATGGGCTTGCTTTTTGAGTTTGGCTGCGGCAGCTCTCTTTTCCTTCTTTTTCTTCTTCGATTTTTCCATCAGCTCGGGATGCTGCTCGTAGTGAGTCTTCTTGAAGTCACGCGGAGTGGTACCGGTAATCCTGTAGAACGACGCATAGAACGACTGGCGATTCGAGAATCCTACGAGATCCGCAATTTCCTCCATGCTCAGGTCTTCATAGCGCTGATCCATCAGCATTGCCATCGCTTCGTCAATTCGGTATTTGTTCACAAAGGAAGTGTAGTTCATGTGGAACTTCACATTCACCACGGCCGACACATAACGAGTGTTGGTGCCCAGATCCTCTGCGAGTCTCTTGGCTGAGTAATTCTTATCCTTAAACTTTTTCTGAATAAGGATGATATCAAGTATTTTCTCCTTTAGCTCGTCCATCAAGGGTGCACTCACCAACATCCGATAGGCAGCTTTTTTTTCTTTCTTCTCTGTGATGTTGTATTTAGCCATAATAAATTTGTTTAAGGAAACAAAAACCTTTTTGACAATGCAAAAATACTGAAAATATTTGAAATAAAGCATCTTTTTACGCTTTTTTTCAAAAAAATTTGTAACTTTGTTCGCAGTTTGTAAAGAAAGAAGATGAAAAGGCTTATTTTTACACTATCTATTTCATTTTTGTGTGCATTTTCTTGCAATGCGCGCAATACTACAATTGTCATCTCACTCGACGGCTGCCGATGGGACTATCCCTTCTGGTACGACACGCCGATGTTCGACTTTATGGCTGAAAATGGAGTGGAATCAGGACTCGTTCCGTCGTTCCCCTCGAAGACCTTCCCTAACCACTACACGCTGGCCACAGGACTCTATCCCGATCACCATGGAATCATCGCCAACCGATTCATGGATACCGAGACCGGCGACGTGTTTTCGCTGTCGGATGCCGAGCAGAAATTCAATCCGAAGTATTATGGTGGTGAGCCCATCTGGATCACAGCCAAGCGGCAGGGGGTGCGAACGGCGGTCTTCTACTGGCCGGGCTCTGATGTCGAGATCATGGGCCAGCACCCTGACACCTATTATAATTATGATGCCAAGCCCCGGCTCGGACTGAAGCAGCGCATCGACGGCATACTCACACAGCTGGCCCTGCCTGCCGAGGAGCGTCCGCAGCTCATCATGGCCTATCTGGAACAACCCGATGCCAACGGCCACCACTTCGGACCGCAGAGCAAGCGCACGCGCCAGGCTGTCATGATGGCCGACTCGCTTGTCAGACGGCTCTACGACGGACTCTGCCGCAACAAACTGCAGAAGAGCGTCAACCTCATCGTGCTCTCCGACCACGGTATGGCTTGGGTCGACAGCACGCATGTGGTCAACGTGAAGCCGCTGCTGAAGGCCGAATGGGTCAGGAGCATCGAAGGCGAGATTCCTGCATGTATATACGCTAACGCCGGTTGTGCCGACTCCATCTACCAGGCCCTGAAGGACATCGACCACGCCCGCGTGTGGCGCAAGAGCGAGGTTCCCGCCTACCTCCACTACGGCTCGTCGCCACGCATCGGCGATGTAGTGGTACTGCCCGACATAGGCTATGTGGTCTACGACAAGCCCATCAGCGCCGGCGGCACCCACGGCTACGACCCCAACCTGCAGGAGATGCACGCAATGTTCCGCGCCATAGGCCCCGACATTCCCCACCTGCAGTTGCCGCACTTCCCCAACGTGTGCGTCTATAGTCTCATCTGCCGCCTGCTCGACATAGAGCCCGCCCCCAACGATGGCACCCTGCCTTTTGAATTAACACATTATTAATATATATACTACAAATGGAAAGAACATGGAGATGGTTTGGCAAGAACGATAAGATTACGCTTGCCATGCTGAAACAAATTGGAGTAGAAGGCATCGTCACGGCCCTGCACGACGTACCCCTGGGCGAGGTATGGACGCGCGAGAAAATCCGCGACCTGCGAGAGTACATCGAAAGCTACGGTCTGCGCTGGAGCGTGGTAGAAAGCCTGCCGGTCGTCGAGACCATCAAATACGGAGGCCCCGACCGCGACTACCAGATTGAAGTCTACAAGCAATCGCTGCGCAACCTCTCGGCAGAGGGCATCCATTGCATCTGCTACAACTTCATGCCCGTGCTCGACTGGGCCCGCACCGACCTGCTCCACCTGAACCCCAACGGCTCAACGAACCTCTATTTCAACTACGCCGAGTTTGCCTATTTCGACATCTACATCCTGAAGCGCCCAGGTGCACGCGAGGAGTGGGAGCAGTTCCGCTTCCCCGAGGGATGGGGCGAAGGCCGCAGCGTGATTGCCGAGTGCGACGAGCTGGCTAAGACTATGACCCCCGAGAAGGACCACAAGCTGGTGGAGAATATCGTCATCAAGACGCAGGGCTTCGTCAGCGGCAACTTCTCAGAGAACGACGAGGCACCCGTTCAGAAGTTCCGCGAGTTCCTCGACCTCTATAAAGGCATCGATAAGAAGCAGTTGCGCGAAAACATGAAATACTTCCTCGAGGCCATCATGCCCACCTGCGAGGAGTGCGATATGAACATGTGCGTGCATCCTGACGACCCGCCCATCGAGATTCTCGGCCTGCCGCGCATCGTGCGCACCGAGGAGGACATCCAGTGGTTCCTCGACGCCGTGCCCAACAAGCACAACGGACTGACCTTCTGCGCCGGAAGCCTCTCGGCCGGAGCCTACAACAACGTGGTAGACCTGGCACGTAAGTTCGCCTCGCGCACCCACTTTGTCCACCTGCGCTCCTGCCACATCTTCCCCAACGGCGACTTCACCGAAGCCTCTCACCTTGGCGGACGTGCCGATATCATCGAGCTCTGCCGCATTTTCGAAAAGGAGAACCCCGGGCTGCCCATGCGCGTCGACCACGGCATGACGTTCACCGACCAGCCGGGCGGCATCATGGACGAGTCGAGCCACGGCCACAACGCAGGCTACACGCTGCTCGGCCGCATGTTCGCCCTCGGACAGGTGCAGGGCATTCTCGCCACCGTCGACCGCGAACTGGGCATCGAGTACAAACAGCCGGGATTCTTCGACTAAGTCCCCCAACTGCAAGCAACACCACAAAAAAAATGAAGACATTACTCTTTGCCGCATTATGGCTCACCCTATCGATGACGTGTTCTGCCCAAGGCCCCTGGAAGGAAGGGGCCTTCAAAACAGGCCGATACCGCAACCTGCTGGTTGAGATGGGGTATAAACCTGCGGATGTTGACGCAAAAGTGCGTGAAGTGTTTCACGACGTGTTCTACGGACCCGACAAGGTTTACTTCGAGGTGGGCGACTCCTTGGCCTACATCTCCGACATCAAGAACCACGATGTTCGCACAGAGGGAATGTCGTATGGTATGATGATTGCTGTGCAGTTCGACAAGAAGGACATCTTCGACCGGCTATGGCGCTGGAGCAAACGCTACATGCAGCATAAGAATGGTAACCGAGAAGGCTATTTCGCCTGGAGCTGCAAGACCGACGGCACACGTAATGCCCAAGGTGCAGCCTCCGACGGTGAGCTCTACTACATCACCGCCCTACTCTTTGCCTCCAACCGCTGGGGCAACCAAACGGGTATCGACTACAAGGCTGAGGCTCAACACATCCTGAGCAGCATACAGCCGCGCGAGTACCAAGTTGAGCAGCCTGGCCCATGGGGAGGCGACAGACGGGGAACAATGTACCTCATCGACCCTGCAACGAAACTCATCACCTTTACCCCCGATGGCTTCGGACAACGGTTCACCGACCCCAGCTATCACATTCCTGCTTTTTATGAGGTGTGGGCCAAGTGGGCCGACGACGGACGCAGCGACTACTGGAAAGAATGTGCCGAAAAGAGTCGTGAGTTTCTGCATAAGGCCATCAACGAAAAGACAGGACTGAATGCCGACAACTGCCAGTATGACGGCAGCGAGATGCAAATGCCCCGCTTCCCAGGAAGACCACAACAGCAGCAAGCCACTACCCCACGCCGCTTCGGCAACAACAACTTCCGCTACGATTCTTGGCGTGTGCCCATGAACATGGCACTCGACTACGAGTGGAGCTGTGCCGACCGCGAATGGCAACAGAAGTATGGCGAGACCATCCAGAAATTCTTCTATTCACAAGGCATCGACTCGTACGTTGACCAATATCGTGTGGACGGCACGCTGCCTGAAGGTGACGAGATTCTGCAGGCAGGAGGATTCAGAAAGCTCCGCCACAGCGTCGGACTTGCTGCCACGCTGGCAGCAGCATCGGTGATGTGCTCTCACGACATCAGCAAAGAGTTCGTCAACGCTTTGTGGAATGCTCGCCACGAACCTGCTGAAGACGGTTACTTCGACGCCTATTACGAGGGATTGCTCCGGCTCTTTGCTTTCATGCATCTGAGTGGGAACTATCGCATTATCACGCCCTAATGTTCCGTTCTTCAAGAATAACAAGGAAACACGTCTCTGCCTGATGGAAATCAGGTATTGAGATATCTGAAAAAAACTATAACTCTTATCATCTTACATGAAATTAACAGACTTGCTGTCCGGCCAGCTAAATGCCGCAGAGTGGGAAGCGAAAGGCTATGAGCTTCCGAAATTCAATATCGAGGACATTCGTCGCAAGACACATGATGAACCCACGTGGGTGCACTTCGGCGGAGGCAACATCTTCCGCGCCTTCCCCGCTGCCATCCTCAACGACGCCCTGAACACGGGCAAGTACGACCGAGGCGTCATCGTGGCCGAGACGTTCGACTTCGAAGTCATCGACAAGGCCTATGCGCCCTACGACAATCTCTCGCTCAGCGTGTCGCTCTGCTCCGACGGCACCATCGGCAAGAAAGTAGTCGCCAGCGTCACCGAGGCGCTGAAGGCCGACCCGCAGTTCCCCGACTGGCAGCGTCTGGTCGACATCTTCCGCCAGCCCTCGTTGCAGATGATTTCCTTCACCATCACCGAGAAGGGCTACTCCTACAACGAGGCCGATCTGGAGTGCGGCCTGCAGCCCGTCTTCGCCATGGGAAAGGTCACGCGCCTGCTGCTCGAGCGGTTCCTCGCCGGCGAACTGCCGCTCACCGTCCAGTCCATGGACAACTGCTCGCACAACGGCGACCGCGTGAAGGCCGGCGTCATGGCCTATGCCGAGCGCTGGGCACAGGAGGAGCTTGTTCCCGCCGCTTTCCTCGACTATCTGAAGGACGAGACGAAGGTGACCTTCCCCTGGTCGATGATCGACAAGATTACGCCCCGCCCCCATCAGAAGGTGAAGGAGCTGCTGGCTGCCGACGGCTTCGAGGACAACGACTACATCGAGACCGAGCGCCACACGTTCACCGCTCCCTTCGTCAACGCCGAGGAAGTGCAGTATCTGGTCATCGAGGACCACTACACCAACGGCCGTCCCCCACTCCATCTGGGCGGAGCCCTCTATACCACACGCGAGACGGTCGACAAGGTCGAGACCATGAAGGTCACCACCTGTCTGAACCCGCTCCACACGGCTATGAGCATCTATGGCTGCATGCTGGGCTACACGCTCATCTCGGCAGAGATGGCCGACGAAGACCTGCGCCCGTTCGTCCAGAAGCTTGGCTACATCGAGGCCATGCCCGTCGTTGTCGACCCAGGCGTGCTGAACCCCTACGAGTTCATCGGAGCCGTCATCAACCGCCGACTGCCCAATCCCTTCATGCCCGACGCCCCGCAGCGCATCGCCATGGACACCTCGCAGAAACTGCCCATCCGCTTCGGCGAGACCATCAAGAAATATCTGGCCCGCGGACTCGACATGCAGAACCTCGTGCTCATCCCCCTCACGCTGGCCGGCTATGCCCGCTACCTGAAGGGACTCGACGACAACCTGCAGCCGTTCACTCCCTCGCCCGACCCCATGCTCGACGAGCTGCAGGCCATCGTGGCACCGCTCGAGGTGGGCAAGCCCGACCAGGACTACTCCTGCCTGCGCCAGCTCTACAGCCGCAAGGACGTCTTCGGGCTCAACCTCTACGAGGCAGGCCTGGGCGAGCAGATAGAAGGCATGGTGCGCGAACTCTTCGCCGGAGCCGGAGCCGTGAGGAAGACGCTCCACAAGTACGTCAGCGCCCGTTAGCCTGCTGCCCGCCCCCACGGGCGGCAGAAGCACGCGCTGCATGTTAATGTTGGTTAATGGTTCACCTAACTGACAATTATTTAGTACTTTTGCAGTACGTTCAGCAATAACAAGAAACATAACAGATAAACAGAAACATAACATGGAAAAACTTATGCCTTTAAACAGGCACTTCGCGCCGAAGAGCACGATGCCTGAGCGAGTCATCCAGTTTGGCGAAGGAAACTTCCTTCGTGCATTCGTCGACTGGATTCTCTGGAACATGAATCAGCGTACCAACTTCAACGGAAGCGTTGTCGTCGTACAGCCCATCGAGCGCGGCATGGTAGACTGGCTCAACGGCCAGGACTGCCTCTACCACGTCAACCTGCAGGGACGACTCAACGGCGAGGCCGTCAACTCGCTGGAGCGCATCGACGTCATCAGCCGTGCCCTGAATCCCTACACCCAGAACTGGGCCTACATGGCGCTGGCCGAACAGCCAGAGATTCGTTTCGTCATCTCCAACACCACCGAGGCCGGCATCGCCTTCGACCCCGCCTGCAAACTCAACGACGCTCCCGCCAGCAGCTATCCCGGCAAACTCGTGCAGCTGCTCTACCGCCGCTATCAGGCCTTCAACGGCGACCCCACGAAGGGACTCATCATCATGCCCTGCGAGCTCATCTTCCTCAACGGCCACAAGCTGAAGGAGTGCATCTATCAGTACATCGACCTCTGGAAAGAAGACCTCGGCAAGGACTACGAAGGATTCCGCGAGTGGTTCACGAAGTACAACTACGTCTGCGCCACACTCGTTGACCGCATCGTGCCCGGATTCCCGCGCAAGGAGATTGCCGACATTCAGCAGAAGATTGGCTATAAGGACAACCTCGTCGTGCAGGCCGAAATCTTCCACCTCTGGGTCATCGAGCGTCCGGAGAACATGACGTGCGAAGAACTGCGTCAGGAGTTCCCCGCCGAAAAGGCTGGCCTCCACGTGCTCATCGCCGAGAGCGAGAAGCCTTACCACGAGCGCAAGGTCACGCTCCTCAACGGCCCGCACACCGTGCTCTCACCCGTCAGCTACCTGAGCGGAGTCAACATCGTGCGCGACGCCTGCAACCACCCCGTACTCGGAAAGTACATCCACAAGGTGCAGTTCGAGGAACTCATGGAGACCCTCAACCTCCCGATGGACGAGCTCAGGCAGTTTGCCGCCGACGTGCTCGAGCGCTTCAACAATCCGTATGTCGACCACCAGGTGACCTCTATCATGCTCAACAGTTTCCCCAAGTTCCAGGCTCGCGACCTGCCCGGCGTCAAGACCTATCTCGAGCGCAAGGGCGAGCTGCCGCAGGGACTGGTGTTCGGACTGGCAGCCATCATCACCTACTACAAAGGCGGCGTGCGCGAGAACGGAGCCGAAATCGTGCCCAACGACGACGAGAAAATCATGCAGCTGCTCAAGGACCTCTGGGCTACGGGCGACACGCAGAAGGTTACCGACGGCGTGCTCTCGGCCGAGTTCATCTGGGGCGAAGACCTGCACGGCGTGAAAGGCCTTGCCGAACTCGTCAAGAAAGACCTCGACCTCATCCAGGAGAAGGGCATGCTCGAAGCCGTGAAGACAATCCTTTAATTCCACAAACCCAGCAAAAGGGCAGCCCCGCTAACACAGGACTGCCCTTATTATTACCCTCAACACTATGGCAAAGATTCATAAAATAGGAATTCTCACCTCCGGAGGCGACGCGCCAGGCATGAACGCCGCCATCCGCGCCGTCACCCGAGCCGCCATCTGCAACGGCTATCAGCCCGTTGGAATCTATCGCGGCTACGAAGGACTGATGAACGGTGAGTTTCAGGAGTTCACAACCGAAAACGTCAGCGGCATCATCGGCATGGGAGGCACCATTCTGAAGACGGCCCGGTCGAAGGAATTCACGACGCCCGAAGGAAGAGCACGCGCCTACGAGCAAATGCAGCAAGCAGGCATCCAGGCCCTCGTCGTCATCGGCGGCAACGGCTCGCTGACCGGAGCCATGCAGTTCGCACGCGAATACGACGTGTGCTGCATCGGACTGCCCGGAACCATCGACAACGACCTCTACGGCACAGACTCCACCATCGGCTACGACACTACGATGAACACCATCATGGAGTGCGTAGACCGCATCCGCGACACCGCCCAGAGCCATGAGCGCATCTTCTTCGTCGAAGTCATGGGACGCGACGCAGGCTTCCTCGCACAAAACTCAGCCATCGCCTGCGGTGCCGAAGCAGCCATCGTGCCCGAGGACATGACGCGCGCCGACCAGCTCGCACGATTCATGGAACACGGCATCCGCAAGTCGAAGCGCTCCTGTATCGTCATCGTCTCGGAAAGCCCCAAGTGCGGCGCCCTCTACTACGCCGACCGCGTAAGGAAAGAGTTCCCGCAGTTCGACGTGCGAGTGTCCATCCTCGGCCACCTGCAACGCGGCGGCTCGCCTACGGCCCACGACCGCATCCTGGCATCGCGCACAGGCGTCGGAGCCATCGAGGCCATCATGCAGGGCCAGCGCAACGTCATGGTAGGCGTGCGCAACAACGAAGTGGTCTACGTGCCGCTGTCAGAAGCCATCAGGCAAGACAAGCCCTTCGACAAGAAACTCTTTAAGGTGCTCGACGAACTGAGCATCTGACAAACAGCGGGTGGCTCAAGCCCCAGGCAGTTCCTTCACGATCTGAATACCAGGGCGTATATCAGGATCGAGCGTACGGCGCAGATTGTCAATCATCACCTGACTTTCTGCGCCTTTTAGCCACACCACGTCCAGCCGGTAGTTATATACCCGCGTCACGATGTTCTGCGGCATGTCGTCGGCAAAGATGCCCACGCGCAGTACCTTCCGCGCCTCTCCCCCGGTAACTTCCGAGGCAGTCCCGGTAGTTTCCGAGGCAGTCCCGTAGCCACCCGAGGCAGCCCCCGAGCTGCGCAGCAGGCGCAGCCGTTCCTCGCTATAGTCAGGCATGATGCCCGCCTGCGAACTGATCATCCGCACATAGTCAGGGCTCTCCGGCCTGAAGTCGTACAACTCATATCGTGCATCCATCTGCTCCATATCTCTCATCTCCGTTTCTTTTTTCATTATTTCCGCCTGCAAAAGTACAAAAAAGAGTTCATATATTCTTTCCCCGAAAGAAAAAAAAGGGAAAAACTTGGATGGCAACTAAAATTTGCCGACTGGTAGTCGTGCCCCACCCGTCGCCTATGCATCGAGGGTTTCGTAGGCCCCGCAAATGCCTGGTTTTTCTTGAACGCTTCCCAATCCATGCAGGTGCAAAGGTAAGAAGAATTATCGGAAATAGCACCTTTTGGTTATGCGAAATCACCCTTTTTGGCAACTATTCATTCTTTTATAGTCAAAAGAGGTCAAAAACAGAAAACTTTTTTATCCTTCAACTTTGAAATGTCGCCGGTTTTTATAGTACCTTTGGAGGCTTCCGTAAGGTACGGAAGGTGCTTCCGCAGGACACAGAAGGGGCATTTGTAGCATTCGGAAAAAATTTCTTTCGGGTTATATAATAAATGCTGTAGGGTGTGCGTTATATAAGTAGTAGAACCCCAAAAAAGAATTGCCTATGCAGTATTTTACTCAAGAAGAAATGAAACCATCGGAACACGTACTGAACATGATTCGCCAGATTGCCTACACGTACAGGGTGGCTAAGCATAACGGACGAAACGAGGTTTACTGCCTGAACTGAAAAAACACGCTGAATCATGAAGACTCTGGTATCTCCATCGCTCCTGGCAGCAGACTTTGCCCATCTGTCTGCCGACATCGACATGATCAACCGCAGCGAGGCCGACTGGCTGCACCTGGACGTCATGGACGGTGTGTTTGTGCCGAACATCTCGTTCGGCTTCCCCGTGATTGAGGCTGTATCGAAGATTTGCAAGAAACCGCTTGACGTTCATTTCATGATTGTGAAGCCCGAACGCTACATCGAGCAGACGGCTCGGCTGGGCGCAATGATGATGAACGTGCACTACGAGGCGTCGACGCATCTGCACCGTACGGTTGAAGAGATTCACGCTGCGGGCATGAAGGCAGGTGTGACGCTGAACCCGTCGACGCCGGTGAGCGTGCTGGAGGACATCATCGGCGACGTGGACATGGTGTTGCTGATGAGTGTGAATCCTGGCTTTGGCGGTCAGAAGTTCATCGAGAACACGATTGCGAAAGTGAAGCGCCTGCGCGAGCTGATTGCGCAGAGTGGCAGCCACGCGCTGATTGAGGTGGACGGCGGTGTTCAGGCGGAGACGGCTCCGCGGCTGGTGGCCGCCGGTGTAGACGTGCTGGTGAGTGGCAGCTATGTGTTCAAGGCTGCCGACCCGCTGCAGACCATCCACGAGCTAAAGCGGCTGCGCCGCGTGTAAGGCCCTTCGGGCTGTGTAAGGCGACTTCGTCGCGTGTAAGGACGCTGACGCGTCGTGTAAGGCGGCTGCGCCGCGTGTAAGGCGACTTCGTCGCGTGTAAGGACGCTGACGCGTCGTGTAAGGCGGCTGCGCCGCGTGTAACCCGAAGTGGCAGTATCTCATAGCCCAGGGCATCGCCCTGGGTTTTTTGATGCCCCCACAGATGTGGCGCCTGAAGGGGCAGCATTTGCCATAAAAGAAGAAATCCCAGCCTCGGAAGAATCCGGGCTGGGATTTGCTATTGATTTGCTTTACAGGGCAAATGATAGTTCCAAACTTTACTCTGCTGCGGGAGCCTCCTCCTCGGCAACGGGAGCCTCTTCAACAGCTTCCTCGACGGCCTCGGCGGCTGCCTCAACTGCTGCGGGAGCTTCCTCTACGACGGGGGCTTCAAGATCCTCGGGGTTCTCGGCAATGACCTTCACGGGCACCTTCACCTCTACTTCCTTGTGGAAGTGGATAACGGCCTCGTAGTCACCCAGCTGCTTGGCATCGCGCATGGTGACGATCTTGCGCTCAACCTCGATACCCTTCTCGGCGAGAGCAGCCACTACCTGAGCAGCGCCTACAGAACCGTAGAGCTGGCCAGTGGCACCAACCTTGGCGGCGATTTCCAGAGCAACACCCTCGAAAGCCTTGGCCTTCTCCTCGGCGTTCTGCTTCAGGACGGCCAGCTTGTGGGCCTGCTGACGCAGGTTCTCGGCGAGCACCTTCTTTGCGCTCGGCGAAGCGATGACGCCCTTGCCTGTGGGGATGAGATAATTACGGCCATAGCCGTTCTTCACATTCACGATATCGTTCTTGTATCCCAGACCGATAATATCTTCTTTCAGTATAATTTCCATTCTGTTTCCTCCTCTTTAATTATTTCATCAAATCGGTTACGTAGGGAAGCAGGGCAATCTGGCGGGCACGCTTCACGGCCTGAGCCACACGGCGCTGGTACTTCAGAGAGGTTCCGGTGATGCGGCGGGGAAGAATCTTACCCTGCTCGTTGAGGAACTTCTTCAGGAACTCGGGATCCTTGTAGTCGATATACTTGATGCCGCTCTTCTTGAAACGGCAATACTTCTTCTTCTTCGTGTCGATGGAAGGAGCAGTAAGATAACGGATTTCTGATTGTTCTGCCATAGTTTAAGCCTCCTCTTTTTTACCAAGCTTTGCACGGCGCTTCTCAGCGTAAGCCACCATGTGCTTGTCTTCTTTAACTGTGATGTAACGGATTACCTTCTCGTCGCGGCGGAAGCCGGTCTCGAGCTTTTCAACGATAGTGGGCTCACCCTTGAACTCCAGCAGACAGTAGAAACCTGTCGACTTCTTCTGGATAGCGTAAGCCATCTTCTTCAATCCCCAGGTCTCTTCGTTCACAATCTCTGCACCATTGTCTGTGAGAATCTTCTTGAACTTTTCGACCGTTTCCTTCATCTGTTCATCAGACAAAACGGGAGTCAAAATGAAAACGGTTTCGTATTGATTCATACTACTTAAAATGATTGATTAAAAATGTTATTAAAACGGTTTTGCACCTCGCTCGGGCTGGCCTGATTTGACCTACTTTCGCAAAATGCGGTGCAAAATTACAACATTTTCTTCAACCAACCAAATTTTTTTATTACTTTTGCACCAAAATAAGCATAATATGATGAAAAAACTGAAAAATCTGGTGGGTTTGCCCCTTGTTTATGCCGGTGTGGCGGTTCTCGTGCTGAGCTACGTGACGGGGCTGAGTCGTCTGAACGCGGTGCTGGCCTTGGGGTTGCTGCTGGTGGTGGCAGGCACCGCCGGCTACGTCTGGCGACTGCGCAAAGAGGGCCGCTTCTGATTCCCCCCTTGGAATGATGATTTTGCCCTGATTTCCCCTTTATACCCTTTACGCCCAATAAAAACGGCACGCAACGGTTCCCCCCTGCAATTGCAAAGGGGATGGCACGACAACATGAGCCCCTCGGGGCCTGCCCGATGCTGTATAATCGTAAGGGAGGAAAAGGGAAAGGGGGTACGAAGTGATGTGATGAAACTCCGAGTTGAAATGATTTGAGTGCTCTCCGCCTTTGTAATCCACCGGCTTTGCAGCTTAGTCCGCAGGAATGCAGATTTATGTGGCCCGCCATTAGCAAAAGATGCGTTCTCGGTTTTCTGTATTATTTGATGAGTATCCCGATCGAACGTTCGCACCCCCAGTTTGTGTATTTGGTAGCACCTCGGTGCAGAGTGGCCTCCTCGCTCTGGAGTGGCCCTCGCGGCTACCGTTTCTTCTTTCTGTTTGCAAAGTTACGCCTTTTTTCTGGTTTATCAAAGGATTGTGTGTTAAATTTGTTTAGAATGGCCGGTTTATCGCCCAAAGCGGGTGCTTTCGTATAGAGTTTCTGGATGAGGTCGGCTCTTCCGATGCGTCTGAGTTCGCGCTCGATGGCGTTACGCTGGCCTGGTTTGTACCAGAAGAAGAACTGGCGTTGGGCCTGCTTTTCGCGGTCGGTCTTGGCCGAGAAGACGGGCTCGAGCGTGTAGGGGTCGTAGCCCGTGTACCACATCTCGGTGGCCACGGTCATAGGCGTGGGCGTGAAGTCCTGCACCTGCTCCAGGTGGAAGTCGAGGTCTTTCGTGATGACGGCCAGTTCGGCCATGTCCTCGGCTTGGCATCCCGGGTGGGAGGATATAAAATAAGGTATGATTTGCTGGCGCAGGCCTTCCTGCCGGCAGACGCGGTCGAAGATGCGCTTGAAGTCGTAGAACAGCTGGAAGGAGGGTTTGCGCATGAGCATCAGCACGCGGTCGCTGGTGTGCTCGGGAGCCACTTTCAGACGGCCGCTGACGTGGTGGGTGATGAGTTCGCGCGCATACTGGCGGGCAGCCTGATTGCTACGTTCGTCCTTGCTCTCGTGGAGCAGGAGGTCGTAGCGCACGCCGCTGCCGATGAAGCTCTTCTTGATACCGGGCAGGGCGTCTACGGCATGATAGACGTCGAGCAGGGCCGAGTGGTCGGTATTGAGGTTGGGACACACCTGCGGATGGATGCACGAAGGGCGCTTGCAGCGCTCACAGGCCTTCAGGTTGCGGCCGTGCATGCCGTACATGTTGGCCGAAGGTCCGCCCAGGTCGCTCAGATAGCCTTTGAAGTCGGGCATCTGGATGACCTTCCTGACTTCCCTGAGAATGTTCTCCTTCGAACGACAGGTGATGAACTTACCCTGATGGGCTGAGATGGTGCAGAAGGCGCAGCCGCCGAAGCATCCGCGATGGATGTTGACGGAGTGTTTGATCATCTCGTAGGCGGGAATGGTCTTGCCGCGATATTTGGGATGCGGCAGGCGCGTGTAGGGAAGGTCGAAGGAGGCGTCGAGCTCCTCGGTGGTCATGGGCGGATAAGGTGGGTTGACCACCACGTACCGCTGGCCGATGGCCTGCAGCAGGCGGTGGGCATGCATCATGTTCGACTGCTCCTCGACGTGTCGGAAGTTCTCGGCCTGCTTGCGCTTGTCGCGCAGGCATTCCTCATGGCTGTGGAGCACGATGTCATCGGTGCCGATGCCGCCGGGGATGGCTTCGGCCGAGTCGAGATAAACGGTTTGGGGAATGTCGTGCAAGTCTCTGACGGAGAGTCCGTTATCGAGTGCCTCTGCAACAGCGAGAATGACTTTTTCGCCCATGCCGTAGGTGATGAGGTCGGCTCCCGAGTCACAAAGGATGCAGGGGCGCAGCCGGTCTTGCCAGTAGTCGTAGTGGGTGACGCGCCGCATGCTGGCCTCGATGCCTCCCAACACGACGGGCACGTCGGGGAAGAGCTGCTTCAGAATCTTCGTGTAGACGATGGTGGGATATTCCGGCCGACAGTCGTGGCGTCCGTCGGGGCTGTAGGCGTCCTCCGACCGCAACCGGCGGGCCGCCGTGTACTTGTTGACCATGGAGTCCATGGCTCCGGGCGCGATGCCGAAGAACAGGCGCGGACGGCCCAGCTTCTTGAAGTCGCGGAAGTCGCCGTGCCAGTCGGGCTGCGGTACGATGGCCACCTTGTAGCCCGCCGCCTCCAGCGTGCGCCCGATGACGGCTGCGCCGAAGGAGGGATGGTCTACGTAGGCATCGCCGGAGAAGAGGATGATGTCGAGCTCCTCCCAGCCGCGCAGCTGGCACTCCTTCTTCGTGGTAGGCAGGAAGTCAGACAGCAAGGGCTGCGCGCTTCCGTTCATGCTTCCTCCTCTACTTGCTGCTTGCTTTTCCATTCTAAGTAGAGCAGGACGAGTTGATGGAGTCCGAAGGCCTTCATGTTGTTGTTGTAGATGACGTCGAGACAGAGGTCGAGCAGCGCCTTTTCGCCCTGTTCGCTCTCCAGCAGCGAGCGCACCGTGAGTTTCAACTTGTCGAGCACGACTTCATCGATGATGCCGTTGCTGTCGGTGAGATTGCGCAGCAGCTGGTACTGGTCGATGGTCTGCAGGTGGGAGTCGCTCACCTCGATGGAGCGTGTCCCCGACTGATTAGCTTGAATCTTATAAGTCATTTCAATATCAATTATTTACGGTTTAGAATAAACGTGAAAAACTTCTATTTCGAGAGAAGGAACTGCATGACGCCGCGCATGACGCTGGCGCGCTGCTTGCGGTCCTTGATGCACTCCAGGGGGAAGCCCATCGTGAAGGCGCGGTAGTCCTTGCCCTGATAGGCAACGGCGGCACTACTTCCTCCCTCGTACTGCAGGGCACAATAGGCAGGCGCAACGGGCCAGAGCACGTCGGTGCGGGTGGCGGCATAGTGGCGCTCGTTAAGGATGTTGTAGAAGTCGAAGGCCATGCCCATGCCGTTGACTTGCGACTGGCGGTTGCAGGCGATGAGCTGTCGGGCTTCGTCGGCCATGACGGGTGTCACCTTCAGCAGGCTGCGCAGGAACAGCTGGTCAGACGGTGCCGACATATCGCTGACGAGATAGGCTCCGCTGACGAGCAGTCGACCGTGGCGCGACGTGAAGCGTCGGAGTATTTCCTGCATCTTCGGCGTGAAGAGCTGTCGGCCGCGCTCGAGTCCCTGTATCAGGTCGATGCAGTCGAAGTGCTTCAGGTTGAGCATGCCGTCGGCCAGGGCTTCGGCCGAGCAGCTCACGACGTTATACTGTCGTGCCGAGGCGATGGCTTCGGCATGGGTGCGCACGTAGTCGAACGTGTTGCCCGCAATGTACTGTCCCTGCAGTTCCGTACCGCAGAAGCCCAGTCCGCCGGGACCCTCGATGCCCATCTTGCTTTTGTCGAAACATTGCTGGTAGCCGCTCCATCCGGCCGTCGTGCCATAGGTGATGCCGGGATCGGCCAGCAGGTCGAAGCCCTGCAGCGAGTCGTTGTCGACAACCGCCGGCGAAGAGAGCCGCTTGAAATTGTTGACGATGAGTACGGTCTGGCGGGCATCGGGCTGATAGACGGCCGACAACACTTCCGTGGGGAAGCTCTCTCCCCCACTATTGGTGGCCGTCACGCGGAAGTGGTAGGGCACACCGGGCTCAAGGCGCACGGTGAAGGCGTTCAGGCGGGTGCTCTCGCCGTTATCGAAGCCGCCTGTGCCCACAGCCGTATAGACGTTGTAGCCCGTGGGCTTGGCCGTTTTCTCCAGTTGGTCGGCAACGGGTTCCCAATTCAGTCGGACCTTGTCCTTGCCCACAAATTCGATGTGGAAATGGTCGGGAGGCAACGGCTGTACGGCATAGGAGTCGTGGTGCATCTCGGAGACGAAACGAAGGATGCTCTTATAGATGGAGCGGGCCAGCGTGAAGCGGAACCGCGGGTCTTGCGCAAGGCGCATATCGGGGAAACTCTGGTGAGAGAGGGTCTCGATGATGGCCGAAGGCACCTCGGGCACTCGCGTCTCGGAGTAGTTGCGGTCATAGAAGTTGCGACGCGGCCAGGAGCCGTAGAGGTATGTCATATCGCGCACCTCGCCTGCCAGCACCTCGTCGGCCAGATTGTGGGACGCCACACGCGAGATGCTGGCGCCGAGAAGCCCGTCGTTGAAGCCGGTGGTGCAGATGGCCAGCGGTCCGTAGATGCTCTTTCCGTCAGGATTGAAACCTGCATCGCTGTGCACGGCCAGGGTCAGCTCTATGGGCACTCGCTTGCCTTCGGCATGGGGTACGTAGGGTGAGCCTCCTGCCAGCCAGTTGGTCATCAGCGAGCGCACGTTGATGTCGTCGGCATAGTCGTTCTCGCCGTTCTTCGAGCTATAGACGTCGTAAGGCGCACCCGCCCATTGGGCATAGTAGCGGGCACCCTCGAAGGAGCGCGCCATGCCGCTTGTGGAGCCGCCTCGCGTGATGTTGCCCATGCCGCCTCCGAAGCGCACGGCATCGGTGGTCACCACCCCGTCGTGGTCGCTCACGTTGGAGAGCACCACGCGGTTGAACTCGTTGTAGCCCTTGTCGAACTCGAACGTGCCGAGATAGACCCACGTGGCATCGCCCATCTGCTGGTTGACGCGGAAAGTAGTGGCCTGGCCTTTGTGCCACACCACATACTCGGCATCGGGCACGCTGTTGGGCAAGGTCTGATAGCTCACGTAGACGGCATAGCGGCCTGCCTCGGGAAACGTGGGCTGATAGGCCACCGTGCTGGCTTTCTTCTCCTTGCGCGTGGTTCTCACCATGCGGGCCGTACCGGCCTCGAAGGGATTCTCGCCATCGAAATAGACGCCCTCGTGGCGGGCAAAGCCCGGCTTGGGAGCGTCGCGCCAGTCGTGGCCCACGGCCATCTCGTGATAGCTGTAGAGCGTGGCGTCGTTGTTGTCGACGACTACCTCATGGCGCTGCCAGTCGCGCTCGCGCGGGGTGAACACGACGGCGCCGGCATTCTCGAGCATCGGAATGAGATAGGGCACGACGATTGTCTGAGTGAAGAGGTCCTCGGTCGTACCAAAGAGAAACGGGCGCTGCCACTTCCAGAAACCTTTCTCCTGGTCATAGTAACGTCCGTGGCTGGCCCAGATAGAGACGTGGCGGTCTTGCAGGCCATGTGAAATCTCGTTGGGCCGCGACACGTTTTTCACCCATGGGGCACCATGATAATCGATGTCGCCCCAAGTAGAGTTCTGTGCCGACATCTCGGCAGGAGACATCAGCACAGCCAGTAAGAGTGAAACAAAAAGTTGACTGATTCTATTCAATGTTACCAATTGTGAATTTATCAGGATACTTGCCCTTATAGTCCTTAAAATAAAGTTTTATCTCGCGCATGTCGGCCTCCAAGTCGCCCGTGGGCATAAACGTGCGGGTGCATTCTATCAGCTTGCGCTCATAGTCGAGGCCATAGAGCAGGATGGGAATCCCGGCTTTAAGGGCGATGAAGTAGAAGCCTTTCTTCCAGTCGGCATTCAGCGAGCGAGTGCCCTCAGGTGTGATGCAGAGGTGGAAGCGGTCGGCTTTGCGGGCTTCCTCCGAAAGGTTGTCGGTCATGCTGGTTTTCTTCGTGCGCCAGACGGGGATGCCGCCCATGCGCCGGAAGATAGGCCCCAGCGGCCAGAAGAACCACTCCTTCTTCATGAGGAAATTGATGTGCATGCCTTCTGCCCGCATGTAGAGCTGGCCCAGCAGGAAGTCCCAGTTGCTGGTGTGAGGGGCCAGACAGATAATGAATTTCTCGGGGTGGGGCTCCGTCACATGGGTCACCCACCCCAAGCGCTGATAGAGCAGCCATTTGCAAAACTTTCCCATACCTTTTGCTGATAAATGGGCGCGACCCTTATGACAGGTTGCAAATATGGTCTACAATTTCCGACACCTGCTCGTTGAAGCTCATCTTCAGGTCCTTGAAGAACTTCTTGGGGGGCAGTCCCGGCTCCGGATGTGAGATACGGCTGACGAAGTCGGCGCGCAGTTCGGCAATGTTGACGAGCAGCGACTCCACGTTCTTCGGGTCGGGAGTGCCGTGGTACATCGATGCTGCCACACACTCGGCGAACAGTTCTTCGCAAACATAGTTCACCACTAATTTCAGTTCTCTTCTTTTCATAATGCTGTCACGATTTTAGTTTTAATCCCCAAAGTTAAGAAAAAAAAGTGAAATAAGCACGATTTTCATGCAAAAAAGTGATTTTATTTCTGAATTCTTTGCAAAATCTTTCCATATCTCGCCGAAAAAGAGTAATTTTGCATCAGTTTTCTAACGAAACAAGTATCACTTTAAATATTTTATTTTAATTAAAATGGAAAAAAGTCTTTTGCAAATTGAACGCGCAGCCTACCTGCCCAAACTGCCGAAAGGCCTGCAGGGTGCTGTGAAGGTAAAGGAAGGTGAGCCCACCCAGAGTGTAGGCAATCAGGAAGAAATCAAGAAGTTGTTCCCCAACACCTATGGCATGCCGCTCGTAGAGTTTGTGCCGGGCGAGGAGGTGAATGCCAAGAAGATGAACGTGGGTGTCATCCTCAGCGGCGGACAGGCTCCCGGTGGCCACAATGTCATCACGGGTCTCTTCGACGCCATCAAGAAGCTCAATCCTGAGAACCGCCTCTTCGGCTTCATCCTCGGCCCCGGCGGACTGGTTGACCATAAGTACATGGAGATTACCGCCGAGATTGCCGACAACTATCGCAACACGGGTGGCTTCGACATGATTGGCTCTGGCCGCACGAAGCTCGAGAAGGTGGAGCAGTTCGAGAAGGGTCTCGAAATCATCCGCGAGCTCGACATCAAGGCCATCGTCATCATCGGTGGTGACGACTCCAACACCAACGCCTGCGTGCTGGCCGAATACTATGCAGCCAAGCAGTATGGCGTGCAGGTCATCGGCTGCCCGAAGACCATCGACGGCGACCTGAAGAACTCGCAGATCGAGACGTCCTTCGGTTTCGACACGGCCTGCAAGACCTACTCGGAACTCATCGGCAACATCGAGCGCGACTGTAACTCGGCACGCAAGTACTGGCACTTCATCAAGGTCATGGGCCGCTCGGCCAGCCACATCGCCCTGGAGTGCGCCCTGCAGACGCAGCCCAACATTTGCCTCATCTCGGAGGAAGTGGAAGCCAAGGAGCAGAGCCTGGACGACATCGTGAGCTACATCGCCGAGAAGGTGGCCGACCGTGCCGCCGACGGCAACAACTTCGGTACCGTCATCATCCCCGAGGGACTCATCGAGTTCATCCCCGCCATCAAGAAGCTCATCGCCCAGCTCAACGACGTGCTGGCTCTGCCCGAGGTGAAGGACATGGGCCGCTCCGAGCAGATTGACTTCGCCAAGAGCCATCTCACCGAGGAGAACCTCGCCGTGTTCAACTCGCTGCCTACCAGCGTGGCACGCCAGCTGGCCCTCGACCGCGATCCCCACGGAAACGTACAGGTTTCGCTCATCGAGACCGAGAAGCTGCTCTCCACAATGGTGGCCCAGAAGCTGGAGAAGATGAAGAAGGATGGCCGCTACACAGGCAAGTTCGCCGCTCAGCACCACTTCTTCGGCTACGAAGGCCGCTGCGCTGCTCCCTCCAACTTCGACGCCGACTACTGCTACGCACTCGGCACCAGCGCCGCCCAGCTCATCGCTGCCGGCAAGACGGGCTACATGGCCATCGTCAAGAACACCACGGCTCCCTCCGACGAATGGGTGGCAGGCGGTGTGCCCATCACGATGATGATGAACATGGAGCGTCGCAACGGCGAGATGAAGCCCGTCATCCGCAAGGCACTCGTCGAGCTCGACGGTGCTCCCTTCAAGGCTTTTGCAGCCCAGCGCGACAAGTGGGCCCGCGAGACCTGCTACGTCTATCCCGGTCCCATCCAGTACTGGGGTCCCTCGACGGTATGCGACCGTCCTACCTGCACACTCGCACTCGAGCAGCAGAAGTAATCGCGCCTTTTTCAAATGACGAAAAAACAGACTAAGAGCCGAAAGACTTCCGCCTCACACAGGCGGAAGTCTTCTCATCACTCCCCGGGCCATCTGGCCTTCCTCAACCGCTATCCGCGATGGGCATGGTGGCTGGGCGGCATCGGTGTGGTGGCGCTCTACGTCTGGTTTTTCTATTATTTTTTCGTGGGACCTACGGGATTCCGCTGGCGGGCCCTCTATGGCGACGCACGCTATCCCGACGGCTACGAGATTCACGGCATCGACATCTCCCACTACCAGGGGGAAATAGAGTGGGACAAGTTGCGCCACGCCATGATAGAAGGCTGTCCGCTGCGCTTCGTCATCATCAAGTCTACAGAAGGCTCTTCCCTACTCGACGAAAACTTCAACAGCTATTTCTACGAGGCTCGCGAGCACGGCTTCGTGCGTGGGGCCTACCACTTCTGGAGCAACCACTCGTCGGCACGCGACCAAGCCTATCACTTCCTGAAGCAGGTCCACCTGGAGGAAGGCGACCTGCCCCCCGTGCTCGACATCGAGCACAAGCCCAAGGAGCGCTCCGTGGAAGACTTCCAGCGCGACGTCCTCACATGGCTTCACATCGTGGAAGACCGCTACCACGTGAAGCCCATCATCTATACCTATTATAAATTTAAGGAGGCCTACCTCAGCGCACCCGTGTTCGACGACTATCCCTACTGGATAGCCCACTACTACGTCGACAAGGTGGAATACAAAGGACAATGGAAATTCTGGCAGCACACCGACGTAGGACGACTGCCAGGCATCAAGGGCTACGTAGACTTCAACATCTACAACGGCTCCTACTACGACCTGAAGAAACTAACCATCGGACCGCTCGATGAGTAGTTGCTTATTTTTAATCAAAACACTTTCTTTTAGTTAATTCTTGCAAAATGTGGCAAATTTGTTAACATTCAAGCGTTAACGATTTAGTTATTTCCCTATCTTTGCAGGCATGAAGAAAAGAACCATTCTGACTATAGCGACCATCATGGGGGCATCGTTCCTCGCCTTGCTCTTCCTCCAGCTGCAGTACATCCGCGAGATGGCTGAGATGAAGAAGGAGCAGTTCGACGAGTCAGTCTATCGCGCCCTCTATCAGGCCAGCCGCAATCTGGAGCTGAACGAGACGCGCAGCTATCTGGAAAAAGACATCAACGAGACCGAACGGCGCGCCTACAGCGTCGACTCCGTAGGCTCGCGCTCAGGACAGCCCGACGGCACCTTCCAGCAGAGCCACCAGTACTCCGTCGTGGGAAAGGACGGCACCATCTATTCCTCCTTCATGCTGAAAACCATCGAGACCAAGCCCTCGCAGATGCCAAAGGGCATGATCCTGCGCAAGGACAAGAGCGCCATCTCGGAAGCCAACAAGTCGATGCAGGAGGTCATGAAGAGCCGATACATCTATCAGAAGGCCCTGCTCGACGAAGTGGTCTACTCCATCCTCTACTCGGCCAGCGACAAGCCCCTCAAGGAGCGCATCAACTTCAAGATGCTCGACCGCGACCTCAACGCCGAACTCCTCAACAACGGCATCAACATCCCCTACCACTTCACCGTTTCCACGCAGGACGGACGCGAGGTCTACCGATGCCCCGACTACTCGGAGGAAGGCGAGGAGAACACCTACTCGCAGGAACTCTTCCGCTACGACCCGCTCTCGAAGAAAGGCGTCGTGAAGATACACTTCCCCGACATCAACTCCTACATATTCTCCTCCGTACGCTTCATGATACCCAGCATCATCTTCACCGTTGTGCTGCTCATCACCTTCGTCATCACGCTCATTCTCATCTTCCGACAGAAGCGCTATTCTGAGATAAAGAACGACTTCATCAACAACATGACCCACGAGCTGAAGACGCCCATCGCCAGCATCTCGCTCGCTGCTCAGATGATGAACGACGACTCGGTCACGAAGAGCGAACAGATGACGCGCCACCTCGGAGGCATCATCAACGACGAGTCGAAACGACTCCGGTTCCTCGTCGAGAAAGTGCTGCAGATGTCCATGTTCGACCGCAACTCTACCACGCTGAAGAAGAAGGAACTCGACCTCAACGAAATGGTGGAGAACGTCGCCAACACCTTCTCCCTGCGCGTGGAGCATACGGGCGGAAAAATCTACACCCAGATAGAAGCCATCGACTCCGCCATCTACGTCGACGAAGTGCACTTCCAGAACGTCATCAACAACCTGCTCGACAACGCCGTCAAGTATCGCAAGCAAGACAAGCCGCTCGACATCTACATCAACACCTGGAACGACGACGAATGGCTCTACTGCTCCATACGCGACACCGGCATAGGTATCAAGAAGGAAAGCCTGAAGAAGATATTCGACAAGTTCTACCGCGTTCACACCGGCAACGTGCACGACGTCAAGGGATTCGGACTCGGACTGGCCTACGTCAAAAACATCGTCGAGCTCCACAACGGCGAGATAAAAGTGGACAGCGACTACGGACGCGGCACCACCTTCACCATCAAGCTCCCCATCCTGCGCGACGAAGAAGAGTAAGGAAACAAGAAACTCGAAACAAGAAACTCATAAATAACAAACCCGCCTGCCAACAAACTCCCCACTAACCGGCAGGCCATCCCCTCCGCCAGAGGGGTTGGGGGAGGTCCCAACACTATGGACGAGAAACTGAAGATTTTATTGTGCGAAGACGACGAGAACCTCGGCATGCTGCTCCGCGAGTATCTGCAGGCCAAGGGCTACACCACCGAACTCTGCGCCGACGGCGAGGCTGGCTTCAAGGCCTTCATGAAGAGCAAGTACGACATCTGCGTCCTCGACGTGATGATGCCTAAGAAAGACGGCTTCACGCTGGCTCAGGAAATCCGTCAGGCCAACGCCGAGATGCCCATCATCTTCCTCACAGCCAAGACACAGAAGGAAGACATCGTGGAAGGCTTCAAGATTGGTGCCGACGACTACATCACCAAACCCTTCTCCATGGAGGAGCTCGTCTTCCGTATTGAGGCCATCCTGCGCCGCGTGCGTGGAAAGAAGACCAAGGAGTCCACACTCTACCACATTGGCCAGTTCACCTTCGACACACAGAAGCAACTGCTCTCCATCGGCGAAAAGCAGACCAAGCTCACCACCAAGGAGAACGAACTGCTCGCCCTGCTCTGCTCGCATGCCAACGAAATCCTGCAGCGCGACTTCGCCCTGAAGACCATCTGGATTGACGACAACTACTTCAACGCACGCTCCATGGATGTCTACATCACCAAGCTGCGCAAGCACCTGAAGGACGATCCGCAAATCGAAATCATCAACATCCACGGCAAGGGCTACAAGCTCATCACCCCCGAGGAAGAGTAGTTTTTGCCCACGCAAGGCGCGACATCTTCTTTGTCGTGTTCTTCCGTCAGTTACGAGAATCCCCAGGCCAGCTGACCTGGGGCTTTATATTTATTTGACCTCTCCGAGGTCGCACCTGGGAGTTCTTTTATGCTTCTCACATCCCAAACGCAAGAAAGGTGTCGACATAAGAAGTCGGCACCTTTCTCTTTTTTATTGAACCCCATGCACCGTCCGCAACCGTTTACCAGATTCATTACCACCATCTGGTAATCCATGTACCACGGCCTTGTAATAGTTGTACCAGGCCCTGGTAAACCATGTACCAGGCCGCGGTAAACCATGTACCAGGCCGCGGTACACACATTACCACGCCCTGGTACATCCCAAAAATCTTACCGGTACTCGATGCCCTGGAGGAAGACGCGGCGCACGAGGGGCGTCGTGTAGGCGTAGGGCAGGAAGTCGATGCCCGGCATTGGGTCGGTGATGAAGAAGTTGGCCACAGCTCCTCGGCAGATGGAGCCATAGGAGCCGGCAAGCCCCATAGCGGCAGCGCTGTTGACGGTGGCGGCATTCAGCGCTTCGGCTGGCTGCAGATGCATCTTGATGCAGGCCAGCGAGACGATGAACTTCATGTCGCCCGAAGGCGTGGAACCGGGATTGTAGTCGCTGGCCAACGCCAGGGGCAATCCGCTGTCGATTATCTTGCGGGCAGGCGCGAAGGGCATCGAAAGGAAGAACGACGTACCCGGCAGCGCTGTGGGGATGGGGCCAGAAACCTCACCTACAGCCCCCAATGGGGCTTCCATAGCCTTTGCGGCATTTGTGTCACCCTCGGGGGACGAAAGGGGGGCTTTCTCCGGGGACGAAAGGGGGGCTTTCTCCGGGGACGAAAGGGAAGCCTGATGGGCTTCCTTCAGCAACTGTATGTCGCGGTCGGTCATGCTCTCGAGGTGGTCAACGGAGAGGGCGCCACACTTCACGGCAACCTCTACGCCGCCGGAGTCGGCCAGCTCCTGCCCGTGAATCTTGCCGCGCAGGCCGTACTTGGCTGCCACCTCCAGCATGCGCTGGGTTTCGTCGGGAGTGAAGAAGCCGCGGTCGCAGAACACGTCGACGTAGAAAGCCAGCTTCTCCTCGCCCACGGCAGGTATCATCTCGTTGCACACCATATCGACGTAGTCGCTCTGGCGCCCGGCATAGGAACGCGCTACGGCGTGGGCGGCCAGGAGCGTGGGGATGACCTTGATAGGCGTGGTCTGCTTGATGCGGCGAATGACGCGCAGCATCTTCAGTTCGTCCTTGGTGTTGAGTCCGTAGCCGCTCTTGATTTCGACGGCACCCGTTCCCTTGAGGATGATTTCGCGGATGCGGCGCAGGGCCTGCTCGTAGAGCTCGTCTTCGCTGGCCTCGTGCAGCCGGTCGGCAGAGTTGAGGATGCCCCCACCCCGCCGGGCTATCTCTTCGTAGGAGAGTCCGCGTATCTTGTCGGCAAACTCGCCCTCGCGGCTGCCTGCATAGACGATGTGGGTGTGGCTGTCGCAGAACGAGGGGAAGACGGCTCCTCCCTGAGCGTCGATGACCATCTGCATCTCGGCAGGAATGGGATAGTCGGGCATGGAGCCATAATCGCTGATGTGGCCGTCTTCGACGACGAGCCATGCGTCGCGCAGCACGTTGTACTGGGCCATCTGCTCGCCTCGAAGGAGGTTGCAGGGCGTTTCGCGCACACCAGCCAGAAGTCCGATATTCTTAATGAGTGTTTGCATTTTTGAAGAGGTAATAGGTAATAGGTTAAAGGTTATAGGTTAAAGACGGAAGGTGCGCAGGAAGTTGATGGCGCGGTCGATGAGCGGATACATCACGACGTCGTCGCTGATGAAGGGCACCTGCTCGCGGAAGGCATCGCGGATGCGCATGATGGCGGGCGACGACTTCTTGGGCAGGCGGAAGTCGAGTGCCTGGGCGGCATTGAAGAGTTCGATGGCCAGCACGCGCTCGGTGTTGAGGATGACCTTCTGGAGCTTGATGGCGGCATTGGCACCCATCGAGACAAGGTCTTCCTGATCCTGGCAAGAGGGGATGCTGTCAACCGACGACGGCATAGCGAGGCTCTTGTTGAGCGACACGCAGGAGGCGGCCGTGTACTGGGTAATCATGAAGCCGCTGTTGAGTCCCGGATTAGCCACGAGGAAATCGGGCAGTCCGCGCAGGCCCGACACGAGGCGATAGATGCGTCGTTCGGAGATGTTGGCCAGTTCGCTCATGGCGATGGAGAGGAAGTCGATGGGCAGGGCAATAGGTTCGCCGTGGAAGTTGCCTGCCGAAATGATGAGGTCGTCGTCGGGGCAGACGGTGGGGTTATCGGTGGCCGAATTGATTTCGATGTCGATGACCGACTTCACGTAGCGCATGGTGTCCTTGACGGCTCCGTGCACCTGAGGCACGCAACGGAAGGAATAAGGATCCTGCACGTGCACCTTCTCGCCCTTGATGAGCTCGCTGCCGTCGAGCAACTCGCGGAAGCGGCGGGCGGTCTCGATTTGTCCGAGGTGGGGACGCACGGCATGCACGGCATGCGTGAACGGCTCTATGCGGCCGTCGAAGGCGTCGAGCGACATAGCGGCGATGGCGTCGGCCCAATCAGAGAGGCGCTGGGCCTCGATGAGCGACCAGACGGCAAAGGCACTCATGTTCTGCGTGCCGTTGAGCAGGGCCAGTCCTTCCTTGGAGGCCATGCTGATGGGCTGCCAGCCCATGCGGCGCAACATCTCGGCTCCCGACACCACTTCGCCCTGCATGAGCACTTCGCCCTCGCCCACCAGCGGCAGGCAGAGATGGGCCAGCGGCACGAGGTCGCCCGAGGCACCCAGCGAGCCCTGACGATAGACGACTGGCGTGATGTCGCAGTTGAAGAAGTCGATGAGCCGTTCTACGGTGTCGAGCTTGCAGCCCGAATAGCCGTAGGAGAGCGACTGAATCTTGAGCAGCAGCATGATGCGCACGATGTCTTTCTGCACACGCTCGCCCACTCCGCAGGCGTGGCTCTTCATGAGGTTCACCTGCAACTGGGAGAGTTCGTCCTTGCCGATGGAGACCTTGCAGAGCGAGCCGAAGCCTGTCGTGACACCGTAGACGGGTTCCTTCTGGCGGGCAATCTTCTCGTCGAGGTATTGGCGGCAACGCACGATGCGCTGACGGGCATCGTCGCTGAGTGCCAGTTTGTAGTCGTTTTTGATTATTTCGCCGATGCGCTCAATCGTGAGGTGCTCGGCGCTGATATGGTGGATATTCATGGATTCTTTTCGTTGGTGTGTATTATATTAATAATAATGGTGTGATGAAAGCTGATATTTCAAATGGTGTCGAGCAACGCATCGTCGACGAGGTTGGGCAACGTGACACGGAGTTCAGGCGTGCGCTCCATCTCGCGACGAATGGCATCCATGGAACCGCTGTTGCGAGCCCACGAACGACGGGCGATGCCGTTGTTGACGTCCCAGAAGAGCATCTCCTGAATCTTGTGGTCGCTCTCCTCGGTGCCGTCGATGACCATTCCGAAGCCGCCGTTGATGACTTCGCCCCAGCCTACTCCACCGCCGTTGTGGATGCTCACCCATGTGGCTCCGCGGAAGGAGTCGCCGATGACGTTCTGCACGGCCATGTCGGCACAGAACTGCGATCCGTCGTAGATGTTGGAGGTCTCACGGAAGGGAGAGTCGGTGCCCGAGACGTCGTGATGGTCGCGTCCGAGCACGACGGGAGCTTTCAGTTCACCCCGGCGAATGGCATCGTTGAAGGCCAGCGCAATCTTCGTGCGTCCCTCGGCATCGGCATAGAGGATGCGAGCCTGCGAGCCCACGACAAGATGGTTAGGTCCAGCCTCGCGAATCCAATGAAGGTTGTCGAGCAACTGGCCGCGAATGTCATCAGTCACGTGATGGCTCATCTCCTCGAGCACCTCGGCAGCCAGACGGTCGGTCGTGGCGAGGTCGGCCGGGTCGCCCGACGTGCACACCCAGCGGAAGGGTCCGAAGCCATAGTCGAAGAAGAGCGGCCCCATGATGTCCTGCACGTAGCTGGGATAGCGGAAGTGGCCGTCGGCCGTCATGATGTCGGCACCGGCACGGCTCGACTCCAGCAGGAAAGCGTTGCCATAATCGAAGAAATACATGCCCTGAGCCGTGAGGCGGTTGATGGCAGCCACCTGTCGGCGCAGCGATGCCTGGACGGCCTCCTTGAAACGGTCGGGCTCCTCGGCCATCATGCGCTTCGACTCGTCGAGCGAATAGCCAACGGGATAGTAGCCGCCAGCCCAAGGATTGTGGAGCGATGTCTGGTCGCTACCCAGGTCGACGGGTATCTGCTCGTCGGCCAAGCGTTCCCAGAGGTCGACGATGTTGCCCACATAGGCCATGCTGACCACCCGCTTCTCGGCCACGGCCTTGCGAATGGCCGGAATGAGTTCGTCGAGGTCGGTATGCAGTTCGTCGACCCAGCCCTGCTCGTAGCGCTTGTTGGCTGCCAGCGGATTGATCTCGGCCGTCACACTCACCAAGCCGGCAATATTGCCTGCCTTGGGCTGAGCGCCCGACATGCCGCCCAGTCCGGCGGTGACGAAGAGCGTAGAACGGCTGTCGCCGGCTTTGGAATGCAAGCGTTTGGCGTTGAGCACGGTAATCGTCGTGCCATGCACGATGCCCTGCGGGCCGATGTACATGTAGCTGCCAGCCGTCATCTGACCATACTGGCTGACGCCCATCGCATTCATGCGCTCCCAGTCGTCGGGCTTTGAATAGTTGGGAATGACCATACCATTGGTAACCACTACGCGGGGAGCCGTCTTGTGGCTGGGGAACAGGCCGAGCGGATGGCCGCTGTACATCACCAGCGTCTGCTCGTCGGTCATCTCGCTGAGATATTTCATCACGAGCCGATACTGCGCCCAGTTCTGGAAGATGGCTCCGTTGCCGCCATAGATGATGAGTTCGTGAGGATGCTGAGCCACGCGCGGGTCGAGGTTGTTCTGAATCATGAGCATAATGGCAGCAGCCTGACGGCTACGGCAAGGATACTCATCGATGGGGCGGGCGTACATCTCGTAGGAAGGACGATAGCGATACATATAGATGCGGCCGTACTTCTTCAGCTCTTCGGCAAACTCTGGGAGCAACTGGGCATGCAGCTGCTGGGGGAAGTAACGCAGGGCGTTGCGCAGGGCAAGCCGCTTCTGCTCGGGCGTGAGGATATCCTTACGCTTAGGAGCATGATTGATGTTGGGATCGTAGGCTTTGGGCTCAGGCAGATAGTCAGGAATGCCCAGCCTTATCTCTTTGCAGAATTCTTCGTTGTTCATTTTGTTTCTTATTGGTATTTAGCGAGTTAAGGTGTCTGTGCTATAGTTTTGATTCTACGATGGCAAGAATGGTCTTCTCTTCCTCATTGGCACGGGCGGCCAGGTCGTTGGCCTCAGCAATGAGAGCCTCAGCCTGCTCGCGGTCCTTCAGCGAAGAGGCATTAATCTTGACGTTCAGACAAGCGCCCAACACGGCGGCGCGGGCAGCCAGAGCCCCTACTCCAGCATCGCTGACGCTGGCGGGATTGCCTTCCTCGGCCATTGCCTTGCAGATTTCGAATGCGCGGAACGAAGCCTTCATGGTCTTCAGCGGCACCTGCGTGGCATAGAGCGTGGCGGCCTGAATAGCAGCTGAGCGGGCAGCCTTCTCCTCGTCGGTGGTCTTCGGCATGCCGAAAGCGCTCATGATTTCGTTGAAAGCTTCAGTATCTTCGTCGACAAGATGCAGCAGCTCGGTGATGAGCCCCTGTCCTTTGTCGGCCCAGGCTGAGAACTCGGCCCAACGATCGTCCCAACCACGCTTGTGGCTGGAAAGGTTGGCAACCATTGTGCCCAAGGCAGCACCCAGCGCACCCATATAGGCCGAGATAGTGCCGCCACCAGGGGCAGGACTCTCGCGTGACGTCTCGTCGGCAAATCCCTTCACAGTCAGATCGACCAACTTCTGGGCATTTCCCTTCTCTGCGTCTTCAAGCAGATACTCGATGACTTTCTCGCGCGGGTTGAAAGGCTTTAGGTCGTCCAGTCCCATCGACTTAATGGCAATCTTCAGGATGTCCTCCTCAGGAATGCCCGTAGACCGCTGCTGCTTCTCAAGGAAATACTTACCGGCATCGATGAGAGTCTTCTTCGGCACGAGGCCGACAATCTCCGTACCCGTCACACGAACGCCACGGGCTGCGGCAGCACGGCACACCTCGTCGAAAGCGACATGAAGCGGCGTGACGTTGAGATTGGTCATGTTCATGGAAACCTGGGCTATGCCATACTCGTCAATAAACCAGCCGATGGCCTTCGTTGCCTTCAGCGTGCCAGGCTGCATGATGGTCTTTCCATCGGCATCCTTCAACGGCTTGCCTGTCAGCAAGCCACCCTCACGCATGGGACGTCCCTTCTCGCGAACATCGAACGCAATGGCGTTGGCACGACGCGTGGAAGTGGTGTTGAGGTTGTAGTTGACGGCAATCAAGAAGTCGCGTGCGCCAACGGCCGTGCAACCCGTACGGGCAACACCCTCGTCGAACGGACGTGCGCCAAAGTCGGGGGCCTTCTCAGGAACAGCCAGCTTTTCCGGCAGAGCCTCGTATTCACCTGCACGACAGACAGCCAGGTTCTTGCGCTCAGGCTTGAAGGCAGCAGCCTCGTAGCAGTAGCAGGGAATCTGGGCTTCGTCGGCAAGACGCTTTGCCAACTGGCGTGCCAACTCGGCACATTCCTCCAGCGTGATGCCGCTCACGGGAATCAATGGCAGGACATCGGTGGCACCCATGCGCGGATGGGCACCATGATGCTGGCGCATGTCTATGAGCTGAGCTGCTCGCTTCACGGCACAGAAGGCTGCTTCGCATACAGCCTCGGGACTACCCACGAATGTTACAACCGTTCGGTTGGTGGCTTCGCCCGGATCGACGTCGAGCAACTTGACGCCCTTTACTTTTTCTACTTCGTTGGTTATCTGCTTGATAACCTCCATATTGCGACCTTCACTAAAGTTAGGCACACATTCGATAATTCTTTGCTTACTCATAGTATCACATTCTTTTGTAGTTGGTTTATCTGGCTGCTATGCACTCTATCTCGACAAGCGCTCCCTTGGGAAGATCCTTCACGGCGAAAGCACTTCGTGCAGGATAGGGCTGCTGGAAGAACTCACTATAGACCTCGTTCATGGGACCAAAGTTGGCAATGTCGCTCAGGAGCACCGTGGTCTTTACGACGTTGCTTAGTTCAAGGCCGGCCTCACGCAGAATGGCCTGAGCATTAAGCAGCGATTGGCGGGTTTGCTCCTTGATGCCACCCTCGGGAAATGCTCCCGTAGCAGGATCAATGGGTAACTGACCAGAAGCATAAACGAAACCATTAGCTTCGATAGCCTGACTGTAGGGGCCGATGGCGGCCGGTGCATTGTTAGTTGCAATTGCTTTCATACTATAGTAATTAATTGTTGTTATGATGTTCAATGATGATGATTAACCCTGCAATCTCTTGATTTTCTCCACATAGGCATCGATGACAGCCACTGCCGTGATATTGACCACGTCACGCACCGTAGAGCCAAAGTCGATGAAATGAATCGGCTTGTTCAAACCCATCTGGATGGGGCCAATGATTTCGACATCGGTATTCAGCGACTGAAGCATCTTGTAGCTGGAACGAGCGGAAGTAAGATTGGGGAAAATGAGCGTGTTGACATCCTTGCCTTTCAGCTTCGTGAACGGATACTGCGAATCACGCAATTCCTTGTCGAGAGCGAAACCAATCTGCATCTCGCCATCGATGGCCAGATTGGGATACATGCGCTGCATCTGCTGTACGGCAAGTTTCATCTTCTGAGCTCCCTGGCTCTGGTCGCTACCAAAGTTTGAATGCGAGATGAGGGCCATGACGGGCGTCTCGTTGAAGAAGCGGACGGTTTCGTCGGCCAGGCGTGCGATGTCGATGAGTGTATCGGTGTCAGGATTCTGATTAACCAGCGTATCAGCAATGTAGAGCGTGCCACGTGGCGAATTGATGATGTGCATCGTGGCAGGCGTCTTGTACTCAGGACGAATGCCAATGACCTCGTTCACCACTTTCAGCGTGTTGCTGTAGCGGGTGTAGAGACCCGTGATGAAGGCATCGGCCTCGCCCGTCTCGACCATCATCATGCCGAAGTAGTTGCGCTCGTACATCTTGTCGCCAGCTTCCTGCAGCGTGTAACCCTCGCGTTGGCGCTTCTCGGTGAGGATGCGCGCATAACGCTTACGGCGCTCGTGCTCCGACGGATGGCGCAGGTTGATCACCTCGATGCCTTCAAGGTTGAGATCGAGTTCCTTGGCCAGCTTTGCAATAATCTCGTCGTTGCCCAAAAGAATGGGATAGCACAAACCTTCAGCACGAGCTTGTACGGCTGCACGCAACATCGTGGGATGGGCACCCTCGGCAAACACAACACGCTGAGGATGGGCGGCTGCAGAGGCATAGAGTTTCTGGGTGAGCTTTGTTTCCTGACCAAGCATCACGCTCAACGAATCCTTGTACTCATCCCAATCCGTGATGGGCGAGCGGGCTACGCCACTATCAATAGCAGCCTTGGCCACAGCAGCACTCACCTCGGTAATCAGACGCGGGTCGACAGGTTTCGGAATGAAATAATCGCGACCAAACGTCAAGTTGTTCACCTTATAAATATCATTCACCACATCAGGCACCGGTTCCTTGGCAAGGTTAGCAATAGCCAGAGCGGCAGCCATCTTCATTTCCTCATTGATGGCACGGGCGTGCACATCCAATGCTCCACGGAAGATATAGGGGAAGCCTATAACATTATTAATCTGGTTGGGATAGTCGGAACGCCCCGTAGCCATCAGCACGTCAGGACGGCTTTCCATCGCATCCTCGTAGGAAATCTCAGGAACAGGATTGGCCAACGCGAATACGATGGGGTTGTCGGCCATAGAACGCACCATCTCCTTCGTGACGACATTTCCTTTTGAAAGGCCCACGAAGACATCTGCTCCCCTCATGGCTTCCTCCAGCGTGTGAACGTCGCGCCTGTCGGTAGCAAACATTCGCTTCTGATCGGTGAGATTCTCGCGGTCGCTTGTGATAACGCCCTTGGAATCGAGCATCACCACATTCTCACGACGCACGCCGAGTGCACAATAAAGCTTCGTGCAAGAAATGGCAGCAGCACCAGCACCATTGACAACCACCTTCACGTCCTCAATATTCTTTCCTGCCACTTCGAGGGCATTCTTCAATCCGGCAGCAGAAATGATGGCCGTGCCGTGCTGGTCGTCATGCATCACCGGTATGTCGAGCGTCTTCTTCAGGCGTTCTTCAATATAGAAACACTCAGGCGCCTTGATGTCTTCCAGATTGATGCCACCAAACGTCGGGGCGATGCGTTCAACAGCTTCACAAAACTTCTCGGGGTCTTTCTCATCTACCTCAATATCAAAGACGTCAATGCCGCCATAAATCTTGAAAAGAAGGCCCTTACCTTCCATGACCGGCTTACCGCTCATAGCACCGATATCGCCCAAGCCCAGCACGGCCGTTCCATTCGAGATGACCGCAACAAGGTTGCCCTTGTCGGTATATTTATAAACATCGTCGGGATTGCTCTGAATCTCCAGACACGGGAATGCGACACCAGGCGAATAAGCCAATGAAAGATCAGTCTGAGTACGATACGGTTTGGTTGGCTTCACCTCAATTTTACCTGGGCGGCCATCCTTGTGATACCTAAGGGCATCTTCTTTTGTAATTTTTGCCATATAATTATAATAATGTGTTTCTAATGTTATGGTATGCAGTAATTAAACTATGCAAAATTACAAAAAAACATTTACTGCACGGGCCGTTTAGGAAACGTTAACACGAAAAAATTCAAAGAGAACACGCTTTTCATCAAAAAAAGCGTAACTTTGTAGCATCAATCATAATTGACGATGAAAAAATTAAACCATCCGACAGAATACAGAAAGGAACTGAGAGGCCGAATTCTGGAAGTTGCCATGCAGGATTTCATCCAACGTGGCATACGTGCTGTGAAGATGGATGACATCGCGGGAAGCCTTGGCATCTCAAAACGCACCCTATACGAAATATTTCCCAACAAGGAGAGTTTGCTGCTGGAAGGCATCAGGCTCAAACAGGCTATGGGCGAGGAAGAGATGGCTAAGTATGTCACTGAAAAGAACCCGAACACAATGGATATTATCATGAAGTTCTACCACATGCAGATGGAAGAACTCTCATCGCTGCCGATGACATTCATAACCGAAATCAGTCGCTATCCACTGGTGACGGAGTTCTTGCGCAAGAAGCACCAAAAAAGTGAGGAGAATGCCAACCGTTTCTTCATACGAGGCGTCAAGGAAGGCTATTTCCGTAGCGACGTAGACTACGAACTCATTTCAAGGCTTGGCGAAGGCATGACGCAAAACGCCATTGCCCGGCAATTATACTTTCAATATGAGCCCCAATATATATTCAGAAACATCATCTTCCTTTTCCTAAGAGGCTTTTGCACTCAGAAAGGACTGGAATATATCGACAACACGCTGATAGAAAACAAATGAAACAACCATATCACATGCTGAAGGCTGCTCTCTTCGATCTCGACGGTGTTATCTTTGACACCGAAACTCAGTATTCACGTTTTTGGGGAAGCCAATGCAGGCATTATTTTCCTGACCGCCCTGGACTGGAAAAAGAAATAAAAGGACAAACCTTGGTTCAAATATACGAAACCGCCTTTGCATCTCTGAAAGATGAGCAACCTATCATTACAGAACGCTTGAACGACTTCGAGAAAAGCATGTCGTACGACTATATTCCCGGGGTAAGAAAGTTCATCGAGCAACTACATCAGAAGGGCATTCGTACGGCAATCGTGACCAGCAGCAATGTGCCCAAAATGGCCAATGTATATCGCTCGCATCCTGAAATAGAACAACTCTTTGATGCCATCCTAACAGCTGAAGACTTCACGGAAAGCAAGCCCCATCCACAATGTTACCTGCTGGGGGCAGAACGCCTGGGCGTGAAACCGCAGGAGTGTGTTGGATTTGAAGATAGCTTCAACGGTCTGAAAGCAGTAAAGAGCGCCGGTATGGCCGTCGTTGGCCTGGCCACCACCAACCCAGCCGACGCCATTGCCCCACTCTCCGACCTCGTGGTCAGCGATTTCCAACAGTTGCAACTTGAAGACTTAGAACAGCTGGTTCACAATAAATTTGTGAAATAGCCGTTATCATTGTAATGAAGTTTCGAAATATCATCCTGCTACTATTTGCAACGATCGTATCATTAGCATCGTGCAGCGACGACGAGTCATTCACGCTCTCACCGTCGAGGCTGCTCACGTTCTCTGCAGACTCAATAAAATTAGACACATTGTTCAGCAACGTTCCATCGAGGACAAAGGACTTTTGGGTCTACAATCGGTCGGGAGAAGGAATCAGATGCACTAACATCCGACTGGAGCGAGGCAACCAGTCAGGTTTCCGCGTCAATGTCGACGGGTCATACCTTGGGGCGGCAGTAGGATTCCAAACCAGCAATGTAGAACTACGCAACAAAGACAGCATCCGCATTTTTGTGGAAGCCACTACGCCCTATAATTATCAGGACAAGCCTCAACTCGTAGAGGACAACCTGCTTTTCACCCTTGAAAGTGGTGTCACACAGAAGGTGAACCTCAATGCTTATTCGTGGGATGCACGGCTGCTCAGCAATGTACGCATCAGCAGGGACTCCGTGCTCTCAGCGACCGACAAGCCTGTGGTCGTCTACGGAGGCATCACCGTCGACAGCGCTGCCACGCTGACACTGGCTGCAGGCAGCACGTTCTATTTCCATGCCGACGCGGGCATCGACGTACATGGTACGCTCATCGCTGAAGGCACACCCGAAGCAAACATCGTGCTGCGCGGGGACCGCCTGGACCGAATGTTCGACAACCTGACCTATGACCAGATTAGCGGCCAGTGGAAAGGCTTGCACTTCCAGTCGTCGTCGTACGGAAACCGACTCGTCTACACCGATATCCACAGCCCCTTCGACGGCATCGTGGCCGACTCGTCAGACGTGGAGCGGATGAAACTCGAGATGGTGTGTTCGACGATTCACAGCTGTCAGGGCTACGGCCTGCATGCCATCAACAGTCGCATCAAGCTGGAGAACTGCCAGATCACCAATACGCAGAACGACTGCCTCTGCCTGGACGGCGGATGGGCCGACGTCAATGCCTGCACCATCGCGCAGTTCTATCCCTTCCAGGCTATCAACTTCATCGGAAATGCCCTGCACTTCACTGCCGACCGCTATAACTTGCTGATGCTCAGCTGCCAGAACTCGCTTATCACCGGCTGGGGGAGCATCCAGCTCAGAGGCGAACAGGGCGACTCGGCAACGATCTGCAACTATGCCTTTGCCAATTGCATCATCCGCGACACGACGAAAATCGAGAATGTCGACACGGTGAAGCTATTCCGCAACGTCGTGTTCGAGAACGATTCCGACATGACAACTGCCTATAAGAAACATTTCATCGTCACCGAAAGCAGCTATAGCTACGACTTCCGTCTGGACAGCCTCAGCACCGCCATCGACAAAGGCGACCCGGCTACGGCTCCGCCCATCGACAGGAACGGACTGCCTCGCGACGAACGACCCGACATAGGTGCCTTCGAATATAAAAAACTATAGCGATATGGAAGATATCAGAATAGAAATCAACATGCAGTTCTGCCAGATGGACGAACTGTCGGCCGAAGACCAGGAACTCGTCAGAGCCGCCATCGGAGCAACGGCCAACTCCTACGCCCGCTACAGCAACTTCAACGTCGGCGCAGCCCTGCGACTCGCTGATGGCTCCATCACGACGGGTGCCAATCAGGAGAACGCCGCCTTCCCCTCGGGACTCTGTGCCGAGAGGTGCGCCATCTTCGCTGCTCAGTCGCACCACCCTGAACACGCCATCACCGCGCTGGCCATCGCCGCCAAGAACGTCAACGGCCTCATGCCCGACCCCGTGTCGCCCTGCGGAGCCTGCCGGCAAGTCATCCTCGAGATGGAAGACCGCTACCAACAGCCCGTGCGCATCCTGCTCTACGGCACACGCGGCGTTTACTGCATCAACAGCGTGAAAGACCTCATGCCACTCTCGTTTGTCGACGAGAACATGCGTTAGCCCTGTAGCGTCGCCACCACGATGATCTCAGCAGAAGTGCCCTTTGGCGCGGCTGCAAAGCATAGAAATGGCACATAACGACCCGTTTTGACGATATAATTTCACTTTTTTCAAAAAAAGTTTCAAAAACATTTGGTGATTTCAAAATAAAGCATTACCTTTGCACCGCATTTGAGAACAATGCTCTGGTAAATTCAGAACCAACCGGTAGAACGGCGAGGCGCAAGCAACAAAGTTCAACCCCGTAAGGAAGGAAGTTTGGGTGAGTGGCTGAAACCAGCAGTTTGCTAAACTGCCGTGCGGGTTACCGTACCGGGGGTTCGAATCCCCCAGCTTCCGCAAGGATGCAAGCAAGAAACATCAGATGCAGTCTTTGAAAGAATGGTCGGTTCATCTAACGGTTAGGATACAAGATTCTCAATCTTGGCATAAGGGTTCGATTCCCTTACCGACTACAAAAAAGTCCGATGATTTTTCATCGGACTTTTTCTTTTTTATTAGTTTACTTCCCTAAGCCACTATTCAATTCTATGGTCAGCATATTGAGGCAGATGGAAGAAATCAATGTTTTCAAACACACGTCTCACAGGATTGATTTCGAGGAAGGTAGTACCAGCAGCCAAGCCGAGATTACCACTCAGATAGGCAATCTTATCATCCATCGTGACATATCCCTTTTGCTTCAACATGCGCAGAGCTGCGAGGAAGATGAACTCCGGCGACTTAGAGTCGTGCTGATAGATGGGTATCACGCCATAGCTGAGATTGAGCAGGCGCTGCGTCTTGTCGCGATAGCATATGGCCAGAATAGGCTTCGGACCACGGAATGAGGCCAAATAGCGCACCACCTCACCAGTCATCGAGTCGGCGATGATACCTGCTACACCCAAGCGGCGCGTAGAGTCGATGGCGGCATGAGCCAGGAACTCCTTCTGCGAACAGTTGGGTGACAGCGGAAGGTCGAAGTGGCTCAGTCGCTGGCGGTCCTTCTCAGCCTGTTCGGCAATAGTGGCCATCGTCTCGACTGCTTCGACAGGATACTTACCCGTGGCAGTCTCACCGGAAAGCATCAGCGCATCGGTGCGCATCTGGACAGCATTGGCGATGTCGGTCACCTCAGCACGCGTGGGGCGAGGCTGCGTAATCATGGAGTGCAGCATCTGCGTGGCCACGATTACAGGCTTGCGGGCATGCACACACTTGCTGATGATCTCGCGCTGGATACCAGGAATGCGTTCCAGCGGAATCTCGATGCCCAGGTCACCACGGGCAATCATGATACCATAGCTGGCCTCAATGATTTCATCAATATTATCGACACCCTCCTGGTTTTCTATCTTCGAAATAATCTTGATGTCGCTGTTGTGTTCGTCCAGAATATCCTGCACAGCTTTTACGTCGGCTGCCGAACGAACGAAAGAATGAGCAATGAAATCTATGTCATTCTCAATTGCAAAGAGAATGTTCTTCCGGTCCTTTTCAGTGATGGCAGGCAGATCAATATGCACTCCAGGCACATTGACACTCTTGCGGGCTCCAAGTACGCCGTCATTCTCAACACGGGCGATAATCATAGGCCCAGTATTTTCCATAACAAGCATATCAAGGGCACCATCGTCAAAAAGAATATGGTCGCCTTCATGCACATCAAGACAAAAATCCTTGTAGGACAGGTTGATGATGTCGTGAGTGGTTTCCATTTCCGGACGCCCGAATATCTTCACCACGTCGCCCGTCTTGTAGCTGATAGGCTCCTTCACGTTGGTAGAACGCACCTCGGGGCCTTTTGTGTCAATAAGGATTCCGATGTGAGATGATACGGCACGAACATTTTCTATAACGCGTTTCATTCCTTCCTGTGTAGCATGAGCAGTGTTCATACGAACGACGTTCATACCAGCAAAAAACAACGTACGCAGAAATTCCACATCACAACGGAAGTCGCTGATGGAACATACTATCTTTGTTTGTTTCATAATAATATTTATGAGATTACCGGGGAGATTCCCCATTCATATTTATTTACCTACAGGGTGATTGAGCATGGGAATCTGGGTGTCAGAGAGATGAAGCTCACGCACCAAGGCATCGTGTTCCATCGTGGCTCTGGCCACAGTTTTCAGTCCCATTGCCGTGCAGATGAGGTAGATGTTCTCGGAGACATAACCTGCATCCATAGCACCGAGGTCTCGCTTGTTGTGCACCTTTGAAATGTCGCTGACCAAAACAAGGCTCACGGGTGCTTTGGCAGAAAACTCCTGCCGGCTGGCAACAGCTTTGCGCAGGTCGAGAGCCGACACACGGGTCAACGAATTTTCAACCGCATTATAGAGCCAGGCACCATCTGCCCTACACACGAAAACCATAATGTCCTGAGCGTTGATGGCCGACGGGGCGGTAATCTTCTTGCTTGCAGGACGATTGATGCCGCAAGCAGCCCAAAGCACGTTCGACAGTTCCTGATCAGTAAGATCTACGTCAGCATATTCACGCTCCGACTGACGCTGCATCAGCACATCGACAAGCGAAAACTTATTAACCTTCTTATCCCACTGGGGAGCGGGCAACTGGATTTTTTGTTGTGCCACCGCACTCATGCTGAAAAGTGCCACGATGGCAAGGGCGAAATACTTTTTCATTGTTCTAAAGTTTAGTGTACGATAATTTTCTGTCCTTGAGTAATATATAAGCCTGGCTTCATGTTGTGAAGACCATCAGCATACATCCGACGGCCACAAACATCATAAACGCTCCCGTCTTTCCAGACCGGGTTCGTTTCATTCAGTCCCTTCACAGCAGTTATATCCGACTGGATTTGATTGATTTCTTCCTTCGTCAATGCTATATCATAAAGCCGGAAGCCGCCTATGGTGCCTGCAAAATCCTGATTGTCAGCTTTCACACTGCTATCCCACCACTGCGTACGGCCGATATAGTTGCGGGAATCTGAGTTGTTTTCCACCAGCTGATAAGGTTCCGACTGATTGTTGGTTCCTGAGGCATCAAGTTTTCCGTCGATGTAGATACAGGTCTTTTTCGTTGCAGCATCGAAAGTAACGGCCAGCTGATAATCTTGATTGGTCTTGAGCGACGTTTTACCGTTGACCATCGTCGTAGTGCCACCGTTATATTTAATGCCTGCCGATAGTTGGTTGGCACGCAAGAAGACACTATTACCGGAACTCGAACCAAAGTCATAGAGGCGAGGCTGACCCGTAAGGCGTTTGACATTGGCAGAGAGCAGGAAGGTGTAGGAGCGAAGTCCATCCAAGAGTCCTTCGGGTGCATGCTCGTATTTGTTCGTACTGAACCCTGTTGCCGTATTGCGCGTGAGATCAATGGTTTCATCATGCTGATAACGGAGATTATTGTTTATGTCACGTGGATGAACGGTCACGTTCCACGTCTTGCTGGTACTGTACGACTTGCCATGAGGGATGAAGGTCGTAAGTTTTACTACAGTCTCCGTCTCCGGGAGCGTCACCAAACCGCTGGTCGAGATCACGTCCTCACGATCTGACCGCCACGCCAATTCTTTTCCATTCACAGTCTTGCTTGGCAGAACAATATCCGTATAGACATCAGCTGACACGGAAATGGGTTCCAGCTGGCCTTCTTCAAGGCTCATCTCCAAGAAACTGATGCCTACACTGCTGTCGTAGACGCGATAGTTGTACAGTTTTCCCTTGAAACCACCAATTGTAATCTTATCGAGCATCAGTCCTTCTACCTCAAAGCGCTGGTCGATCAGTCCATTGCGGTAGATAGTGAGGAGTCGGGTTGCCTTGTCGTATTGAATGGCAGTATTAAAGAGCCCATGCTTCGTCATATACGACTTGCCGTCGGTACCCGTCGACTCCGTCTTCCACGCATCCGAGGTGCAGAGCATGTTCTCACTGCTGTAAGTCTTTCCATCGATAATGACGTAGGGCTTCAGCGTTTTTTTGTCGACTCCATACTCCATATTTCCCATCGAAAGCATCACCCCGCCGTAGGCATTCGCGTCGAGACTCCAATTCAGAAGAATGGTAAACTCATCGGCATCGCGGAACTTTCCATGTTCCCACGGATCAATCAGATAGTTGTCCTCAGGCGTCACCTCCACATTAGGCGATTCGTTGCACAACGGTGCCAACGAAGGATAGTCGCCTGCTGCAAACTCGCAATTCATCCGAATACTGGTGGGATAGCCACTTGGATAGTTCTTGTTCACCATCCAATAATAGTAGTCGCCATTCATCCACAACAATCTCAGCTTCGACTGATCCGCACCAGGCATTACGAACGGACGCATGTTGTTTTTCTGCGAATTGCGCGTAACTTGCTCTGAACCAGCCACCTTTCCATCGTCACCGACCGTGTATTTCCAAATCTCATAGACGCCGTCTTTGTTGTAGACGCCATTCTTCGTGGGAATAGAAAGATAGAGGTCGTTGGTGTTGGCGGGATCAATGGCCATTCCTCCCGAATAACACCGTTCCGTGGAGTTCCAGTTTTGATGGAAAGCATGTCCGGCATATTGCACCCACGTGCGCTGCCATTCCGAACCCGTCCAGCGACCATACCAATAGACATGACTGGTCTTGGCATCGTCAATATGAGTGAAAGCGATGACTGGCCGTTCATCCTTGTCGAGCGATATCTGCCAGACCCAATTGCGAATGTTGTTGGTGTTGTCAACGATTGTTGAGGGATAACTATTGGCATAGCCCGTTGTCTTGTTCACGTTGAATGTGCCGTTTTTCACGATGCTTAGCTGCTTGCCATTGATATCGCGCAGGATGGGACCATTACCCTTGTTGATATCAATCACGTTGAAATAGAGCCAGTTAGGCTGTTCGTTGTCAGGATGGCCCGTGGTATAGCAAAGATAAATCTTGTCTTTACCATTGCTGTGATATTTGGCATAGGGACGTGCTCCGGTAGATTGCACGATTTGCTTTGGGCCAAAGTCGAAGCGACAATTGTCGTCGGCATCAGGCATGGTCAGGCGGGCTATTGTGGGATGCCAGTTGATGCCTCGCCAGCAGAGGTAGATGTGTTCCGGATCGTCGCTCATGATGAAAGGCGAAGGATAGGTGGTATTATTGGCCGTTGCAAGATACTTCTCCTCGCCTAACTGGGTGATGTCGAGCGGTTTGCGTGAGATGCGATACCATATCTTTGCCTCATCGGTGTGACGGGTATAGAAAATCATGATGCGCTCGTCGGGCAACACCAGGAAAGTAGGATTGTTGTGGTCGTCGGGCTGGAAATAGCTGCGCACGAGCACCTCTTCCTTGCTCTCAACCCCATCCTGGCCGACCTTCATCTGCGCTGCCTTCACGTTTCCGTGAACGTCGATGTAGCCCACGTAGGCTACACCTTTATAATATAACGCGCGCGAATCGGCAAACCAGCACCATGCGCCTTCGTCGGACACGACAGTACCCTCATAGCTATCCGCTTCTTGAGCTACTACAGGAATGGCTGCAGACAGAAGCACAAATACACTCAACAACAGTTTCTTCATAATAATAATTATTATTAAATCTTTACCTATTTCGTGCAAAGATACAAATAAGTAAGCAAAATACAAAATAAAAAAGGTTTTTTACCAGTAAAATGAGTTATTTTGGTCGGCAAAATAAGTCAAATTGGTCGGCAAAACAACTTAATTTGCATCAAAATCAAGCCAGCCTTCTTCCCAAACAGCACCGTCGAGCGTTTCTTCCGACATCGAGGAATGGGAAACGGAGAGCCCCAGCAGGCGAATGGGACGCTGGGAAGAGAAGTCGACCTCGCCCAACAGTTTCTTTGCCAACGGCAGAATCTCGTCCTTTGTCTTCAGGATGGAGGAAGAAGAGAGGCTGCGCGTGATCTGGACAAAATCGAAGTATTTCACCTTCAGCGTCAATGTGCGGCCTTCAAAACCCGACTTTTCGATGCGACGAACCAATTCGAGAACCGTATTATAAAGTTCTATGAGCACAGCCGAACGGCTGCCAAGATCGGAGAGGAATGTCTGTTCGCATCCCACCGACTTTCTCTCTCGTTCAACGATAACCTCACGTTCGTCAATACCACGGGCGAACTGATAATAGGCAGGGCCCGCCTTGCCAAACACATCTGTGAGATGCTGCAACGAAACCTCACGCAACTGGGCCCCATTGAAGATGCCCATCTTGTGCATGCGCTCTGCCGTTTTGGGCCCTACTCCCCAGAAACGCTCTATGGGCAGCTGGGCGATGAAATCCTGCGCACGGTCGGGATGAATGACATAGATGCCATCGGGCTTCCTGTAGTCTGAAGCAATCTTGGCCAGGAACTTGTTGTAGCTGACGCCGGCCGATGCCGTCAGCCCCGTGCGCTCACGAATCTTCTGCTTGATGGACATCGCGATGTCTTGGGCAAGTTCAATGCCCATCTTGTTTTCGGTAACATCCAAGAAAGCTTCGTCCAGCGAAAGCGGTTCAACCAAATCGGTGTATTCGTGGAACACCTCATGCACCTGCCTCGACACCTCCTTATAGATATGGAAATGAGGCTGAACCACGATGAGTCCAGGGCAGCGACGCTTGGCTACAACAATGGATTGCGCCGAATGCACACCATAGGGACGGGCCTCATAGCTGGCCGTCGACACCACGCCACGCTCGCCGTCGAAGCCCACAGCAATAGGCTTGCCGCGCAGCTCCGGACGGTCCCTCTGCTCAACCGATGCAAAGAACGCATCCATGTCTATATGAATGATTTTACGCATGATGGTGGTGCAAAGTTAGTAAAAAACGTCGAAAAAACTTGCACCATTCATTTTTTTTCTCTATATTTGCCCATTGAAATCGATCATCCTTAAAAATTTATTTATTAACTAAACAACATTAAACTTATGGCTTACAAAATTATTGACGTCGAGGGAATCGGCGAAGTTTACTCAAAGAAACTGATTGATGCAGGCATCAATACCGTAGAAGAACTACTTGAAAAGGGCTGCAAGCCCGCCGGACGCAAAGAACTCGAAGAGGCTACAGGCATCGCCGGCAAGCTCATCCTCACATGGTGCAACCACGCTGACCTGATGCGCATCAACGGTGTAGGTCCCCAGTTCTCCGAGCTGCTCGAAGCTGCTGGCGTAGACACAGTGAAGGAGTTCCGCCATCGCGTACCTGCCAACCTCCAGCCCAAGCTTGAAGAAATCAATGAGCAGAAGCACCTGGTAGGTCGTGTTCCGAGCCTGAAGGAAGTCGAAAAAATGATTGAGCAGGCTAAGGAGTTAGAGCCGAAAATGGAATACTAAACAGCATCCTTTTTGCTGATGAACAATGCGAAGGGTGTGCCAAAATCGTCGTTTGGCACACCCTTATTGGTGTTATTTACCCTTTTATCACACTTTTTCAGCAAAAAAATTCAAATAAATTTTCAAATCTCTCGAAAAACTCGTATCTTTGCAACCCAAAACTGACAAGTATTTAAGAAGTTAGCAGAAAAAAGACAAATGACAAAGGCAGATATCATTAACGAAATCACCGAAACCACCGGCCTGCAGAAACGCGACGTGGCCGTAGTTGTCGAGGGCTTCATGGAGGCTATCAAGAACAGCCTGTTGCAGAAGCGTGAGAATGTTTACCTGCGTGGCTTTGGAAGCTTCATCGTGAAGCACCGTGCCGCCAAGACAGCACGCAACATCCAGAAGAATACGACTATCACCATTGAAGCTCACGACCAGCCGAGCTTCAAGCCCGCCAAGAGCTTCATCGAACAGATGAAGTAATTGCTTGCGATACATTGGAAATCTGAGTTATTAACAATTATAAATTATTTAACAACTATGCCAAACGGTAAAAAGAAAAAAGGCCACAAGATGGCCACGCATAAGCGTAAGAAGAGACTGCGCAAGAACAGACATAAGAGCAAGTAAAAGAAACTGAATGGTCTGTTCCGAATACAGCTAAGTACAAGGAGTTAAAGAAATGACCAGCGAAGTTGTAATTGACGTCCGACAGAAGGAAATCTCAATAGCTCTGCTGGAGGATCAGAAACTGGTGGAATACCAGAACGAGCCTCGATCAGCCTCCTTCTCCGTCGGAAACATCTACATTGCAAAAGTCAAGAAGCTCATGCCTGGGCTGAACGCATGCTTTGTGGATGTAGGTTATGAACGCGACGCCTTTCTACATTATCTTGACTTAGGTAATCAATTCAGCTCTTACGAAAAGTACCTGAAACAGGTACAAAGCGACAGGAAGCGCCTCTATCCCTTCAGCAAGGCTCAACGTCTGCCTGACCTGAAGAAGGAAGGAAGTGTGCAGACTACTTTACAGACAGGACAGGAAGTTCTGGTACAGATTGTAAAGGAACCCATCTCGACCAAAGGTCCGCGACTGACAGGTGAATTGTCGTTTGCAGGCCGCTATCTGGTGCTCATTCCTTTCAACGACAAAGTATCAGTATCTTCGAAAATCAAGAGCGGAGAAGAGCGAGCCCGCCTGAAACAGCTCATCCACAGCATCAAGCCGAAGAACTGCGGAGTCATCGTCAGAACCGTAGCCGAAGGCAAGCGTGTAGCTGAACTCGATGCTGAGCTGAAAGTGCTCACTCGCCGCTGGGAGGAAGTCATCCAGAAAGTCCAGAAGACACAACAGCGTCCACAGCTGGTGTTCGAGGAAACGGGAAGAGCAGTGGCTCTTTTGCGCGACTTGTTCAACCCGACGTATGAGAGCATTCACGTGAACGACGACGACGTCTACGAAGAAGTAAGAAACTACGTCTCGCTCATAGCTCCCGAGAAAGTGGGCATTGTGAAGCGCTACACGGGCAAGGTGCCCATCTTCGACAACTTCAACGTCACGAAGCAAATCAAGTCGAGCTTCGGAAAAATTGTCAACTACAAGCATGGTGCCTATCTCATCATCGAGCATACAGAGGCCCTGCATGTTGTAGACGTGAACAGCGGAAACCGCGCAAGAGGCGTTGAAGGTCAGGAAGCCAACGCACTGGACGTCAATCTGGGTGCTGCCGACGAACTGGCACGCCAACTGCGACTGCGCGATATGGGAGGCATCATCGTCGTTGACTTCATCGACATGAACCTGGCCGAAGACCGCCAGATGCTCTATGAGCGCATGTGCAAGAACATGCAGAAAGACCGTGCGCGCCACAACATCCTGCCCCTGTCAAAGTTCGGCCTGATGCAAATCACCCGCCAAAGGGTAAGGCCGGCAATGGACGTCAGCGTTGAAGAAACCTGTCCTACTTGTTTCGGAAAAGGAACCATCAAGTCGAGTATCCTTTTTACAGACCAACTGGAGAGCAAGATTGCCAACCTCGTCAACAAGATTGGTGTCAAGAAATTCTATCTGCACGTGCATCCTTATGTTGCCGCATACATCAATCAGGGATTCATTTCGCTGAAGCGGCGGTGGCAGATGAAGTACGGTATGGGCGTAAGAATCATTTCCTCTCAGAAGCTCGCATTCCTGCAATACGAGTTCTACGATGCCAACAAGCAATTCATCGACATGAAAGAGGAGATTGAAACAAAGTAAACCTCGCCCCTGACAGAACAACACTGGAAAAAGAAGCCCTGACATACTGATCATCAGATGTGTCAGGGCTTTTTCGTGCGCTTCAGAGTTGGAAGACTCAAAGCAAATCAGAAGGAGTATGGGCCAGGCGGGTGGCTCCATGCTGGAGCAGGAACGCTTCGTCGCGGAATCCCCACAGCACACTGATACAAGGCAGATGGCAGGCCTCGGCCGTCAGAATGTCCACATCGCTGTCGCCAACGTAGACTGCCGACTCGCCACTTTCGCCCAACTCGCGAAGGGCCACCTCAACGGCATCGGGTGCCGGCTTGCGCCTGATGCCTGGGGCCTCACCCACAGCCACGTCTATCAGATTGCCGAAAAAATGCCGGCACAACGACTGCGTGGCCTCCATAAACTTGTTGCTGACTACGGCAATCTTGCAGCCACGCTGCTTCAGCCCCTCAAGCATCTCTACGATGCCTTCGTACGGCTCAGTCAGGTCAGCCTGATGCTCCAGGTAATATTGCCGGAACGTCTGAAGCACCTCGTCCACCCTACCCTCGCCTACTTGCTCCGGCAGAGCTCGCTCCATCAGTTTCCGAACACCGTTGCCTACGAATCGGCGCACTTCGTCAAGGCTGCGCTCTTCGTACCCATGTTGGCGCAAAGCATAATTGCAGGCACCGGCCAGATCGCCAAGCGTATTGAGCAGCGTGCCGTCGAGGTCGAAGATATAGGTATCGAATTTCATATTCTTCATCATAGCGGGTGCAAAATTACGAAAAAAATTTGAAGAAGAAAAAAATCGCGTTTTGTTTTGTAGAATGTTCTTTTTGCACTAACTTTGCAGCCGAAATAAAAAAGCAATACATATCATGAATGCAAAATTGAAGACAAAATACGCACTTCCGGCAATCGCCTGCCTGCTGCTCGTATTGGGATTCGTGGCTTATTATCTGGTGGCTCCCCTGTCGTCAAGCAAACAAACGGAATACCTCTACATTGACAACGACGACACGGTGGACTCCGTCTATGCGAAGCTCACTCCCATCGCCAACAAACACGGACTGAACGGCTTGCGCACCATCATCAGGCACAGCCAATACCCCGACAACATCCGGACTGGCCGCTATGCCGTCGAGCCCAGTCAGGGTGCTTTCTCGCTTTTCAGGAAACTGAAAAACGGCCAGCAAACGCCGCTCAACCTCACGATACCAAGCGTGAGAACCATCGACCGCCTGTCGGCCGAACTGGGTAAGAAGCTCATGCTCGACAGCGCAGAAATCATGAACGCCCTGAGCGACCAAGCCATGTGTGAGAAATATGGCTACGACACGACCACCATCGCCTGCATGTTCATCCCCAACACCTATCAAATCTATTGGAACGTGGGACTCGAGAAGTTCTTCGACCGCATGCAGCAGGAGAGCAACAACTTCTGGAACGATGAACGCAAGGCAAAGGCCGAGAAGATGGGGCTCACTCCCGAGCAGGTCATCACCCTTGCCAGCATCATCGACGAAGAGACGGCCAACAACGACGAAAAGCCCCAGATAGCAGGCATGTATCTGAACCGCCTCTGGCTGAAGAACAGCGAATATCCCAACGGAATGCCGCTGCAGGCCGACCCCACCATCAAGTTTGCCTGGAAGAAGTTCGAGCTGCGCCGCATCTACAACAAGCTGCTCAGCATCGACAGTCCCTACAACACCTACCGAAACACGGGACTGCCTCCAGGCCCCATCCGCATTCCGTCGGTGGCTGGCATCGATGCCGTACTGAACTACACCCACCACAACTATCTCTACATGTGCGCTAAGGAGGACTTCAGCGGCACCCATAACTTTGCCGCCACCTATTCCGAGCATCTGCAGAATGCGGCCCGCTATGCCAAAGCGCTCAACCAGCGCGGCATCGAATAAAGAAATTTCCCCTCTGCTAACGCATTCGAAGAAAAATACTCTTCGCCATCGTCTTCAGCAATAAGCGGACGATGGCGATGATTGTTATGAGCAGCACATAGACCAGCGCTGTCTGAAGACTGCTCAGCTGAATGCCCTCAACACTTGCACCAGGCAATGAGGAGATGAGGGAAAGACTCTTGTTCAGCAACGACGAACAGCTTATAACGAATTGACCTGCAAGCGCTTGCGCCTGCGGAATAAACGAAAGCATGAAAAACACCAGAGAGGCATAGAGGATGATGGTGGCAAGCGGAACTGCTATCAGATTGGTCAGGAGGAAATAGCAGGAAAAGCGCCCGAAATAATGAGCCACCAGCGGAGCCGTCGTCAGCTGGGTGGAGATGCTGACAGCCACCATACCCAACAGCCATTTCAGCACAACGACTCCCCATCTCTTCCGCTCTTCCACGATGTATTGCCGGTCGTGAGTGAACAACCGGAGCACGAAGGGCTGATCGGAAGAAGGCATCACCAACTCGCTCAACATTCTATAAATAGGCTTGAAGAACAGCTGAATGCCCAGCACGGCCAGGAACGACAGTTGGAAACTAATATCCCACAAACTAAGCGGATTGGCCACCAGCATGATGATGGCGGCCAGCGCGAGGGTGTTCAGCGAGAACGCCTTGCGCCGAAGCAGCTCTATGGAGGCATAGACCGACAGCATCGTGGCTGCCCTCACCACCGAGGGCGAGGCCCCCACCATCAGGACAAAGAGCCAGATGACGGGCAGCACGGCCACCTGTCCCAGCAATCGCCAACGGGTGCGGAAGAAGACGAGGGTGAGAAAGAAATAGATGATGCCCAGATGCAGCCCCGAAAGAGCCAGCACGTGGGAAGCTCCGCTGACGCTATATTCATCGCGCAGTTGGCGTGAGAGGCCCGACTTGTCGCCCAACACCATCGCGGCCACCACAGCCGCGTCGTTGCCTTCGCCCGTCTGTTGAAGCTTCACCAGCAGGCGCTCCCTGAACATCATCAGCCTGAGCCTGGCCCTCTGCACAACGCTCAGGGAGCCGATGTCGGCAGGCGTCAGCCGCCAGTTGCTATGATTGACGAAGCTCGAGGGCATTTCTCTGTGAGGCTCCGTCTCGATAGCAGAAGTGGCCATGAAGCCGCTCCCCAGATGCAGCTGCCGATAGCGGCCCGTCAGCGTGTCGCGCAAGAGCGACACCTGCAGGGCAAAAGGCTTCCGGGCACTCACCACCCACGCCTCAAACCGCAACGTCTTGCCTCTTGTTGCAGGCGGCGAGCTTACGATGGCCTCATACGTGCGCTCTCCACCCTCCACCAGGTTCCGCCGGGCCTTCTTGGCAGCCACGAGATAGAAGCCGAAGAACAGGATAGAGAGCAGGACGAGCAGGCTCTTCTGCACCGACTTCCTCATAGCCTTTTCAATTCTGACCTTCCTGGCATCAAGCACCAGCGAGGCCAGCAGCAGGCTCCCGGCAACTACAAGCCCCGTCCACAAGGGGAAGTACGCCCCCAGCCAGTCGCCAAACAAAATGCCCAGAATAAGCACGAGGCCTATTCTGAGCAATGGGGCTTTATGGAAAGCGTTTCCCATAAGGGGGGGGAGTTTAGAACGCGTAGTTGAAGCCGATGGAGAGGAACTCCTTGAACATCCAGTAGCCGTGATGGTCGTCGCGTTGGCGGTTGTCGTCGAAGCGCGGATGGATGAACAGCTTCGAGGAGATGTACTTGTTGAACTGGAACGAGAACGTGTTTTCCCATTCATACTCCACACGCTTGTAGCTGGTGAAGCCATACATGCGCGACTTCCACGAGATGTTCTCGGCCATCTTCCAGGTGAAGTCGACGGTGAACTGCGAACCCAGGTCCACCAGCGAGTGGCGGTCGGCCTCCAGTCCGTGCCGCGAGGGGAACCACTGCTGCGTGTCGCCGTTCATGAAGATGGTACGGTCTACGTAGCGATAGTTCACGGCCAGCGGCGAGATGTTCACCGTACCCGTCAGTTTCTTGTTGAACCACTCCATCTTGTAGTCCATACCGATACCCACATTCAGGTTGAAGGGCGACATGAAGTCGGAGTAGGTGCGCTTGTCGTTGGCTTTCAGGCCTCGCGTGAACTGCGTGTAGGCCAGCAGCTGCAGCGTGTAGTACCAGTGCTTGGTGGCCTGCAGACCCACCTTCGACGTCAGACGGATGAGGTCTTCGTTGGGCTTGAACTTATTCACCGAGTCGGAGGGCGATGTCTGGAAGCCCAGTTTCATCTCCAGCTTGTTGTCCCACTTCCACTTCGACTTGTTGTTATAATTGGCCTCCAGCGTCAGGCTCGACAGCATCGAGTAGTTGCTCTCGCCGCCTTTGTACCAGTTGCCCGACACGTAGTTCTGCAGGAACTGCAGGAAGCCGTCGCCCTTGAAGGTCCAGAAGTTAGGCTTCTTCACCTCCACGTCGGCTTTGGGAGCCTCGGGTTCTATGGGAGCGGCTTCTTCGGCCGGCGGGGGTAGCACGGGAGTGGGTGCCTCGGCCTGCTCGGCTGCCGTCGTCAGCTCGTTGCGCAGGGCGGCATCGGTGGTCTGCACCAGGTCGGGACGACGCAGATACATGTCGAGCAGCGCGTTGCTCATCTCCGAGGGCTCACCGTCGAGCGAAAGGGCCTCGTGGGCCACGCTGCCGTAGTAAGTGAACGGAAGGAAAAGGGGTGAATACTGGCCGGAACTGGCCGTCGGCGTGTTCTGCCCGGAGGCAGTCAGCATCCCCAAGCCGCAGAAGGCTAAAGTCAGGAAAAGGTTGTTCTTCTTCATCATGTATTTTTTAAAATTTGGTACAAAGTTAAACATTTCCGTTCAGAAATCCACCATTTCCTTCAACAATTTTCACCGATAGCGAAAAAAACTTCCTTCTTTCATCTTCCATCTTTCATCTTTTTTGTATCTTTGCACCTTGAAAAAAACGTAACATAACGACAAATGGATAAAAACACTACTACAGGATTCATCCTGATTGCACTCGTGCTGATAGCATTCAGCTACTTCAACCGCCCCTCGGCAGAGGAGCAGCGTGCCGCCTTCGTGCAGGACTCCATCGCCCAAGTGGCACGCATGAACGCAGAAAAGAAACAACAGGCCGAAGCTGCCGCAAAGGCTGCCGAAGCCAAGCAGAAAGCCGAAGAGGACACCACCGCCCTCTTCCACAACGCCCTGAAGGGCACAGCCGCCGACGTGGTGCTGAAGAACCAGCGCGTGGAGCTCACGCTCTCGTCGAAGGGTGCCACAGTGGTGAAAGCCGTCGTCAAGGGCTTCAAGGACCGCAAGGGCAACCCCGACGTGACGCTCTTCAACGGCAAGGAACAGAGCCTGAACTACATGCTGTCGGCCAAGGAGGCCAACATCGCCACGCAGGAACTCTTCTTCCAGCCGTCCAACGTCAGCGACACCACCGTGACCTTCACCGCCGAGGCCGCTCCCGGCAAGCAGATCGTCATGAGCTACCAGCTGGGCCGCGACTACATGCTCCATATGCAGATGCACGTTGAAGGAATGGCCGGACTCTTCGCACCCAACACGCAGTCGATGGACGTCGACTGGCAGGAGCTCTGTCCGCAGCAGGAGCGTGGCTTCATGTTCGAAAACCGCTACTGCACGCTCACGTATAAAGAGAAAGAAAGCTCCACCGACCACCTCAGCGAGACCTCCGAGAAGCGCGACGAGCAGATAGAGGAAGCACTCGACTGGGTGGCCTTCAAGGACCAGTTCTTCTCCTCCATCATGATTGCCAAGAACGACTTCCAGGCCAACTCCCTCATGACGAGCGTTCCGCAGGAGAAGGGCTCGGGCTACCTGAAGCAGTTCCAGGCCAAGATGAAGACCTTCTTCGACCCCTCCGGCCGCACGCCCTCAGAGTTTGAGTTCTACTACGGCCCCAACGACTTCCGCAAGCTGCAGGCCGTCGAGACCGAGAGCACCTTCGGCAAAGACCTCGAGATGCAGAAGCTGGTCTATCTGGGCTGGCCCATCGTGCGCTGGATCAACCGTTTCTTCACCATCTACGTCTTCGACTGGCTGACGGGCTTCGGCCTGAACATGGGCATCGTGCTCATCCTCATCACCCTCCTGCTGAAGGCCATCACCTATCCGCTCGTGAAGAAGAGCTACATGTCGTCGGCAAAGATGCGCGTGCTGAAGCCGAAACTCGAAGAGGCCACCAAGCAGTTCAACAACCCCGAAGACCAGATGCAGAAGCAGCAGGCCATGATGCAGGAGTATGCCAAGTACGGCGTGAGCCCGATGGCAGGCTGCCTGCCCATGCTCATCCAGATGCCCATCTGGATTGCTATGTTCAACTTCGTGCCTAACGCCATCCAGCTGCGCGGCGAGAGCTTCCTCTGGATTGACGACCTCTCCACCTACGACCCCATCATCGAGTGGCAGAAGAACATCTGGGGCATCGGCGACCACCTCTCGCTGACGTGCATCCTCTTCTGCGTGGCCAACGTGCTCTACTCCTTCATGACCATGCGCCAGCAGAAAGACCAGATGGTGGGCCAGCAGGCCGAGCAGATGAAGATGATGCAATGGATGATGTACCTCATGCCGGTGATGTTCTTCTTCATGTTCAACGACTACTCCTCCGGCCTGAACTTCTACTACTTCATCTCGCTCTTCTTCTCGGCTGCCATCATGTTCCTGCTCCGCAAGACCACCAACGACGAGAAGCTGCTCCGCAAGCTCGAAGCCCGCTACGAGGAAAACAAGCGCAACCCGCAGAAGAAGCTCGGCGGACTGGCTGGCCGTCTGCAGGCCATGCAGGAAGAGCAGCAGCGACTCCAGAAGCAGCGTGAGGAGCTGGCCCGCAAGCGCAAAGGCTTAGGGCAGTAGCCCCCACATCATCAGTTCCCATCACTTCCCATCACTTCCCATCCACTCCCATTATCACCCCCCAGTATGAAAATAGGATTCGACAACGACAAGTACATCAAGCTGCAATCGGAGCACATCCGTGAGCGCATCGCACAGTTCGACGGAAAGCTCTACATGGAGCTCGGCGGAAAACTCTTCGACGACCACCACGCCTCGCGCGTGCTGCCAGGTTTCAAACCCGACTCCAAGCTGCGCATGCTCGCACAGCTGCGCGACAGCATCGAAATCATCATCGTCGTCAGCGCCGCCGACATCGAGAAAAACAAGGTGCGCGCCGACCTCGGCATCACCTACGACGAAGACGTGCTCCGACTGCGCGACGAGTTCCAGCGACGCGACTTCATGGTGGGCTCCGTCGTCATCACCCACTACACCGGACAGCATGCCGCCGAGCAGTTCCACCACCGGCTCGAGCGCATGGGCATACGCAGCTACTTCCACTACCCCATCGACGGCTACCCGCACAACGTGGAGCTCATCGCAAGCGACGAAGGCTTCGGCAAAAACCAGTACGTCGAGACCTCACGGCCCCTCGTCATCGTGACGGCTCCCGGACCCGGAAGCGGCAAGATGGCCACCTGCCTCTCGCAGCTCTACAACGAGAACAAGCGAGGCATCCGCGCAGGCTACGCCAAGTTCGAGACCTTCCCCGTGTGGAACCTGCCGCTGAAGCACCCCGTCAACATCGCCTACGAGGCCGCCACAGCCGACCTCAACGACGTCAACATGATCGACCCCTTCCATCTCGAAGCCTACGGCAAGACAGCCATCAACTACAACCGCGACATCGAGATCTTCCCCGTGCTCAACGCCCTCTTCGAAAACATCTACGGCGAGAATCCCTATAAGTCGCCCACCGATATGGGCGTCAACATGGTGGGCTTCTGCATCTCGGACGACGAAGTGTGCTGCAACGCCTCGAAGGACGAAATCATTCGCCGCTTCTACGATGCCACCAACAAGATGGCCAACGGAGCCGACAACGAAAACGAGGTCAACAAGATTCGGCTGCTCTTCAATCAGGCGAAAATCTCTACCGCCACGCGGCCCGTCACCGTAGCCGCCTACGAACGCAAGATTCAGAGCGGCAACCACGCCGCCGCCATCCAGCTCGAAGACGGCACCATCATCACCTCGAAGACCACGCCCCTGCTGGGCTGCTGCGCCGCCCTGCTGCTCAACGCCATGAAGCATCTCGCCGGCATCGACCACGAGGTGAAGCTCATACCGCAGAGCATGATAGAGCCCATCCAGAAGACGAAGATAGAATACCTCGGCGGCCACAATCCTCGCCTGCACACCGACGAAGTGCTCGTGGCCCTGAGCGTGCTCTCGCAACGCGACGAGAACTGCCGTAAAGCTTTAGAGCAGCTGCCGCAACTGCATGGCTGTCAGCTGCATACCACCGTCATGCTCAGCGAGGTCGACCGCAAAATCTGGCGAAAGCTGGGCTGCGGCCTCACCTGCGATCCCGTAAAGAAAAAATAGTGGAGCCTACCCCCAACCCCTCCCTCAAGGGAGGGGAGCAATGAGAAAGGGACAAGGACTCCTTGAAACTCAACCTATCAACACCATCAATATGAACACTTTTAGAAACATCCTTGTGGCAGCCCTGCTCATGCTCGGCACCACCCTCCAAGCACAAGACATGATTCAGAAGCAGAACATCCGACTGCTCTCCGACCGCATGACGCCCGAAGCACTCTGGGCGATGGGACGCATCGGCGGCTACGCAGCCTCGCCCGACGGTCGGCACATCGTTTATAACGTGGCCTACTACAGCGTTCGTCAGAACAAGAGCCACCACATCCTCTACATCATGGATGCCGACGGCCAGAACCAGCGACAGCTCACCACATCGGCCAAGAACGAGACCGACGCCGCCTGGCTCTCCAACGACCGCATCGCCTTCATCACCGGAGGCGAAGTCTGGACGATGAACATCGACGGACAGGACCGCCGGCAGCTCTCCCAGACCGACGGACAAGTTGAAGGATTCCTCTTCTCGCCCGACCAGTCGAAGGTCATCCTCCTGAAGTCGCTGCCCTACTACGGCTCCATCAAGAAGAACCCCGACGACCTGCCGAAGGCCACCGGACGCCTCGTCACCGACATGAACTACCGCCACTGGGACCACTACGTAGAGACCATCGTTCACCCCTTCCTGGCCAGCGTGGCTCCCGACGGCACCATCGGCCAGGCCAAGGACATCCTCGAGGGAAAGCCCTGGGAGTGCCCGATGGCACCCTTCGGAGGCATCGAGCAGCTCGCCTGGAGCACCGACTCCAAGCAGATTGCCTACACCTGCCGGCAGAAAGAGGGAGTGGACTACGCCATCTCTACCGACTCCGACATCTTCCTCTACGACGTGGAGAGCGGCACAGCCCGCAACCTCTGCAAGCCCGCAGGCTACACGGCTCCGAAGAGCGACCCCACGAAGACGTTGAAACACCAGAAGGTGAACAGCGCCGAGAACCTCCAGAACAATCCCGGCTACGACCAGAACCCGAAGTTCTCGCCCGACGGCCGCTACGTGGCTTGGCTCTCTATGGCCCGCGACGGCTATGAGAGCGACCGCCAGCGACTCTGCCTCTACGAACTGAAGACAGGCCAGAAGCGCTACGTCACCGAGTCGTTCGATTCCAACGTCGACGACTTCTGCTTCAGCGACAACCAGAAGGACGCCTTCATCTACTTCATCGGCGTCTGGCACGCCACCGAGAACCTCTATGCCATCTCCTGGAAAGGCGAAGTGAAGCAGCTCACCAACTACCAGGCCGACTTCGGCTCGCTGCAGATGCTCAACAACGGCCGCCAGATTCTCGCCGAGCGCCACGACTACTTCCATCCGGCCGACCTCTATGTCCTGACGCCCAACTTCAAGAAGCCCGAACGCACCGCCATCCAGCAAATCACCCGCGAAAACCAGCACATCCTCTCGCAGCTGGCCAGCGGCACCAGCGAGCCCCGATGGGTGAAGACCACCGACGGCCGCGACATGCTCTACTGGGTCATCCTGCCGCCTCACTTCGACGCCACGAAGAAATACCCCACCCTGCTCTTCTGCGAAGGTGGGCCGCAGAGCCCCGTCTCGCAGTTCTGGTCCTATCGCTGGAACTTCATGATCATGGCCTCGCAGGGCTACGTCGTCATCGCACCCAACCGCCACGGACTGCCCGGCTTCGGCTCTGAGTGGTGCGAGGAAATATCAGGCGACTGGACCGGCCAGTGCATGCAGGACTACCTCACCGCCATCGACGACGCCTGCGAGCAGCTGCCCTACGTCGACCGCGACCGTCTGGCTGCCGTAGGTGCCTCGTTCGGAGGCTTCAGCGTCTACTACCTCGCCGGCCACCACCAGAAGCGCTTCAAGTGCTTCATCGCCCACGACGGCGCCTTCAACCTCGAGTCGATGTACACCGACACCGAGGAGGTGTGGTTCTCCAACTGGGAGTACGAGGATGCCTTCTGGAACAAGGACCTCTCCGAGAATGCCCGCAAGACCTACGAGAACTCCCCCCATCGCTTCGTCGACAAGTGGGACACCCCCATCCTCTGCATCCACGGCGAAATGGACTACCGCATCAATGCCAATCAGGGCATGGGCGCCTTCAACGCAGCCCGTCTGCGCGGCATCCCCGCCGAGCTCCTCATCTTCCCCGATGAGAACCACTGGGTGCTGAAGCCCCAGAACGGCATCCTCTGGCAGCGCACCTACTTCGACTGGCTCAACCGCTGGATCGGGAAGTAAGTGCGCGGCTTCGCCGCAGTTCAATGCGCTTCGCGCGGTTGAGAACGTTGAGAAGCGCCGTTGGCGCGGTTGAGAAAGTTCTTTCTCCGCTTCGCGTCGAGCGGAGAGTTTAGAGTTGAGAGTTTAGAGTTTAGAGTCAGTTGAGAGTTCTTTCTCTGCTTCGCAGCGGGTGAATGCTGCTTCGCAGCGGTTGAGAAAGTTCTTTCTCCGCTTTGCTACGAAAGCGCCCCTACGGGTCGAGCGGAGAAGCGCCGTTGGCGCGGTTGAGAAAGTTCTTTCTCCGCTTCGCTCTGAAAGCGCCACCCTTCGGGATGTCGAGCGGAGAAGCGCCGTTGGCGCGGTTGAGAGAGTTCTTTCTCCGCTTCGCAGCGGGTAAAAGTCCCGTAGGGACGAGATAGGGGTAGCCAGCCAATTCATTGGCTGGTTTAAGAGGTCGCAATTAGATGCGGGTGTGCCGTAGGTACATCGACATAAGAGGAATATGAGGAAAGCAACAGGTAATGTCGCGTACCTAAAGGCACGCTGGGTATTGTGTGGTGGCTCCATTACCAGCCAATGAATTGGCTGGCTATCTTTCTTGCGTACCTACGGCACGCTTTGTGCCATCTGCTATATCATTGCCATTGGTTATCAATTATCGGTTATTGCATGTAAAGTTTTTTCTTTTCAGAGCATTGTTCCGTAGTTTACGTAGCTATATTCCGTACGATGCAGAGCTATGTTCCGCACGATATATAAGCGCGTCTTTTAGGCTATATTTGCCCGTTCTGCGCGAAGCAAAGCTATGCTTTGGAGAGTGAGGAAGCATGCTCCGCATGCGATAGAGCATGCCTCCATAGTCGTAATTGCGCTTCAAGACTAATCAAGCTCCCCTCCCCTCGGAGGGTCGGGTGAGGTTACTCCCCTCCCTGCAGGGGAGGGGTCGGGGGAGAGGCTCTTCCCCCTCCCTGCAGGGGAGGGGGTTAGGGGGGAGAGGCTTTTAGTCTTTACGGCTCCTCCTCCCCGCCGCTCTTGTCGACGCTGTAGGCATCGTACTCCGCCACCTTCAGGCCGTTCAGGAACTCCTTGCGGCGCGCAGGGTCGGAAGCCGTCCAGTGCGTCTCGGGCTGGAAGTTCATTCGCGAGCCCACGATGTGCTTCGCAGCCGTGAACTCCTTCGCGCTCTCGGCAGCCTTCGTCTTCAGGCCCACCTTGAAGCGGCCGAAGCCGTCGAGCTTCACGCCGTAGCCCGCGTCGAAAGCCTCACGCATCACCACCACCAGCTCCCTGAGCACGGCGATGACGTCACTCTTCTTCGCCGACACGTTCTCCTGAATATGGTCGGCAATCTTCTCCAGGTCCCAGTAGCCCAGGCACTTCGCCTTGGCGTACCACTTACCCACGTTCACGCTTTTCGGATTGTTCTCCTGTCGGAGAGTGTAAAATACTGGCATAATTCTTTTCCTTTCTTTTGGTATTAGTTTGTTATCCTGATTGCGGAGACCACTTTCGCACGTGCTTTTCACCAACATCCTCCGCTTAATATTGATACTGCAAAGTTACGAAAAAATTTTGAAACTTCCAAATCGTAAGCACGAAAAACAGCACTTTCGGGTACGAAAAATGCACTTTTGGGTCCTTTTGATGTTTTCTTGGAGAATGTAGAAGAACAAAGGTGTTTCAGGCGATTTGCAACCCCATGCAAACTACCATTTTAACCCCATTCTTATCACAGATGACAGATGACAGTTTATTTATGAGCCCATCA
>CACZIT010000008.1 GCA_902781315.1 uncultured Prevotellaceae bacterium
CAAAAACGGGCCCTTTTCATGTGCCGGATGTCTGAATTTAAGAAAATTTACACATAATAGCATGGGTGAGCCGAGGGTCTGCTGCAATGTGGGTTAAATATTAGCAATTTTTTAAAACACTTTTTTTATTATGTAACCCACTTTTGAAACAAAGTGAAAAATAATTGAAACAAATCAAAAAGATTTTTGATGACGAAAAGTGCTTCTCACGCCCAAATCTGCACTATTAGTTCCAATATCAGACGTGCCGACAGCCGATGGAAATACATGGCTCGTCTTAGCTGATTAGACGATTTTGTTATTTTAATTAGACTATTTTGTACGGCAAAGCAAGTTGTTTTACCTGACAAAACAAGTTAATTTGCCAAGCAAAACAAGTTAATTTGCCAAAGAAAAAGATTGGGTCAGCTGAAGAATTTCTGGATGTCGTTCATGAAACGCGTCAGCTGGCGGGGACGTATGTTGTTGTGCCAATCCAACCGAGTGAGGCACTGCGACACGTAGAGGCGACGCTTGGCTCGCGTCAGGGCCACGTAGAACTTGCGGGCATCTTCGGCAATGCCTTGCTGGTTGTTGCGGTTGAAGTAGCTGGGGTAGCGGTCTTCCACTGCATCGAACACGATGACGTTGTCGAACTCCAATCCCTTGGCCTTGTGGACAGTGGTCACAAAGACGCGCTCGCTCAGCGAGCGGCTGTTGCAGAGGTCGGCCTCCTTCAGGGTGTTGATCTCTACCATATGGGCTGCTAACTGCTGGCCGAGCGAATGCTCCACGTCGGGATGCAGGAGTTCATCGCGCAGGTAGCCCATCACATAGTGGAGTTTTTCCACTGGCTGGATAGTGCCGCCTGCCACCAGCTCGTCGTGCATCCGCAGCAGCTCGGCCGTCAGCGCCGGTTCTCCGCCCTGCGTAGGCTCGTCCTTGCGCCTCAAGCCCTCCAGATAGGCCTGCCCATAGGCGGCACGCAACGCCCGTACGCGGTCCTGCACGCGCCGCTGTCCCATGAACTCGCGCTGGCGGGGCAGCACGGCCTGGGCCTGCTCGTAGCAATAGCGCACGAGCGAGCACGTGGCGGCCACGTCGGCATCGGCCAGGTGGGAGTTTTCGCCCTCCAGCTGCAGCACCGACAGCAGGTACTTCAGTTTGTACTGCTTCAGGTCGGGCCGCAACAGGCGGATGAGTTTCAGCGAGTCGAAGACACCATTGGCGGCAATAGGGTCGCCACTAACGGCATTGCGCTCGAGGTTGTGGCGCAGGATGGCGGCGTCGTACATGGCGTTGTGGCCCAGCAGCACGCTGTCGCCCACGTAGGCAAGAAACTGCCGCAGCCCTTCGGCAGGCGCCAACTGCTCGCGATGCTTCAGCTCTTCCAGGATAGGGTTGGGAATGTCGCCCAGCATTTCAGGGATGGGGCGCGACGTCTGAAGAAACACGTTGAACTCGGAACCCTGCACCACCCTACCCTGCCGCAGGCGCACAGCGGCAATCTGCACGATGTCGTCCTCGAAGACATCCAGACCAGTGGTCTCGGTGTCGAACACCACGATGTCTTTCTCCGCACAGGCCTTCACGAACTGCTCGATATAAGTGCTGTCGTCGTAGCAGAGGAAGTCGCTGGGCAGCATGGCGCGCTGGCGCAACGACTGCACGAAGTTGCGGGCAAAGGCATTGCTGGCCGTCACACCGAAGCCTCTGAGCAGGCGCGCCCAGGCGATGAAGTTATGTTCGTTGGCCAACACGTTCAGGTGGGCCAGCAGCAGTTTCACTTCCTTCGTCGAGAAGAGGTCTTCGCCCGACACCTTGAAGTGGGCCAGTTGCATCTTTGCCAGCTCGGCACTCACCATATCGGCATCCTGATTGGCGTTCACAATGATGGCTGTGGTCTCTTCGGGATGGGCCTGGCTGAATGTATGGGCCACGTGGGCCACGTCGTAGTACTCGGTGTCGAGCGTGTTGCTGCGCAGGATGCGCAAGGCTCCATCAGGTTTCTTTTCGGCCTGCAAAGTTCCCGGCACGGGCTTAGGCAGCAAGGCGGCGTCGATGCCCAGCACGTTGCGGGCATACTCGTTGTAGACCTGCAAGAGGTAGCTGGGTGAACGGTGATTGGTGGAAAGATAGTGTACGCGTCGGCCCGCACGCTGCCGCAGGCTTTCCAGCGTGCTCAGTCGGGCGCCCATAAAAGAAAAAATAGCCTGCTGCTCGTCGCCGAGGTACATCACGGTAAAACGGTCCGGGGCCGTGATGAGGTCGACAATAGCCAGTTGCAACGGATTGAGGTCTTGCACTTCGTCCACCTGAATCCACTTGTAGGAAGGATGGTCTGGGGCTTTCAAGTTGTCGTAGGCCATCACCAGCAGGTCCTCGAAGTCCACGAGGCTGTTCTCGCGCTTGTAGCGCTCATACTGCGTGGCAATGGTCATTTTCCTGAGCATTCGGTCGATGATGACCTGCGACGCCATGTCGTAGCCTTCCGAACGCGAGAGGTCGAGATAAGTGTCGGTGTGGTCGTAGATGTCGAGCATTGACTCCACATTGAACGTCATACCCTGCACCTCGCATATTCGCCTCATCGCCGCCACATCGTCGGCGTTGCAGCTTTCCGGGTGCAGCCGCAGCTCCTTCTGATGGCCGGAACGCAACTGCCGCATGAAATGGGAAAAATGGATGATGTCGAAGTATTCGCGCCGCCGCGTCTGGTTTTCCATCACCTGCACCTCGTCTTCGTCCTGATAGCGCGCCACGATGCTCACCGCGTCTTCGTCGTCGATGATGGAGGTCTCGGCAGGGATAATGCTCTGCTCAAACAGGAACTTCGAGCAGAAACGATGGATGTTGCCCACGTAGACCTCTCCTACCGCCGCATCGTCGATGTTCTCGCGAATGCGCTCCTGCATGCCGCGCGCCGCTCGGTTCGTGAACGTCAGGCAGAGCATGTCGGCATAAGCCACGCCGTCGCGGTCGTGTGCCCTGCGTATGCGCTCGGTCAAAATTTGGGTCTTGCCACATCCCGGAGGGGCCAGCACCAAGTGGTAGCCGCCCTCCGCATCGATCACCGCCCGCTGGCTGTCGTCGGGCTGGAAGCGTGTTTTCTTCTCCATACTTCACGACTTTTGTCGCAAAGATACGAATAAGTGAGCGAAATGCAAAAAAAATTATTGATTATTTTACCCCGCTTTATAGCCGCCCCTTATCAAGGGGCTCAAAATCTTTTTCATTTCCGAGCGAAAGTATCTTCGACGAAGCCAAAGTTACGAAAAAAACTGTAGTCTGCAAAATTATTCTGAAGAAAGTCGCTTCAGATGGCACGTCAGCAGGCGCCCCTGCTCGTCGCGCAGGTGCATGCCGTTGCCGCGGCAATAGCGCCACATGTCGCAGTCGGCACAGTCGTCCTTCTTCATCCACTCGCGGTTGCGATAGAGGCCGAAGCGATGCTGCCAGACGTACATGAAGTCGTCCTGATAAATATTGCCCTGCACGTAGTCGGAGCGAATGCTGGCACAGGCCGAGATGCTGCCGTCTACCAGCACCGAGCCCACGAGCACGCCTGCCCGGCAGAAGTAGAAGCCGTCGCGCACGTCGCTCTCATAGTTGCCCAGAAATCCCTCGCAGCCGTAGCTGGCCTTGATGCGGCCCTCGCGACGCGTGTCGCGGATGAACGACATCAGGCCGCGCAGATGTTCGTTGGAGAGTTGCAGCTGGGAATCGCTGGCCGCACGGCCCACGGGAAACACCGTGAACAATCGCCACGCGCGCACGTCTTTATTAATAAGGTACTCGCGAAGGGCGGGCAGTTCCTCATAGTTGCGCTCCGTCACACAAGTCACCACGTCGAACTGGAAATAAGGAAATCCAGAAACACTTGCGAGCAGGCCTATAGCCCTGTCGACACGGTCAAAGCTCTGTTCGTGGCCGCGCATCCAGTTGTGGCTGTCGCGGAGGCCGTCTATGCTGATGGTCATCGCGTGCATGCCTGCCTGGAGCAATGCCTGCAGCTTCTCGGCCGTGAGGGCGAGTCCGTTGCTCACCATGCCCCAGGGGAAACCGCGCTCATAGATGCCACGTCCGCATTCCACGATGTCGCTTCGCATGAGCGGTTCGCCTCCCGTCATGATGACGAACACGCGGTGCGGGTCGGTCTGGGCTGCTATCGAGTCGAGCACACCGAAGAAGTCCTCGCGCGGCATGTCGGTCTTCCCCATTGTCGGCGGCAGCGACTTGCAGTCGCTCCCACAATGGCGGCAATGCAGGTTGCAACGCAGCGTGCACTCCCAGAACAGCTGCCTCAGCGGATGCTCCTTCGCCAGATTCAGCTGGATGCGGCGTGCCGCCTCCAGCGCCAACCGTTTGCGCAGCCCCAACGTCCTTACATCTTCTGTGATTGGCTGATTACTCATCGTCAAGACCTTCTGCCTTCAACTTCGCATTGGCCGTCAGCTCATACTTGCCATCGTACCAGTTGCCGTCGCCTTTCTTCACTTTTTTCTTCGCCATAGCCTCTGCGGAAACCGAGTCAGTTGCAAACTCACCGCCGTTGGCCTCGCCGTCGACATCCTCAAACACTACTCGCATCATGGGATTTATGCTAATGCTTCTCATCTCCTTTGTCGCGAAGTGCCCCTCCTTGTCAGTGTAGGTGGTTTGCTCCGTCGTACCATCATGGAAGTTAAAATATCCACGCGTCGTGACGCGGATGCCTTCAATGGGCTTTCCCTCTGCATTAGTCACTTGTCCTACCACGTGAAAATCTACGGTGGGTGTTCCATATTCTTCACCTTCCTCCGTGCAGGCCTCAAAGCCCAGCAGCACCAGCAGCGCCGACAGCGCCCCGTTGGCTATTCTATACCATTTTTTCTTCATATCGTTCTGAAAAAATAAACTATTTCTGCCTATTAAACGCAGAAAACCCAAAAACTTGCATCTGAGAATAAAATAATTGGCATGCTTTTTGCGTTTTTAACAATAGAATGAAGATTATCCACAACAGGCTGATTCCGTTCCGCAAGTATGACGCCATCAACATCTGCGGACTGCTGTTCTGCCGCAAGGGCGTCACCATCACCACTGAACTCATCCAGCACGAGCGCATTCACACCGCACAGATGTTGGAACTGTTTGTCGTGGGCTTCTATCTCTGGTACGTCGTTGAGTGGCTCATCCGTCTGCCACTGCCCGGCCGTGCCTACACCCACATCGCCTTCGAACGCGAAGCCTATGAAAATATGAACAATCCTAACTACCTACTCCACCGCCGCCGCTTTGCCTGGATGAAGTATCTTTAGGTTGAAGTTTTGCAGGAAGAACGCTGCCCCCTATAACAATATTACTCGTAGTGCCGCACGCGGACGTCGATAGAGTCGGCCTGAAGCTGCGAGGGAATGCCGCTGACGTCGGTCTGACCGAAGTGGTAGGGGAAGAGTACGCGCGGACGAATCATGCGGGCAGCGCGCAACAGCTGGTCGGGCGTCATCGTGTAGGGCTGGTTGCAGGGCAGGAAGGCAACGTCGATAGCCAGCTGCTGACCGTCCTTCTCCGTTGGTGCAAGGCTGGCCATTTCGGGCACATCCTCGGTGTCGCCGGCCACATAGATGCGCAGACCGTCGAGGGTGATGACAAAACCGTTGTCGCGCCCTTTCGGGTGGAACTGCTGATGGCCTTCGGTGGTGTTATAGGCGGGCACGGCCTCAAGGATGAAGTCGTCGGCCAACGTGAGGTGGTCGCCGTTCTTCATCACGTCCATCAAGGCAGGGCGAAGATTGCCCAGCTGGTCGGCACAGCGCTGGTTGGTGACGAGGTGCGTGGAGTCGGTCGAGAGTTGGCGAATAGCCTCGGCATCGAAGTGGTCGCCATGCTCGTGGGTGACGAGAATGTAGTCGGCCTTAGGCATCGCAGCAAGGTCTACAACGCGGTTGCCAAGCTTGCGGACGGGGTCGATGTAGATGTGCCGGCCACCGATGTCGAGCCGGATGCTGGCGTGAACAAGTGCGTGGAAACGAACGGTGTGCCCGCCAGGCGTTGCGAACTCGTCGGTTTCATACTGCGCAGTCGTCACGGGACGTCCGGCAGCCTTCCAGGCCATGATGCCTCCCGACAGGTTCACGACCTCATAGCCCTGCTCGCTGAGCATGGTGGCTGCGTTGGCCGAACGACGACCGCTGCGGCAATAGACGGCCACCGGGCGCTTTTTGTCGAGACGACCTGTTGCGTCGGCGAGGAACGACGACTGCTTCACGTCGATGTTCAGCGCATCGACGAGATGGCCTTCAGCAAATTCTTCTGCCGTGCGCACGTCGAGCAATTGCACCTGACTGTCATTGATGAGTCGGGCAAAGCCCTCTACGTCGGTGTTATTAATAGCCTGCTGGCTGCAGGCAGTGCTGGCGCCCATTCCCAAAAGGGTCAGCACAAAAGCAAGGATTCTGTTCATATTGGTTTCTGTGTTTAGTCAACAAAGCGACGGAGAATGTCGCCATAGGCATCGATGCGGCGATCGCGCAGGAACGGCCACCAGCGGCGCACCTGCTCGGAGCGCGAGAGGCTGACCGTAACCACCTGCCGCACCTCCTCGTCCTTCGGCGCGCGATAGAGAAATTCGCCCTGCGGGCCTACCACCATCGACGAGCCCCAGAACTGGATGCCATTGGTCTGGCCGGAGGGGTCGGGCTCAAGGCCCACTCTATTCACCGTCACCACGGGCAGATCGTTTGCCACGGCATGGCCGCGCTGCACGGTGGTCCAGGCCTCGCGCTGGCGTTCCTGCTCGTCAGTCGTGTCGGACGACTCGTAGCCGATGGCGGTGGGATAGATGAGCAGTTCGGCTCCCTGAAGCGCCATCAGGCGGGCTGCCTCGGGGTACCACTGGTCCCAGCAGACAAGCACGCCCAAGCGCCCCACGCTGGTCTGAATGGGGTGGAAACCGAGGTCGCCCGGCGTGAAGTAGAACTTCTCGTAGTAGGCTGGATCGTCGGGGATGTGCATCTTGCGATACTTGCCGGCAATCGTTCCATCGCGCTCGATGACCACGGCGGTGTTGTGGTAGAGCCCGGCAGCGCGGCGCTCGAAGAGTGAGGTGACGATGACCACCTGCAGCTCGCGGGCCAGTGCTCCGTAGAACTCCGTGGAGGGTCCGGGAATGGGCTCTGCCTGGTCGAACACGTCGACGTCCTCGGTCTGGCAGAAGTAAAGCCCATTGTGCAGTTCCTGCAGCACGATGAGCTGCGCGCCGTCGGCAGCCAAGCAGCGAATGCCCTCGGCCAGCCGGTTCATATTCTCTGTCCTGTCAGCCCCGTTGTGCTGTTGCAGGATTCCTATTTTCAGTTCTTTTTCCATGTCCTGTTCCTGTATGCTACGACCGCGTCGCAGCTCAAAATAATCAGTCTATACACCCCACAATCTCGCTGACCGACTGGCAGCCGTGCCTGTCGAGCCACTCGTTGATGCCGTCGCGCACCTTCATCGTCACCGCGGGGTCAATGAAGTTGGCCGTACCAATCTCGATGGCCGTAGCGCCCGCCATGAGGAACTCGATGGCATCCTCGGCGGTCATGATGCCGCCCAGACCGATTACGGGAATCTTCACCGCCTTTGCCACCTGCCACACCATTCTGAGGGCCACGGGCTTCACGGCAGGCCCCGAGAGGCCACCGGTGGCAATGCTTAGCACTGGCCGGCGGCGCTCGATGTCGATGGCCATGCCCATGAGTGTGTTGATGAGCGACACCGAGTCGGCACCCTCAGCCTCGCAAGCGCGGGCAATGTCGGCAATATTCGTCACGTTGGGCGAGAGTTTCACGATGAGCGTCTTGTGGTAAGCCGCACGTACGGCTTTCACAACGCTGGCCGCCCCCTCGCACGTTGTGCCGAAAGCCATGCCACCCTGCTTAACGTTAGGGCAGGAAATATTCAGCTCGATGGCGGGAATCTGCTCCAGCGCGTCGATGCGGGCCGCACACTCAGCATAGTCATCGGGTGCCGAGCCGCTGACGTTTACGATGACGTTCGTGTCGATGTCCTTCACCTGCGGATAAATGTGCTCGCAGAAATAATCTACGCCCTTGTTCTGCAGGCCCACGCAGTTAAGCATGCCGCTGGCGGTCTCGGCCATGCGCGGGTAGTCGTTGCCCTCGCGTGGATGCAGCGTAGTGCCCTTCACGATGATGCCACCCAACTCATCGAGCGGCACAAAGTCCTGAAACTCCAGGCCATAGCCGAACGTCCCAGATGCAGTCATCACAGGATTCTTCAGCTCCAGCTTTCCGATATTTACATGTAAATCAGCCATCACCCTTTATCTTTTTGTTACTTTGTTACCTTGTTACTTTGTCACTTTGTTACTTTGTTGCCTTGTTACTTTGTCACTTTGTTACTTTGTTACCTTGTTACCTTGTTACCTTGTCACTTTGCCCAAAGCAGTTCTTCTTTAGCAAACACAGGACCGTCCTTGCATACACAGACGTTGTGCACTGTCTCCTGTCCGTCCACCTCGAGTTGGCGAACCTTCTCCACGCAACACAGGCAGGCACCCAGTCCGCAGGCCATCATATTCTCCAGCGAAACCTGACAATCCACATCGGCCTCCCAGGCATACTTCACCACAGCCTTCATCATCGGCGTAGGGCCGCAGCATTGCACCATGTCGAACCGCTCCTCGCGCAGCACGGAATGATTGGTCACAAAGCCCTGCTCGCCCATTGTGCCGTCCTCAGTCGTCACGCACACGCGCCCGTACTTTTTAAATTCATCCAGCAACAGCAGGTCGCAAGCCGAGCGAGCACCCAGCAGGAACGTCACGTCGGCCCCCTGACGAGCCAGCTCTGCGCCCTGATAGAGCAGCGGAGCCACACCCACGCCGCCTCCTATGAGCAGAAAACGGGGCGCTCCCTCTGCAATAGGAGGAACCATCTCGGTGAGCGTTGCAAATCCGCGTCCCAGCGGCAGCACGCAATTGAGCCGGTCGCCAGCCTGCAACTGAGCCAACCGACGCGTACCGGCACCCACCACGGCCACAAGCAGCCACAACTCGTTTTGCTCACGATTGACAAAATTAATGGAAATAGGCCGCCGCAGAAAGGTCGACGGCTCGCCATCAACGCGCACCTCAACAAACTGGCCAGCCGCCATCTCTGGCAGAAGCGTACCATCGTCGGTGGTCAGCCGAATCAACACATAACGATTGTTCAGCCTTTCCAAATCTGACACACGCAGGTCTAAGCAATATTTCTTCATGATCTTTCTAATTCGCTAACATTTACAAAGTGCAAAGATACAATTTAACGGGCGAATTTCAAAAAGAAAACACATAATTTTTGTTACAGCAGCAGTTGCTTGCGATTTACGAGCAATGTTAGCGGGGAGGCTCTAGGGCTGTTCATAACCCCAGATGGGTGGTCCGTCAAAAAATACAAGGGGCCGTGTACTTGGCACACAAGCCCCTTATACTCGGAGTACAAAAAACGTGGTGCAACGAGTGCACTGCGCTTGTACAACCATTACAAAAAAGCAGCATTAAAAACAAAGAAAATAAGCACGCCTGACGCCTCACTTTTTCGGCACAAAACTCTCCCACGTTTGGTCGTCGTAGAAGATACGAATCTCTGTTATCTTGCGTTGTGGCTTGTCAATATTTTTCAAAAGAAAAGTGTCGATATTTTTAGGTGTAGAATTAACACCTTGCCCATATACGCTCGGCTGACCACCCGAGGGTAGGGCAGACTGAGGAGTATCAAAGTCGAGCAATGCCTCGCGGCCGTCGGCAACAGCAGCGGAAGAAGCGGCAGCAGCGGCATCAGAGCCCTGATTGCCCTTCGACACATCTATATACATAGGGCCGGTGCCAAACATGAGCCAGTCGGTAGAAATCGATGGCAGACTATTCTTGATGGCCTCGACAATGTTAAGCGACGGGTTGGTGCGACCGTTGAAGATACCGCTAAGGGTGGCGGGCGATATTTTGATAAACTGAGCAAACACTTGTTGGGTCATGTGCTGGCTCTCCATGATGCGTCTGATTCTATCTTTCATACTCCTTGAATTATGATCAATTGACTAAGCAAGTCCGTTTTCAGCACCTAAAATGGCGAATCAGGGACTTTTTGTTTGACTTTACAAAGGTAAAGCTTTTTTTTGAGACGTGCAAGTTTTTAAAGAAGAATTTTAAATTAGGCGATTTAAACTTTAAACTTTAAAACTTTAAACTATTAAAGTAGTAAACTTCGTAAAGAACGTTTAAATATATAAATCCAAATTGCTTTATCAAATTGATTTACAATGAAAACTAATAGCAAAATCAATGTAATTTATTGGTTTTCATATACATATATAGCGTTTTAATGTTGTAAATCATTCGTTTATACACTCTTTTGCCGAAATTACCTCCTTTAATTGCATCAAAAACTTTGAATATTCATCATAAAACACTGGTTTTTAGTAATTTAAGTGCTTAAACGTGTATATGTATAAGTAATTATTTACTGTTTTGAATTACAAAATTTACAATTACAAATGCGAATTTCTGATTTAAAATCGTTTTATCTATTAAATTAATATTGAAAATCAAAATAAAAATATTCGTGTTTTTAAATTCTTTAATTTCACAAATATTAAAAAGGTGAATCAAAATAAATGTGAACGCTAAATCGCGTTTTTTGAGTTTTTTCGAAAAATCGCCAAATTTTTAAAATTCTGGACGACGGGTCAAAAAGTTGAAAATTCTTCAAAATTGAGAGGGGTAAAATGGGGCTAAGTGCCTGATTTCATTAAGGTTTTAGCCAAAAAAAGTGCTCCTGGCGAGCACTCATTCTAGATAAAAAATGAGCCGAAAATGACATTTTTCGACTCATTTTTGAGCAAATTTTCAATGCAAAATGAAAAAAATCAGCTCCTTCATGAGCTCCCCTGGGGGCGTATTTGGATTTTCTATGCCCTTTCCTTTCGCATCAATCTCTCTCATCTTTGTGATGATCTGCATTGTCTTCATTCCGCTGTAGTTTCTTAACCCAGTCATATACTCCTTCGCAGCCCATTCCGATCGCAATCCCAGATGCTGCGCAACTGCTGCAGAATTATTTTTCTGTGGGCAATAGTGAGCCAGCATGAGATTTTGGAAATAACTAAAGAGCAAAGGGAGAATGGAATAGAGCGAACCAGCCTTTTGATTGTTGTCAAAATATTTCACAATTAAATTTGCCTTATACACATCCCTGTTGACGATGGCCGACCGGAGTTCGAAGGCATTGAATTCCTTGCTCACTCCTATCTCCCTTTCCACCACTTCGGGCGTGATGGTCCTCTCCCCCTCGGGCATCGAAATGAACACCTTGTCGAGTTCCGATGTCAGGCGGCTCAAGTCCGAACCGATATGGTCTGCCACCATGCGCAATGCCTTGTAGTCAATCTGCGCATTGTGTGACCTCACATAGTTTTCGATGAAGACGGGTAACTCGCGATCGCCCAGTTTCTTGCTCTCGAACACCACTCCACCATTTTTCTCCACATTAGCCACCAGCGAACTGTTGGCTTTCTTGCGCTTGTCGAACGACGCACTCTTGTGGCAGAGCACGAGCACGGTGGTCGGCGTCGGCTTCTCGGAATACTTCGCCAGCGGCTCCAGCGAGCGCAGGTTCTGCGCTTCCTTCACGATGATTACCTGCCGTTCGGCCATCATCGGGTAGCGGCGCGCCATGTCGGCCACCTGAGCCGCTGTGGTGTCGGCACCGAAGACGATGGTTTGGTTGAAGTCGCGTTCAGCCTCATCGAGCGCATTCTCGGCGATGAAGTCCGCAATCTGGTCGATATAGTACGGCTCCTCACCCATCAATATATAAATAGGTGAGAACTTCCGCGCCTGCAGATTACGCATGATTGCCTCGAACGTTGGTCCAAGATTTTTTCCTGCCATAGGTTGTTCAGATATGTTTATCGTGCAAAATTACGAATAAGCGAGCGAAAAACCAAATATATTTGTATTTTTCCGAGCGAAAGGACTCGAAACTTGTTTTCGCTTGCGTTGAGCAAGAAGTTCGGCGAAGCCAATATTACAAAAAAAACCTTGTTAAGTTCGCTCAATTGCATGCAGAAAACAAAAAAAATCCATATTTTTGCGAACGATTTATCGCCTCGCGTGTTTGCCTATATGAATCGCGAACCGAAAAATGACGTCATTTCGAAGAATAAAACTTTCGCGTTCAACCAAACGAAAGAATTTCACGACAAAAACAACCGAAAGACAAATGAAACGAATACTGACAACCCTTGCCCTTGCCTCGGCCCTACTGCTGACGGCTGCCGCACAGGAGAAGAAGCCAGCCCTAGGCACTTTGATGCTCAACAAAGATTTTTCACCGACTGCCTTAGAGGCTGGCGAGCAACTCTACTACCCTGTCCTGCTCCACTGCGACACGGCGCAAATCACGCGTCTATTCCACCAATGGAACCAGTACGTCGACCAGCATCCTCAGGACGAGGCTGCCTGGCGCAACTTCTATGAGGTCTACGAGGCTTACTACCTTCGCTCGTTCAACGCCCCTGGCGGCCGCACGAAGCAGGAGCTGGCCCGGCAGACCAACCTGCAGGAACGGCTGGCACGTGGCATTCCCTACACCTACACCTACGACATCATTGCGCTGCAGGAGCAGTTCAGCATGACTGGCGACCAGGAGCACAGCCGCGACCATATGCACAAATACGCTGCCAATGCACTCGAACGCCTTCCCGACGAAGCCCGCGCCTCCGACCTGCAACTGCTCATCGGCACGCTCTATCAGACGGGCGACACGACAAACCTGGAGCAACTGCTGAACATCTACTTCGACCGCGACATGTGCCCGTCCTACGTGCTGCAATACCATTTCAACGAACTGCAGGGCATGGAGCAGAACGCCGTCTACATCGGCACCCACGAGGGCGACATCATCCCGAAACTCGTTATCCAATACGTCCTGCGGCAACATCGCGACAAGGTGCTCTACGACCAGAACTTCTGCTACGACCGCATCTACAACGCTGCATGCTTCAGCCATTTGGGCATTGCCGAGCCCGACTACGACGCATGGATTCGTTCCGGCGAGTCGTGGAACCGTCTGAGCGTGGAATGGCTCTGCGGCAACAGCCCGCGCCCCGTGTATTTCTCTTCCAACAGCATCGCCTTCATGGCCGAGCAATGGCTCACCGACGATCTCAAGGCCTGCCTCTACAACGAGGGACTGACCATGCGCTACTCCCCCACGCCCTACGACAACTTCAAGGTGAAGCGCCAGAACATCGACCGTCGCTATCTCCTGGAGTACCTGCTCTATTCCTTCGAGTCCGACCACGACGTCCAAGGGCAGCGATGGAACGACGACCAAACCTACCTCGCGCTGAACTACGTCATGCTCCTGCAAGACCAACTTCCGTGGTATGAGCAGAACGACCGCGAGGGCTACGACCGTCTGGCTCACCTCATCCGCCGCATCCTGAAGCAGAACACCGACACCGACGCCGCCGAGGAAGACATCCCGCCCATGCTGAAACTGCCGCGACTGGTGTTCTTCAGTGAAAAGGATTCCGACAAGGAAGACTCGATGCCAAGCATCACCGTCGAGGAGGAGACCGATGCCGACGGCAACCACGTGAAGATTACCACCCGCAAGAATGCTTCGGGCGAAACCCATACCGTGAAGCGCATTTACAGCCCTGACGGCAAGAAACGCACCGACGTCTACGAAGACGGTACCACACGCACATGGCAGTTCGGCAACCTGCCCGAGGGAGTCACCATCGACGACTACATCAACAGTCTCAACGAAGGCAGCACCGTGACGGAATCCGTTGATGCCGACGGCAACAAAACCGTCACCAAGACCACCATCATCACCAGCAACGAACAGAGAAAAATCTCATGGAAGAAGTAAAAGACATGGAGTATGCGGCTCTCTACCAGCGCTACGCCCGCCGCCTCTACGGCTTCTTCCTGCGACAACTCAACCACGACACGCAGGCGGCTGCCGATGCCACGCACGAAGTCTTCCTGCGTGCCCTGGAGGCTGACGCTCATGAGATTTCTTCAGCAGCACTCCCCTACCTCTTCACCATCGCCTACAACCTGCTGCGCAACCGCTACCGCCGCCAAGCCTACGAGTCCAACTACCTCGCCACGCTCGACCGCCAACCGCTGGAGACCACCGACGTAGAACTGCGCCTCGACCGCCAGACGTTGCTCACAGCCCTTCGCCAAGTGCTCGACGAACTGCCGCCCCCACTCCGCCTGCTGTTCTCGCTGCGCTATGAGGAAGAGCTCACCGTGCCGCAGGTGGCGCAGATTCTCGCAATTCCCGAAGGCACCGTGAAGTCGCGCCTGCACAAAACAATGACCGTCATCCGTAAAAAACTGAAAGAATATGAAAGATAAAGAAGTTCAAGGAGTTCTTTCTCCACTTCGTTCCGAAAGCGTCGCTTCGCGCCGAGCGAAAGACATTACTCTTGACGACATTATCAGCGCTGCCCGCGAGTTGCGCGACGAGGAGAACGCGCAGATTTCAGTCAAGGAACTCGACGACCTGATTGGTATTGCCCCATCCACTGTAGGGACGGGCTTCATTGCCCGTCGGCAAGAGGCGCCTCTGACCAGCACGCGCGGCTCTTCAACACGTCCCCGCTGGTGGGCTGCTGCCGCCTGCCTCCTCGGTTTCCTCGCTGGCTTCGGCGTGAAGAGCGCCCTACCCTCCGGCAATTCTCTCGCCGTAGTCCCCTCTGCCAAAAGCACACCCTCTGCAGTCCCCTCCTCTGGCAATCTCCTCTCTGCAGTACCCGCCCAATCCCCCGACACCATTCTCCAGCGCGAAGTCGTCCGCGACACCGTTTACCTGACGCGCGTCGTCCAGGTCAGTGCAGAGCCAAAGGCGATGGTTGCCCAAGCAGAGCAGAACCAAACGAAACCAAAACAAGCTAAACTAAACCAAGCGGAGCAAAAGGAACTTCCTGCCGAAACGCCCCCTGCCACAGGCTGCTCCATGCTCTGCGATGACATCCCCTATGCCTATCTCGCACACAACTGACATTACCATATTCATTACCGCATTGTGATAACACCTTTACCACTATGTGGTAACGTCATTACCAGCACGCGGTAAGGACATTACCACATAGCGGTAGAGATATTACCACGAAGCGGTAGTAAAAAGAAAACCTGCAGGGACGCGGTATGCGTTTCTGCTGAACGATTTCGCTTGGCTACTTCTAGTCTTATTTGTAAGTTTGGTTGACCTTGGTTAGAGTTTATTTTCATTGCAGGTTTATCAGAAAAATTGACCGTCCACAGGCTGCATTTGGGGGTATATTTGTGTTAAAATCGGAGTTTGCTGCCACTCTGCCATACTGCTGCCACTTGTAACTCGCTGACTATCAACAAGTCTTGCAGCAGTGGCAGCAATTGCAGCAAAAAAAAAGAAAAAAATCTGGTAGTATGATAGTCGATAGGATTTAAATGATAATTTTTCTTAATTATTTGTTAGACAATAAAACCGTCCCCATTGCGTCGCGACGACGTGGTGGGGACACTCTTGTTCATCATCTCACCTGCTTTCCTAAGAGAACGCGGCAAGTGGTTGGGCCATTAAGGAGCGAGTAGCAATTGAAACCTTTAAAGTAGACGGCATCAGAATCCATTAGAATAGGAAAAAGCCACTCGTTCAGTTTATACAGAATCTCATATCCTGTGAATGCCTTACCATCATCAGCCACAAAATGAGCCGAAGATTGTTCTGCATTCCCATGAACAGAAAACTCATCTGGCAAAATGAAGGTTGTCTCGATGCCCACGCAGTCAATTGGTGCATCAAGCAGATTGTCTACACGAGCTTTCTTTTCCTGCATGTTGTAATCATTCACCGCTTTCCTAAAATCATCCATTGAGGAATAACTCCCTAATCTAAAATTCCAAGAAATCTCCGACAGCAACGGCCTTGGCTCCTCGCTGACCTCCTGCTGGCGATGCCGTTCCAGGACGTCGGCATTGGTCCTGTTAATCCAACGCTTAGAATAGTAAGCAACAACCAGAAAGACCAGGAAGGCAATAACCAAAGCGATGGCTCCCCAAGAATCCATATAATAAATGCAGACGAAAAACAATAGCAGGAAAGGGACGACAGCAAGCAGCGAAAGAAGATTCCTCCGCCTAAATTCTTTCTGACTTTCTTCCTCGAGTGCTTCCCGCTCAGCTTCTTCCAGAGTCGGCTTCATTGTTTTGCCATCGGAAAAATACAATATGCCATCACCACTGACGTTGAAGAAACTGAGTCCGTGCTTTTTTGCGAGGCCAAAGGCAATAGGGCCAACTTCCTTCACGTCTGAATAGGCCAGTGCCACGTAGATGAAATCGCGGCCAATGCTATAGTCGGCTTCCTCAAACTCTCCCATTCCTACCTCTTCAGCTGCCGGAGCAAACTCCCCATTCATCGGACGTACCCGTTCCTTCATGCTCAGGAACCATTGTTGCAGCTCGGGAGTGGCATGACGGTAGTCGTTATAGTCGACATCGTCATTACATTCCACTGCGCCAGAGTACCACCCCAAAAACTCCTTGCTGTTCTTGAAGCGCTTGTGGCTGTCAATCACCATAATATCGTAACTCATACGCGTTTTTTCTATGGGAACTATATACCTGTTGACTCCAAATAAATATCAATTCTACTGCGAAATTACAGATATTTACTGAATTAAACAAATCTTCGTGAGATTTATTAAGAAAAATAACTTAATAAATGAAAAATCCGCAAGAATTGTTCAGACTCTTGCGGATTTGTAGATTTATTCAAAGGAACTATTTGGAGTCAACAGGTAAATAGTTCCCAATGATTTTCTTCCCGTTCCTGATGTAGATGCCGTGTGCGAGCGTTTCGCCTGCCTTTTCCCGGGAGGCAGCGAGTTTCCGGCCATCGAGGGCATAGCAACTGGATGCCCCGTCGCTCTCAGCAGGGGCGCTGCCGATGGCCGTGGCCTCAGGCAGCGAGAGCGTCACGCTGATGTTGCGCTGGCCGCCTTTCAGAAACGTCTTTAGCTGCTCGGCCGAAAGTCCTTCGATTCTGCCCAGACGGGTGTAGCTGTAGGAATTGTAGCCGTAGAAAATGCAGATGTTGCTGCCGGCGTAGAGCACGACGTCGCCCGGCTGGCAGTCGATGTACTCATTGCTCGTGGGCAGCGAGAAGCCCAGCGCGCCCCAGATTTCAAAATCGCCGTTCGTGTTCAGGTTGATGCTGACAGGGCCTTCCTGCAGTTTCTCCACCAACGCTTGCGTGGCAGCATTGTCGGCGAGCGCCACCCCGTGGGTTTCGCCTCCTATGGTTATATTCATTGTCATGTCATTGGTCGTCAGAAGCGTCTCCGCCTGCGACTCGCTGTCGGACGAGCAGCAGGCGAAGAGCAATGTGGTGAGCATCAGTAGGGTGCGTCTCATGTCGCGTTCTATTTCAGGTTCTCCTTGAAGAATTGCTCCATTTTGTCGTAGGGAATGACGCCCGCCACGTCGTCATAGAGGTCTACGTGGGAGGCACCGGGGATAATCAGGAGTTCCTTGTTGCCCTCCTTGGCGCTTTGGCCGACGACCTTCTTGCCCGTCATGCGCTCGAAGGCATACTCAGAGAAGTAGCGCGAATGAGCCTTTTCGCCATGAATGAGCAGCACGGGATTCTCAATCTCCTGAGCCCAGCAGAGCAGCGGCTGGTTCATGAACGACTGGCATCCGATGACGTTCCATCCGTCGTTGGAGTTGCCGCTGCGCTCGTGGTAGCCGCGCTTGGTCTTGTAGTAGGCGTGGTAGTCTTTCACGAACCAGGGAGCATCCTCGGGCAGCGGGTCAATGACGCCGCCTGCGCGCTTATTGGTGCCGGCCTTGAAGTCCTCGGTGCGCTGTGCGGCCAGTGCGCGGCGCTTCTCCATGCGCTGCTGCGGGGTGTTCTCGCTCTCGAAATAGCCCTCGACGTTCACTTTCGACATGTCGTACATCGTAGAAGCCACCGTGGCTTTGATGCGCGGATCCAGGGCAGCAGCGTTCACGGCCATGCCGCCGAAGCCGCAGATGCCGATGATGCCGATGCGCTCAGGGTCTACGTTTTCCTGCACCGAGAGGAAGTCCACGGCAGCCAGGAAATCCTCGGTGTTGATGTCGGGCGACGCCATGCGACGGGGCTCGCCGCCGCTCTCGCCCGTGAACGAGGGGTCGAAGGCAATGGTGATGAAGCCGCGCTCGGCCATGTGCTGAGCATAGAGTCCGCTCGACTGCTCCTTCACGGCGCCGAATGGCCCGCTGACGGCCAGTGCAGGGAAGAACCCACCCCCAGCCCCTCCCGAGGGGAGGGGGGCTTGATTACCCTTTGAGGCACTTGTGTCCCCCTCGGGGGACGAAAGGGGGGCTTTCGGAATATACATGTCGGCTGCCAGTTCAATGCCGTAGCGGTTGCGGAAAGTGACCTTTTTGTGGTCTACCTTGTCACTCTTGGGGAACGTCTTGTCCCACTCCTGAGTCAGTGTCAGTGTTGTGTTCATATTTTCTTCTGTTTTGGTTTGATTCTTGTTGGTGCAAGCCATGAGCGCTGCGGCCACGAGCATTGCTGAAAGTAGTAAGTTCTTCATCTTAACACAGCTTAAATGGTTTCTGCTGCAAAGATACAAACATTTTTTGCATTCGCCACCACATATTTTAAAGAAATATCTACCAATTTTGCGGAATTTGTCGTATCTTTGACTATCATCGAAGATACTTACGCTCGGAAATGAAAAAGATTTTGAGCCCCTTGATAAGGGGCGGTTATAAAGCGGGGTAAAATAATCAATAATTCTTTTTGCATTTCGCTCACTTAATCGTACATTGACATGCGTCGAAGATACTTACGCTCGGAAATGAAAAAGAAAACCCGATTTTCTTTTTGCATTTCGCTCACTTAATCGTATCTTTGCACCCATGAAGAAGATTCTGAACCTCGACAACCCTAATGTCTATGCCCGCCAGACGGGAGCACCTGAGCTGCACCCGCTGCTCAGCCTAATCTGCTACGACGAGGTTTCGCCCGTCCATAGCAGCTTGAACAACTACGGCGTCTACGGGTTGTTCATCCAGCGCGAGTTTCCCAAGAACCTGAGCTACGGCACGAAGCCCGTGGAACTCAGCGACGGATCCATACTGGCCGTGGCACCAGGACAGCTGGGCGGTGCCGAGGACAACGGCGAGGAACTCTGGCTGAGCGGATGGGCTGTGCTCTGGTCGCCCGAGCTCATCCACAACACCGACCTCGAAGCCCGCATGCGCGACTTCCCCTTCTTCTCCTATTTCTATACCGAGTCGCTGCGCATGGAGCCCTCCGAGTGGCAGCACATCACGCAACTGCTCAGCCAGATGCGACAGGAACTGCTCCAGAACGACGACTCCCCCACCCTGCGCAGCGTGCTGCTGGGCTATCTGCGCCTGCTCATGGAATACTGCAACCGCATCTATCAGCGCCAGCTCTCTGCCGGGCACAACGACGATGCCGACATTCTGAAACGCTTCCACGCACAACTGGAGCAATACTACTTCGAGGGGCTGCAGCACCAATTGGGTGTGCCGACCGTAGCCTACTGCGCCTCACAGCTGGCCTACTCGCCCCACTATTTCGGCGACCTCATCAGCAAGGCGACGGGCAATACTGCCATTCGCTACATCCATACTTACGTCATCAACATCGGGAAAAGTCTGTTGATGCAGGGCCACAACATCAGCGAAACCGCCCAGATGCTGGGCTTCGAATACCCTCACCACTTCACGCGCCTTTTCCGAAAAATCACTGGCAGCACGCCCAGCGAGTTTTTGACAAAGTAACAAGGTAACAAAGTGACAAAGTGACAAAGTAACAAGGTAACAAAGGACCACGGCGACGAAGGAGACGCTTTCGGAACGAAGTGGAGAAAGAACAAGGTAACATTGAAAATAATGAGAAAAACATTTTTCACCCTCCTGCTCGCCCTCATTACAATCGCGGGGCAGACAAAAGAAAAAATCACGGTGTGGGAGCAGCCCGCAACCGAGTATGGAACCTGCTACGGCGACGGGTTCTTCTATCTCGCCCTCGACGTGACACGCGTGGAACTGAAGGCCGACGAAACGGTGGTGTACGTCACCGCCCGGCAACGGTCGGACTATCCTGACTACACGTTCCAGTTTGTCGGCGACACCTACCTGCGAGTGGGCTCAGAGCGCTACCCCCTCGTTTCTGCCGACGGCATCGAGCTGAACAAATATGTGCAGACTGACAAAGACGGCCGACGCGACATGGTGTTCCACTTCCCGCCGCTGCCGAAGGGCGTCAAGTCGTTCGACTTCATCGAGGGCGATGGCGAGCGCGCGTTCCAAATCAGAGGCATCAAGCCCGCAGAGGAGCGTTGGAAACAACTGTTCCCCTCCTACTGGCGCGACGCGCAGGGCGACTGGAAGATTGCCTTCTTCGACGACTTCGCCATCTACGACTGCCGGTTTTGGGACTACAAGCAATGCAACGTGAACCCGAAAACGGGCGAGGCCGACATCGTGATGCAAAACGCCGGCGACGTGCTGAACGTGAAAGTGGGAAAGGACAAGAAAGGCCGTCGCACGATACAGATGGGCCAGCAGAAGCTGACGTACGAGATGATTACCACCCGCTTCCTGCCCGACTATCCCACGAAGGACACGCGCACGGACTTTGTCGACACGGGTTACAAGACTGACACCGTGACCGTCGTGGGCTGGCTGAAAGACATGCCGGAGCACTACAAGCAGCTGAAGACCTTCGATTTCGGCTATCAGAACCTCTACACCGACGAGCAGGACGATGTCTATGCCGACCTGGATTCCTTGGGACGTTTCTGCGTGAAGATTCCCGTTCAGAACAGCACCGAGTTCTACTGCGACTGGCGGCGTTGCTTCATCATCAACATGCTGGAGCCGGGCAAGACCTACTTCCTGCTCTACGACTTCAAGGAGGGCCGCCGCTTCTTCATGGGCGACGACGCCCGATTGCAGAACGAGCTCTTCAAGTACCCGCTCGACTGGAAGTCCCTCCGCATGGAGCGGGGTGCTGACTTCGACCAGTACACAGCCTCCGTCGACAGTCTACTGAAGGCCTTGAATGGCAACATCGACTCACTCTGCGTGGCTCACCCGACACTCTCCACTCGCTTCAACCTCTTCCGTAAGGGACACACGCTCTGGCAACAGGCACGCCAATTCGGACAGGCTCGCTTCAACAGCCAGAACTTCCAATTCTCCGGCAATGCCCGCCGCTTTGCCTACGAGGCTTTCTGGAAAAACCTGCCCGTGCCCTACACGCTCTACCGCGACTTCGGCGGATTCCTGCGCGACTATCTCGACGATGCCAAGGAAGCCCGAAATGTCGTGGTTTCTTACAATGCCCTTGACCACTATACGGAATATGCCTCAAACGAAGAGGAGCTCGCGCTGCTCACCCGTTGGGCTGAATGGCAGAAAGACTTGGTGCCCCTCATCGATGCCGAGCCCACCATGGAAGCGAAGGTGCGCAAGTCGGAAGAGCTGAACGCGCAGAATGCCGAGCTGATTAAAGAGGTGAACAAGATTTTTGGAACACCGAAAGCGCGAAAGATGATCCATGACGGACTGTTGGTCAACAACATGAAAGTTCACCTCGCGTCGCTCGACTCGCTCCACGCCGATTCGTTCATCAAGGATATCTGGCTCACTCAGAAAGCATTAGGACACATCGAGCACGAAAGCGCCTCGCTGCTGCCCAGCACGATAGACACGTTGAAGACGATGATTGGCAATCCCACTTGCCTGGCCATGATTGAAAAGCAGAACAACCACTACCTCGCTCTTGAGAACCGCGAGTTCGACAGGTTGGTGCTGAAGTCGTCGGACGACCTTGCAAACATTTCTGAAGGCGAGGCCTTGCTGAAGAAAATCCTCGAGCCCTACAAAGGCAAGTTCGTGCTCTTAGACATCTGGGGCACGTGGTGCAGCCCCTGCAAGGAAGCCCTCTCGCACTCCACGGAAGAATATGCCCGGCTGAAGGATTACGACATACAGTATCTCTATCTGGCCAACGGCAGTCCGCAGGCATCGTGGGAGAACGTCATCAAGGAATACAACGTCAGTGGTCCGAACGTGGCCCACTACAATCTGCCCGAGGAGCAACAGAAGGCCATTGAGCGCCACCTGAACGTGCACGAATTTCCCACCTACAAGCTCTTCGACCGCGAAGGCCGCCTGCTCGACTTAAAGGTGGATCCGCGCGACCTCGAAGAACTCGCCAGCCTGCTGGAGCAACTGAGCTCATAGTTCATAATTCTTTCTGAAGAAAGCACCCCTGCGGCCGAGCGCTGAGTTCAGGGTTATGATTGGGCATCACGCTCAACACGCCAACCAGTAGCGGCGCTCGTCGGCGTCCATTTTTTCGATGGCATAGCGCAACGCCGTGCGCGGCATCTCGGCGGCGTGCTGGCGCAGAAAATCGCGCAGCAGGTCCATCGACACGCGCTTGCCCATTTCGCGCAGCATCCATCCTACGGCCTTGTGCATGAGATCGTGCTCGTGATGCAGGTGCATCTCGGCATAGCGCAGGCACCACGACGCATCGCCCATCTGCGACGTCTTCCACGTGCAGACCATGCTCATGCGCTGTCGCCAGAGGCTCTGGCTGCGCGCCAGTGAATCCACGAGCGCCCGCTTGTCGCCCAACCGCGTAGGCAGCGTCAGCCAGTGGCCCAGAATCTTTGGTGCCGACAGGTCCACGAGGTCCCAATTGTTAGCGCAGTCGGCATAGCGCAAGTACATCCGCACTATCTCGTCGCGCCCACTGATGGCAGCCCCGTCGTCGGCAAGTCGCTTCGTGGCGAGCCGTTCAAACCTCGCGACCAGCAGCAACAGCCCGCACAGCCGCACCTCGTGCCAGCGGCTCAGCAACAGCTCGGGCACCTCTTCCAACGGGAAGTCGCGCCCTACGGCCCGCACCACCTCGCGTGTCTGCGGCACCTTCAGCCCCAGAAACTCGTCGCCCTCGCCGTAGTCGCCCTTGCCGGTTTTGAAAAAGCGCATCAGCACCTGCCGCTGCTCCTCGTTGCGCAGCGACTCCATGTAGTTGATAATTTCCTTTGCCGTCATCGTGATTATTTCTGCAGTTTATTTTTGCGACTCGTCGCGTCCCTACATGCATTGTCATTCTGTATGTTCTGACTCCCCCTTCTCCTGGTTGTTTCGCTTGATGGTGAGCACGGCATCGCGCTCGCGCGGCTTGCAGTAGGCGGTGTAGAGGTCGTCGTGATCCTCGCGGAAAGCCTTGCTGTCGAACTGCAGGGCCGTGCGTGCCGGCATGTAGCTGACGGTGAATTGTTCGGAGCGGAATTTTTCCAGTTGGCCGTCGGCCATCCGCTGGAGAATGGCAGTGCGCAGCGCCTTTATCTTCTCCTCCAGCTCTGCTTTCTGAGTCAAGAGGCGGTCCAGTTGCTGCTCGTAGCTGCCGAACCACTCGGGCGAGGGTGCCACGTCGGGCGCCTCCGCTGCCGAAACGGGTGCCTGCCCCTCCGCGGGTTCTTGCCGCAGGGCCGAAGCCGGCGCAGCCTCTTCAGCAGGTTCCCATTGAATCGTCGGCGCAGTTCTTTCCGCAGACACCGGCGCAGCCTCTTCCGCGGGCATCACGCCGCCGGGGAAAGGCAGATGGCCCTGGCTGTCAACGTAATCCCTGATTGTACTGACAAACTCCATTCCGATGGTCCGCGTCTTGTGTTCGCCTATGCCGAACGTGTTGCCGAAGGCAGCGAGCGTGGTGGGCTTGCCGGCAGCCAGGGCATGCAGCGAGCGGTCGGAGAGCACCACGTAGGCAGGCCACCGCTTCTCGTCGGCAATGCGCTTGCGCAACTGGCGCAGCCTGTTGAAGAGTTCGGCATCCTCCGCCAGTCCGCCCGTCATGGGCAGCAGCGCCTCCGCCTTCTTCTCCCGCTGTCGGCGCGCCTTCACGCTGTAGTCCTCGCGGCTAATGGTTGCCAGCCTCACCTCGCGGCGCCCGTAGAGCACGTCGTTGCCGAGGGTGGTCACGCGCAGGTGGCGGTTCTCGTTGTAGGCAATCTCCACAAACCCCATCTGAAGCATCTGCAGCAGATAGTCGTGCCAGTCGCGTGCCGACACGTCGAGGCCAGCGCCGAACGTCTTCAGCCGTTGGAAGCCGTGCGACACCACCTCCGACGAAGGCACGCCGCGCAGCAGGTCGATGAGCACCGTGAAGCCCACGCTCTGCTGCGTGCGCACAATTGCCGAGAGGGCTTTCTGCACGAGCGCCGTGCCGTCGAACGTCTGTGGCGGCGTGTGGCACACGTCGCAGTTGCCGCAGTTCTTCTCGCTGATTTCGCCGAAGTAGTTCAGCAGGATGCGGCGCCGGCACACCTGCGCCTCGGCATACTCCTGCATGCGCAGCAGTTTGTCGAGGTTGATGTCGCGCTGCCCGCTCTCGTCGGCAAAGCGTCGCAGTGTGATGATGTCCTGCAGGTTATAGAAAAGGATGGTCTCGCAGGGCAGTCCGTCGCGGCCGCCGCGCCCTATCTCCTGATAGAAGCTCTCTATGCTCTTCGGCAGGTTGTAGTGCACGATGAAGCGCACGTTGCTCTTGTCGATGCCCATGCCGAAGGCTATCGTAGCACAAATCACCTGTATTCTGTCGGCCACGAAATCGTCCTGCACGCTGTCGCGCTCGGCAGCCGTCAGACCGGCATGATAGACCCCCACCGACACGCCGGCGCGCTTCAGTTTCTGGGCCAGCGTCTCGGTAGTCTTGCGTGCCAGACAGTAGATGATGCCGCTCTCGTCGGGATGGCGGCGTATGAGGGCATGGATGGCGCGCAGTTTCTCGGCAGCCGAGTAGCCTCGCTTCACGTCGAGGCTCAGGTTGGGGCGGTCGAACGAACTGACGAACGTGCGTGCCTGCTCCAGATGGAGTTGCTTCAGGATGTCGCCCTTCGTCAGTTTGTCGGCCGTTGCCGTGAGCGCCATGATGGGCACGCCGGGAAACAGTTCGCGCAGTTGCCCCAGCTGCGTGTATTCGGGTCGGAAGTCGTGGCCCCAGTTCGAGATGCAGTGGGCCTCGTCGATGGCGAAGAGCGAGATGCGCGCCTTCTGCAGCGTGCTCATCATGCTGCCTACGAGTCGTTCGGGCGAAATGTAGAGCAGTTTCACCTTGCCTTCCATGCAGCGGTTGATGATGAAGCGGTTGTGAGCCTCGTCGTTGTTGCTGTTCACTGCTTCTGCCTCTATTCCGTTGGCCTTCAGCGCGCCCACCTGGTCTTTCATCAGCGAGATGAGGGGCGACACGACGACCGCCATTCCCTCCCTGAGCAGGGCGGGTATCTGGAAGCACAGCGACTTGCCACCGCCCGTGGGCATCAGCACCAGCGAATCGCCGCCGCCAATGGTGTGGCTGATGATTTCCTCCTGCATCGGGCGGAACGAATCGTAGCCGTAGTAGGATTTCAGTGTGTGTAGGAGCGTTTCTCTGTTCATGGTTGTTTTGCTCGTCTTAGTATCAGTCCAATGCGTCGAGCCACCCCACGAGGGCCACGAGCTCGGCATTCCAGTTGATGGCGATTTCGTTGGAGGCATACGAGTCCACCACGTCCAGATACGACTCGTCGGGCAGGTTCGAACGATAGGCCGTCTTCACGTCCTTCTTGTCCTGCTGGCCGGGGTTCGGACCGCCCACCAGCAAGCCCGGGAAAGGTTTTTCAATGGCGTCGGCCTCCGAGATGCGGTGGTGGGGATGCTGCGGACTCTTCGTGCCGAAGCCCGTCACGAAGCAGTAGCCCAGGGCGTTGCGGCCGAGCACGTAGTCGGCATTCTCGCGTGCTGCCGTGAGGTAGCGCTCGTCGCCCGTCAGCTGGTGGGCAAACAGCAGCGCCACGCCCGTCGAGCAGAAAGAACCGCCCAGGCAGCCCCAGCCGAAGTCGCCCTTGCCATTGCCCGACGGACTCTGGAAGCACGACCCCTCAACGGCCTTCAGCAGGCTGTCGGCGTAGGCCAGCAACTGGCTGCGGCAGGTCTGTACGAGTGCCGTTTCGGGTTTCAGCGTCAGCCATTCGTAAGCCCCCAGCGCAGCCACGCTGGCCCACGACGGCGCGTGGAATGCCTTCGGCTGCCGTTGCTCGGCATCGCGCAGAAACTTCCCGTCGCCCGAGAGCAGATAGAGTTCCGTGGCAGCCCAGTACCACTCGTCGTCCAGGAAGGAGTCGCCGTAGGCACCCGTCGTCACGGCGGGCTGGTAAGCCTCGTTCATGGCGTCCTGCCTGTACAGCACCTGCGGGTTCTGCTCCGCCCAGTGGTAGGCAGCCAGGGCAGCGCGCCGGGCCTGTTCGGCAAACGCCGGATAGTCCTTGTTCCCCTCCATGAGGCGGGCGGCCTGCGCCATCACCGCAGCGAAGTCCAGCGTCGCCGCTGTGCTCTTGGCCACCACATAGCGCTGCTGGCGGCAGTCGGCGGGCATGATGAAGGCTTCGAAACTGGGCGTGGTCAGCTTGTGATAGACGCCGCCGTCCCACGCGTCCTGCATCGTCAGCAGCCACCGCAGGTTGTACATCATCTCGTCCAGCAAGTCGGCCGTCTGGTTGCCGCTCTCAGGAATGCCTACGTTCAGCTGCCGGAAATATGCCTGCTGCTCGTAGGCACACAGCATCAGGCCGATGCTGTACGACGAGTTCACCACATATTTATTATAGTCGCCCGCGTCATACCAGCCGCCGGTCGAACTCACCACGCTGCCCGCAGGTCGGCCGGGCGATGCTGCCGAGGGATGCACCCTCACCTGCTCGTCGGCATGGCCCTTCGGACGTGCCCACTCGCCGGCATACTGCGCCTCTATCGGCATACCGCTGCGCACCAGGTAGAACGCCTTCAGCGCGCCTCGCGACACCTCCCGCAACGGCTGCTGCCGGATGCTGAACGGCTGGCGATGCTTCCCCACAGCCACCACGTAGTCGCCCTCGGCCGAGAGCTGGCTGAAGTCAACCACCGTACGCCGCTTCGCCGAGAAGGGCGAACTGGCCACACGCAGCACGCGCGGCTTCGCCACCTGTCGGCCCGTCTTCGCATCCAGGATTTTCACTTGCGAGGCTTTCACGACGCCTTCCACCGTGGCTACCTTCTCCTGCCTCGGGGAGAGCCCCACCTGATTCATCCGCACCTGTGCCTGCATCGCAGCAGCAAGCCCCAGCGCAGCCATTGTTGTCAGTAGTTTCTTCATTGTTGTTGGTTAATAAATTATGTTCAAAGTTCAAAGCACTTCGTGCTATGTTCAAGGTTCAAAGTGCTTCGCACTAAGCTCAAAGTTCAAAGCACTTCGCGCTATGTTCAAGGTTCAAGGTGCAAGGCACTTTGTGCTATGTTCGAAGTGCCTTGCGAAACTTAGTCATTCTCGTCAAGTTGAAACACGTCGTCGACACTCTTGCCGAACACAGCTGCCATCTTCAGCGCAAGCACTGTCGAAGGCACATACTTGCCTGCCTCGATGGCGTTGATCGTCTGCCGCGTCACGCCGATGCGCTCGGCCAGCTGCTGCTGCGTCATGCGCAAGATGGCACGCTCCACGCGAATGTTATTCTTCATCGCCGCCCTCCTTTCTCATTTTGCGCAGTTCCCATTGGAATTTCGCAATGTAGATCAGGAACAGCGAGAAGAGCCAGAACAACAGGAACCACAGGTAGAAGGCACCGAAGAAGAACCATGTGCCCAGAATGAGCAGCACGGTATTGGCCTTAATGGCCCAGACGAAAGAGTGCAACCGCAGGTGCTCAACGTACTCATCCTCGTCTTTCTCACGAGAAAAGGCCACGAAGAGCAAACCCAGTGACATCGCCACAATGCAGATCTCGTCGAACATCCCTTCACGCTGCACGCCGACGAACAGTTCTGCATCATGCTGGAAACCCGCCTCGATTACGAGCGTTGGGAAGCTGATCAGGTCGTCGTCGATGGCATTCGTGCACATCGGCCCAACGAAGAAAAGCAACGCGAACGGCAGAAACAAGCTCCACCCAATCCACTTGAACCGGTGTGGAAACAGATAATCCTTTTTCATTGTTTTCAGTTTGTTAATCATTTCAGAATCTTTTTCATTCACTCTTCAGCATGCTGTGCAATCATCGTCGCTGCGCAGTTCGACGATTATTACGCTGCAAAAGTAATGACTTCTTTTCAAAATGTAAAACAAACAAGACAAAAAGTTTTCTAAATTATACTTATTTAACAATATTAAGCCAACGCCTAAGTAAGATGCTGAGCGGTCAAAGGTTGCCCCTCATCCCCATGTCCCTTCTATTACAGGCGGATTCTATCCGCCCCCTATCGGCCAACGAGCAGCCGCCCTATCTCATTCAGGGCCACGAATCGATAGCGATTAGAATGATGAGGAATAGGAGCATAACTGTAGTGCTTGGCTTCTGCCTTCCTGCGGAGGACATCCTCGGCTGCTTTTACTATCAACGGAGCTTCGTATGCACTCTCTTTGGGTTCCAAGAGCAACAGCCGCCCTTTTGAACAAGCATCGAAATAGACTCCGCCCGGCTTGTAGTACCGCTCATGGGGCGAACCTTCGGCAGGAAAGCCATCAGCCAAAAGCACTACCAATGGGTAGCCCTGCTCGCGTATGTATCTGGCGATCTGTCGCTCACCGCCGCTGATGGCAGCCGTGTAGGTGACGGCTCCATTATGTGCTGCAGCCAGCACTTCTTTCTGCCGCTCAGCAATATGACTGCTGTCAGCGCTTCGCGACATCTTCACCAGTTGACGGTCAGGCCAGTCCAAAAGGAAATGGTTGCCCATTGAAGTGAAGGGCAAACCACAAAGTACGGTCTCTCTGTGCATGCGAAATAACTCCGGGTTCTGCCTTCGCTGCCAGGCTCGTTCAGCATTTGCGTAGACATATTCAATCATTGCATGCAGCTGCCCTTTATGGGTGAGCACCCTATAATAAGGAGGGCCATCGTACAGATTGTCCACGATGCCCAGCTTGCGCGCCTCTGCCTTGCAACCCTGCATATATCCGCGCAACACCTCCTTTATGCTTCGCGGCATGGTTCGCATAACCTGTAACACGATGTGATGATGATCGGGCATCACTTTGTCGGCCAATATCTTTACCTCCGGACAAAGCTCCAGCATGCGGCGCTGCTGATTGATGAGTGCCCACCCGATGGGTGTTTTCTCGACTACGGCATTGGCTCCATCGTGCGCAAGTGTGCCGAACAGTAGCTGTCGTGATTTCGCCACCATCGTCACATGCACAATGCATGGCTTACGCCATACACTGGGTTCCAGCCACGAAAAGGTTTCGCGTAGAGAGTCCGTCGGTTCTTTTTTGGTATTAGGCATGGGTCTATTATTGTGGGTTAACGATTGGAGAACGGAAATAAAATTTCCTATAAAAGGAACGGAACTATCTCGTCTCTATCAATTTCTAATGCCTCAAACATTGCTGCAAATATACAAACATTATTCTGTATTTTCAAACTTTACTATCAAAATCTTGCCAATGGGACGCCAGTCCCGTTTTTTACAGGCGGATTCCATCAGCCACGCACCCCTGCCTGTCAACGAGCAGCCGTCAGATGTTTTACGCTCTCAGAGAAAAAAGGCTATGAAATAACAGTTTGACTGGTGTCGAAGGTACTATCGCTCGGAAAAATCCAAATACATTTGGTTTTTCGCTCACTTATTCGTACCTTTGCAAAAGATATGACGGAACTGAATCTTCCCCCCTACCCTGTGCGACTGGGCGGCACGGCTGAACGGCCTACCATCTTCGACGTGCTGCGGCGACGCTACGTGGCGCTGACGCCGGAGGAATGGGTGCGCCAGCACTTCGTGCACTTCCTCATCGGCGAAAAGGGCTATCCGCAGACGCTGCTGGCCAACGAGGTGAAACTGCAGGTGGGCGACAAACGGCTGCGGGCCGACACGGTGGCATACAACCGCGAACTGCAGCCGCGCATGATCGTGGAATACAAGGCGCCGACGGTAGTGCTGACGCAGCGGGTGTTTGAACAGATATCGGTATACAATCTGCTGCTGCATGTAGACTTTCTCGTGGTATCAAACGGTCTGCAGCATTACTGCTGCCGCATGAACTACGAACAGGGCTCTTATGAGTTCCTCACCGACGTGCCGCACTACGCGGCGCTGTGAGGGAGGGGTAAAGGTTCAAGGTTCAAAGTTCAAGGTTCAAGGTTCAAAGTTCAAAGTTCAAAGTTCAAATATACAATGGAAAAGGCTATATTGAAGTTACTTTGTGCTGCAAGGCGCATGTCCTTGCTGATTGCTGCGCTGACGGCACCGCTGGCGGGCGCAGCACAGGAGAACGGGGCGCAGCGGCTGTTTGAAACCGTGGAGGGTGGCATCCCTTATCGCATTCCGGCCATCACGACGTGCCAGGACGGCACGCTCATCGCCGTGAGCGACTACCGCTATTGCGGCAGCGACATCGGCTATGGGGCTGTAGACCTGCACTACCGGCTGAGCGAGGACAACGGACTGACGTGGGGCACGGAGCGCATCCTGGCCGACGGAACGGGACTGGAGGAGGACGTGGCGCAGCCGGAAACGGCATGGCGCTATGCCTTCGGCGACTGTGCCATCGTGGCCGACAGGGAGAGTCCGGAGGTGGTGGTGCTGTGCGTGGGCGGCAAGACCGTCTATAGCCGTGCCACGAGGAGGAATCCGAACCGCGTGGTGCTGTTCCGCAGCCACGACAACGGGCGCTCGTGGGACCAAGGCCGCGAACTGACGGAGCAGATTTATTCGCTCTTCGACCAGCGGAAGGAAGGACCCGTGCAGAGTCTGTTTGTGGGCTCAGGCAAAATTCATCAGAGCCGCTACGTGAAGACGGGGCAATACTACCGCCTCTACATTGCACTCTGCACGCTGTCGGGCAACTTCGTGCTCTACAGCGACGACCTGGGCGCTACGTGGCAATTGCTGGGCGAGGCCGACCACTCGCCAGCCCGCGACGGCGACGAGCCGAAGTGCGAGGAGCTGCCCGACGGAAGCGTCATCCTGAGTTCGCGCTACTGGGGGCGGCTGTACAACATCTTCACCTTCACCAATGCCGAGCGGGGTGAAGGCTCGTGGGACCTGCGGGCGAAGGCGCTCGACATGAAGGACATCCGCAATGCCTGCAACGGCGAGATTATGCTGTTGCCCGTCACGCGCACGAAAGACCGGAAGAAGGTGTGGATAGCCCTACAGAGTGTGCCCTTCGGCCCCGACCGCCAGAACGTGGGGTTCTATTATCACGAACTGCTGGCCGAGCACGAAGGTGCCGCCCTGTTTGCCTACCGCTGGAAGAAGGGCCTGCAGGTGAGCCGTCAGTGGTCGGCCTACAGCACGTTTACCCTTCAGCACGACGGTCGCCTCGGCTTCCTGTGGGAAGAGGGTCCCACGGGTTATAACATTGATTACCGCCCGCTGACGGTGGAGGAAATCACCCAGGGGGAATACGCTTTAAGGTAATAGGTAACAGGTAATAGGTAACAGGTAATAGGTAATAGGTAACAGGTAATAGGTGTGATTATTCTTTCTTGTGTTGTCTCCATAAGCAATCGCAAAAACCAAGAGTAATCACACCTATAACCTGTTACCTGTTACCTATCAACTACTCGTACAGCTGGAACATGCGCTCCATCATCTGCCACTTCTCGTCGGAGGTGGCGGTGGAGTCGCACTGCTGGAAGCAGGCCATGTACTCCTCCCACTCCTGCTGGCGGGGCAGCGTGGCGAGACGCGCCATCGCTGAGTCCCAGTCGAAGTCGAGAGGGGTCTCGACAATCATCACCAGGCGCGTGCCCAGGATGTAGATGTCCATTTCCAGGATGCCCACCTCGCGGATGCCAGCCTGAATCTCCGGCCAGGCTTCGCCGCGGCTGTGGCGCCGACGATACTCGGCAATGAGTGCCGGTTCGTCCTTCAGGTCCATCGTCTGCACGTAGCGCTTCACGGGGACCCGGTATTGCTTCATGATGTTTCCTTCAGTCATAAGTGTTGTCGCTGCGCGACGGTTTAAGGCGCCGTTGGCGCGTGTAAGGTGCCTTCGGCACGTGTAAGGGCGGCGTTGCCGCCGTGTAAGGACGCTGCGCGTCGTGTAAGGCGCCTGCGGCGCGGTTCAAATGGTTCAATTGATGAGGACTTTCTTGCCATTGATGATGAAGAGACCCTTGCGGGGGCGGTTGAGGCGGCGACCACTGAGGTCGAAAATCCGTGGGGTCTTTTCGTTAGCCACTACCTGCGGGATGCTCGTGGGGTCGAATTCGCTGATGGTGGAGAATTCTTTCCAGACTTCTGCTGCTTGGTATTTTTCCTTTTTACCTAACGGAACAGAAAGTGTAGCAGAGGTGAACTCCTCGTGCCAACTTTCATCATCACCGCTATACCATTTACAGACAAACACATTCCTGTTGACAGGACATGGTTCTGACATGAACGACACCACAGAATTTAGGCTTCTACAATCATAAAATGCATTGTCGCCTATTTCTGCTAACGTTGATGGCAGCTGTAATTCCTGAAGGCCATAACAATACCTAAACGCACTTTCTCCAATAGAAAGCAACCCCTCGGGAAGAATGACTTTTCTTAAAGAGTAAGCATTCCAGAAAGCGGCTCGCCCTATTTCTTCTATTCCCGGCTCTATGATTAAGGATTTCATGGGACACCCCACGAATGCACTATTTCCAATAGACTTAACCTCATACGGCTTTCCATCTATCTCTATCGAAGAAGGTATCACAACGTCTTGATCCCTTAAGATTTCAGCATCACTTCTTACAACCGATGCGATATTTTCGCCAGTAGCATAGGAATAGGTAATACCCTCAATGGTTATTTCTTTGAGCTCGCCCTGACAGATTGTACTGAATTCATTCCAAACTGCTGCCGATTCGTAGTTTGGCTTCGTACCTATCGGAACATAAAGCGTAGCAGAAGTGAACTCCTCGACCGACGTATCATCGTCATACCATCTCCAAACAGTGAAAACATTTCTACTCACAGCACAGGGTTCTGACATATATGACACTACCGCCTTCAAATTGTAACAATTGCCAAATGCATTGACAGCAATTTCTTCTAACGTTGAGGGCAGATATATTTCCTTAAGTTCAGAACAATATTGGAATGCTTGCTCACCGATAGAAAGCAATCCCTCTGGCAGCACAGCTTTCTCAAGCTGATAGGCATTAAAGAAAGCATTTCGCCCTATTTCTTCTATTCCAGGTTCTATAGTTAAGGATTTCATAAGGCAATCTTCGAAGGCATTATTCGCAATAGACTTCACCTCATACGACTTTCCATCTATCTCTATCGAAGAAGGAATCACAACATCTTTATCCCTTAGCATTTCAGCATCGCTTCTTTCAATCGAAGCTACGGCTTCACCCGTGGCATAGAAATATGTAATGCCCTCAATGGTAATTTCTTTTAGCTCGCCCTGATAGATTTTTTTGAATTCATTCCACCCTGCAGACGACTCATAGTTTGGCTTCGTACCTATCGGTACATATAGCGTGGCAGAAGAGAAACCCTCGACCAACGTATTATCGTCAAGCCATTTCCAAAGAGTGAAAGCATTCCTATTCACAGCACATGGTTCTGACATATATGACACCACCCAATTCAAATCGTTACACTTGGCGAAGGCATGGTTGCCGATTGCCTTCAGCGTTGAAGGCAGATGGATTTCTCTGAGTCCATAGCACTCTTGGAATGCTGATTCGCCAATGAACAGCAGTCCTTCTGGCATTATTACCTTTTTTAGTGAGTTAACATTCCCAAAAGCATAGTTGTCAATTCTTGTTACGCGATAGTTTGTACCATCAAGGCTTACTGTTGATGGAATCTCAAGACTATTCCATTCATAGGAAGAATAATCTCCATTTATCAACTTAGCTTCTTTGGTTCCTATATTGCACAAAAACACAAGGCCATTATCAGTAATTTCCTTCACGCCATAGATGGTGACCTCTGACGTTCCCATCACACAGGTACCCTCTTCGTCGGACGTGATTTTCACGGGAAAAGTGCCTGGACCATCAGCAGTAAATGAAAGGTAAATGTTGCCCGTCTGCCCAGGTTCTACGCAACCGATGCCTTGTCCCATCTTTTGCCAATCACTGCTCCCTCTCATCCAGAAATAGACCCTTTCCTGCATCACATCACTGGTGTTTGTAATATTGATAGTGACATCCACCTTTGAATTTTCTGCCATTTCACCACTGTAGTCAACACTGTTAACGGTATAGGTGGCGCCTGGCTTAAAACCTCTGACCGATAGCGTATTACCCGTTATCTGTGCGTAAATACACTTCACCGTTGAGATGATAGTCCAATCGCTGTCTCCCACATATCGATAGACTGGCACGAGTTTATAGTTCCCATCGGAAAGACCTGCGCCAAAGGAAATCGGGTTCGGTCCGTCATAATAACTCCACCTGTCAGTACGGTTATCAATATGTATTTGCTTGTATGCTGCCACGTTCTCCATCTTGCCATCAATGCAGACGGCCCAGCCTGCTTCGATGTCACAGGTGGTAGTGGGCGGTAATGTATAAGATATTCCGAGATGGCATCCTTCCGTTGAAACACCCTCGAAGTCGGCATTGGTCGAATTGCGCCAATAAGTTGCCTCGGGCATATCTTCCGTATATGAACTAACGACAGGTAGTTCTGGCTCATTGTCGCTGGCGGGCTGAAAACCTATGACTGCCACCTGACCAAATGCATATCCAGCCGTGCCGGAGCCGCCGCCGATGCCCTTCTCGTCAGGATTGGCCAGCGAGAGCACAAAATAGCCGTCGCTGCCGCCGCCCCAGCCCCAGTTGATGTGGAAGAAGCCCTCGCCGTCGTAGCCGTCACACACAAACTGATGGGCACTGCTCCCAGAACCTCCTTCATACAACACGGGGCGATTGCTGGCCAGCTCGTTGTATATCAGGTTCTCCCACTCTTCGACAGAATAATCTTCGCGCGAAGCCCTCCAAGCATTCTTGCTATAGGAAAACAATTCTGCCATCACGTCCAGATGAACATACGCAGAAGACCCTCCTTGCTTGTAGTTCATCGAATTGGCCTGCCCGACATATAGCATCAGTTCCGCCACGGCATCGGCCGAAGCACCAGTTTCCTGATGTTGGTAGTGATCCTTCATCAGATTCCACTTGAACGTGGTAGGCGGCAGTTCGGGCATGACTATTTTTTTTGTGCCAGTGGTGTAGCCGGGAATGGCAGGGCAGTTCAGCGGCCACTGGTGATAGTTCATCACCTGTGCCAAAGCCGTCGCCACGCACCCCGTCACGTAGTGCGATTCGTTGCCGCTTTCGTCAATGTAGGTGGGCGTCATCAGGCTGTAGGGCAGACTCTGATTCCACGTAGTCGTGATGAGCGGCGCAATGGCGGGTTTCTCCTCCGCCGCCGTCAGCGCCGAGGTTGCCGCAGCGCCTTCGTCGAGCGAAGCAATCTGCTCGGCATAGCCCTCCAGCCAGCAGCGCAGGTTGACGGGCAGGCTGTCGGCGTTGAGTGCTCCGCTATCGGCATAGCCCAGAATGGGCAAGGTGCGGTCGTCGCCCGAGACAATGACGAAACCTCGCCCTTTCTCATCGTTGAACACATAGAAGGGATGGTCAGAATCCTCGCCCTTGGCACGCCTCCACGACCTGCCCTCGGCAAACTGCCTCGAGGGCATGAACTGCCGGGCCTTCAGTAGCGCCTCGCTCCTTGAAACGGGATGGGCCTGCACGGCTGTAGAAACCACTATCAGCAATAACAGTATTACACTTCTTCTCATCAGGTTGTTCTTTCGCATAGTTTTTTTTGATTCTTATTGAGTTTTCGATGTTGTGACAGCAAAGATACGGTTGAACTTCACTGCCGGCCTGCCGTAGTCCTGATACAAGGTGGCGGGGAGCTCGTGCTACTCCACATAGGCGGCAATGGCTTCGGCGCGCACGGCCTCACGGGCTTACTCGTCGGAGGCTATGCGCTGGAACTCGCCGAATGCGGGTGTGCCTTCACCACTGAGGGTGACTGGCAGCGAGAGTGTGGGCATGTCGTCGTAGATGAGCACGGGGCTGTCCGCGAACTTCACGCCGGGCACCACCTGCAACTGTACCTGACCACCCGCGAGGTCGTAGAACAGTTGTTCGCCAATAAAAAGGAGAGGACTCTCCCCCTGCCCCTCCCTATCAGGGAGGGGAGTAGTTACCTTTTCTTGCGGAGACTTTTGATGCAGAGGGATATCACTCCCCTCCCTGATAGGAAGGGGTTGGGGGAGAGTCGCCAGAGGAGTGACGCCGTCGGGGGTGACGCTGCAGAGCGTGACGCTATCGCCGTCGAGGGTGTAGCCCAAGCGCTGGCAAAGGGCCTGCTGTACGTCGTAGGGATTCACGACAGCAGCCACGTAGGCCGAGTCGTTGTCGTGGAAGCGAATCTGATAGAGCCACTCCACACGCACGCCCGAACCCTCCATGGCGCTGCTGGTGAGCCAGAGGTTGCCGGTCTGCGCGTCGTAGCAGGCCATGGGTTGGCGCGTGTTGCGGATGTTGAGGAAGGTGGTCGACGTGGAACCCTTCGTAACCATGATGCCATAACCTTCAGTTGACGTCGTATCGACCTCGCCGATGCCACAGACGCTGATGCTGTTGGCCTCGTCGCTCAGGATGTCGAACGGGTGCACCTTCAAGGCCTTCCCGTAGGCTTCCTGCACATGCTGCGGCGCGGTGTCGGCAGGTAGGGGCGCATCGAGGGTTCCTGCCACGAGGCGAACGCCCGACTGCTTGGTCTGGCAACTATTCATCAACACACTCAGACCGCCCAGAAAGATGACGGCGGCTGCTATCACTAGAATCTTTTTCATTGCATTGTTATCATTAAAGGAGTTCAAGGAGTTTTTAAGGAGTCCAAGGAGTTCAAGACAATAGCATCATCTACTGCCATTCCCTTTTCACTTACTATTTCATTTTGATTCGACCTCTTGTTACTTTGTTACTTTGTTACCTTGACATGGCTTCGCCAGCCGTAGACCATGATGATAAGGAAGCAAACGAATGGCAGCACGTAGGAGACGTTCACGGCGGGATGGCCGCAGATGGTCTGCTGGTCAATAATCATGCCTTGCAGAGGTGGCATCAGGGCTCCACCTACGATGGCCATCACGAGGAAGGCTGCGCCGAGGGTGGTGTCCTGGGCGTCTACATTCTCGAGGGCGATGCCATAGATGGTGGGGAACATGAGCGACATGAAGAAGCTGATGCCCACGAGGCAGTAGAGTCCCACCATGCCCACGATGCAGATGGCGCCGAGCGAGCACAGGGCGGCTCCGATGGCAAACACCGAGAGCAGCACGCGCGTGTTGACATAGCGCATGAGGAACGTTGAGATGAACCTGCTGCAGAGGAACAGCGACATGGCGACGATGTTGTACATCTGCGCCGTAGCTTTGTTGATGCCCAGATAGTCGGCATATTGAATAATGAAGGTCCACGTCATGATCTGCGCGGCCACGTAGAACATCTGTGTCACCACGCCCTCGCGGTAGATGCGGTTGTGCCAGAGGTTGGAGAGGGTGTGGGCGATAGAGGGAGACCCTCCCCCCTGCCCCTCCCGGGCCTCTCCCCCAGCCCCTCCCCTATAGGGAGGGTAGCTTTGGAGGGGAGTAGTATGCCCTACTGTTTGTTGTGCTTGCTCTGAAGAGTAATCACTCCCCTCCCTCGCAGGGAGAGTCTTCTCGTCTTTGATGAGCCATGCAATCAAGAAAGCGACAGCAACCACAACCAGTCCGATGGCCACGTAGGGATTGCGTATCACGGCGAGGTCGTGCAGACGGATGTCGGCTTTCTCGGCCTCAGAGAGCAAGGGGAAGATAATCTGTCCGGCGGCGTCGCGCTTGTCGCTGATGAGCTGTGGCAGCACGATGAGCGAGGCCACGGCCATGCCGCAGAGCGAGCCCATGGGGTTGAAAGCTTGCGCGAGGTTCAGTCGGCGGGTCGACGTCTCCTTCGAACCCAGCGAAAGGATGAATGGGTTGGCAGTCGTCTCGAGGAAAGCCAGGCCGAACGTCAGGATGTAGAGCGACAGGCAGAAGAACAGGAAACTCTGCTGCTGGGCGGCGGGTATGAAGAGGAACGCGCCGATGGCATAGAGGGCCAGTCCGAGCAGGATGCCCCGCTTGTAGCTGTAGCGGCGAATGAACAGGGCTGCCGGCACGGCCATCGTAGCGTAGCCGCCATAGAAGGCGAACTGCACCATCGACGCCTTGGCAGCCGAAAGTTCCATGACGGTCTGGAAGGCTGCCACCATCGGGTTGGTGATGTCGTTGGCAAAGCCCCACAGCGCAAAGAGCGATGTGATGAGGATGAAGGTCAGGAGGTACTTGCGGGGTACAAGGGCAGACTCCGCAACCTCTGCAGACCCACTCCCCTGCCCCAGAGACCCACCCCCCAGCCCCTCCCGGGCCTCTCCCCCAGCCCCTCCCCTATAGGGAGGGTAGCTTTGGAGGGGAGTAGATACTCTTGTTTGGTTGTTTTCTAAACTGTTGTTCATATTCGGTTTGATTTCATCAATTGGCATAATTACTCTTCACTTGGTATTGCATTTCACTCCCCTCCCTTCACGGGAGGGGCAGGGGGTGGGTCTTTTCCTTTTTACTTATACAGTGCTCCGAAGTTCTGGCAGGCACGATAGTCGGCGCCCTCCTTGTCCATGCCGAAGGCATTCCAGGCGGCGGGACGGAAGATGTCGCTGTCCTCGATGTTGTGCATGCAGACGGGGATGCGCAGGATGGAACAGAGCGTCAGCACGTCGGCACCGATGTGGCCATAGGCAATGGCGCCGTGGTTGGCACCCCAGCAGTTCATCACCGAGTAGACGTCCTTGAAGCAGTCCTTCTTCTCGTCGAGGCGCGGCACAAACCACGTCGTGGGCCATGTGGGGTCAGTACGGCGGTCGAGGACATCATGAATCTCGGCTGGCAGTTCCACCGTCCAGCCCTCAGCGAGCTGCAGCACGGGGCCGAGGCCCTCCACCATGTTCAGTCGCATCATCGTCATCGGCATGCCGCCACGCGTCACGAAGTGGCTCGAGTAGCCGCCGCCACGGAAGTAGTCGCGGTCGGCAGGCATCCAGTTGGTAGCCTTCAGGCAGGCTTCCACGTCCTGCTCGGTGAGTTCCCAGTGGGGCTTCATCGTGGGATTGCCGTTCTCATCCGTCATGGCGCCCGTAGCATCGAGCGTCGTGGCACCACTGTTGATGAGGTGGATGAAGCCACCGGCAGCCATGCCCTCAGGACGCTTGCCCGTGACGCGCTCCACGGCCTCGGGGCTCCAGTAGGTGCGAATGTCGGAGAACATCACGCCTCGATTGGTCAGCAGGTGGCCGAAGAGCATCGTCATGCCGTTGAGGAAGTCGTTCTCCGTGGCCAGCACATTGGCTTCGCGCGGCCCGTTCCAGTCGAACGACGTGCACATCATGGATTCGGGGAAGTCGAAGTTGGGCTTGTAGTCAGTCCACTGCCGCTGTCCCTGCACGCCACCTGCGATGGCGTTGTGGCCCAGAGCCTCCTCCTTGTAGCCCATCTCGCGCAGGCGGTCGTTGCCGTGCATGAGGTCGCGGATGATCATCATCGTCTTCACCGTGAACTCCCAGTCCTCGTCCTTCTCCTGGCGGTTCTTGCCCTTACCCTTGCCGTTGAACGTGGTCATGGGCGTGCCGGGGAAGAGCGGGCGGTCTTCGTTGTAGTCATGACCCTCCTGCGGCTTGCAGTACTTGTCGACCCACTCCATGGCCTTCCGGAACTCCTCGGGGTCGAAGATGTTGAAATCAACGCGGCGCAGCACCTCCACCAGCGACACATACTCTGTGCGCATGCCGAGATAGTGCTGCAGGAAGTCGGCGTTGACGATGGAGCCGGCAATGCCCATGCAGGTGTTGCCCAGCGACAGATAGGACTTGCCGCGCATCGTGGCCACGGCCTGGGCGGCACGGGCAAAGCGCAGCAGCTTCTCGGCCACGTCGGCGGGAATGGTGTTGTCGTCGAGGTCCTGCACGTCGTGACCGTAGATGCCGAAGGCGGGCAGCCCCTTCTGGGCATGGGCAGCCAGCACGGCAGCCAGATAGACGGCGCCCGGGCGCTCCGTTCCGTTGAATCCCCACACGGCCTTCGGGTAGTGCGGGTTCATGTCCATCGTCTCCGAGCCGTAGCACCAGCAGGAAGTCACGGTAATGGTGCTTCCCACGCCCTCGCGCTCGAACTTCTCGGCGCAGGCAGCGCTCTCGGCCACGCGGCCAATGGTGCCGTCGGCAATGACGCACTCCACGGGCGAGCCGTCGCCATTGCGTAGATTGCTCTCAATGAGGTTTTTCACTGCGTTGGCCAAGGCCATCGTCTTCACTTCCAGACTCTCGCGCACACCGCCCTGACGACCGTCGATGGTGGGGCGTATGCCAATCTTCGGATACTTCATAGTTTCAAGTTTATAGTTTCTGGTTTATAGGTTTCGACTACAAAAGTAACAAATTATTGCGAAACACAAGAGCCGTTTGCACTTTTTAACCCTGCAGGGTCAAAAAGCGCCCCTGCCCGGCTCTCACGAGCCAGACAGGGACATCTGGTTGATGCATCTATCTAACAAACTAACTATCAAGTGCCCAAGCTTATCAAAGGCACCTTTTACGTACTCAATTAGAATGTATTACCCCAGTTCGGGATAAGGAATTCTGTGACAGATGTGACAGACCAGCAAACCCAGAGGGCAGATTACCCTCCGTCACTTGTACTTTAACAACCCATGAACATGTTTATGAAGTCTAAATGTATCGTTTACGCTGTCTAAGTGTATCATTTGCGAAGCGCAAATAAATACTCTGTTTCAACGGTGAAGGACAGCTCTGACTCTTGCAATCGTCTTACATCGAACTTACGTTACGTAAGCTGCATTTTTTCCATAGTCTTTACTCGTGTTTCTTTTTGGGATTTGCATTAATTTTCCATGAGAGCGACAGCATGGCGTAGCGTGGGATGCTGTTGTGCCACGACTCTGTGCGACCCTGTTCGTTCATTACATAGCGCGTGGTAGATATTTGCTGGAGGATGTCAAAGCCTTTTAGCTTCACAAGGAGTTTTCCTTTGAGGAAGCTGCGCGTCAGTTGGGCATTCCAGACCCAATCCGTTGTATTCATTTCGCTCTGTTGATAGCCACGATGGGCATGCATCGTCAGGTCGGTGACGAGTTGGAAATTTGCAGGCAGGCCGATGGTAGCGTTGAATCCCGCCAGATAATCTATGGCGCGGATATTTTCGAAGCCTGCACGCTCACTGCCAACGAGGTAGTATGTGCCACCACCACGCAGTGTGAATTCATGCTTGTCGTTCGGGCGGAAAGTCAGCTTGAGGTTGTCGCTGAACTGGTGGTTGCTGACAATGCTGCGCCGGCTGTCGGTCATGCCCGCCACTGTCGCCATGTCCACGCTATGGTGGTAATTGTAGCTGAACTGGTTGTCGAGCGTCAGCTTTTCGGGTTTGTCTAGTGAACGGGCATAGCCCACTTCGGTACTGGCGTTCCAGTTTCCGTTTACGTTTACAGGCCGCATGGTGGTAATGCCCGTAGTTTTGTCGAAAACAGTAGCGAAAGCCATGGCATTGTCTCGCTGATTGTAGTCAAGATTCAATGAAAAGAGTTGCTGATGACGGCTGAACCTGCGCCTGAGATTGAGAGAAGAACGATAGTAGTGGAGGTCCTTCAGTTCAGGATTGCCAATCCGGATGTTCAGCGGGTCACTATCGTCCCGGTAGTCAACCATTGTCGTCATGTCGGGGATCTCTGACCAGATGCTGCCATTGAAGTACCATTCGATGCTGCTGATTTCACCTCTGGCCTGAAATTCGGGTTCGAAAAACACGGCATGGCGCTTTACATCGTGCCGACCCAGTCGGTTATAGTATAGATTCTTGTGCACGAGACGAACAGGCAGTTTCAGACTCCAATATCTGACAATGCCTTTGCTTTCACGATTGGATAATTCTTTGTCTGACGTCACTTGCAGACGGAAGCGGTGATGGTTTTGATACTCGTGGAAATCATAGCTGTTGGGAGCATCAAGTACGTCGGCGAGGGCTTCGCGTGCCGAGGGCAGCAGGTCAAATTGCGTAGAGTCGGCATCGGCAAGTCGGTCAAGGCGATAGAGCATGTTCGATGTCTTATTATAGCGGTAGTTGTATTCATATTGCGGCGTAATTTTCAGTTCAGGCCAGCAAATTTCATACATCGTATTAGCCTTCACATTCCAAGTTTGGTGACTGTTGTCACAGTAGTTGTTGCGGAAGTCACGCCGTATCTCGCTATTGGAGTATTGGATGTCGTTGAGCGAGAACTGGTCGGCAGTCAAACGGTCGTAGTCGGCGCTCAGGCTCCATCGCAGCATGTCGGCAATGACTTTCGTGCCGCCGGAGATAGAGCCGTTGGCAACGATGTTCTTGCTTTCGTGGGAATTGCGCGTCAGCATTTCATTAAGCACCGAAGCCGAATCACTTATGGTTTGTTCGGAATAGCCAAAGCCTTTATTTTGGTCGTATCTCAGTCTCATCTCACTCATGTTGAAGACGGTTCCTCTTTCGAGGTGGTGGTTGATGCTGCCTTCCAGTTTTGTTGTCTTTAAGGTTGAACTGCTTTGCTGTTGCCGGAAGGAATCGCCATTGGGCAGGTAGGTCTGGGCGTTCTCTCGCGACTGCTCGTCAGCATCATTATGAACCAGCAGAAGTCTGCTCTCAAGCCAATTTCGGTTGTTGTCAAAGTATCTCACATATCCGACGTTTGCCTCACGGTTAGTTAACAATCCATTGGCTTCGCCCACCGGACTCCATGAGAGATCATACCCGCCGTCTCTGTAGACGAGTTGCGTCTTCTGATTGTCGCTCAAATTGTTGGCGTTGACCGTGCCCATCATCCATTCCTTTTCCGACATCTTCATGCCAAACGCCTTGACAGAATAGCGATGATTGGTGCCATAGCCAGCCTCTGCGTTGCCAATATAACTTTTTGAATACTCCTTTTTCAGGTTCACGTCCATCACATACCGCTTGTCGCCCATGTCCCTCTGCATGATGCGTGAGGCAACACCCGCCTCGTCATAGACCTTGATCTTGTTCACCGTATAGGCAGGAAGGTTTTGCAGAGCCACTTTCGGGCTACCGCTGAAGAAGTCGCGCCCATTCACGAGCAGGCTCTCAATCTTTTTGCCGTTGACAAAAATCTCCCCCTCCTTGGTGAGCTGTGCTCCAGGGAGACGCGCGATGAGTGCGTCAAGCATTGAGCCCTCGGCAAGATTGAAGGCATCAGCATTGTATACGATTGTGTCGCCCTTCATCACCATCTTCACCTTTGTGGCCTTCACAACAACTTCGGGTAGGTCGTGGAAATCCTTCTCCATACGGAGCGGCTTCACTTTGATGTTCTGCTCACGTCTGCTACGCAGTTCAAAATTGACGTATGAACTTTCGTAACCCTCCATTTCGGCCTTCACAATGTAGCGGCCGGTTTTTTGAATGGTGAACTCATAGTCAGCTGCATGAGGATAGTCACGAAAGGGATAGTCGTCGGGGATGGCTGTCATGGTGTCAACGACAAGGCTATCTGCTGTCATCAGAGTGATGAGGGCCGGAATGCCCTGCTCGGTGAAGCTGTCGAAGACAACTCCCTGAACTCTGTGGTCAGTATCCTTGGCAGAGGTATGCACAAAGCTAAGCACGACGAGCAAAAACGTAAAAGGGATGCGTCCTGGCACTATTCTTACATCGAACTTACGTTCTTTTACCTGTTCTATCGTCATATTCGTTTTGTTTGATGGTGCAAAGATAGGCATAAATTGTTTCAAATCGTGGAACAAGTCCTAACGATTTTTATATTTTTGGAAGATGACTGGGAACGACACCGTCACGGCTATTGGCTCGCCTTCACCGTTGCGGGCCGGCTTCCACTTCGGAGCCTTCTTCAACACTCGTTGCACCTCTTCAAAAAGTGCAGTCTCAGCTGCCTTCTGCTGCTCTGCATTGGGCTTTTGCATGTTGGGATTCTTGTAGCCATAGACCACAGCGCCTGTGTACTCCGCCTCACCTTTAATACTACCCGTTACGAGATGCGGCAAAGTCGTGGTTCCATCTTCATTCACACGGAAGGCTATCGTCATCTTGTCTGTAACGCCATACTTGAGCGCATCGACGGGATACTTCAGATTGTTCGCCAAGAAGGCATTGAAGCCTCCTTCGTAGTCGAGTTCCGGAGCCGATGCCACCTTTCCTTTCAACACATCACCTACCTGCTTCAGGTCTTTCAGATGGATGGCATAAGCTCTTGCGAGCGCATCGCGTTCGCCATTGAACACAACTGTGTCGGGTGGTGTCTGCTCCAGTTGCCGTTTGAAGGCTTTTGTCTCGATGACGACGACTCCATTCTTAGCACGTTCTTCACCAAAAACATCAACTGCAGCTTTGTCTTTGACTACAGTTATGTTATCAATGTCTTCTGGTTTTACCAACTTTGGCAGTTCATCCAAGCTGGTGTAACAAGCGCCACCATCGATAGCAACGAGAAGACTATCGTTCGAAACTCCCCCAGTGGCAAGTGAAGGCTGCCGACATTCCACCACCGTGTGTGCCTGGACAATGAGTGCAAGGGCAACGATGGGCAGGATGTAGAGAGCGCGAAGCCACGAGGAGCGGCTCGGTTTTCTATTTGTTTTCATCATGACTATTCGTTTTTTGATTGTTCTGGCGCTCATTCCGTTGGCCAGTTGACTGACGGGCAGTCCAATGGCCTTACGGATGAGCAATTGAATGTATTGGTCCGTATTGAACCCTTGAGAGAGAACGGCCTGGTCGGCTTCACATTCGTGGAGAGCGCGCAGGTCTTGGCGCAAAAACCACACCACTGGATTGAACCATTGCAGGGCAGTGAGCACTTCAACGAGGACTACATCCAGACTGTGATGGCAGCGGATGTGACCTCGTTCGTGGGCGAGAATAGCACCTCCATCCATCTGCGACGCGTAGTCAGACCGGTTCATGACTACGGTGCGCATCCAGCTGAAGGGTGCCACTGGCTCGTCGGTGATGGCCATCACCACCCCGTCGGACAATGTTTTCTTCTCGCTATTGCTGATCAGTTTTTTCAAATTGAGGAACGACCTAACGACTATGCCCATGCGGATGAGCATACCACCGACAAGAACGACGGTCAACAGGAGTGTCAGTCGTGGGCCATATACAGACCAGAAGGAAACGGGGGCCTGTTGTAGGATTCCATTCCCTGCCGTTTCAACGGTAGTAGCTGTCACGGGAATTGCCTCGACATATTCATGAACCGTGATGATGCAAAGCGGCAGAACGAATGACAGAACTGCCGTAAAGAGCAAAACAACGCGGTTGAAGTGCACGAGCGACGTGCGTTCGAGCATCAGGCGGTAGAACATGTAGAACACTACAAGGAGTGCTGCCACCTTTAGATCGTATATAAGGAATGAAAGCATCTTTTAGAAGCGTTAGTGTGAAGGAGTGTGAGTGTGAAGGAGTGTTGACATTAGTCTTTCTTGAGAAGTGCCAGAAGGTCGTCGATTTCCTGCTGCGAGAGGTTTTCCTCCTCGGCAAAAAATGATACCAGCGAGCGGAACGAACCTCCGAAGAAAGTGTCGCGCACGTCACGCATATAAAAAGAGGTGTAGTCGCGACGGCTTACCTTTGCCGAGAACAATTTCCCCTTGCCCACTTTCACAGCCTCGACGAAGCCTTTCTCGGTGAGTATCTTCAGGAATGTCAGCAACGTAGTCGTTGCCGGCTTGGGTTCGGGCATGCGATCCATAATGTCATGTGATGTGCCCTGCGAGTCAGGCAGGCTCCACAACACGTTCATCACCTGCATTTCGCCTTTGGTCAATGTCTTTGTCTGATTCATCATTGCTTGTAGTTTTTGGGGTTCAACATTATCATTCTAAAGTTTTAGAACATTACGACTGCAAAGATATTCTAAAGCTTTAGAACGTCCAAACATTTCGTTCTAAATCTTTAGAACATTAAGACTTTTTAATAAAAAACTGCATTTATAAGCTAAAATGCATCATAGTAGACAAAAACATTGCAGGATTATCTCCACTTTTCCCATGACAGCGACAGCCTCATTTGTCGCTTCGTTGCACTTCCTACTGGGTAAATTTAATGCTCCGTCAGGGTAATTTGTGCCCTGCAAATCGAAACATGCGCTGTCATTTGCACATTTTAATCCAACAGAGCAAAAAATGCCCCCTGCCGGACTCTCGCGAGCCACGACAAGGGGACTGCTTATTCGATGCATCTTTCTTACTAACTAATCAGTGCCAAGCCTAACAGGCACATTTACGTATCGATTTCATAGTTTCGAGTTTCTAGCTTCAAGTTTGTTTTGGCTATTATTTGCCCTGACGCGACCAGTGGAACACCAGATGCAGCATGACGTAGTGAGGCAACGAGCGATAGCACGTCACGGTGCGCCCCATGGCGTTGATCTCGTAGTGGGTGTCCGACAGCTGGTGCAGCAGGTCGAAAGCCTCGAGGCGGGCTATGAGTTTGCCGTTGAGGAACGGCTGGCTGAGCGAGGCATTGACAATGAAGTCGTCGGACCGCTCCCCCCGCCCTCCCCAAAGAGGGAGCCCGCCGCTGCCGTAGCGGCGGCCGTACATCATGGCATCGGCGGCCAGCGTGAGGCCACCTATCTTCGTGCCCCAAAGGGCAGGTGTGGTGTAGGTGGCTTCGAGGCCGTAGTGATAGTCAAGGGCACGGAGCGTGGTGAAATCATACATTTTGCCATCGCTGTGACGCCAGTTGATGTAGCCCACGGCGCGGAGGTTCAACGTCTTGCGGTGGAAGCGTATGTTGCCGCCGCTGCTGAGCGCGAGCGTGTTCACGGTGTTCACCTGGCTCGCCGCCATGCCTGCCAGCATGGCGTGGTCCTTGGCATGGTTCCAGTCGACGCCCGCATCGACGTACCACGTCCAATAGCGTTTCTTGCCGATGCTATGGTCGGTGCTGAAATTGGCGTGGGCGTCGTAGGCACCGCTGACGTTCATGGGCTTAAAGGTGCTGACGCCCGTGGCGGGGTCGTAGGCCAGCGACTGCGCGATGTCGCGATGATGATAGCTGAACGAGGTTGAGGCGTGGTACATGCCACCAGCCACTTCCTTGCCATCGTAGTAGCTAATGCTTAGGTTCGTCTGTGCAGAAGGCTTCAGGTCGGGGTTGCCCAACTTCACGACGAGTGGTTGGCTGTCGTCGCGGTAGCTGATGCGATTCAGTATTTCGGCTGCTGTCTGGCGGTAGCTGATGCGGACCTGCAGGTCGCGACGTGAGTCTTTCCACACGTTGCGATAGCGGAAGGAAGGATTGGGGAAGATGGCCGTCTGACGCGCCAGCGTGTCGAGGCTGCCACGCCGGTAGCGCAGTCTGTAGAAGTGCATGGGCACTTGCAGCTCTAAGCGCCAGCGGTCGTAGTTCACTTTCATGTGGGCTATGCTATGGGTATAATGACCCGTTTTGTTCAGGCTGAACGTCATGTCGTTCTGCTGGGTCGTGGCACGGCTCTCATAGGAGTTGGCAGGGTCGAGGGTGGCTGCGATGGCATCGATCTGCGAAGGAAGGAGCGGGTCGGCAGGTTCTGCCTCTCCCGTGGGACCGACCGTAGAGGCTGGGTGGTAGAGGTTGTCGCGGCTGTGGATGCGCAGATAGGCCATGAGGTCGGAGATGCCGAAGTGCAGGTTGTGCCCCAGTTCCTTGCCGAAGCCCAGACTGAGGAGGGCTGCAGCATTGCGTGAGTACAGGCTGTTGGCATTGCGTGTCTCCACATCCGCCGGAGCCGTTGTCACCTTGTTACTTTGATACTTTGTTACTTTGTCACCTTGGTACCCTGTTACTTTGTCACCTTGGTACCCTATTACTTTGTCACCTTGGTACCCTGTTACTTTGTTACCTTGGTACTTTGTTACTTTGAAAACTTCGCCCTGCTCGCCTTCGTCGTTGCTGAGGTCCAGATGGGTGTAGAAGTCAAGGTGCTGGTTCTGCCGCCCCACCCTAACGCTGCCCTGGGCATCGAGACTGGCTGCCCACTTGGTGCCACGGCTGATGCCTACGGTGCGCTGGGCGATGCTGAGCGTGTCGGTGGTCTCCTGAAAGGCCGAATGCGTGGCACCGTTGCGGCGTGTGTGGTTGAAGTCGGCTTCAATGTTCATGTAGGTGGGTAACTTCAGCGTCAGACTGTTATGCAGCGACCAACGGCGATTGCCCATCTTGCGGAACGACTCGGTGAAAGCCGTAGGCGTAAGACCACCCACGAACCGCTCCTGATGCTGGTTCATGGTCTGTGCGTCGGTGGTAGAGGTGTATTCCCCACGCAGCGTCTCCTTCAGCTTGTCGCCTTCAGAGTGGTAGCTGAGTTCCGAAGCCGCACTGCGCGTGGTGATGATGGAACGAGGCATACGCGCCGGACTCCATTGCCCCGTCTGACCGGCATGCCGCGTCTCGTTCACGTTGTTTGCATTGGCAAGCACGGTGAGCCGGAGCTTGTCGGTGAAGCCCAGCAAGAAGCCACGCCCCAGATAAGCCCTCTCGGAAGGAGCCCCCTCCCTACTGGGGAGGGTCGGGGTGGGGCTCGCCGCTGCTTCCACGTTTGCAATGTAGCCCTGGCTGTATTCGTCCTTCAGGTTCACGTCCATCACGTAGCGGCGTGGTTCAACATCGTAGCCCAAGGCCTCGCTCTTGTCGGTTTGCTTCTCATAGACCTTCAGGTTTTTCACGGTGTAGTAAGGCAGGTTCTCCATCAGCACCTTCTTGTTTCCGCCGAAGAACGAGCGCGAGCCCAGCAGCAGCTCGTCGACCTTGCGCCCATTGACGAAGATTTCGCCCTGGTCGTTCAGCGTAACGCCGGGCAGCTGGCGGATGAGGTCGTCGAGCATGGAACCCTCGGGCAACTGGAAGGCCGTGGCATCGTAGACGAGGGTGTCGCCGCGATAGTAGAACTTCACGCGGGTGGCCGTCACCACGACTTCGTCGAGGTTCAGGTTACGCATCTTGCGCATCTGCAGTGTTCCGATGTTGATGTCTTCGGTTGCCTGTCGTCCTACCGACACCCGTTTCCACACGTCGTCATAGCCCTTGAGCTGAGCACGGACGAGATAGTCGCGCCCGGTCCTGACCTTGGTTCCGAAGTGGGCTTTGGTGATGCGGTTGTCGCCGTTGAGGAAATAGATGATCTGCAACGAGTCGGCAATGACGACCGAGTCGGCTGTGAGCACCGACACCTTCGCTTTCGTGAGGGGCCGCTTCAGGAAGCTGTCCTCCACATCGCCTGAGAGGTCGACAGTCTGCACCTTCGGCACTTGCCGCTTCTTCATCTGCACGGCGATGTGGCGGCCGCGCACCTTCACCTTCACGGGCAGCCCACGGCAGAGGCGCTTCACGGCGTCGGGTGCCGCAAGCCCGGTGACCTTGGCCGTGGTGTGCAACCGGTCGAGCCCGTCGGAAAGGATGTCGATGGTGTATTCCGGCTGGCTGCGGCCGATGGTCTGCAGGGCGTCGAGCAACGGCACCTCGCGGAAGGTCTGTGCCACAGCGCTGCTGAACGAGAGCAGCGACACGGCGAGCAGGAGGAGGATTCTTGGTTGCTTCATTGCTTCTTCGGTTGTTTGTTCAGTCGGTACACCACGTGCAGCAGGGCGTAGCGGGGCATGACGTTGGTCCAGGTCTCGGTGCGTCCCTGGGCATTGAGGGTCCGGGTGACGTTGCTGAGCTGGCCGAGCAGGTCGAAGCCATCGAACACGACGAGGAGCCGGCCCTTGAAGAAGGGGCGAGAGAGGCGTGCGTTCCACACCAGGTCGTTGGTGTTCAGCGCCTCGTCGGCATAGCCCGTGCGTGAGTAGAGGGTGAGGTCGGTCGAGAGGTCGAGCTTCCAGGGCAGCTTCAAGATGGCTGCCAGCGAGGTGCGGCAGGTGAAGGCGCTGAAGTCCTGGAAGTCCGGCCGATCGCTGCTGAGGCGTTCCCACACGGGTTGGCAGACGAAGTCGAAGTGGTGCTTGCCGATGTCGGCCTTGAACGAAGGCAACATCGAGATGGCGAGGCGCTGGACTTTAGAACGCTGGGGACCAGTCGGCATCGCGGCATCACTGGCCGTCGTACCCACGAGGTCGACGCTCTGGCTGTGGGTGACGTGGAAGGGGAGGTCGAGATTCAGTTTCTTGGTCGAATCGAGGGCGCAGTGGAAGGTGTAGCCGGCATCGGTGGTGTAGTTGCCGTTGACGTTCTCCGGACGGTAGGTGCGTGCACCCGTCCGGACGTCGTAGGTGCAGCCCATCGCAATGGCATTGAAAGTGCGCTTTTGGTGCCATTCCATGTAGTGATAGCCTCGCTTGAACCTATAGACGCCATTTACACCGAAGTCGGGCGTGACTGACGGATGCAGGCGGGTGTTGCCCAGCCGGATGTTCATCGGGTCAGTGTCGTCGCGCAGGTCGATGCGTTGCTCCAGTGCGGGCAGCACCTGACGAACGCCCATGGTCATCCCTATCTGGCCGTTCTTGAAGTCGAGGTAGGTGTTGTCGTCCATGGTGATACTGACGGCAGTGCGGCAGAGCGTGGTGTCGATGCTGCCGCGCTGGTAGTCGAGGTGCTGTTGGTGGAGGGTGATGTTGCCGTTGAGCAGCGTCCATATCTGGCCGTACCGAGCCTTGTTGAACTTATAGCCGAGGTTGATGTCGAGCCGGTGGCTGTTCTCGCGCATGCGACTGTCGAAAGTGTTGGTGCTGTCCATCACCTGCTGGTAGTCGGTCATGGAGGGCAGGTCGTCGATGGCTGCAGGTTCCTCGTTCAGGCGGTCGAGCAGGTAGAGCGACGAGCGGCGGTGGCGCCAGTTGTGGGTGAAGTAGTAGGTGGCGTGGATGGAGCGCCAGCCCTCGCCCAGCGGGATGTTGTAGCCTGCGGTGGCTTGGATGGTGCCGCTGCGGTCGGGGTGGTTGTCGGTGAAGTGGTGGAAGGAGGTGGAGGGGTGCTGTGATACAGCACCATACTCCACCGACTGGCGGCTGAAGAGGTGCTCGTCGCGGTCGCTGTAGCTGAAGGTGGCACCGAGGCGCAGGTTCTCGTTGGAGTGCGGAATCTTCACCGTGGCTCCGGTGTTGAACGTTCCCTCGAGGGCATGTCCACGGCCGAGGCCCTGCCGCAGAATGCGGTTGACGAGCGTGTCGCGCAGGTTGACGCGTGAGGCCGTGGGACTGAACAGCTCGTCGAGCAACCGTCGGCTGACGTCGGCTACGGGCGCGTTGAAGGTGGCTGAGGCAAAGTCAGAGCTGTGATTGAAGTGGTGGTATTGCAGGTTGGGACTGATGTGCCAGCGCACACTCTTGTGATTGCGGTAGAAGTCGTGATAGGAGCTCAGGCGCAGGTCCTCGTTGCGGCTGTTGCTGAAGCTATGGTCGTAGAGATCTCCCGATGGCAGGTAGTTTTGGCGCACGGTGCGCGTCTCGCCTTCCGTCCGCTGGTGGTTGACCGAGGCATCGCCGCGATACTCCCACCGCTTGTTGCGGTCGCTGACCCAGAAGCTGAGGTCGGCCCGCTCGGTGCGGCGCAGGGCGTCGCCGGCACGCTGCCAGTTGTCGCTTTCGCCTGGCTTGCTGTCGTCGTCGAGGTTGTTGGCGTTGGCAACGATGGCCAGTCGCGAGAAGTCGCTGTGGCGCATGGCGAAGAGACGGGCCAGGTAACGGTCGCCAGTGCCGGCTCCCACCTCGGCGTTGGCAATCCAGCCCACCATGTACTCCTTCTTCAGCCTGACGTCGATGACGTGGCGCTGGGTTTGCAGGTCCTTGATGCCGAGCCACTCGTTCTCGTCGGTCTGCTTGTCGTAGATGGCTATGTCCTTCACGGTGTAGGCAGGCAGGTTTTCGAGCATGAGCTTGCGGTCGTTGCTGAAGAACTGCTTGCCGTTGAGGAGCAGGTCGTCGACGAACTTGCCCTCGTGATAGATGCGGCCGTCGCGCTTCAGCTCAACGCCTGGCAGCTGACTGATGAGGGCGTCGAGCATGGAGCCTTCGGCCAGGATGAAGGCATCGGCATTATAGATAATGGTGTCGCCCTTGTAGTAGAACTTCACACGGGAGGCCGTAACCGGCACTTCGGGCAGCATGGTTGAGACAGGAGCCAGATAGAGCGGAGGCAGCGACCGCTCGTGCTCGCGACGGCCTACGCGCTCCAGCTTGTAGTCGACGTAGGCCGTGCGGTGGCCCACGAAGCTGATGCGGAATATGTACTTGGCGGGCAGGGCGGGCACCGTGAAACTGAATTCGCTGGTCTCCCACTCGTATACCTTCCCATCTTCACCACTGCCCCACCAGTGATGCTTGGCTACAGCCTGCTGCAGCACTGTGCTGTCGGCATCGAGCAGCTCGACGGTGGCACCGATGAGCGGCTTGTGGGCGCGGATGTCCTGCACCTCGCCATTCAGCTTCAACTTTCTGACCTCCCGCCGCTTGTCGTATTGCACGGTGATTTTACGCCCGTGCACCTTCACCTTCACGGGCAGCCCACGGCAAAGCCGCTTCACGGCTTCGGGTGCCGGGAGTCCCTTCACATTGGCCGTAGTGCGCAGGTCGCCGAGACCATCAGAGAGGATGTCGATGGTGTATTCCTGTTGGCTGCGGCTGATGCTCTGCAGGGCTGGGAGCAGGGAGACAAACCTGTCCTGCTGAGCCAGCGACGCTGTCGGAAGCACGGTGTTCAGGGTCGTAATGAATAATAAAAATATAAAAAGGTGCGACTGCTTCTTCATGTCTTCATCTCCTACAGGTATGATTATTCCTCGTCCGTCGACTCCTCCTCCACGACAATGGTATCGCTCTGCAAGCTCAGGCTCAGGCCGTCGAAGGCATTCAGGCGGTCGAGGAAGTCGGCAAGCGATGCGTCGGGTTGCCACGTCATGATGAGTTTCATGCCGCGCAGGTCAGCATTGCGGAAGCTGACGGCCTTGCCATAGTGAGCTGACACCACGGCGAGGATGCTGTCCAGCGGCACGTTGTCGAAGGCGACAGGCATCTCGTCATGCTGTGCGGGCGTTGCCACTTCCACGCTTTGCGCGTCTCGGCTCGTCTCGCCGCTTGGAGGGGTGTTGGGGGTGAGGCTCATCCATGCGGCAACCGCGATGCCGGCAAGGAAGAGGGAGCCGACAAAGATGGCCGCGATGCGCAGCCAGCGATGCGACGGTTTCACGGCCGGGCCCATGGTCTGCTCAAACCGCTCCCATGCTGCCTGGGCATCGAGGTCGCTGTCGAGGTCGTCCATCATGGCCTCCAACTGCTCGTCGGAATAATTCTCAGGGTGTTCCTGCATGTCGAGAAACAGCCTCTTATGGTCATCAATAGGTATCATAGCGTTTTCGGATTAAAATGTTTCTTGATTTCGTTGAGTGCGTGCGACAGATGTTTCCACACGGCCACGCGGCTGATGCCTTCGGCCGAGGCTATCTCGCTGTAGCGGAGGCCGTGGGTAAAGCGCTGATTGAGGATGCGCTGCTCCTGCTCCGACAGATGGCTGGCGGCAAACGCCATGATCTCGGCTATCAGCGCGTCGTCGTCGTCAGCAGCATCGGCAGCGACGGCAAGCTCAATGCCAGGGGTGCCGAGGGGCTGTCCGCCGCTGGCGATGCCCAGCCACGGTCTGCGTCTGAGCACCTTCAGGCAGCGGTTGCGGACGCTCGTCAGCAGGTAGCGCTCACAAGCCTCGTCTTGCCAGTCGGCGGTGCCGGCCGAGAGCGCCGTCCGTCCGCGCAGCAAGCTTTCGAAGATGTCGCTGATCACATCCTCGCCAGCCTGCTCGTCGTATAGTATCGTACGGGCCACACGCTGCATCTTGCCATAGTGCTGCACGAACAGCCTCGCCAGTGTTTCTTGTTCCATGTTCACTTTGTCACTCTGTCACTTTGTTACTTTGTTACTTTGTTAATAACCCAACAGACACAGAAAATGCTAACCCATAAAAGGCTTTTTCTTTGCAAAAATACAAAAAAGGAATAACATATTTGGCAGTCTTGTTATTTTTATATAGTTTTGCAACAGAATGAAGAAATATCTTACCTATCTGACGAACAAAGAGAAGCGGACAGCATGGCTGCGAGCATTCCGCATGTGGCAGCGCCGCCCCTACGAGGTGGCACCGCTGAAGAACGAGAGCCACGTGTGCTCGTCGTGCAAGACGGAGTTCACGGGCAACTACTGCCCACGCTGCGGACAAGCGGCCGAGGTAGGGCGTTTCTCATTCAAGAAGACGCTGATGCTGTTTCTCGACGTTTGGGCCATCGGCAACCGCAGCATGTTGCGAACCCTGCGCGACCTGATGCTGCGCCCGGGCTACATGATCCGTGACTATCTGAGCGGCATGCGCTCCGCCTACTTCCCACCGTTCAAGATGTTCTTCCTGCTGGCAGCATTCTCGCTGATTGTTGAGTACGGCTTCGATCTGGGCCTTTCAGACGATAAAAAGACCACCCCCACCGAGCAGACGACAGCAGTGCCGGCCGACTCACTAAAAGAGAGCACAGCCCCCACCGAACAGACGACGGCAGTGCCGGCTGATTCGCTGAAAGAGAGCACAGCCAAAGCCGGACAGACGGCGGCTGTGCCGGCAGACTCGCTGCAGAAGGACTCTGTCCGGCAGTCGTCAAAGGCTGAAAGGGTGGCAGACAAATTATTGGAGGTAGGGGAAAAGTTCAAGGAGGCGTCAAAGGACAGCAAGAAGATGGACACGCCGATAGTAAACGCTTTAGTGTACACTATCAAAGCACTAAACAAACTCTGGGAGAAGAACCCCGCCGTCTTCGCCTTGCTGACGTTGATGCTGTTATCGCTGCCAATGTACCTTTTCCTGCGCCATTCACCGAACGTCCCCGACCTGCGCTATTCAGAGTTCGTCGTGGTGCTGGTCTACACCGCGAATGTCTACAGCATTTACTCCATCATCGGCGACCTGCTGGGGTCTGTCGTCATCCAACTATTCGCGGTGTTCATGATCATCGTGACGCTGAACCAGTTCTCCGGCTATTCCAAGAAGCGCCTGCTAGGCTATATCACGCTGACGCAAATCATCGTCACCACCGTGTTTATCGCACTGATCGCACTGGTGATCTACCTGCTGTACCTTTCTCTGGAATAAAGACGATGGCAAATAAGATGACAATACAAGCATCTTATCCCCACAACGCATAGACTTCATAAAGTAAAACATGTTTTACTTCATCACCCCTACGCTTTCGAACCAAAAGGCCATAGCTGGTGATGAACAAGAACAACCATTTCAAATCTTTTATTCCGCAATACTGCTCATAATTTTTTCCACCTAAAACTTGGTATTTTAAACAATTCTTTGTATCTTTGCAACGTTCTCTGACCGAAGCCTGCCCGCAGGGGTGGGAAGACAGGAAGGGGAATCTATATATAGAAATAAGCGTTTACTTGACGCTTTGTGCTTGACATTCCGAAATCTGGCAGTTTCGATATGTCTGTCAAAAACAAAGCAACGGTAGATGCTCATGGGTGTGTAATATCCATTTGCAAGTTACGACGGCTATCTGTAGCATTTGTTGTAACCGATAGTGTATATCTACATATCGGCGTGGGCTTCGGCGTTGCTCGTTCAGACAGACAGGGCGATGCCAGAGCCTCGGAGTGTGGGACGAGTAACAGGTAAGACTCCCACGCTTTTTTTGTATATATGCACGAACATCATTACCAACCATCCAGAAGAGGGAGTCGCTGGGAGTATATAATGTGATATGGATTATCTGTTTTCTGATTTGGAAGGCCATGATGATAATACTCTATATATTATCGGAAATGGTTTTGATTGTTATCATGGTATTCATTCATCCTATCTCGATTTTTACTATTGGTTGAGATACTGTCATAAAGACACCTTTATCGACACTCTTGAAATGTTATTTCCAGAAAAATATGGGGAAAGAAACCTTCTATGGAAAGATTTTGAAATGGCATTGGAAACATATAACATAGATAAACTCTTCAGTGATACAACTAAGAGTTTTGACATCGGATGGGATCAAAGGGCTGCAACAGCTCCAATAGACCTAATTCATCCGATTATTACCGATATTCCTTTAAAAATTAAACAATGGGCAAAATCTTTCCATATCGAAAATGTAAAAGCAAAATTGCCCTTGCCTGCAAACAGCTTATATCTGACATTCAATTACACAGATACATTAGAAATTGTTTACAAAATTCCTTCTGATAGAATTTGTCATATTCATGGCCGTTGCAATGCTGATGATGAGATTGTTGTGGTTGGTCATCATAAAATGGTTCCAATTAATCAGATAGAGAACAAAGATTATCCCTTTTTAGAAGAACAAGGTAAAAAAAATATTGTCAAGGAAATGAATTCTTTATATAAAGATTGCCATGCAAATATTGATAAAAATAAAAGATTCTTTTCTTCATTAAGAAATGTTGATCGAGTTGTAATTTTAGGGCATTCGATGTCGGATATTGATCTTCCATATCTTGGGAGAATTAGAGACAAGATTTCCAAAGATGCACATTGGTTTATTTCAAAACACCATCCTACTGACGAGGTTTCTATAAAAAGAGGAGTAGAAGAGTTAGATATTAAAGAGTGTAATAGATGGATAATTAACTTATAAAAATGAATAATATGAAAAATGTAAAAAAAGTATTTCTTTTGGCATTATTATGCCTACAGACACTACAATGTGCTTATGCTTATGATTTCATAGTAGATGGTATCGCATATGATATTACTTCTATGGAGAAACAAACGGTTGGTGTTACTAACGTTTCAGACAAAGAAGAAGACAGATATTCTGGAAATATAATCATTCCTGAAACCATAATTTACAACGGATCTAAGTATACCGTTAGTTCAATTGGGAAAAAAAGCTTTTACATGTGTACCAATTTAATATCAATACAACTTCCTGAGACGATAGAGTTTTTTGAAGATGGCGAGATTGTAAACGCAATGTCGATCACAAGTGGGTGTTTTATGGGATGCAAAGAATTAAAAAGCATTAAGTTTCCAAGTTCTCTTAAGAAGATTGGAGCATTTGCTTTTAATGGCTGCTCAAGTATAGAAAACATTAACATACCTGACTGTGTTACTGAAATAGGCCGTAATTCTTTTTCTCATTGCCAGAATTTAAAGTCAGTTACTCTTTCCCCAAAAATTAAAACTATAGAAAGGGCTACGTTTGATAATTGTCGTTCATTGGAAACTATAACAATTCCAGAAGGGGTAACTTCTATAGAATGGGGTGCATTTAATTGTTGTGAAAAAATGAAAACTATAAAGTTTCCACAGACATTATTTTCAATAGGAAAATCTGCTTTCTATCAATGTCTTGGCTTGGAATCATTAGAGTTTCCTAGTAGTTTGACCTCTATTGGTGAGGAAGCATTTGTATGGTGTAAAAGTTTGAAGCAAATTGTAATACCAGATCATGTGACATCAATCGGATATGGGGCGTTTGCAGCATGTGAAGGAATAATATCTGTAAAACTCCCTGCACTTTTAACAAAGATCGATTTCCATTTGTTCGCAGGTTGTTCAAATATTGTTTCTATTGATATTCCCTATGGGGTTACATCGATTGGATCAGAAGCATTTAAAGGGTGTTCTGCTTTGGCAAAAGTTTCTATGCCGAACAGCATTGTAACAATAGGAGACAATTCCTTCGATGGTTGCAAATCGCTTACACGCATTGATTTCCCGAACCAATTAAAGACAATAGGATCTTACTCTTTTAAGGGCTGTTCTGGCATAACAAATATTAGTATTCCTTCAAGCGTAAACACTATCGAAAGTGGTGCCTTTTCGTTTTGTACAAATCTTCAAGAATGCAATCTTTCTCCAAATATTGAAGAAATAAAGAATTCAGTTTTTTTTAAATGTAGTAATTTAACGAGTATCATAATTCCCAGAAAAGTAAAAACTATAGATGACAATGCATTTTCTGGTTGCACCCAGTTGACAAACGTGTCTTTTTCTGACAGCATTACGTCAATAGGTGCATCTGCTTTTAAGGACTGCACAAGAATGCAATCTCTTAATATTCCGAAGAGTGTTGAATCCATAGGCAATTACGCTTTTTCCGGCTGCAAGAATCTTTATGATTGTATTATTCCTGATGGGGTATTCTCATTAGGCGAAGCAGCTTTTTATGAATGTCACAGATTAGAAAAAGTTACAATTGGCAGAAACGTTGCTAGTATTCGTCCTAAAACATTTGACAGGTGTTATGATCTTATAGAAATTATTTCGAGAATCGAAGAACCTGTACATATGGTTTCAGATGCTTTTTATAGTGATACTTATCTGTACGCACAATTAACTATCCCATATGGAACAAAAAACAAATACCTCTCTTGTGATGGTTGGAAAGATTTTGTCAACATAAAAGAACAGGAAAAGAAGGGGGAAGATTTGTTACTGACAATAAGTAGCAATGTGGGAGGTTATGTAGTTATAGGGGAAGTAACCATAAAAGAAGAAAAGAAAGAAATAAAAGTCGATAAGAATCAGAGCATTACTATCACCATTTTTACAGACAACGATTATTCTATCAAGTCAGTCACTCTGAACGGAAAGGAAGTAAAGGACGATTTGTACAACAATACCTATACAATCGCTCAAATTAAGGAAGATATTGACTTTAGAGTAGAATTTGCTAAGGTAGCAACCTTCCTGAGCCTCAAACAGCCGACTGGAAGTATGGATATTGTTGTCAAGGAAGGAGAGTCACAAACAATTCGGCTTGTTCCCGAAAGTGGATACGCGATACATAGTGTTACTTACAACGGCAAAGACGTGACCAACCAATTAGCTGAAGATAATACTTTCGTTACCCCTGAAATTACTGATAATTCGGTACTATATGTAATTTATGAGAATGGAGACAATCCGCCTGTGAGTCATGCAAAATACCTCACCATCAAACATTCGGAGAATGGTGTTGTGAAGCAGAAAATCACTTTGGGACGCTCTTACACCTATAAAATTTCGCCCGTTAGTGGTCAAAAACTGACAGCCTTATATTTCAATGGAGTGGATGTTTCCTCAGAAATCAAAGGTGGAAAATACACCACACCTGTACTGAACGATAACGCTACTTTAGAAGTTGAATTTGAAGCCGAATGAATATGAGACGATTTATAGTTTTACTGCTAGGAGTTCTTTCTGTATGTTCCGCTTGTGTTGCCCAAATGCGAACGGATGCCGAGATGGATTCAATAGCCTTGACTGTGCTGGGAAAGAATGCTCAGTTCGCTAAAGCTAAAGGATATTCGAAGGTACAAGCAGCTCTTAAGAAAGAACGAATGGAGAATCTTACCATTCTGAGCAATGCATCAGGATCTGTTATCGTTTCTAACCAGAAAAATGTAACTCCCGTGTTGGGATACTCATTTGACCATCGTACTTGCGAAGAACAACCTTGCGGATACAGATGGTGGTTGGAGGCTATAAATCATTCATTATCAATGAATAAGAGCCGGAAAGCAACTATCAATCCGCCTTCCGACTTTCCCAGGCGGGTTGAGCCAATTGTGACTTCACATTGGAGCCAATACAGTCCATATAACAATCTTTGTCCAAAAGGAACGTTAGCAGGATGTGTCGCAATAGCAATGGCTCAAATCCTATATACTTATAAATATCCTATTCACGGCATTGGAGAAAACTCTTACGATTGGAATGGACAAACACTGACGGCTAACTTTGCAGACACATATTACGATTGGGACCACATGTTGGATAGTTATGGCAGTACAGACTACACGAATCAGCAAGCAAATGCTGTAGCAGAGTTGGTTTCTCATTGTGGTATTGCAGTGCGCATGAATTATGGCAGCAGCGTTAGTACAGCGTACTTTTACTATCTATATACTTCTCTTAAGGAATTCTTTGATTATCAAACCGAATCATACAAAGACCGCTCATGGTATTCTGATGAAGAATGGATGAGAATGATCTTTAAAGACCTAAGTGAGGGTAAGCCTATTGTATATAGTGGTGAGGATGTTGCAGGACAAACTGGCCACGCCTTTATCTTGGATGGATACGATGAGAATGGTTTGGTGCACGTGAATTGGGGATGGGGATTTCGCGACGGATTCTATGATCTTGCCCTAGTATATCCATACAACCAACAAATGATTCATGGAATCACCCCTCTAAACAACACTATCGACAAAAATATCTATCTTTCAATTCAGCATGCATTGAATGGTTCTGTCCAATTGGTGGTTGAATATGAAGAGTCTTTCGAATACAAGATTGAGCCTGCTGATGGTTGGCACATCCATTCTGTATCATTCAACGGCAAGGATGTCACTGATGATTTGACATCCGAAAATGAATATAAAACTCCAACAATTAAGGGTAATTCTTCTCTTAATGTCTCTTTTGAAAAAACTGACACGAGGATTAGTCAGACGAACAAGAGCCTCATGCATGTGACTGCATATCAAGGGTTAATTAGTGTTACTGGGGCTGAAGTTGGAGAAAACATTTCCGTTTTTACGATAGATGGAAAGGAGTTGCAAAGTGCAGAAACCGACGGTCACGGTTCTATAAGTTTCTTTCTGCCTGAAAGTCAGACTTACATTGTGAAAGGTAAGTACAAGACAGTAAAGGTCAGGCTGTAACATTTCATCATATAGAAATTATGTCAAACGGGCAACCATAGGTTTTAGGCTGATGGTTGCCTGTTTTAATATCCCACAATATTGCTCAGGACTAGGTCTCGTTAAAAATTATTATAAGATGATGATGATAGTGGGATAATTGGTAGATAATCGTTACCTTTGCATAGAAACAAAGGGAAAAACAAGCAAATGGCAATAGCAAAATGGATTGGAGGCTTCCTGGGGTTCGTCACTGCGGGCCCGTTGGGAGCTCTGCTGGGATTCGTGCTGGGATCGCTGTTCGAGGGAGGACTCGACATGGTGAACGGACCCGACCAGAACTACAACAACCGCGAGTATGACGACAGCGACGCCTATCGCCGCTATCAGGAGTACCGGCAGCGACAGACGTATGAGGGACAGCGCAACTCGTTCCTGTTCTCGCTGCTGGTGCTGGCGGCCTACATCATCCGTGCCGACGGTAAAGTGATGCACTCGGAGATGGAACTGCTGCGCAATTTCCTGCGCCAGAACTTCGGCGAGCAGGCTGTAGCGCAGGGCGAGGACATTGTAAAGAAGCTGTTTGAACGGCAGAAGCAGGAGGGCACGGCTTATCGCAGCACGATTCGCCAGGCGTGCCAGCAGATAGCGATGAACATGGACTACTCGCAACGGCTGCAGCTGGTGAACTTCCTGGTGATGATAGCACAGGCCGACGGCAACGTGGTGCAGGCCGAGATACAGGCGCTGCGCGACGTGTCAGCCTCGTTGGGGCTGTCGGCTGCCGACGTGGAGTCGATGCTGAACCTGCGCTCAGGGAAGGACGACTTGGAGGCAGCCTACAAAGTGTTGGGCATCTCGCCCTCGGCCACCGACGACGAGGTGAAGGCTGCCTATCGCCAGATGGCTCTGAAGCACCATCCCGACCGCGTGGCCAAGTTGGGAGACGACGTCAGGAAGGCGGCAGAGAAGAAGTTTCAGGAAATCAACGACGCAAAGGATAAGATTTACAAGGCAAGGGGGCTGTAAGGGAGAGAGAGACCCACCCCCTGCCCCTCCCTGTGAGGGAGGGGAGTAGTATGTCTTTGCAATGCAAAGTCGCCAGAAAAAATGTAGGGACGCGGCGTGCCGCGTTACTTGGTTTGTTTTCCAACTCCAGTAACGCGATATGCCGCGTCTTTACATTTTTTTAATCCGAAAGGCCTTTGGACCGCTGCAAAGCAGCATTGAACCGGCCGAAGGCCATCGAACCGCGCCGTAGGCGCTTCTCAACCGCGCGTCAGCGCTTATGCCTCAGCCTCGGGTACTGCGGGAGCCTCGGCAGCGGCTTCGGTCTTTTTCTTCGTCGTGGTCTTGCGGATGGCGCGCTTGCGCTTGGGCTTCTCCTCGCCTGTGGTAGCGTCGATCTTCACACCAGCCAGTTCAGGATCGATCATGATGCGGCCGCAATATTCGCAGACGATAACCTTCTTGTGCATCTTAATGTCGAGCTGGCGCTGTGGCGGAATCTTGTTGAAGCAGCCACCGCAGGCGTCGCGCTGCACGTAGACGATGCCCAGACCATTGCGGGCGTTCTTGCGGATGCGCTTGAAGCTGTTGAGCAGACGCTCCTCGATCTTGGTTTCCAAGTCGCGGGCCTTAGCCTTCAGCTTGTCTTCCTCCTCACGCGTCTCCTGCATAATCTCATCGAGCTCGTTCTTCTTCTCGGTCAGTGCCACTTCGCGATCCTTCTTCAACGCCTCGGCCTGCTCGAGGTCTTTGCCGCGCTCGTCGATGCGAATCATGGCTTCCTTGATTTTCTTCTCGCAGAGCTGAATCTCCAGTGTCTGGTATTCAATCTCCTTGGTCAGCGTGTCGTACTCGCGGTTGTTCTTCACTTCGTCGAGCTGCTTCTGATAGCGGTCCACGTAGGACTGAGCCTCCTGGATTTCGCCTTTCTTCATGCTGATAGCAGCCTGGAAATCTTTAATTTCGCTCTGGATTTTCTCGATGCGGGTGGTGAGTCCAGCAATCTCGTCTTCCAGGTCTTGCACTTCCAAGGGCAGTTCGCCACGCAGTGCGCGCTTCTCGTCGATGCCCGACAATGTTGTCTGAAGCTGATAGAGAGTCTTCAGTTTCTCTTCTACCGACAGATCGGTGGGATCTTTCTTTGTTGCCATAGATGAAAACCTCCCTTCTTATCCCCCCAAAGGGGGGAGGACCAGCATGGAGGCACGGGTCACATTGTTATTATATATATACTATCGGATTCGTGTTCGTCTCGGCGATGAAGGTCGGCACACCAGGGCACTCGCGGCTGATGATGTCGCGGAAGATTTCCGTCGTGAACTGCTCGCTTTCGTAATGGCCGATGACGCAAATCTGCAACTGCTGCTCATGGCCGAAGAACTCGTGATAGCCCATCTCGCCCGTGACAAACGCATCGGCACCCGCCTGCCGGGCATCGCCCAACAGGAACGCACCGCTGCCGCCACAGATGGCCACACGTTGTATAGGGCGCTGCAGCAATTCGTTAGCACGCACCGAGGCTACGCCGAAACGCTCCTTGAGCATCATAATGAACGCGCGAGCCTCCATCGGCTGGGCCAACGTGCCTACGACACCACTGCCGTAAGCCACCTCCTCGCCGGAGAGCGTCATCTGCCGCCGTTGCGAGGGCAGGAAGTCAACACCGGAGAGTCCCATCTTGGCTGCCATGCGGAAGTTCACGCCATCCTGGGCATTGTCCATATTTGTGTGCATGGCCATGATAACGACGTCGTTCTTGATGGCCTTGATGACGGCACGCTCCACGTAGTTTCCGTCGCTGACGTGGGCCAGCTTACGGAAGATAAGCGGATGGTGGGCCACAATGAGATTACAGCCCCGGCGAATGGCCTCGTCGACCACTGCCTCCGTCACGTCCAAACACAATAATGCCCCTGAAATCTCCGCCTCTGTCAGTCCAACCTGCAGGCCAGCATTGTCGTAGCTCTCCTGCAAGGGCAGAGGCGCGAATCGTTCAAGGGCATCCATCACCTTTCTTATTTTCACGCCAAATGTACTATTAACGATTTACCAATTTGCGGAAACATGCAGCGGCACACGAGCCGCATTCCGCAATTTGGGTGCAAAGATACAAAGAAGTCGTCAAACGACAAAATGAATAAACATTTTTTTGCACTTTTCTACCACTCTCGCAGGCTGGCACGGGCCTCGATGCGGTTCTCGACGTCGTCGGCCAGGAGGGGGTAGAAGTCGATGCCCGTGATGCGCTCTATGTCGTCGACCGAGCACATGCAATCCGACATGCGCTGCTGGCCGCCTCGGTTCTCGTAGATGAAGCCGATGGCCTTGGGCTGCCTACCGCGGCAGAGCACCACCTTGAAGAAGGCGTCGGGCACCCACACCTTGTTGCGGCCGATGTACTTCTGAAACGCAGAGGCACGCATCTTGCCATCCGAGCGTGTGGCAGTGCGATAAACGGGTCCGCAGACGATGTCGACAGAATTGTACTCACGGGCCCAGTCGCGACATTGTATTTCCAGATCGTTCCAGGCGTTCTTATTCAGTCCGTGGTTCTGTGGGCAGATATTGGAGAGCAGGAACGTTTGGCTCATCGACTGCTCGCTCCACTTGTTGTCACCAGCCGGACACATGTGGCCGCGGTCGTAGCGTGAGTTGTAGTAGTCGTCGAGTGTGGCACGTGGAGCTGGCACGCTGCTATCCTCCTGGAAGGCCTGCGTCTCGCGCTGAATGCGGCCGTACGTGTGGCTCTTCGTCAGGTGCCACGCCACCCAATTCGGGGTCTTCGTGGTCTTGTTGTAGGAAATCGTGAAGCCCTGGCGGTGGAGTATCACCTCGGGTCGGTCGGTGAGGCGTGCCGGTACCTCATACATCTTGATAGTAGTGTTGCCAGCTCCTGCCGACGAGGTGGAAGCCGTGGCCTCAGCGCCTTGCTGTGCTGCCGACTGCGCTGCCCGCTGATCGTAGAAATCGCTTATCTGCCCGTCGGCAGCTGAGCGGTCGGACTGATTGTTGCATGCCACGCACAAGGTCGCAGCGAGCAGGAAAAAATACAGTTTTTTCATCATCAGTTGTGCTAATATTTTAACTTCGCCTGCAAAAGTACGAAAAAAGGTTGAGAAATGGATGCTATCTGTCAAGAAAAAAATCAGACCGTCTTAGCTACGAGGATGTCATCGATGTTCGTGGTGTACTGCCGGGAGAGGTATTCGTGCTTGAGACCGAAGCGCACGTCGGTGCCTTGCGTAGCCACGCGCACCGTGTCGTGGCCATTGCGCCGGTTGATTTCGTCGATGGCATCGAGCAACGCTTTCTGCTTTGTGCGGTCAACAGGATCGAAGAGGTCTTGCTGTATGGCCCGTGCCGACGTGATGTTCCAGATGATGACGCCTGCTTTCTTGAAAAGCCCCTCCTGCAGCTTGGCCTTGAGCATGCCGACGGCAGTTTTCACGATTTCGGCCGTGTCCTGCGTGGGCACCGACAACTGCACCGACTGCTGCAGGTAGCAGAGCGGCACGTCCTCGCGAAACGGACTGGTGTGGGCAAACACCGTGATGCCTTGGCAATAGGAACGCTGGCGACGCAGCTTGGCGGCACAGCGTGCGGCGAAATTGGCAACGGCCTCCTCCAGGATGGCTGGATCGCTGATGCCCTGCCCCGAAAAGCTGCGGCTGGTGCAGATGGACTTCTTCTCGCTCATGTCTTCCAGCACGATGCAACTCTCACCGTTGAGTTCCTTCCACGTGCGCACCGTAGTGACGCTGAACTTACCGCGCACCCAACTCTCTTTCTGGCTGGCAAAATCGGCAGCCGTCGTGATGCCATGATAAGCCAGTTGCTTGGCAATGCGGCGACCGATGCCCCAAACATCCTCCACGGGGAAGAGACGAAGGGCCTTCAGCCGCTGCTCGTCGGTACCAATCAGGCAACATCCCCGGTAGCCCTTGTATTTCTTGGCAAACTTACTGGCCATCTTGGCAAGTGTCTTCGTGGGAGCGATGCCCACGGAAATAGGAATGCCCGTGGCCCGCTTCACCCTTCGGGCTATCTGCTCGCCATAGCGCTTGATGTCGCGGTTGGCATCCATTTCAGTAAGGTCAAGGAAAGCCTCGTCGATGGAATAGATGTCGAGCGAAGGCGTGTACTGACTGAGCAGCGACATGACGCGCCCCGAGAGCGAGCCGTAGAGGGTGTAGTTGCTGGAGAACACGGCCACATGCTCGCGCTCAAGCAGTTCCCGCACCTGAAAGAATGGGGCGCCCATTTTCAGCCCCAGTGCCTTAGCCTCTTCCGACCGCGCAATGACGCAGCCGTCGTTGTTGGATAGCACAACGACGGGTTTGCCTGTGAGCTCCGGATGGAACACGCGCTCGCAGGAGCAATAGAAGTTATTACAGTCTGCAACGGCGAAGAGTGACATGAGGGGGAGTTGGGAGTTGAGAGTTCTTTCTCCGCTTCGCTACGAAAGCGTCGCTTCGCGCCGAGCGGAGAGTTGAGAGTTGAGAGTTGAGAGTTTAGGCTATTAACTTACTTTCCCTGACCTTACTGCGGTTTCTTGGCGGGATGGATGACGTAGGTGACTACGCCCCAGATAATGAAGTCGTTGGAAGCATCCACACGAATGGGCGGGAAATGGTTGTTCCACGGCTGCAGCCAACCGAAGGTTCCGCTCTCATCCATCCGAAACTGCTTGATGGTAAACTCGCCATCTACATAGGCAATGACGAAATCGCCGTCGCGGGCTTCGAGTTCCTTGTCGACCACAGCCAGATCGCCGTCGAGGATGCCGGCATCGGTCATCGACTCTCCAGAGATACGCACGTAGAACGTTGCTTCCCGATGGCGCACCAGGAGTTTGTTCAGGTCGATTTCCTCGCCCATGTAGTCTTGCGCAGGCGAAGGAAAACCGGCCCGTACACTGCTTTGGGCCAGGGGTATCAGCAATTCGCTGTCGGTGTTGGCTTTGTGGAACGTCAGCCGAATATCGGATGCTTTGCTCATTTCAATCGGTAGGAGAAAAAGGGGAGCAGTGCGGCGGCAGTTAGCTAAATGGTAGTGCGAAATGCGAAGTGAACCATGCGGCGTGCAGTTGTGCTGAACTTTGCGCCGTGAGGTGGTCACTAAGACCATGCCGGCCGTTCCGAGCCGACAACCAGATCATAAAGTCCGAAGACTTCGTTTTTTTAGCTCACCCTGTCGCGCCGCTATCTGCTCCCCGGTTTGGTTTTATTTCTTCTGCGTGGCAACGCCGTTTTCCAGCTCTGTGGCAAAGTTCAATGCCTGAATCTCCATGTCGAGCTGTCGCAGTTGCTGCGAGTAGGTGTCAATCTGCTTGCGCAGGGTGGGCACGTCGACGGTGGTGACGTAGCGAATCTCGTTGCGGCCGTAGCGGTCTTGCGACTGCGACGCGCGGTCGAAGGCTTCGCGCAACACCTGCACGCGCTTGCCCAGCACATCGCGCGCAGCCATCATCTGTGTGAGTGTCTTGCCATCTTTCAAGGTGTGCATGTTGGTGGCATTGATGCGATACATCATGTCCTCCAGCTGCACCAGGCAGGCATCGAGTTCCTTCATCAGGTCGGCAGGCTGCTCGGTGGGAGCATCGCCTTCCTGCACTTTCATGTTGTTGAGCAGGCGCACCTTGATTTGTTCGATACGCGTCTGCAAATCCTTGCGGATACTGAGTCCTTCTGCTAGTTTCATGGGAATATGGTATTATTTTTAGAATTAATCAGGATTTCAGGCGTCCATAGCCGTCGAAAGAGTAGCGGCGTGCCACGAAGAGCATCACCACCAGGGCGATGATGGAGGCCGAGAAGTCAGCCACAAGCAGCAACAGCTGCACGGCGACAGCCTCAACGACCGGCGTGCCGCTGAGCAGCATGGCCCACACCACCAAGGGCGATGCGGCGAGCACGATGCCCGACATGCGCTTCAGATGCGGCAGCACGGCGGCCTCCAGCGACCGGCGCACATACCACGCCAGGGCTTCAGCGGGCGACGCGCCATTGCCTATTTTGTAGTAATACAACTGGTCGTGATGAATCAGACTGCGATAGTATACTGACAAGGCATGGCTGAGTGTTTCTGTCATGCTGCCGACGAGGAATCCTGCCACGGGCAGGAGGTATTGGGCTTCCAACGGGCGTCGCACTCCGAGGGCCAGCAACAGCAGCCATGCTCCCACGACGAGCACCGCCGTCAACAGACCTGCCCCCACGGGCACCAACATGCGATGGCCGAGCCGGGCCCGGCGCACCACCAGCAACATGCCTCCTGCCGTCATCAGTAGCAGGGCGAGCAGATTAATGGCCCAGTGGTTGAAGTGGAACACGAGGTAGAGGCACAAGCCCAACAGCAGCAGGGCGGCAGCCGAGCGTCCGAAGGACTTCAGCACCTTGTCGGCTATGGGCACCTGCAACACGTGCAGCAGATAAACTGGCACGACGAGCAACAGCAGCCCCAGGAGGAAACTAATGATGGTGATATGCATGGGTGATGATTTACGATTGACGGATTGACGGATTTTCGATTTGACAGACCAAAGTGACGGTGGGATCGAAGTGGCTGACATCGGCCTCGCTACAGGCCACCACCACTGCCCTACCCTCGCCGGCCAAAGCCTGCAAGCGATTGGCCAACAGCAGCGCCCGCTCTTCAGACATCGCCACAAACGGATCGTCAGCCACAACGGCGCGGCGACCGGTCGCCAGCCCCTCATCGAGAGCATCGAGGGCATCGGTCAGGCTGTCGGGCAATTCTTGCGGCACGTAGACCATGAGGCGGCGCAACCAGGGGGCCGACAGCCGTGTGACGGGCTCGCCCTGCAAGGTAGCGAAACCTTTCTCCAAGGGCCACAATCCCAGCAACGAGCGCACGAGCAGCGTCTTGCCACACCCGCGCGGCCCCACCAGACAAGTGACCTTGCCCGCCGGTGCCACAAACGAGAGGTCGCCGATGACCACCCGCTCGCCTGCTGCTATTCGTCCATTCTTCAGTTCTATCATGTCGGTCTCGATTAACTATTCCTCGCCTGACGGCACCTGCATCGTCAGGCAATGCACGGAACCATGTTGGCGGATGATGGTGCGGGCATCGATGCCTATCATTTCCCGATCGGGGAAAGCCTGCTGGATGATTCGCATGGCCTCGGCGTCTTTCTTGGGCTGAGCATAGGTAGGCACCAGCACGGCCCCATTAATGATCAGGAAGTTGGCATAGGTGGCTGGCAGGCGCTCGGCCTCTTGCCCCTCAGCAGAAGCCTCTTGCCCCTTGCCCCTTGTCCCTTGCCCCTCATAGATGGGCTCAGGCATGGGCAGACGCAGCAGGCGGTAGGGACGCCCGTCGGCAGTACGCAGGGTCTTCAGCTGTTTTTCCAACGCCAAGAAGTCTTCATACTGCTCATCGTCCGTGTCGTCGCATCCCACGTAGACCAGCGTGTTCTCCTGTGCACAGCGTACGATGGTGTCGATATGCCCGTCGGTATCGTCGCCCACGAGGTTGCCGTGGTCGAGCCACACCACGCGGCTCACCCTGAGCCTGCGCTTCAGTTGCTCTTCTATCTCGGCCTGTGTAAGGGGCTGGTTGCGATGCGGCGCCAGCAGGCACTGCGAGGTGGTGAAGAGCGTGCCTTGCCCGTCGGTATCGATGGAGCCACCTTCGAGCACGAAGTCCTGATGGTTTTCGTAGCCTGCTTTTCCCGCAAGGGCCAGACTTTCCCAGAGTTTTTTGGGAATCTGGTTGTCCCAATCGGCCAGGAACTTCTCGCCCCAGCCGTTGAAGCGGAAGTCGAGCCAGACGGTCGGCTCCATCCCTTCATTCCCTTCTGCCGACGGCATGCGCTTCAGCACGATGGGACCGAAGTCGCGCGCCCAAGTGTCGTTGTTGGGCAGTTCTACCACCATGACGTTCTCCGTCGTGCGCAGTTGGTCGGGCACGTCGTTTCGGAACATTGAGAGGATGACCACCTTCTCGTGGCGGGCAATGGCGAGTGCCATCTCCGTCATGGTCTGGCGGATGTCCTGTAGGTAGGGAGCCCAGTCGGTGGTTTCGTTGGGCCACGTGAGCAGGACAAACTCCTGCGGTTCCCATTCAGCGGGTAAGCGGTATGGCATGTTATCAGTTTCGAGTTTCGGGATTCAATTTTCGAGTTTCAAGATTTGCGGCCACGGATGGCACGGATTAAAACGGATGGCACGGATTTCCTAATCTCAATTTCGACAGACGTCGATGCGCTCTGTACAGGGCGTAGAGCCGACGAAGACGGTCAGGCGCCGCGTGGCCTCGTCGTAGTTCCAAAGGCCATTGGGCACAGCCTGGCCATTGACAGTCACGCCAGCCGGGCGCTCACAACCGAGGAACTCCACGGTGTAGGCCCGCTCGGCCGTCATGCCCTTGTAGCTGCCTTCGCGCGGCAGGATGCTGACGGTCTGCCCACGATGCTCAATGAGTGTGGTGGCAAATTCGCCCTGCTTGTAGTCCTCCGAGTCGCCCTCGTCCTCGTAGAGCGTGGTCTGGCCGTCGCCACCGGGCACCACTTGCAGCACCAGTCGGTCGGGCCGCGTCTGCAGGTTCTGCACGGGCGGATTGCACACGATGACCGCCCCTGCCTTATAGAAATAAGGTGTTTCGCTCATGTCGTAGGCATCCTGCAGCTGCTGGTTGCCCTCCACAATGCGATTGCGGCACACGTCGAACCAGCGGCCTTCAGGCAGCCACGTCGTGCGCACGGTCTTGCCGTCCTGGCCAGATGCCTGCAGCACGGATGCCACGAGGATGTCGTCGCCGAACATGTATTCGTCCTTGCAGCTGTAGGCCTCATCGCGCTCGGGCCAGTAGTAGTAGAGCGGCCGGCAGATGGAAACGCCCGTGTCGTAAGCCTGTCGGCAGGCGGTGTAGATATATGGCATCAGTCTGTAGCGCAGCTTCACCGTCTCGAGCAGCAGGGGGAAGTTGCTGTACTTCCAGATGCGGCGCTCGATGTGCGGCTGGTTGGTGGCGTGGGTGCGGAAGATGGGGGTAAACACGCCGAACTGCATCCAGCGCAGGTAGAGTTCTGGATCGTTCGGACCGTCCTGCACGTGGCCGCCCAGGTCGTGGCCCCAATAGCCGAAGCAAACGTTGGAGGCCGTTGCCGTGAAGTAGGGCTGCCAGGCCAACGTGGGGAAATTGCTGTAGGCATCGCCCGAGAAGCCTATCGGGTAGCGGTGGCAACCCAGTCCGCCCCAGCGGTGGTAGATGAGCGGACGGCGGTCGGTGCGGTTCAGCCGCATGTCGTTGTAGAACACGTGGTTGCACCAGAACGTCTCGCCCAGTCCCTCGAGGAACTTGCTCGTGAGGTTCTGCTGCCAGTCAATCCACCAGAAGTCCACGCCCTGACGCTCGCGGGCACGCAAGATGCGATTGAACATGGAGTGATAGAACTTCCCGTCGCTCAGGTTCCAGGGCACGCGCTTCACGTCCTGGCCCAGGCCCATGTCCTTACGCACGTCATCGAAGAAGTCTTCATCGTCGTCTACACCGTCGGCCGGATGCAGGTTCAGCGCCACCTTCAGCCCTTTCTGGTGCATGAAGTCGATGAGTCCCTCGGGGTCGGGAATAATCGATCGGTCCCAGGTCCAGCCCGTCCAGCCCTCGGTGTGCCAGTCCATGTCGAAAATCATCACGTCCATCGGAATCTGGTTCTGCCTGACGTCGGTGGCAATCTGCTTGAACTCGTCGGCCGTGTAGCGCTGGTACTTGCTGTACCAATAGCCCAGCACATAGAGCGGCGGCATGGGTTGCCTACCGGCAATCTTCGTGAAGTCGCCCAGTGCCTTGCGGTACTGGTGGCCGTAGCCGAGGAAGTACCAGTCGACGGCCTCTTTGTCCACTGGCTCAGCCACCCAGGGCATGCCGTCCACATCGCCGTCGAAGGCAAACGACGTGGAGCCGTCGCCGCGCTTCGTGCGGGGCGACTCGTCGATGATGCTCCATCCCGACCGCGAGAGCAGTCCGTTCTCCAATGCCTGCTCCTTGTTGGTGCCGTTCTGACCATCGAGGGTGCGCGTGGTGCCTTTCAGGTTCTGCGTGTCCTGCATGCCGGGGTGCCACGTCACGGGCTGTCCCTGCAGCTTGAGCGTCACGCTCAGCGCCTCCGCATTGTCGGCATTGATGGGCTCGCCCATTTTGTAGCGCAGCGTCAGCGCGTCGGTGGTAATGGTGAGCCAGCCGCCCTTTTTCCTCACCTTATAGGCGGGCACGGGCAGTTTCCGGTTGATCACGGCAAACGTGGCGCGGTCTTCAAACTTCCGACTGTCGCTGTACTGAATGCGGATCATCTCGGGCGTGAGCACCGTGAAGCGCGCACAGCCCGACGTCACAACGGCCTTGGCATCGGCCACGGGGTTGGCCTCATCCTGCGCGCACAGCGGCAGCAAGGCTGTCAACACAACTACAAGGGCAAAGAGTCGTTTCATAAGCATTCCGTATTGGTATTCTTTCTTTTCAACTGGCAAAGATACGAATAAGTGAGCGAAATGCAAAAGAAAAGGGAAGTTTTTTATTGCTTTCTTAGAACAAAACGAGTTGATTTGCTTTGGGAAACAAGTTAATTTGGTCAGCAAAATGAGTTGTTTTGCTGACCAAAAAGGGGATTTCCTCGGGGGAAGAGGCTGCCTCCCTCAGGGAAGAAAAGGCTGCGTATCATGAAAGACCCCTATGCGTCGGCAAACACCTTGCCGTCGCTGAGGGTAATCTGCAGCTTCGTGTACTCGCAGTGGAAGTCGTGCCGCAGTCGGTCGAGATAGCGGGCACTCTCCCACTTGCACATGGGCAGATCGTGCAGCAGGTAGTTGCCGCAGCTCTCGGGCTGCGTGGCCGGCACCTCGGTCTGCTTCAGTATCCACTCCAGACACTCGATGGTGAGGCGGCGTATGTCTTCCACGGTGTAAGTGCCCGTCATGATGATGTACATGCCCGTCAGGCAACCCATCGGACCCACGTAGACCACGTCGTCCTTCGCCTCGCTGTTGCGGAACCAGGTAGCCATGAGATGCTCCAGACTGTGCATGGCAGCCGGAGCGACAGCCGGCTCCTGGTTGGGTTCGGTGATGCGCAGGTCGAAGGTGGTGAACCCTCTGTCTTCGCGCGATACGTAGATGCCCGGCTTCAGACGGGTGTGGTCGATGGTGAAACTCTGTATGACTTCCATATCGTCAAGATTGTTCCTAAGAAAAAATAAATACGGTTAAAGACTTGCCAGCAGTATTTCCTTGATGTCCTGTTCGCTGAGGGGAGCGTAGGCATGCTCCAGCCCTTCGTTCACGGCGATGTGGTGAGCCATCTCGTCGATGCGGCTGTCGTCGATGCCCACTTCGCGCAGATGCATCGGGAGGTTGATGCTCTCGAAGAAGCGATAGGTGGCGTCGATGGCCTTGTCGGCAATCTCCTGCTTGGGCAGCGAGGCATCGATGCCAAAGACGTTGATGCCGTACTTCACGAAGCGGTCGATGGTGTTCTCGTTGAGGATGTGGCGCATCCAGCGCGGGGTGATGATGGCCAGTCCCTCGCCGTGGGTGATGTCGTAGTAGGCGCTCAGTGCGTGCTCAATGCCGTGGCAGGGCCATCCCGAGGGGCTGTTGCCGAGGGACAGGATGTCGTTGCAGCCATAGGTGCAGCAGAGCATCATCTCGGCGCGGGCGGTGTAGTCCTCAGGATTGTCGAGGCACTTGCGGCCGTTCACCATCAGCGAGCGCAGCATCGACTCGCAGAAGCCGTCGTTGAGCAGCGTGGTGTCGGCAGTGAAGTACTGCTCGATGGTGTGGTTCATAGCATCGGCACAGCCTGCGGCGGTCTGCTTCTTCGACACGCTGAACGTGTAGACGGGGTCGAGGATGGAGCACACGGGGAACACCAGCGGGCTGAAGTAGGCCAACTTGTCATTGGTCTCGGTGCGCGAGATCACGCCGCCGCTGTCGTACTCAGAGCCCGTGGCGGCCAGCGTCAGGATGTCGACGATGGGAATGGCCTTCAGCGTGGGAGCCTTTCCGGTGATGATGTCCCAGGGGTCGCCGTCGTAGTAGGCCGAGCCGGCAATGGCCTTCGAGCAGTCGAGCACCGAACCGCCGCCCACGGCCAGGATGACGTCAATCTGTTCGGCCTTGCAGATGCGCACGCCCTCCAGCACGCTGGGGTCGTACTTCGGATTGGGTTGGATGCCGGGCAGTTCGAAGATTTCGAAGTCGCTGAGCAGCTCCTTCACGCGGTCGTAGAGACCTATCTTCTTGATGCTGCCGCCACCGTAGGTGAGCAACACGCGCTTGCCAAGGGGGCGCATCACCTCGGGCAGTTTCACAATCGACTCACGTCCGAAGATGAGCCGTGTCGGGGTCATGTAATCAAAGTTCTGCATAGTTCTGTTGGTAATTAATAGTTATAACAATCAGTTTCCGCTTGCAAATTTACAAAAAATCATCGGGATTCCTGCACATTTTCCATAGATTTCTTATCTATCCTAACCAATGGCCTGCCTTGTCGTCGCTGACGTTCGTACAACTGGGCATGCTGCTTGCCGCCATCTTCGACTACATCCGCGAAGATGCAGATGTCGAACGCCCAAACGGGTGGACGTAGAAACGGGGGGGACGCTCTGCAATAAAGACCTGGAGGCCCAACGCAGAGCTGCAAGACTAAAAAGAGCCGCGCGAGGAAACCTCGCGTGACTCCGTCTGACGAAAAGCGTTCTTTGACTTACTGCTACAATCAATCCTCAAATGAAAGCAAAAACTTTGGCTTTTGCTTTGCATTTCGCTCACTTATTCGTACCTTTGCAAAAGATATGACGGAACTGAATCTTCCCCCCCTACCCTGTGCGGCTGGGCGGCACGGCTACGCTGGCCACCGGCAATGCCGTGAGGGCCGACGTGGGGCTTTAGGTCTGCCGCCCATGCTCATCATCATGGCGCTGGCCAAGCGCATCGCAAGGCTCATCGCCGACAAACTATCATAAAGGAATAATTTAAAAACTTGCCGCAAAAAAGAAAAAAACAATATGGAAACAATCGTCATAGGACTGCTGATTCCTCTGCTGGGCACTATCGCAGGTTCGGCATTCGTATTTTTCATGAAAGACGAGATGCCGGAGCGGGTGCAGAAGTCGTTGCTGGGCTTTGCCTCCGGCGTGATGGTGGCTGCATCCGTTTGGTCGCTGCTCATTCCCGCCATGGAAATGGAAGAGGCGGAAGGAGCCTGGGCTGTGGTGCCGGCCGCTGCAGGATTTCTACTGGGCATGGGATTCCTGCTGCTGATTGACGAGCTGACACCTCACTTGCACCTGGGAACATCCCAGCCGGAGGGTCCTCGCTCGAAACTGTCGCGCACGGCGATGCTGGCACTGGCCGTCACCATCCACAACCTGCCCGAAGGCATGGCCGTCGGCGTGGTGCTTGCCGGAGCCGGACAGGGCGTTGATACGATTTCCATGGCCTCAGCCGTGGCCGTATCGCTGGGCATTGCCATTCAGAACATCCCGGAGGGTGCCATCATCTCCATGCCCATGCGCGCCGAAGGCAATTCGCGTTGGCGCTCTTTCATGCTGGGCAGCCTCAGCGGTGCCGTTGAGCCAGTGGGAGGTCTGGCCGTCATCTTGCTGGCCTCACTGCTCACCCCCGTCTTGCCCTACATGCTGGCCTTCGCAGCTGGAGCCATGTTCTACGTGGTCGTAGAGGAACTCATCCCTGAAGCTTCGTCGGGCAGGCACTCCAACCTGAGCACCATCGGTTTCGCCATAGGATTCGTCTTGATGATGGTGCTCGATGTCGTGATGGGATGAAGCCCGTGCGGCGCGGCTTTTCATCAGTCATGCGCAGCCCCCAGATAATCAAACAGGTTGATGGTACCGGCCTCACTCTCCAAGTTCATCGCCGGCACCTGCTCTACCATCCTTGCCATGCCGCTCGCCTTGTCGACATGGAAGTGAACGAAAGCGCCCGTATAGCTGCGGAATATCACCTCATACTCTGTTTCAGTCTCACTGCCCATCGCCACATACATCATGTCGGGATTCTCCTCGGCCATGCTCCAGTCATACGTCTGATGACAATAGTTGTTCACTGCCTCGCAGGCCATTTCGGCTGTCAGTTGACGGGCGTTGCTTCCGCGACACGAGCAGAGCAGCAAGGCTGCAAACAGGGCTGATAAAGCTATTTTTTTCATTGTCACTTTGTTTCTTATTTTGAAATGTAGGGACGCGACATTATCTTTTTCCTTCCTCACACGCAATCAGTTTCCTCATCAATGCAGTTCGTTGAGCCAACTTTCCAATTCCTTCTTCGAAGCTCTGTTGAGCAGTTTCCCCTCTTTCCAGTTCACGGCAGGATAGGTCGCCTTCAGGTCGGCACAAGCTACCAATGTTTTCATTTCCTTGTTCTCCTTTGTTTTGTTGGTTTGCGCGCAGGCACTCAGGCTGATGACCAGCAGTGCCGTGAGCGTCATCATCATAATTTTCTTCATAGTCATTTCTGTTTTTTAATTATCGTCAGTCATTCCACGATTCTTTTTCCTTCGTTTGCGATATACGTTCCCTTCTCCAGGCTGCAAAGTTACGGCTTTTCCGCCAAACACAACTAACAAGTATTACGGATTTAGTTACCATTTTTACGGAATCATCTGTTTCAAGCCATTTACATAAATTGGAATTTACTATTTGCCAACTTGACATTTGCCTTGGCGCAATTTTTCAATTCGTGGATTTGGGGTTCCCTCATAATATTGGTTCTTGTCGAAAGCAAATGATTGCTCTGCCACAAAATCATAGCCACAAACGAACGAGGCGATATCAACACCAGTCATGAGCGAATCACGATAATAGACACGGCTGCCGTCACAAGAATAAGTGTCAGATTTATTATTCGTCGACACTCCAACTTCCGACAGATAGTGTGAAGGGAATACCTTGAATGTCTTTGCATTGGCTCCAGGCAAAAGCCGGTTCTCGTAATAAACCCTTTCCTTGTCTGCATACCACTTACGATACGCCTCCACCCGATGTATGGTCATAAAGTCTGTACCCTTGGGCATTGGCAACAGCTTATAGTTATACACCGTCGTGCCATCAGTATGAAATGCATCAAACATTCCATTTTCCATGTCCTTGTGCCTCAATGTGTTGAGGTCTCGTATGGCCGAGCCGTAATCCTCGTAATATACACGGTGCTTGTCTTGACCATAGTAATGTTCCCCCTTCAATACGGTGAAAGACGCTGGGTCAGCTCCCTCTACGATGTTGTTTTTGTAATAGACACACTTGGCATCAATTGCATAAAATGCATTTAGTGCCTTAAACGTGCGGTAATCTCCTACAGACACGACTTTATTCTCTGCAAGGGCATGAATATTGAGATAATAGACATGAAGGCTATCTAAAGCCCAATTGTTATCTATCTGTCTGAAACTACCCATATCTGCTACATGAAGAGGCCGATTCCTCATGTAGTAATCGTGTGCGTCATGAGCAAGATGTGAAATATCTCCATTTGGTACGGCAAAAGTAGCAGGTTCTGCTCCTTCTATAATAGAGTCTTCATACCATACATGGTGCATATCGGTTGCATAATCATCGCTCAGAACTTTGAATGTACTTGGGTCAGCTCCTTCCAATCTCTCATACCCATAATAAACATGGTTAACATCTAATGCGTACGTTTCGTTTAGGCGTTTATAAGTCGAAGAATCATAGCCTTCAGGTTTCCTTTCCGCGTATGCACTTGATGCGAGTGTTACAAATAGGTAGAAAACAACCACGGGTATCAATGGGTACAAATAGAACAACCACATCATTCCCACTTTTTTGGAGAACTTAAACCATAGCCTTATTAATGGGAACAGATAAATAGGGTATAGCCAGATGATCAGCGTTGCACCCCAACGGCAAATCTCGTCGATAGAGGAGTGGATTGGTGCATCCCAGAAGAATATGGACACGAAGAAACCTATTGGCCACAACAATAGCGTTAGAAGCGTAAACCAGACAAAGGTTTTCTGGAGAGCCGTAGGCTGTTCTCCCAAAATACGAGCAGTCAGTCCTTTAGAGTTATTTTCCTGTTCCATCTTCATTTCGTTTTATCATTATTGCTAATAACCTGGAATCTACTTGCTTGAAGCTGTGATAATTGGAACGCTAAATTCCGATTTGTCGATTCTACTCATTTCCCATATAAACGAGTGGCCTGCCTTTAGGATGCTATATCCATGGCACAACCTTTCGTTTATTGTTTACGCCGACAAAGATACAAAAAAATCCGCGAAACATGTTGCTGTTCCGCGGAAAATGTTGAGGATTATTTCTGTAGGAGCTTTCTTCCATTCGCTATGTAGATGCCCTTCGGAAGATTGGAGAATTGACGATTGACGGATTTACGATTGACGATTTTGCGGCCGCTGAGGTCGTAGACGGGAGCATTTCCTGTTCTCGTTTCTCCATTTTCAATTTGACCGACGCCCGTTGCCTCCTGGAAGTTGATGGCGCTGAGCCAGTCCTTGATGAGCGTGCTGCGGCGAGAGCGGTTGGAATTGTTGATCCAGAGATTCTCGCTGAAGTAGTTGCCGTCGGGCACGAGGCGCTTGCAGTCGGCAACAACACCGCTGATGCCGCTGCTGGCACTCGACACGATCAGTCCGATGTTCTTCCCAACCATCTCTGGGCCTGCGCTGAAGAGGTAGGCTTGCATGATGGCAGCCATCTGGCTCCACCACAGCGGCGTGACGATGATGATGTTCTGATAATCGGCGAGCGATGTTGACACGGGATCGATGGCTGGATAACTACTGGCATCATTCGGGTTAGCCTTGATGGCATTCAGCAACTCGGTGCCCAGGGCATAGCCGTTGGCCTCATACTTCAGTCCCTTCTCGGCGGGCTCAATCTCCAGCACATCGGCCTCAATTTGACTGGTCAGCGTGGTCACGATGTCGCGGCAGTTGCCCGTGTAGCTGTAGCTGACCACCAGCGTCCGGCCAGCCTTCATGGTGGTCTGGGCCTGCACCTGCCCCTCCTCATCGTTGCTGCAGGCGACGGCCAGCAGGCATACCACCGTCAGCAACATTCTGCAAATCATTGTTCTCTTCATCATGGGTCACTTTGTCATATTACTCCATCGAATGTTCCCAACCTCCACGCGTGTCGATGCCGGTGGCATCGGCGAGTGCTTCCAGACGGGCCACTTCCTCAGGCGTCAGCACGATGTCGGCAGCTTCGGCAGCCTCTACGACGTGGCGTTCCTTCGTGGCTCCGATGATGGGCATCGTGCCTTTGGCAATGGCCCAGGCAATGCCAATCTGCGAGCACGAGGCACCGTACTTCTTGCCAATGGCAGTCATCTCATTCGTCAAAGCCTCCAGCTGCGGCAGCACGGGGTTGTACTTCTTGCCGCGGTCGCTCTCTGCGGGCAGCGGGTTCTCCTTATTATATTTGCCAGACAGCGCACCCTGCTCCAACACCATGTAGGCCCAGAACTCAATGCCCTGCTCCTTGCAGTAGTCCAGCACGCCGCCTTTTTCCGACGAGCGGTAGAGCAGCGAGAAGTGGTTCTGCACGGCAGAGACCTTGAAGCCAGCCTCGCCCAGAATCTCGTTGGCACGACGGATTTCAGCGATGTTGTGGTTCGACACGCCCACGCGCTTCACCTTACCCGACTTGAGCTGAGAAATCAGTCCCGGCGTCCAGCGCTCCACGTCCATCGGGTTGTGAATCCAGTAGATGTCGATGTAGTCGCAACCCATGCGCTCGATAGAAGCATCGGCCATCTTCTCGACGGAATTCTCGTATATCTCGGCAATCTGCGGGGTGAACTTCGTGGAAATCAGCACTTCCTCACGGCTGTATTGCTTTGCCAGCGTGCCCAGAATGCGCTCCGATTCGCCCATGCCGTAGGCCGTGGCCGTGTCCCAGAGGTTCAGTCCTGCTTTCATGGCAGCCTCGAAGACGGGCTTCAGGTTATCAACGTCAGTATTACTTCCAAACACGGTGTCGCCACCGAATGCTCCTGCGCCCCAGGCCCAGGTTCCTAATGCAATCTTACTCATATCTTTACTGTTTTTAAGTTTGTTTCTGAATTCGGTTGCAAAGTTATGGTGAATTCTGCAAACATAACTTAAATGATTTACTGATTTATCAACCGTTTTTACGGATTCTCAACTTTCTCTTAAAGAAAAAATGGTAACTTTGGCAAGATAATCTCGCTGAAGACAGACTGCATCTTGGAAAAATCTCTCGAAAAAAGCAAATATTATTTGGTTCTTCAACTGATTTTCACTATCTTTGCAGTCGTTAAATCCCTAAAACGAAATGAACGATGACCTATTTCAATCAGTTCCACAAGGAAGCATCGGAGCGCAAGATGCGGAAAATAGAAGAATCGAAGCGGTCGCCGATGAACTCCGTCGACGCTGCAAAATATATGAAGCGCAATTTAGAGATGGCCAGTCGCATGTAAGCCCGTTTGAGGCAGAGCAGCGAGTGGCAGAACTTTTTGCTAAAGAGAATGGTTTGTGGATTCCCATGGAACGAGTGTTCGATTTGGGAACACCAGGGCCATGTGGCAACGAGAATGACACCTACGTTTCAAACGATATTATCTTTAAGGTTAACAACTTGCTGAACAGCGGAAGCATCCTACGCCTGTTTGAGAAAGTCAGGATGCACAATGAGATTTTTCCTGATACTTTTTACCAGCTCCATGCTTCTACAGGTTTCGATGGTCGTACCATTATGCCAATACTACGCCAAGACCTTGTGAAAGATGCTGAACCTACGCCTCAAATTGCCATTGACACCTATATGGCTGCCCTCGGTTTCAACCGTGAGGATGTAGTTGGCCGTTATTCCAATCCCGACTATATTGTCTGGGACTTGATTCCCCGAAATGTCCTTCGTGACCGCGATGGTGACATCTTTGTCGTGGATGCCGAGATAAAGAAGAAATAACAAAAAAATTTGCTTATGGAGTTTGTGCTGAATGAATATCATCGCAATACTTCTGATGAAGAACTGATTGCCGACGTGAAACGAGTGGCAAGTCTTTTGAAGAAGGAATCGCTATCATGCAAAGACTACACAGAACATGGTCGTTATAGTTATAATACGGTGAAGAATCGTTTTGGCTCATGGAATGAGGTTTTAAGACGAGCAGGCTTGTCTGTTGAAAAAGGAAGACTAAAATATCATGATTATTGCGAAAACGATGAACTGTTTTTTGAAGATATTCGCCGTGTTGCGGAACTATTAGGCAGAAATTATGTTTCAGGTCCTGAATATGACAAACAAGGCAAATACTGCCGCAGAGAAAGGGCAAAAAAATATGGGGGCTGGAATGGTACTTTAATTGCTGCCGGATTAGAGCAGACTCCGTTTAGGACAGGTCCGAAACGGACTTACTCAAACGAAGAACTGTTTGAAGAAATGGAACGTGTGTGGATTAAGTTGGGACATCAACCCTCTATAGGGATTTTTCGCTCTAAAGGAGATACTAAAATTAATGCCAAACCTTATATCAACCGTTTTGGTAGTTGGCGCAAGGCATTGGAAGCCTTTGTTGCTTACATCAACTCCGACGATGACAGCGACAAAGACTCACCAGCAGAATCAGCAGAAACTGTAGAGCCAATAAAAGCAAACGAAGAAGGCACTATCATCAATCACAAAACTCGTCGTGACATTAATCTCCGTTTGAGATTTCGAGTTATGGCTCGTGACCATTTCAAGTGCTGCAAATGCGGGAAATCACCTGCTACCGACCCGACGGTGATACTTCATATTGACCATATATTCCCATGGTCAAAGGGCGGTGAGACAGTGATGGAGAACCTGCAAACACTCTGCTCGGAGTGCAACTTAGGCAAAAGCGATTTACTGATCGACAATGGATAAGATTCTGAAGGTACAACACGTCAACGACTACGCGCGCTACATCGGCGCGCCGGAGTTGCACCCGCTCGTCTCGGTCATCCACTACGACGAGCTGGAGCACTGCCGCCACTCGCTCAACAGCTATGACGTTTATGCCATGTTCATCGGCGACGAAGAATTAGAAAACCTGTCGTACGGGCAATTGCAGTACGACCTGCACCGCCATGCGCTGATGTGCGTGTCTCCTGGGCAGATAGGCGGCAAGACCGATGTGGGCGAGGAAATCCAGACCAAGGGCTGGGCGTTGCTCTTCGATACCGAACTGCTGCGCAACACGGAACTGGGCCGGCGCATGCATGGCTATACTTATTTCTCTTATAGCGTCAGCGAGGCCCTACTGCTGACCGACGAACAGCGGCAAAGCATTGTCAGCCTGCTGGAGCTGATACGTCAGGAACTGCAGCATGAGGAGGATGCCCACACGCTGCGCATCGTCACGTCACTGATAGAGCAAGTGCTGGAACTCATAGCCCGTTACTACTCCCTGCAGCTGTCTACATCGGCCACCTCCACCAACTCCGACCTGCTGCCGCGCTTCGAGCAACTGCTTCGCCAATACTACGACGACAATCTTCAGCAGCAACACGGCTTGCCCTCCGTGAAATACTGCGCCCAGCAGCTGTTTCTGTCGCCCAACTACTTCGGCGACCTCATTCGCGAGCTGACCAACGAATCCGCCACTTCCCACATTCGCCGTTTCCTGATGCAGCGGGCCCAACAGATTCTTGTCAGCGGAGCCAGCATCACCGAGACAGCCGAGCGGCTGGGCTTCGAATATCCCCAGCACTTCACCCGCCTGTTCAAAAAACACTTCGGAATGACACCCTCGGCCTACTTGAAAAGTCGCATCTAAGTCCCTTCAGTCGCTTCGCTACATCCGCAGACCGTAGAAGGCGCGAACACGCCATTTGACGTTGTCGACCGCGAGGGATTCCCTGTTGCCGATATTGGTGAAATTGTAAACCATCGAGAAGCCGAAGAAGTGGTTGCCCTTCTGGCGGACCACGGCCCCGCGGCCGGTGATGATGACTTCGGGAAAATGGTAGTGGAGGGGCACACTGTTCTCCGCGAAGCTGATCGACGTGTTGCTGTAAACGATGAACGTAGGGAGAGCCGAGAGATGCAGCAGCCACCCCTGCGAGGGCACGTAGTTGTAGCCGTAGCCGCCCCCAATGCCGATGTTCGTCATTTTCAGATTCGTGATGAAATCCCAGTTCACCGTTGCGTGCTGCGCCATTGCCGATGCTGCCAGCAGGAAACTGCCGGCAGACCGCCGCTGGATGTAGCTCTGCGAGAAAGCCGCGGGATAGGAGAAACGCCGGTTGTTGAGGGCATAGAAGGCATTCAGGTTGAGCGTCTTGACGTTGAGCAAACCGGGAGTCAGCTCCAGGCGCCCCATCCCCTCGTGGTCGTACCACCCCGTGAAGTTGTGGGCTTCCTGATAGATGATGTCCCAGCCGATGCGCTTGCCGTAGGAGTTGATGTTCAGTTCGTAGTCGTTGTAACGTCCCATCAGTTTGGCTGGATTCAGCGACAGGCTGAGCGAAATGCCCAGATAACCCAAACTGAAGCTGAGCGTGGACTTGCAGTCGGCATTCATTTCCGAGGTGAAGTGTTGCCCGCTGTCATCGCCCTCGGCCACAATATTCGCCCCGGAAAAGTTGAACCGCGCCTTGGCGGTCCACTTCGTCTTTGGCCGAACGATATAAGCGGTGTCAATATTACCTTTGTTATATTTTTCGGTCAGCATGTTGTCGAAGCGCTGCAGAAGGTTCTGCGCCGACACAGGCAGCCCCAGACAGCACGCCGCCACGAGGAGCAGGACCCCTGCCCTACCCCTGCGTGCCAACCCTGCCGACCTGGCCAGAATGTGGAATAATGCTCGCACCATGCGTTCTTGTTTTTTCTTTTCGGCCGCAAAGTTACGAAAAATCGAGTGCAGAACAAAAGAAACGGTTTCTTTTTTAGGGAATAATATAGCAGATGACCTGGCATACAAGTTTTTTTGCGTAAAACCCCGAAGGGGTGTTAAGATTACAGGCAGGTGGTGGAGCAAAGCGAAACCCCTGCTAAGGAGGCCCACAGGTATATAAGTCCCGAAGGGCCGACCGAATACAGGGAGGGGCAACGCTCGGTGACGAAGGAGACGCTTTCGTTCGGATTGCCGAGCTCCCTCCCTTTTTGGGGCGACTGGGGTCTTTAGAGCAGCCATCGGTATGGCTGTGGCCCCACAAAGGGGAGCGAATCCCTCATTCGCGACGGAGGCAAGTGGGGGGAGAGGCTGGAGAAAGCCCCACTTCCCTAAGGTCCGACAGAATTTCTGTCACCCCGTCGGGGTTTAGAATACTCTCTTGGCTGATTTGCAGGGGTTTCGCTTCGCTCCACCGCCTGCCTGTGTTCTCGCCGCCCCTTCTTTAACTTTGCAGTCTGTAATAAGAGTTCTCAATAACTCTTAAATTATTTAACGTTCAATATACGA